>NZ_JACSNH010000021.1:0-376 GCF_018619045.1 Exiguobacterium sp. s161
AATGACATGGTTAATTAAAAGTTTGATGTCTTGTTGATGTCTTCAGTTTTCAAGGTGCGAGTGCCTTATCCAAAGGACAAGACAAATGGAGCCTAGCGGGATCGAACCGCTGACCTCCTGCGTGCAAGGCAGGCGCTCTCCCAGCTGAGCTAAGGCCCCAGGATTGGAATTGAATTATAATGGAAATGGTGGGCCTAAGTGGACTCGAACCACCGACCTCACGCTTATCAGGCGTGCGCTCTAACCGGCTGAGCTATAGGCCCATTCCATGACTAGAGAGAATTAGACTCTCAAAACTGAACGATGGGCATGTCCCGTAAGGGACGTTTTCCTTAGAAAGGAGGTGATCCAGCCGCACCTTCCGATACGGCTACCT
>NZ_JACSNH010000022.1:0-265 GCF_018619045.1 Exiguobacterium sp. s161
AGGTAGCCGTATCGGAAGGTGCGGCTGGATCACCTCCTTTCTAAGGAAAACGTCCCTTACGGGACATGCCCATCGTTCAGTTTTGAGAGCTCGTCTCTCAGTCTCGATAGAGACACTCGCACCTTGAAAACTGAAGACATCAACAAGACATCAAACTTTTAATTAACCATGTCATTAGACGTGTGTTCTTAGAATACCAACGCTAGATCAAGGTATGAAGGGCGTACGGTGGATGCCTTGGCACTAGGAGCCGATGAAGGACGCG
>NZ_JACSNH010000023.1:0-247 GCF_018619045.1 Exiguobacterium sp. s161
GCGACATGTGGAGCTGAGTGATACTAATCGGTCGAGGCCTTGTTCTAGCAGATGCATTGTTGATGACTTCAGTTTTGAGGGCGCGAGCCTTTCAAAAAAAATGAAAAAAAGTCTTGACGTTATGCGAACATAATGTTAAGATAATAAATGTCTGGTGGCGATAGCCAAGTGGTCACACCCGTTCCCATGCCGAACACGGAAGTTAAGCACTTGAACGCCGAAAGTAGTTGGGGGCTTCCCCCTGTGA
>NZ_JACSNH010000004.1:0-256527 GCF_018619045.1 Exiguobacterium sp. s161
AGTCACGATTGACGAAGCTTGCGCTTCATTCGTTTTTGTATTCCGTAGAATACGATTTTTGCCTCATCGTTCAGTTTTCAAAGTTCGTCCGCGCCTGTTTTGGCGACTCAATTAGAATACCAAGTCTGAAACAAGAAGTCAACAACTTTTTTTGAAATTGTTTTTCTCGTTTGTTTCAAGCGCTTGTCGTTGTTAAGGACATGTAATAATATATCATGCGTTTTATTATTGTGCAACACTTATTTTAAAATTGTTTTTAAAATCATGAACAAGCCTCTTGAACCTTGCGATTCCGGCTCAAGAGGCTGTTTATTCCCTATTAATCCATCAACTGAATAATACTATGTTGTCGTTCTTCCATTAAATCAATGATCGTCATCCGTCCTTGTTCTTCATAAGAAATGACAGGTCGATCAAAGACTGGATTCTTTCGCGTGATGGTTGCAATCTTTCCGTTACTCATCAGCACGCGATCACCGACTTCTATTGGTAGAAGTAATTGTCCGAGCAACAATACATACTTTGAGCAATATTGCATCGGTCTTGCTTTCAAATGACGATAGGCATCAAACGGCGTATAAGCTTCCCGATACGGACGCCAACTCGTCATTGCAGCAAAGACATCCGCTACGATGAACAATCGTGTGTGATCTGCGATCTTATCTCCTTTTACCTTTAAAGGGTAACCTGTTCCATCTAAACGTTCATGATGTTGAACAATTAAACGATTTACTGTATCAGAGATGATCGTCTCCTTTTGCAAGACTTGATACGCCATAGCCGGGTGACGTTGAAAAATTTCTTGTTGCATCGCTTCATATCGTTTCGTGTGACGCCATTCCATGATTCGCGCTAGTCCATAGTCTGCAAAATAGGATGCGGTCCACAACTCATGAATCATTTTCCGTTCTTTTCCGACTGCTTCCGCCAGCATTTGCGCAATTGCCCCTCGATAAATGGCATGTCGCACTGTATAAGCTTCCGTTCCCCGCTCTAGGAAGAATGGTAAGACATCTTGTCTCGTAATCCGTTCTGGGACGGACTGTTTGACCCAACTCAAGGCTTCGTATACATTCGGCTTCATTCCTTGTTCCCATGACATGAAGACTTTATTGTAAAAGCGAATAAATTCTTCAAAGGGATGTTCCACATGGGCTTCAACTGTTTCAGTCTGCACTTGTTCATCTTTACTGAAATCAGGTCGATCTTCAATGACGACTTCCTTAATTAAAAAACGCTGGATTCGTCGTAACTCATCGCTTCCTATTTTTTTCCCTGCTTCTACGATCGGATGATCCGTATGTAAATAGATGGATTCAGTCAAACGATCCCCGATGCGTAATTGGTCACTTGCCACTCGCATATCGCTTCGTTCCTTTCTCTTCTTTCTATATATGTAGATAAAAGCAGCAGAGTAGTATATCACTCTGCTGCTTTCTTGCTGACGTCTTGCTTACTCTTCCGCTTCTTCTGGAACATCCGATTCGACTACATTCTCTTCAGACACGATGTCAGTGTCTTCTTCCATTTCATCAGTCTCTTCTCGTTTCAGTTTGGCAACCGTTGCAACACGGTCACCTTCTTCAATTCGAATGACCTTCACCCCTTGGGTATTCCGGCCGACACGTGAGATGTATTGCGAGTCTGTCCGAATGACGATCCCGCTCTCTGTCATGATCATGATGTCATCGTCGACATCAACGATTCGCATGGCAACGATTTGACCGACACGTTCCGTCACCTTACTCGCGATCAATCCTTTACCACCACGAGACTGGCTACGAAACTCGGTCATCGGTGTCCGTTTACCGAATCCTTTTTCCGTAATGACAAGAACATCTTGGGCATCACGTGCAAGTTCCATCCCGACGACGAAATCGTCTGGACGTAACGTCATCGCTTTGACACCACGAGCGCCACGTCCCATCGAGCGGACATTCGTGATTGGGAAACGAATCGCTTTCCCACTTGTTGAAACAGCAAAGACTTCATCGTCCGTCGATGCGAGACGAACCGATGTCAACTCGTCGTCTTCAAACAATCGAATCGCGATCAAACCGTTTTTGTTGATCCGTGCGTACGCAGACAACGGTGAACGTTTGACGCGTCCTTTACGTGTCATGAAGATCAATGATTTTTGCTCATCTTGAACGACTTCTTCCATTTCGAGCGTTTCTTCCGTCTCTTCAATCTCTCCCTCAATCACCTCGACAGGTGCTTCAGTTGCTTGTTGCTCCTCGAGATAACGTTTGAAGTTGACTGGAATCATCGTCTCGACCTTTTCGTCGCGTTCGATTTGGATGAGGTTGATGATCGGTACACCTTTTGATGTCCGGCTCATCTCCGGTACTTCATATCCACGAATCCGGTAGACTTTTCCGCGGTTCGTAAAGAATAGGATCGTATCATGAGTCGAACAAGATAAGAGACGCGTGACGTAATCCTCGTCATTCGTTCCGATTCCCTGAACCCCACGTCCGCCGCGACGTTGTGTCCGGTACGAATCCGTCGTCATCCGTTTGATGTAGCCACTGCTTGTCAACGTGATGATGATATCCTGTTCCGGAATCAAATCTTCGTCTTCGAATTCGATGTGGTCCATGCGGATTTCCGTCCGACGTTCGTCGTTGAAACGTTCTTTCAACTCCTCAAGTTCTGTCCGGATCAAATCAAGCAAGACTTCCTCACTCGCAAGGATGCGGTTCAGTTCCGCGATCAATTGCATGATTTCGTCATACTCTGCTTCAATTTTCTCCCGCTCAAGACCTGTCAGGCGTTGCAAGCGCATATCAAGAATCGCTTGTGATTGTTTCTCGGATAACGCAAAATGCTCCATCAACTGTTCACGCGCTGCGTCCGCTGTCCGGTTCCCGCGGATGATTTGAATGACTTCATCCAAATGATCGAGTGCAATCCGTAGACCAGCGAGTAAGTGTTCACGTGCTTCTGCTTTTTCGAGATCGAACTGTGTCCGACGACGCACGATTTCTTTTTGATGCTCGAGGTAATGATAAAGCATTTCCTTGAGCGTCAATGTTTTCGGACGTCCGCCGACGATCGCTAGCATATTGACACCAAACGTCGTTTGCATCGACGTCTGCTTATACAAGTTATTTAAGATGACGCTCGCATTTGCGTCACGACGGATTTCCATGACGATGCGCATACCGCGGCGATCTGACTCATCTCGTAAATCGGTGATACCTTCGATCTTTTTCTCGCGAACGAGATCGGCAATCTTTTCAACGAGGCGGGCTTTATTGACCTGATAAGGCAGCTCCGTCACGATGATCCGTTCCCGGTCTTTTTTCGTCTGTTCGATTTCAGCTTTCGCACGGACGATGATTGAGCCACGTCCTGTCTCATAAGCGCGACGAATCCCGCTACGACCAAGAATTTCACCAGCTGTCGGGAAATCAGGTCCCGGAATGTGCTGCATCAGTTCTTGGATCGTGATTTCTGGGTCGTGCGACAAGGCTAAGACACCATCGATGACTTCGCCAAGCTGATGTGGTGGAATGTTCGTTGCCATTCCGACCGCAATCCCGCTCGAACCGTTGACGAGTAAGTTCGGGAAGCGTGACGGTAAGACTTCCGGTTCGCGTTCCGAACCATCGTAGTTATCTTTGAAATCGACTGTGTTTTTGTTGATATCGCGAACGATCTCCATCGCGATTTTTGACATACGAGCTTCCGTATATCGCATTGCAGCCGCCGAGTCCCCATCGACAGACCCGAAGTTTCCGTGTCCATCGACGAGTTCGTAACGGTAGCTGAAGTCTTGCGCCATGCGGACCATCGTGTCATAGACGGCAGAATCCCCGTGCGGGTGATACTTACCGATGACTTCCCCGACGATACGGGCAGACTTTTTATGTGGTTTATCGGCACGAATACCGAGGTCGTTCATCGCATAGAGAATCCGGCGGTGTCCGGGTTTTAAGCCGTCCCGTACGTCCGGAAGAGCACGTGCGACGATGACGCTCATCGCGTAGTCCATGAAGGACGTACGCATCTCTTGACTGATATTAATATCCTTGATGATTCCGTGATTTTGTTCGGACATGCTTCTGGCCACCCTCTCTGTTCAGCGTTAAATATCCAGGTTCTTGACGTAATGTGCGTGTGATTGAATGAAGTCGCGTCGTGGTTCGACTTGATCTCCCATCAAGATATCAAAGACTTCATCTGCTTCGATTGCATCTTGAAGCTCGACACGCAACATTTGACGACCACTTGGATCCATCGTAGTTTCCCAAAGTTGCTCTGGATCCATCTCCCCAAGACCTTTGTAGCGCTGAATGTCGTACCGTGCGTTTTCAGGAAGCGCTGCAAGCGCCTCTGTCAATTCACGTTCGTTATGCACGTACGTGATGTTCTTCCCTTGTTTGATCCCGTATAGCGGTGGCTGAGCGATATAGACATACCCATGCTCGACAAGCGGACGCATGTAACGGTAGAAGAACGTCAACAAGAGTGTCCGGATGTGGGCACCATCGACATCGGCATCGGTCATGATGATGACTTTGTGATAGCGTGCTTTTTCGATATTGAACTCAGAACCGATGCTTGTTCCGAGTGCCGTGATGATCGTCCGAATCTCATTGCTTCCGAGAATCTTATCAAGACGTGCTTTCTCAACGTTCAAGATTTTACCGCGAATCGGTAAGATCGCTTGGAAATGACGATCGCGTCCGGATTTCGCAGAACCACCCGCCGAGTCACCCTCAACGATGTACAATTCGGAAATCGAGGCATCACGTGACGAACAGTCGGCCAGTTTACCTGGAAGCGAGCTCACTTCAAGAACACCTTTACGGCGTGTCAATTCACGGGCGCGTTTCGCTGCCATCCGGGCGCGTGACGCCATCATCCCTTTTTCGACGATTGCGCGTGCATTCGTCGGGTTTTCGAGCATGAACTGCTCAAACGCACCAGAGAAGAGTGAATCCGTAACCGTACGCGCGTCGGAGTTCCCGAGTTTCGTTTTCGTCTGACCTTCGAACTGTGGGTTCGGGTGTTTGACGGAAACGATCGCGGTCATTCCTTCACGTACGTCCTCACCGGATAACGTACCGTCCGCATCCTTCATCAAACCGAACTTCTTCGCGTAGTCATTGATGACCCGTGTCAGAGCTGTCTTAAAGCCCGTCTCATGCGTACCACCCTCATGCGTCGGGATGTTGTTCGTGAACGAGTAGATGTTTGACGCAAATCCGTCGTTATACTGAAGCGCGACTTCGACTTCGATGCCGTCTTTTGTTCCGTGCACATAGACCGGTTCCGCATGAACGACTTCTTTTGAACGGTTCAAGTGTTCGACGTAAGACTTGATCCCACCTTCGTAGTGGAAGCTACGCGTCATCGGCTCATCCGCACGATCGTCCGTGATGATGATCTTCAAGCCTTTGTTCAAGAAAGCAAGTTCCCGCAGGCGTGTCGCTAGCAAATCATAGTCATACTCGAGCGTCTCTTGGAAAATCTCACCGTCTGGGAAGAAACGAATCGTCGTTCCTGTCTCTTCTGATGTTCCGATGACTTCGAGATCTTGCGCTGGTACACCGCGATGATACGCTTGGTAATACAGCTTCTCGTTCCGTTTGACGAATACTTCAAGTTTCGTCGACAGGGCGTTAACGACCGAAGCCCCAACACCGTGTAGTCCACCCGATACTTTATATCCGCCGCCGCCGAACTTACCACCGGCATGGAGGACTGTCAAAATGACTTCAACGGCAGGACGACCCATCTTCTCTTGAATGTCGACTGGAATACCACGTCCGTTATCCTCGACTAAGATCGAGTTCCCTGGTTCAATCGTGACCTTGATCGTGTCACAGTATCCTGCGAGCGCCTCATCGATCGAGTTATCGACAATCTCCCATACGAGGTGATGGAGACCCTTTGATGCCGTCGAGCCGATATACATCCCTGGACGTTTACGTACTGCTTCTAATCCTTCAAGTACTTGAATCTGATCGGCACCGTACCCTTGTTCCAATTCCATATCTTCATGATTACTCATCGGTTTTCTCACCTACTGTTTCTTTATATGATGTCTCTTCCAAATCGACCGTCCCTTGTTTCACGTGGAACAACTTCGCTTGGTTGATCGTTTCATGCGCAATCCCGTCGACGCTTGTCGTCGTCAGGATCGTCTGGACCTTTTGTTGCATCGTATCGAGCAAATGTGTTTGACGATGATCATCAAGCTCGGATAAGACATCGTCGAGCAGAAGAAGTGGATATTCCCCTACTTCCTCATGAATCAATTCGATCTCCGCAAGCTTTAACGAGAGAGCTGCTGTTCGTTGTTGTCCTTGTGAACCATACGTTTGTACGTTTCGTCCATTGACTTCCATCTCGAAGTCATCGCGATGTGGTCCAAACAACGTAACTCCTCTTCGGATTTCATTTTCTTTTATTTTACCAAACTTCCGCGTGTAGGACGCAGTCATTCCTTCGACATCGAGTAATTCGTCGCCGAATGTGTCCGAACGATAGATGAGCGCGAGTTCTTCCTGTCCACGACTGATTCCGTCATGAATCGGTCGTGCCCACTTTTCGAGTTGGGCCATGAAATGATGCCGGCGCTGAACGATTTTAACGGCTAGCGTAATCATTTGCTCCGTCAAGATATCAAGGAAGGTCTCGTCTCCTCCCTTCATGGACAGTTGTTTCAGCAATGCATTCCGCTGCTTCAACACTTTCAGATACTGGCTCAATTCATGCAGATAGACCGGGCTGACTTGACCGATCTCCATATCGAGAAATCGTCGGCGGACTTGTGGACTACCTTTGACGATATGCAAATCTTCTGGGGCGAATAAAACGATGTTCAGTGCCCCGACATAATCACTCAAGCGTCGTTGCTCTAGATGATTCAGCTTTGCTTTTTTCCCGCGACCCGAGATGACGATCTCTTGAACATGGGAGCCGGTCCGCTTGACGACACGTCCTTCGACGCGCGCTGTTTCCTGGTCCCAACCGATCAGTTCCTTGTCATGCGTCGTCCGGTGCGACTTCGCGAGAGCGAGGACATAGATCGCTTCCAATAAGTTCGTCTTCCCTTGTGCATTTTCACCAATCAGGACATTCGTTTTTTCGGAGAATGACAGTTCGAGTGCGTCATAGTTGCGATAATGACTGAGTCGGACTGAATCCAGCCGCACGTTAGTTGCCCTCGTTCTTGATGATGAACTGACCGTAGTCTTCTACATCAATGATGTCTCCATCCCGTAATTTACGACCACGTCGCTGATCGACCTCGCCGTTGACTAGAATCGGTACCTCTGCTAAAAACGGTTTGGCTTGTCCTCCGCTTGAGATGATATCCGATAGCTTCAGGAACTGCCCTAATGTGACGTATTCCGTTGTAATTCTGATTTCTTGCATGGATTGACTCCTCCTACCTACATATTATAAATGACGTACTCTTTATTGTACTAAACATTGAGCGATTTAGCAAAATCCCCGAACGTATATACGGTATACGAAAAAGACGGGTCCGATGTCGAAACGATCGAACCCGTCTTATCACGTATTTTGTGTTGATGCTTACGCCGTCCGTACTGGAAGAATCAGTTGCAGGACGTTATCTTGATCGACTGGATGCAAGATGAATGGACGAATCGAACCCGTGAACTGGATTTCGATATCTGTCGCGTCAAGCGCCTTCAAGGCATCCATCATGTACTTCGAGTTGAACGAGATTTTCAGCTCTTCTCCTTCAAGCGACAGGATGCTGACTTGCTCCGAGACTTTCCCGACTTCTGGTGAATGCGAAGAGATCTCGACCGCTGTCGTTCCTTCAGCTGCGAACTTGATGACATTGTTACGGTCCTCACGTGCAAGCAGCGACGCGCGATCGATCGCTTGAAGCAATTCTTTCGCATTCATGCGGACAGCTGTCCGGTACTCTTCTGGAATCAAACGTGATGTATCCGGATAGTTTCCGTCGAGTAGACGCGAGAAGAAGAGGACGTGCTTCATCTTGAACAAGATTTGTTGGTTCGTGATCGTGATATCCACATGACCATCCCCAAGCAACTTCGATAATTCATTTAAGCTCTTCCCTGGAACGATGACGTTCTGGAACGAGATATCTGTATCTGTCTCAAACTGAGCACGACGAAGGGCTAGACGGTGACTATCTGTTGAAACACACGTCAAGATGCCTTTGTCAGCTGAGAAGTTCACACCTGTCAGAACAGGACGTGTTTCTTGAACAGCGACAGCAAAGCTTGTTTGACGAATCATCGAACGTAAGAGATCAGCCGGTAAACGGAAACGTTGTCCCCCATCGACTTGCGGAAGGCGTGGGAACTCATCTGGATCAAGACCGTTCAAATGGAATTCCGCTGTTCCTGACTGGATCCGTGTCATGAAGTTCGGTGAGACTTCGAGTGTGACTTCGTCTTTTGGCATCTTTTTGACGATATCGCCGAAGAAGCGGGCATTCAAGACGACACTACCAGCACGGTGAACCGTGACATAAGATGTTCCATTCTCTTCTGCATAGATCGTCCGTTCAATCGAGATTTCTGTATCGCTTCCTGTCAGCGTCATACCATCTCCATGAGCTTCGAGTTTGATTCCTGTCAGAATCGGAATCGTCGTGCGGGATGAGACCGCTTTGGCTACATCTTGTACTGCTTGAATTAAAGCTTCGCGTTGAATGGTGATATGCATATCGTCGTTAGACTCCTCTCGAAAATAATGGGCATGCGCCCATCATAACATAATAATATATTTTTTTAATAATAGTCTTAGGGGCTGTGGATAGTGTGGATAAGTCGGTGGATAACTTGGTATAAAGCCAAAAACGGTGTGGATAAGTTGTGGATAACTACCCTACTTTATCCACATGTTTATCCACAGTTTTATGAATGCTTCAATTCATGTTTGATTTGTTCGATGACTTTTCCCGTTTCCCCATCCGATTTGATCAACATGCTGATCTTTTCATGGGCATGGATGACGGTCGTATGGTCGCGTCCCCCGAATTCTTCTCCGATTTTCGGTAAAGAGCTTTCTGTCATCTCACGCGAAAGATACATCGCGATTTGACGTGGGAAGGCAATCGATTTCGTTCGTTTCTTCGCCTTCAGATCATCAAACGGCAAATTGAAGTGCTTACTGACCGACTCCTGGATGTCACGAATCGTAACTTTACGCGGTTCAGCGACCGGCATGATGTTATGCAAGGCTTCCGCAGCAACATTTGGATCGATTGGTCGTCCGACGAGATTCGCATAAGCGATAACGCGGGTTAACGCCCCTTCGAGCTCCCGAATGTTCGTATCAATTTGACTTGCGATGTAAAGCATGACTTCGTTTGAGACGTCAAGTTGCTCCGCATTCGCCTTTTTCCGTAAGATCGCAATCCGTGTCTCGAGATCCGGTGGCGTGATGTCGGTGATTAATCCCCATTCGAAACGAGAACGAAGCCGATCTTCAAGCGTTGGAATCTCTTTTGGTGGTCGGTCACTTGAGATGATGATTTGTTTTTGGTCGTTGTGCAGGGCATTGAATGTGTGGAAAAACTCTTCTTGCGTCTGTTCTTTGCCCGCAAGGAACTGGATGTCATCAATTAAGAGGACATCGATGTTACGGTATTTATTTCTAAACTCAACCGTCTTATTATCACGGATGGAGTTAATGAAGTCATTCGTAAAGCGTTCAGAAGAGACATAGGCAATCCGTGTCCCGAGATTTTGATCTTGAACGTATTGTCCGATGGCATGCATCAGATGGGTTTTGCCAAGACCAACGCCACCATAGATGAAAAGCGGATTGTATGCTTTAGCAGGCGCTTCCGCAACAGCAAGTGAAGCGGCATGCGCAAAACGGTTCCCCGATCCGATGACGAATGTATCGAACGTATACTTCTCATTCAATTGTCCGAGTTCACTCATCGTCAATTCCTCTGTTGGTCTCCGCATGTTCGATGGACGCGATTTCGGAGTCGGTGTTGCCTCAACACGTTCCTCTTCTTGTCGATCGAGCATTTTCTTCGCTTGTCCCTCTTCGATGAACTGAATATCGAGTCGGCTTCCTGTTACTTCCTCAACTGTGTCTTCGAGTAAAGATAAGTACTGGCGCTCGAGCCATGTCACCGTAAATGCAGCTGGTGCTGAAACGAGTAGTGTCGTTCCATTTAGCGTGACGCCTTCTGTGGATTTCAACCACATATCATAACTAGCTTTCGGTGTTCGTTCCTCTTCCTCGATCACAGATAAGACATTATGCCAAAGTTCGGCAGCGTTTTTCATAAATACCCCCCTTTTTTTATCAAGATAGAAAATTTTTGTACACAGGCTTATACACAGACAAAGTTAATGAAGAAACTCGACTTATCCCCATAACGTAAAAACTGTGGATAACGTTATCCACAGGCAGTTGAATCTGTGTATAAAGTTATCCACAGGGTGTGTATAACTTGTTTTGTCCTGAACGATCAGGATCATGTTATGCACAATTAGTGTATCAAAAGAAATGAGCCCTGGCAATGGTTGGAATGATTTATCCACAAGTAAATTAAACCGTCCACAGGTAGTTACCCACAAGCTGTGGATAGTGTGGATAAATTGTGGATAAGAGGTGGATAACTTTTCAAAAGAGGAAGCGTTGAAAAAGAGTTATTCACAAAATACAAAAGAAGTGGAAAAAGGAAATCCAAAATCGAGGATTGACGTCGATTTTAAAAAATACTATCGTAGACAAAGTGAAGAGTTATCCACGGAAAGTGTGGATAATGTGGATAAGTCTGTGGATAGGTGGATAAGTCTACACACATCCCCTCTATGACCCATATGTATTCTATCGCGTAATAGAGTTTGCACAGTCGAATCCTATTGCCTGTTTTCAAACTAGAACTCCCTTAAGCAGGACAAGAAATCTTCTGAACTTTCATTGACAATGCCACAATCAGTTTATATAATGTACAAGACTGCCTTAAAGTAGAAAATAACAATTGGTTATAAAGATCTTTTAAAGGAGGTGCAGACGAATGAAACCAACTTTCAACCCAAACAACCGTAAGCGTAAAAAAGTTCACGGATTCCGTGCGCGTATGGCTACGAAGAGTGGCCGCCGTATCTTGGCTGCTCGCCGTCTTAAGGGCCGCAAAGCCTTGACTGTCTAATGCATTGATGCATCCATCACTTCGGGCATGGTCCGAGGTGATTTTTTTTTATGTTTTTTCGTGTGTTCGTGCTTTTGTCACATGCGCCCTATCGCGTCGCATGTTTATTCTATGATATGATGAGAGACGACGAATTTTCGTAGTGTCAGGATGGAGTGTGAATAAGGTGAAGAAGGAATACCGCGTCAAGAAAGACAAGGAGTTCCAAGCGGTGTTTACTAAAGGAGCCTCTGTCGCAAATCGGCAATTTGTCGTGTATGCCTTGAAAAAGGAGCAACAGACTCACTTTCGGGTTGGTTTATCCGTCAGTAAGAAAATCGGGAATGCCGTCGTCCGGAATCAGGTGAAACGGTATCTTCGGGAAGCATGCCAACAGCATGAAGCCTCGATTGCCCCGAATTATGATTTGGTGATCATCGCGCGCAATCCGGCCGCGAAGATGACCGCGCAAGAAGTGGCTGACAGTCTCCGTCACGTCCTCAAACGTTCCGGTGTCTGGATGCGATCAAAAAAATGAATCGTAGCAATGCATCCTGTTGATTTGTACGGCGCTCCCTTTCCTTGCCTTACTATAGAAGAAGATGGCGTTCGACAAAGCGTAAACAATTTCTAGGAGGAATTATGAACAAGAGAACTAAGATTTGGTTAACTCTCGGACTCATGTCCGTGCTCGCGATCGTATTATCCGGCTGTACACCTAGCACGTATGGTACAGGTGAACCGATCACAGCAGACACAGAAGGTTTTTGGAAACATTACTTCGTTTGGCCGATGGCGTGGTTGATTCGTGAGATTTCACAGTTCTTTAGCGGTGATTACGGTATCGGAATCATCATTACGACACTTCTCGTTCGTCTTGTCATCCTTCCATTGATGATCAAACAAACGAAGAGTATGGGTGGAATGCAAGTCATCCAGCCTGAAATGATGAAGCTTCGTGAGAAATACAGCTCAAAAGACCAAGAGACGCAACAGAAATTGCAACAGGAAATGATGAAGCTCTACCAAGAGCACAACGTCAATCCACTCGCAGGCTGTTTACCGATCTTGATCCAAATGCCGATCTTGATCGCGTTCTATAACGCCATCATTTATACACCGGCTATTTTCCAACACACATTCCTCTGGTTCGACCTTGGTAAACCGGATCCATTCTTCATCTTGCCGATCATGTCTGCGGTACTGACGTATCTGCAACAAAAGATCTCGATGGCAGGTCAAGAAGACAATCCACAAATGAAAATCATGCTCTACGTCTTCCCAATCATGATCTTCATCATGGGTGTTACACTCCCATCTGCCCTTTCGCTTTACTGGGTCGTCGGTTACATCTTCTCGATCATCGTTACGATCGTCATCATGAAGCCGATGCGTGAAAAGATTAAGTTGCAGACGGAAGCAACAATGGCTGCTAAACGTGAAAAAGAAGCAGCACAAGCAGCTCCGGCTCCTAAAAAATCGAAAAAGAAACGCTAATACGTGAAGAGCGACGCTTTGTTTTGACAGAGTGTCGCTCTTTTTCTTTTGCGTCATTTCGTGTATAGTTGTTTCGTTATACCCATTGCAACGATTAAGGATTAAATACTCATAAAAAGACAGAAGAAAAACGAGGTGGAAGAACGGATGATGGAATTTGATACGATTGCCGCGATTTCGACGCCGATGGGAGAAGGGGCGATTGCGATCGTGCGCTTATCAGGTCCTGATGCAGTCGCTGTAGCCGACCGTGTTTATAAAGGGAGCAACCGCTTGACGGAAGTACCAACCCATACGATTCATTACGGGAAATTGGTCGACCATGAGGCGGACCGTGTCGTCGATGAAGTGATGGTGAGTGTCATGCGCGCACCAAAGACGTTTACACGTGAAGATGTCATCGAATTGAATTGTCATGGAGGAGTCGTCGCGGTCAATCGTGTCCTCGAACTCATCCTCGCCCAACCGGAAGTCCGGCTGGCGGAACCTGGTGAATTTACGAAACGTGCGTTCTTGAACGGACGCATCGATTTATCACAAGCGGAAGCCGTCATGGATCTGATCCGGGCGAAGACGGACCGAGCGATGCATGTCGCCGTCAGTCAGATTGAAGGACGTCTCTCGAAACTCGTCCAAGACTTACGTCAACAATTGTTACAGACGATTGCTGCGATTGAAGTCAACATCGATTACCCGGAATACGATGCAGAAGAGATGACGCAACAGATCGTCGAACGTGATGCGGGTGCTGTCCGCGCGATTTTAGCAGAGTTATTAACAACGGCACGCCAAGGAAAAATCTTGCGCGAAGGGTTATCCACAGCGATCATCGGTCGACCAAACGTCGGAAAGTCGTCTTTGCTCAACACATTGGTGCAAGAAGCAAAGGCCATCGTCACGGATATCGCGGGAACGACGCGCGATACGATTGAGGAATATGTTAACGTTCGCGGTGTACCGTTGAAGTTGATTGATACGGCAGGGATTCGTGAGACGGAAGATATCGTCGAACGGATGGGTGTCGAAAAGTCACGTCAGGCTTTAAAGACGGCCGACTTGATCTTACTCGTCCTCAACGGAAACGATGTTTTGACGGATGAGGACGTCTTGCTGTTTGAAGCGATCAAAGGGATGAACGCGATCATCATCGTCAACAAGAGTGACTTGACGCAACAGATTGATTTAGCGCGTGTCACGGAACTTGCTGATGGTCGACCAATCGTCACGACATCCTTGCTCGAAGAAGCAGGCGTCAACGATCTCGAAGCAGCGATTGCGAGTCTGTTCTTTGAACAGGGTGTCGAAAGTCAGGATATGACGTACGTCTCAAATGCGCGTCACATCCAGCTCATCAAACGAGCGAGTCAAATGATTGAAGATGCTCTCGGTGCAGCAGAAGCAGCGATGCCGATCGACATGGTACAGATCGATTTACGACGAGCGTGGGATACGCTTGGCGAAATCAATGGTGATACAGCACAGGATAGTTTATTGGATCAGTTGTTTTCGCAGTTCTGTCTCGGGAAATAACTTGAGACGACTGCGTGTGGAATAAGAAGGAGGAACCAGTACTATGGCTTATCAAGCAGGTGAATTCGACGTCATCGTCGTCGGAGCCGGACATGCCGGCATCGAAGCCTCTCTTGCTGCGGCACGAATGGGCTCGAAAACGGTCATGTTGACAATGAATCCCGATATGGTCGGATTCATGTATTGCAACCCGTCGATCGGTGGTCCAGCAAAAGGAATCGTCGTCCGGGAAATCGATGCGCTCGGTGGCGAAATGGCACGCGCGATCGATGCAACGTATATTCAAATGAAAATGTTAAACACATCAAAAGGTCCTGCCGTGCGAGCACTACGGGCACAGGCGGATAAATTCGAATACCAAAACCGAATGAAAAAAGCGCTCGAGGATGAGCCGAATCTGCTCTTACGTCAAGCGCTCGTCGAACGGTTATTGATTGACGACGAAGGACGTTGCGTTGGTGTCGTCACGAATACAGGGGCGGAGTACCGGGCGAAAGCGGTCATCATCACGACAGGAACGTTCATGCGCGGAAAAATCATCATCGGTGAATTGTCATACGAGAGTGGTCCGAACAATCAGATGCCGTCGATCAATCTATCGAAACATCTTGAAGAACTCGGATTTGAGCTCGCGCGTTTCAAGACAGGTACACCACCACGAATCGACGGGAAAACGATTGACTACTCGAAGACGGAGATCCAACCAGGTGACGAAGTAGCACTTCCGTTTAGTCATGAAACGACTCAGATGATCACGGAACAGATTCCATGCTGGTTGACGTATACGACGGAGTATACGCATCAATTGATCGATGCGAACCTGCACCGCTCCCCGATGTTCTCTGGAATGATCAAAGGAACAGGTCCACGTTATTGCCCATCGATCGAAGATAAGGTCGTCCGGTTCAACGATAAACCGCGTCACCAAATCTTCCTTGAGCCAGAAGGTCGCGATACGGAAGAAGTCTACGTGCAAGGATTATCAACAAGCTTGCCGGAAGACGTCCAACACGATATTCTCCGCTCGATTCCAGGGCTTGAGAATTCAGAAATGATGCGTCCTGGTTATGCGATTGAGTACGATGCCGTTGTTCCGACACAACTCTGGCCAACGCTCGAGACAAAACGGGTTCCTGGTTTATTCACAGCGGGTCAAATCAACGGAACAAGTGGGTATGAGGAAGCAGCGGGGCAAGGAATCATGGCAGGGATCAATGCCGGACTACAAGTCCAAGGCAAAGAACCACTTATCTTGTCACGTTCACAAGGCTATATCGGTGTCATGATCGATGATCTCGTCACGAAAGGTACGAACGAACCATACCGTCTCTTGACGTCACGCGCCGAGTACCGGTTGTTGCTCCGTCATGATAATGCGGACCTTCGCCTATCGGAAATCGGACATGAACTCGGATTGATCTCGGAAGAGCGCCAAGCGAAGTTGATTGATAAACAAGAACAAATCCGTCTTGAGATGAAACGTCTTGAGAAGGTCGTCATCAAAGCGACAGCGGACGTGAATGCACAGCTAGAAGCAATTGGTGCATCACCACTCAAGGAAGCGCTGCATGCGATCACGTTGCTGAAACGCCCGGAAATCACGTATGCGATGATCGCGCAGATGACACCACCGGAAACACCACTGTCTGCAGAAGCAGCAGAACAAGTCGAAATCCAAGTCAAATATGCCGGGTACATCGATAAACAACTTGATCAAGTCGAAAAAATGATGCGGATGGAGCAAAAACGGATTCCGGATCGTCTCGATTACGATGCGATCAGTGGATTAGCGATTGAAGCGAAACAAAAACTAAACCAAGTGCGTCCGCTCTCGATCGGACAAGCATCCCGGATCTCAGGGGTAAACCCGTCTGATATCTCGATTCTGCTTGTCTACATCGAGCAAGGCCAATACGCATTGACTGCGGAGTGAACGAGATGAACCAACAGCAATTCGTAACAGCATTGGCAGCACAGGGACTTGAGGTCTCAGAACATCAGTTGCATCAATTCAAACGGTATTATGAACTGCTCGTCGAGTGGAATGAAAAGATGAACCTGACGGCGATCACGGACGAAGAAGATGTCTATCTCAAGCACTTCTACGATTCGATCACAGCAGCGTTCTATTTCGATTTCACGACGGTCACGACGGTTTGTGATGTCGGAGCGGGCGCTGGTTTCCCAAGTCTGCCGATCAAGATCATGTTCCCACATCTCCAAGTGACGATCGTCGATTCACTGAACAAACGAATCGGCTTCCTCAATCATTTGGCGACGGAACTCGGACTCGAAGGTGTCGCGTTCCATCATGGACGCGCCGAAGAGTTCGGTAAAAATAAACAATTCCGCGAACGGTTCGACGTCGTGACAGCACGTGCGGTCGCCCGGATGTCCGTTCTCGCGGAATATTGCCTACCGCTTGCGAAAGTCGGTGGACAATTCGTTGCCTTGAAGGCAGCGAAAGTCAGTGAAGAGCTCGAGGATGGTGCGATTGCCTTAAAAGTACTCGGTGGGAATTTACGGGAAAGTTTCCAGTTCCAATTGCCAGGCGAGGAAAGTGAGCGTAATATCGTTATTGTAGATAAAAAACGAACAACACCCGGGAAATATCCGCGTAAAGCGGGTACGCCTGCAAAAGATCCATTAAGCTAAACACCGTTTCACGTGAAACGATGACTGATAAAGGTGAGGTGCGCCAACGTGAGAAATGCAATTGCCAAGCTGCTCGGTAAGGGAGGGCAACCTGCTACGATCGAGCTTGACCCACAAGAGACGGTTCAGGAATTACCATTGACAGAACTTGTCGCGAACCAGTTCCAACCACGGACAGTGTTTGATGGGGACCGAATTGAAGAGCTAGCCGTTACGATCGAAGAGCATGGATTACTCCAGCCGATCGTCGTTCGAAAACAAGGAACAGGATACGAAATCATTGCGGGAGAACGAAGATACCGGGCAGTGCGCTCGCTTGGCTGGGAAACGATTCCTGCCATCGTCAAAGAGATGACGGACGAGACGACTGCTTCACTGGCATTGATTGAAAATCTGCAACGCGAAGATTTGACACCAATCGAAGAAGCGGAAGCCTATGAGCGCTTGCTTGCGTTACAAGAGATCACGCAAGAGGTGTTAGCCCGTAAGCTCGGACGTAGTCAATCGACGATTGCTAACAAATTGCGTTTGCTTCGATTGCCAACGGATGTCCGGGAAGCATTGAAGAAACGGACGATCACGGAGCGTCATGCCCGTGCGTTATTGCCGCTCAAGGATGAAGCGCTACAAGTAACGGTACTCGCTGAAATCCTGGAACGGGAATGGAACGTCAAGGAGACGGAGCGCCGGGTGGAACGATTGATGACACCACAGCCACCGAAGAAAAAACGTCATAAGAGCTTTGCTCGCGATACACGGATTGCGTTAAATACCCTTCGCGATTCTGTCGATATGATCGAGCAAACTGGATTGACGATTGAAAAAGAAGAAGTCGATTGTGAAGAATATGTAGAGGTGCGGATTCGCATCGTGAAGGCACGTCCGGAATAAGCGGTCGTGCCTTCCGCTACGTTTAGGAGAGAAGGCAAGTGAACGAATTACCTGTTCGGGCGATTCGCCCGAATCCGACTCAACCCCGGAAACGATTCAATGAAAAAGCATTAGAAGAGTTAGCCCAATCGCTCGTTCGACACGGGATGATCCAACCGATCGTCGTCCGACCACGTGATGGCTATTATGAAATCATCGCCGGCGAACGACGGTATCAAGCAGCAAGTCGAGCAGGATTCGAACGTGTACCGGTCCTCGTGATCGAAGCAGACGAGACACGCGTGATGGAGCTCGCTTTGATCGAAAACATCCAACGGGCGGATTTATCCGCGATTGAAGAGGCGATGGCGTATGCGGAGATGATCGAGGAATTCGGCATCACGCAAGCAGAGCTTGCGCAGCGTGTTGGCAAAAGTCGTTCGCACATCACGAACAGTCTTCGGTTACTACAATTGCCACTACTCGTTCAACAAGCCGTCATGGATGAGCGGCTATCGATGGGACATGCCCGTGCCCTATTGTCGCTGAAGCATCCAAAGAAGATTGAGCAGATGGCAGAACGCGTCATGGCGGAAAACTGGAACGTCCGTCGGTTGGAGCAGGCACTTCGGGAGCGAAAGGAAGCCGTCCGTCCGCAACAAGCGACCGCTGTCCAATTCGTCGAAGAGTCGCTTCGCGAAAAATACGGGGCGACGGTACGAATCAAACAAGGCAAACAGGCGGGGAAACTCGAGATTGATTTTGCAGATGAAGACGACCTCAATCGGTTGCTCGATTTGTTATTACCTGAATCGGATCAATGAAAAAGAAGCGTTCCGGTAACGGTTCGCTTCTTTTTGATTACATCGAACGTGGCGTGAAAGAAATCGTCGTCCGTGTGGATTCAGCGGAGAGTTTCGCATCAAGTAAGTGGAAGCTGTTCGCGACGAGTTCCGCTAGTTCATAAACAAGGTGTAACCGTGTGTTCTGGAGAATCATCATCTCCATGAAGCCACTGACGTTAACGACAGCCTTAATGTTGAAGTCACCGACCGCAGGCAATTCTTTTTGGACGCCGGCACCGGGTGCGAGTGGACCTTCCGAGAAGAAGACGTGCCCAACGCTTGAAAGTCGACCAAGACACGCATCAATTGCGATGACGAGCGGACGGTAATGGGTCGTTTGGATTGAGTGAATCGTTTCAGCGAGATTCAGTGCATGGACGGGTTTAGCGAGTGTACCGTAAACGTGGAGATGAGCAGGTGCTTGTTTTTCAAGGAATGTTCCGACGAGTGGACCGAGTGAGTCGCCCGTCGAACGATCAGAACCAATGCAGACGAGTACGATTGGTCGTTTTTCCTGGACTGCGGAGATTTGTTCGAATAATTGTTCAGCTAAGCGTTCTTTCGCGAACGGTTCCGTATATTCTAAAAAGAAAGAATAGGGCTTGGGCTCGTGCGAATGAAAGCGGAAATTCATCGAAATCATCCTTTCTTCTCTTGGTGTCGGTGTCGTGGTGGATTGGCAAGAGTGAAGGGTTCTTAGATGATTTTCCTTTCCCGGTTTTTCCAAAAATCTAACGTCAAAATCGGCTCTTTGGTTGAAACTCAATTAAAATCACGTATACTGTCGTAATAGAGAGAACAAGAAAGGATGAGAGAATGGCTACCAATCAAGATGTACAAGAATCCGTCGCCCAAGTCGATAAACTAATCAATCAAGTAATGGATGCGGATATGTGGATTCGTTTTGGGATGAAACTACTGATTGCGCTCATCATCATCGCGGCGTTCTATGTGTTAACGCGCGTTTTGACTGGGGCAGTCTCGCGTCTCTTTACGATTAGGAAAATCAATGAACAGGACTACTTGGCGCAACGTCAGAACGAGACATTACTGAAGTTGCTCCAAAATGCGATTCGTTACGTGCTCGGAATCGTCATGTTGTTGACGGTACTCAGTCAGTTCGGAATCAACATCACGGGTCTTGTCGCCAGTGCCGGAATCGCCGGTCTTGCGATTTCGTTCGGTGCGAAGAACTTGGTGCAAGATATCATTACCGGAGCGTTCATCATCTTCGAACGCCAGTTCAAAGTCGGAGATTATGTACGCGTCGGTGTGATTGAAGGGGTCGTCACGGAACTTGGGATCCGGACGACGAAACTCAAAGGACTCAACGGGGAGATCCACATCATCCCGAACGGTCAGATTTTGCAAGTCACGAACTATTCGGTCGACAACAGTTTCGCACTCGTCGACGTCCAAGTCTCCTATGATGAGGATCTTGAACGGGTCGAACAAGTCTTGCATGAGATCGCAGACCGGACGACGAAGAAGTATGTCGATATGTTCGTCGAACCGATTCAGATGCTTGGCGTCCAGACGCTTGGTCCTTCTGAAGTCGTCTATCGTTTGATGGCAGAAGTACCACCGATGCAACATTTCCAAGCTGGTCGTCTAATCCGGAAGGAATTGAAGCAAGGACTCGAAGAAGAAAACATCAAGATCCCGTATCCACGGATGGTCATGATGAATCCAGAACAAAAGAATGGTGGACAAACGGATGATTCCAAAAACGTATCAACTCCATGATTATGTTGAGATGAAGAAGCAGCATCCATGTGGTACGAACCGATGGCAAATCATTCGGGTCGGCATGGATATCCGAATCAAATGTCAAGGTTGCGGGGCAAGCATTTTGATGCCACGTCGTGATTTTGATAAACGATTGAAAAAAGTCTTACCAGAGTAATGAAAAGCGGATCTGATCCTCGTGATTAGATTCGCTTTTTTGTTGTCTTGCTTAAGTGGAGCGGTTGCGTTCGGTTAGGACGTGAGTAAAAAAGACGGTCGAGCTCCTTGCTTAAAAAAATTGAACTATCTATAATTGTGAAAGATGTGCTGACGTGGTGTAATCATTCTACCCACTGCGGCCGCTAGCACGGATTTCCTAGGAAATACCGAAAAGGAGGAATTCCAAGTGGGATTAACAGCAGGAATCGTTGGCTTACCAAACGTAGGAAAATCAACACTTTTTAACGCCATCACACAAGCAGGTGTAGAGGCAGCGAACTACCCGTTCGCAACGATCGACCCGAACGTCGGTGTCGTTGAAGTACCAGATGCACGTCTTCGGAAATTGACGGAACTCGTCAACCCGAAAAAGACGATCCCGACAGCATTCGAATTCACGGATATCGCAGGTATCGTAAAAGGCGCGTCTAAAGGGGAAGGTCTCGGAAATAAATTCCTCGCGAACATTCGTGAGGTAGATGCGATCTGTCAGGTCGTGCGTTGTTTCGTCGATGAAAACATCACACACGTGGCCGGAAAAGTCTCACCGATCGATGACATCGAGACGATCAACCTCGAATTGATCCTCGCAGACCTCGAGCAAGTCGAAAAACGGATTCAGCGTGTCCAAAAACAAGTCAAGTCACGCGATAAAAACGCAGCGGCTGAACTCGAAGCACTTGAAATCGTGCAAGCATTACTCGAAGACGAGAAACCAGCACGTCTCGCTGAATTGAACGAAGATCAAGCAGCTCTCGTCAAACACTTCCAATTGTTGACGATGAAACCGATGCTTTACGTTGCAAACGTTGGCGAAGATGAAGTCGCAGACGCGGACAATAACGAAAACGTCCGTCTCGTACGCGAATTCGCAGAAAAAGAAGGTTCTGAAGTCATCGTCATCTGTGCTCGGATTGAAGAAGAGATTGCAGAGCTTGAGCCAGAAGAACGTCAAGAGTTCCTCGTCGATCTCGGAATCGAAGAATCAGGTCTTGATCAATTGATCCATGCAGCATACAGCACGCTTGGTCTTGCGACATACTTCACAGCAGGTGAAAAAGAAGTACGCGCTTGGACGTTCAAAAAAGGGATGAAAGCTCCGCAATGTGCGGGTGTCATCCACTCGGACTTCGAACGTGGATTCATCCGTGCAGAAGTCGTTTCGTACGAAGATTTAGCAGCAGCAGGCAACATGGCTACAGTCAAGGAACAAGGACGTTACCGTTCAGAAGGTAAGGAATATGTCTTCCAAGACGGCGATGTCGTCACATTCCGCTTCAACGTCTAATCGAAATCGAATCGTTATTGCATAAAGCAAAATACTTTGGTAGTATTAACGAATGTGAGTAATGAATTATTGCTCCTTGCTCGAACATTCGAGCCGCCAGTCCAAGAGGAGGTGACAGATATGCGTAAATACGAAGTACTTTACATCATCCGTCCGGAACTTGATGAGGAAGCACGCAAAGCAACAGTGGAGCGTTTCAACAAAGTCCTCACTGATAACGGTGGTACAGTTGATAAAACAACTGAAATGGGTAAACGTCGTTTCGCTTACGAAATCAATGATATGCGTGAAGGGTTCTACGTTCTTCTTAACGTTTCTGCTGAACCAGCAGCTACAAAAGAACTTGACCGTCTCATGAAGATCAGTGACGATATCGTTCGCTTAATGATCACAAAAGACGAGAAATAAGCTGAAACAGGAGAGTGATTCTGATGATTAACCGCGTCGTTTTAGTCGGTCGGTTAACTCGTGACCCGGAAATGCGTTATACGCAGAGCGGGATTGCGGTAACGCGATTCACACTCGCATGTGACCGTCCTTTCACAGGGCAAGATGGGAAGCGAGAAGCTGATTTCATCGATTGCGTCGTTTGGCGCAAGCAAGCAGAGAACGTTGCTCAGTATTTGAAGAAGGGTAGTCTTGCTGGTGTAGAGGGTCGCCTCCAGATTAGCAGCTACGACGATAAAGAAGGGCAACGCCGTTATCGTGCGGAAGTCGTCGCTGATAGCGTCCGCTTCCTTGAGTCACGTAACGCGAGCCGTTCTTCGGATGGTAGCGAAGGCTACGCTTCATCTACTGGTGGAAACGGGAATGCTGCAGGATGGGGTTCACAGCAACAGCAGAACAACTCTTCCTCGCCAGCACCCGCTTCATCGAATTCGGGCTTCGGCGCTGATCCGTTCAGCGGCGGTAGTTCGATCGACCTTTCAGACGACGACCTCCCGTTCTAAGGAAATCGTCCTGAAAAATCCAAGTTAAAAAGGAGGTTAATCACATGGCACGTCGTCCAGGTGGAAAACGTCGTCGTAAAGTATGTTACTTCACGTCGAACCACATCACTCATATCGATTATAAAGACGTAGAACTTCTCAAACGTTTCATTTCGGAACGCGGTAAGATTCTTCCACGTCGTGTGACTGGTACTTCAGCGAAATACCAACGTCCACTTACAATCGCAATCAAACGCGCACGTCAAATGGCTTTAATCCCATACGTGGCTGACTGATTTCGTAGCACCATCCTCATGCGTGAGGATGGTGCTTTTTTTCGCTTCCCTTTCATCCCCTCCTGCTTTTCGGTTATAATAAACAAGTTACTAAAAATTTAAATGAACCCTATAGAGCATATAAGGAGGACACGATGGAGTCAGGTCAACAAGTATCACCGGAACGAGAACGACGCATCGTTCGCTTCATTCCGTATCTATTAATCGTCGGTCTGCTTCTCGTCGTCGCTGTACGTGAACCGATCATCTCTGCTATCGGAGCCGTCGTGACTGCCCTCCTCTTCGGATTGCACCTATTCGAAGAACGCCGTGCACGCAGGGCATGGGAGGCATACGTCGCCGGAATCTCGATGCAAGTCGAGGAGACGGGACAAGATGCGTTGACGAACATGCCAATCGGGATTTTGTTATACGATGAGGAAACCCTCGTCACCTGGTTCAATGATCCGATGCGGGAGATCTTTGATGATGTAGCGATGGGACAGACGCTCAATGAGCTCGATCCCTTATTCATCGAAATGGTCGCGACGAACGAGGACCAAGCGACGCTTGAAATCGGTGATGCCGTATATCGCGTCTTTTCAAATCATGACAATCGGACGTTCTATCTGTTCGATATGACAGAAGAAGCACAAGTCGAACAACAACTCGTCGATAATCAGACAGTCATCGGCGTTATCTATCTCGATAACTACGATGAGATGACACAAGGTATCGAAGATCAGTTGCGCAGTGAGTTGAACAGCCGAGTTACGCAACTGTTGAATCACTGGGCAGCCGAACACGGAACGTATATCAAACGAACCGCATCTGATCGATACTTCATCGTCACGACAGAAGAGAATCTTCGGATTCTCGAACGATCGAAGTTCACGATTCTCGATACCGTGCGCGAAGAGACGAGTCAGCGTGGTGTCCAGTTGACGTTATCGATCGGAATTGGTTGCGGAAGTGACCCGATTCCGGCGCTTGGTCTGATGGCTCAGTCGAGTCTCGATCTCGCATTAGGACGGGGAGGCGACCAAGTCGTCATCAAACGCGACGGGAAAGTCCGCTTTTATGGCGGCAAGACGAATCCGACAGAAAAACGGACACGTGTCCGAGCACGTGTCATTGCCAACTCGCTTCGTGACTTAATGCAGGAATCGAGCCGTGTCCTGATCATGGGGCATAAGAATCCGGATATGGATGCACTCGGATCAGCGATCGGCATTTTGAAGCTTGCGGAAATGAACGATAAGGAAGCGCATATCGTTTTACCGCCAGAAGAAATCGGTCGCGGGATTCGCCGGATGATGGACGAGATCGCTGAAGTACCACAACTCGAGACACGGTTCGTCAATGCGTTTCAAGCCGATCAGTTGATTGACGATCAGACGTTACTCGTCGTCGTCGATACCCATAAGCCGTCGCTCGTCGTCGTGCCGACGTTACTCGATCGATTCGAGCATATGGTCGTGATTGATCATCACCGGCGTGGGGAGGACTTCATCGAAGATGCGGTCCTCGTTTATCTCGAGCCTTACGCATCGTCGACGTCAGAACTCGTCACCGAGTTGATCGAGTACCAGCCGACGAATCAGAAGCTATCGATGCTTGAGGCGACGGCGTTACTTGCCGGCATCATCGTCGATACGAAAGGCTTTGCCCTTCGGACCGGCTCGCGGACGTTCGATGCTGCATCTTACTTGCGTTCACAAGGTGCTGACACGGTGCTCGTGCAAGAGTTCCTCAGTCAGGATCTTGAGACGTACGTTGAGCAGTCACATATCCTCGAGCGGTCCGAGGTCTATACGAAAGGGATGGCGATTGCGACAGCAGAACCTGGCGTCATTCACGATCAAGTCTTGATCGCACAAGCGGCTGATCAATTGTTGTCGCTTCAAGGCATTCGTGCTGCCTTCGTCATCGCGGAACTTCAAGACGGACGGACAGCGATCAGTGCCCGTTCACTTGGGGAAGTCAACGTCCAGTTGATCATGGAGACGCTCGGAGGCGGCGGTCACTTGACGAACGCGGCGACACAGATGTCAGAATCGGTCGTCACGGTCGCGGATGCGTTGCGTAAAGCGATCGATCAATATCTAGAAGATGAGACAAAAGGAGAGGAATCAGAATGAAGGTTATTTTCTTACAAGATGTAAAAGGACAAGGTAAAGCAGGAGACGTCAAAGACGTGGCCGATGCTTATGCAAATAACGTACTCTTCAAGAAAAAGTTGGCGCGTCCTGCGACGACTGGCAACTTGAAGCAACATGAAGCACACGAACGTAAAGCAGCAGAAGAAGCGAAACAGAACTTGCTTGACGCGCAAGCGTTAAAAGAGAAAATCGAAAAAGAGACGATCGTCGTCTCGACGAAAGCCGGTGAAGGCGGTCGTGTCTTCGGTTCGGTCACAAGCAAACAGATCGCGGAAGCACTCAAGAGCATGGGTTACAAAATCGACAAACGTAAAATCGAGCTCGAGCACCCAATCAAGGCACTCGGCTTTACGAAGGTACCATTGAAGCTACACAACGAAGTGACAGCGACGCTGAACGTTCAGGTCAAAGAGGCGTGAGTAGAAAAGGGGAACGGTGATGAGTGAAGTCATGCAAAATATGCCTCCCCAAAGTATCGAGGCAGAACAAGCCGTCCTAGGGGCGATCATGATTGATGCGGATCGTTTGATCAGTGCATCAGAACGTCTGTTACCGCAGGACTTTTACCGTGCCTCTCACCAACGGATCTTCGAAGCGATGCTCGTGCTGTCCGACCGAGGTGAAGCGATCGACCTCGTCACGGTCACAGCCGAGCTGAGTACGCTTGGTATCCTAGATGAGATCGGTGGTCTACCGTATCTAGCGGAACTAGCGGAAGGTGTACCAACCGCAGCCAACATCAATTACTACGTCAACGTCGTTGACCAGAAGTCGACGCTTCGGCGTCTCATTCGGACAGCAGGCGAAATCGTCACTGATGGATACGAGCGGCAAAATGAAGTCGATGTCCTGCTGAACGAGGCAGAACGGAAGATTCTCGAAGTATCGCAAGGAAAAGGAAGCGCGAGCTTCATTCCGATTTCGGACGTTTTGACGAGTGCCTATGCAACGATTGATAAATTGCATAAGCAAAGCGGTGAGACGACGGGGATTCCGACGGGTTTCCAGGATCTCGATAAGATGACGGCTGGGTTCCAGCGCAACGATTTAATCATCGTTGCAGCACGTCCATCGGTCGGGAAGACGGCGTTTGCCTTGAACATCTCGCAAAACGTCGCGACACGAGCTGACGAGAACGTCGCCATCTTTAGTCTTGAGATGGGTGCCGAACAGCTTGTCATGCGGATGCTCTGTGCTGAAGGAAACGTCGATGCGCAACGACTCCGGACCGGTCAACTTGAAGAAGAGGACTGGGGTAAGTTATCGCTTGCGATGAGTAATCTCTCTCAAGCTGGTATCTACATCGATGATACACCTGGTATTCGTGTCAACGATATCCGGGCAAAATGCCGTCGTTTGAAGCAGGAGCATGGTCTTGGAATGATCATGATCGATTACTTGCAGTTGATTCAAGGGAATGGTCGCTCAAGCGACAACCGCCAACAAGAGGTTTCGGAAATTTCCCGTTCCTTGAAATCGCTCGCGCGGGAACTCGAAGTTCCCGTCATCGCCTTATCTCAGCTCTCTCGTGGTGTTGAGAGTCGTCAAGATAAGCGACCGATGATGTCGGATATCCGGGAATCGGGAGCGATCGAGCAAGATGCCGATATCGTCGCCTTCTTGTACCGTGACGATTACTACAATAAAGAAACGGAAGATGCGAATACGATTGAGATCATCATCGCGAAACAGCGGAATGGTCCAACCGGTACCGTCAAACTCGCCTTCCGAAAAGAATTCAACAAGTTCGTGGATCTCGAGCCGAGTAACTCGTACGCGCCACCAGCTTAATCCAAGCTACGTCTTGTCTTCGATTGATCGGAGACAAAACGTAGCTTTTTTTGTTTTCACCTAAAGATTCTCAGTTTATTCATCAAAAACGATAATTAAACGAACGAAAGAGAAATGTAACAATTAATTGTTCGGTATTTGGTTGACTTCTTTTTTTTATCGCGTTACACTTAGTCGTGGTTTTGAATCGTACGTGGAGGTGGATGATAAGATGTCATCAGTAGTAGTAGTCGGAACACAGTGGGGCGACGAAGGAAAAGGGAAAATTACCGATTTTCTTTCAAAACAAGCCGATGTCGTGGCACGTTATCAAGGTGGAGACAATGCAGGACATACGATCGTATTCAATAACGAGACGTACAAATTGCACTTGATCCCATCAGGTATTTTTTACTCGGATAAGAAATGTGTCATCGGGAACGGTCTCGTTGTTAACCCGAAATCACTCGTCAAGGAATTGAAGTATCTACACGATCGTGGTGTCTCAACGGATAACTTGTTAATTTCGAATCGGGCGCATGTCATCTTGCCGTATCATCAGTTGCAGGATCAGTTAGAAGAAGAAGCGAAGGGCGATGCAAAAGTCGGAACGACGCTGAAAGGAATCGGACCGTGTTACATGGATAAAGCCGCACGAATCGGTATCCGGATGGCAGACTTACTCGACAAAGAAACGTTCGCTGAGAAGTTGAAGATCGTTCTCGACCAAAAGAACCGGATGTTCACGAAGATGTATGACGCTGAACCAATCGCGTTCGACGATATCTTCGAAGAGTACTATGCGTATGGACAAGAGTTCGCGAAATATGTCTGCGATACATCTGTCGTCGTCAACGATAGCCTTGATCACGGCGAAAAAGTGTTGTTCGAAGGCGCACAAGGTGTCTTACTCGACCTTGATCACGGAACGTATCCGTTCGTTACATCATCGAACGCATCTGCTGGTGGTGTCGCATCAGGCGTCGGTGTCGGTCCAGCTCGGATTGACCACGTCGTCGGTGTCTGTAAAGCGTACACATCACGTGTCGGTGACGGTCCGTTCCCAACGGAATTGTTCGATGACATCGGTCACCAAATCCGTGAAGTCGGTCGTGAATACGGGACGACGACAGGACGTCCGCGTCGTGTCGGTTGGTTCGACTCCGTTGTCGTTCGCCACTCGCGCCGTACAAGTGGATTGACGGATCTTGCGCTCAACTCGATCGACGTCTTGACAGGACTCGACACGTTGAAGATCTGTACATCGTACGAATTCAACGGTAAACAGATCGATGAGTACCCAGCAAGCTTCCGTGATCTCGAAGCATGTGTTCCAGTTTACGAAGAACTGCCGGGCTGGAAAGAGGACATCACAGGTGTCCGTCGCTTTGAAGATCTACCGTTGAACGCACAGAACTACGTTAAGCGGATTGCGGATCTCACAGGTATCTCGCTCGTCACGTTCTCGGTCGGACCGGGTCGTGAACAGACAGTCGTCTTGCGTGATCTCTACGAAGAAGCATAAGTCTCAACAGGACTGACTTAAAAAAGAATGACGCGTCTTTTCACGCCCTTTCCTCAGGCGAGACACAAGCCAGTTTTCCTGCTTCATTTAAGCAGGAAAGCGGGTCCTGTTTGTCTCTGACAGCGCATCAATGCGCTTTTCCTGTAGGAGTGGCGTGTGAGCGTCATTCTTTTTATTACGGAATAGGGGTGGCAGATCATCATTCTGCCACCCCTATCTTTGTCGAGACTGACTTTTGAGTCAGCACCGTTTTTTGTGCGAAATGGTTCACAAACGGAAGCAAAAACAGGTATACTAAATACAGTGTTTCACGTGGAACCTCTCTCGTGAGACGACGAACAGCAGAGAGAGTGGCGCCGGGAGTTTCCGTCGCCACCTTTCTATATGCCGAAAAAACAGGTAAAATAGATTGAATAGAAATTTTTAAGGGGGCACACCCAGTGACGGAACGCAAAATTCTAGTCGTCGATGACGAGTTACCGATTGCAGATATACTCAAGTTTAAATTAGAAAAAGAAGGCTACCAGGTCGCGATCGCAAATGACGGCGTGGAGGCATTAGAGAAATTCGAGGAGTTCAAACCGGATTTGATGTTACTCGACATCATGCTCCCGTTAATGGACGGGATGGAGGTCTGCCGGGAAGTCCGGAAGACGTCGAAGATTCCGATCATCATGTTGACAGCGAAGGATTCCGAGATCGATACGGTACTTGGTCTTGAGCTTGGCGCGAACGATTACGTGACGAAGCCATTCAGCTCGCGCGAGTTACTTGCCCGCGTGAAAGTCCATTTACGCAACACGAGTCCGGAAGCTACACCACAACCGGTTGGACCAGGTCCACTCAAAGTCGGAGAACTGTATATCGATACGAATTCGCATACGGTGACACGTAAGGATCAAAAGATTGAGCTGACGCAGCGTGAGTTCGAATTGTTGCACTACCTCGCGAAAAACATCGGGCAAGTCATGACCCGTGAGCATTTGTTGCAGACGGTCTGGGGCTATGACTACTTCGGTGATGTCCGGACAGTCGACGTGACAGTACGTCGTCTCCGTGAGAAAGTCGAAGACAACCCAAGTACGCCGGTCTATATCATGACGCGTCGTGGGGTCGGTTACTATCTCCAAGACGGGGAGAATGAATAACGATGTTAAAAGGAACGAACTTCTTTAAATCCATCCAATGGAAACTCGTCGTCATCTATGCCTTATTGATTTTAGTGGCGATGCAGGTCATTGGCGTCTATTTCGTTCGTTCCCTTGAAAAGCAGTACATTACGAACTTCTCGAAGTCGGTCGAGGACCGGGCAGGTCTTGTCGCCTATAACGTCGGGAAGGAATTCGATAAAACAGGCGATGATGAAGCCTCCAAACGGCAGTTGTCCCAATCACTAGGGCAACTGCTGTCTGAGTTTAGTAATGGCTCCACCTCAAGGAACGACATCCTCGAAGTTCAAATCATCGACCAGGACTCGATCATCCAGGCGACATCGGATAACGAGAACCAGTCGGCGGTCGGACAACGAGCGACGAATTCATTGATTAAAAAAGCACAGGCAACGAGCTCGACCCGGACGGACACCGTGCTTGATCCGGAATCAGAGGATAAGATCCGGATCTTTGCCGTACCGGTCACCTCGGAACGAGACGGCGTCACGACCGGTATGATTTATGTCCGCGCCTCGATGGAGTCGATCTATTCGCAGATGCAACAGGTCACGCGGATTCTTGCGACCGGAACGGTCATCGCTCTCGTCATCACGTCGATTCTTGGTGTCTTGCTGTCGCGGACGATCACGCGCCCGATTTCCGATATGCGGCGTCAAGCGATCGAGATGCGACGCGGGAACTTCTCGCGGAAGGTTAAGGTCTATTCGGACGATGAGATCGGTCAGCTTGCCCGTTCGTTCAACGAATTGACGGATGAGTTGCTCGAAGCAAACGCGACGACGGAAGCGGAACGGCGGAAGTTGACGAGTGTCCTAGAGAACATGACCGATGGCGTCATCGCGACGGACCGGACGCTGCGCGTCATCTTGATGAACGATCAAGCGAAGGATATCGTCGGTGCAGATGATGCGAGCGTCGTCGGCACGAACTTGAAGGACTTACTGGCACTCGGTGACGATTTCATGATTCCGGAAGACGGTACGATGCCACCGCGTCTGCTTGATTTCAGTAGTGAGGATGAACTGTTCCTCGTTCGGGCATTCTTCTCGCCCGTCAAGAAACACAGTGGTCCGATTACCGGGATGATCGTCGTCCTGCATGACGTCACGGAACAGGAGCAAGTCGAACAGGATCGTCGCGAATTCGTCGCGAACGTCAGTCACGAGCTCCGGACACCGCTGACGACGATGCGCAGCTATCTTGAAGCCTTGGCAGAAGGAGCGTATCAGGACGAGGAACTCGCCCCGCGTTTCCTTGAGACGACACAAAACGAGACGGAGCGGATGATCCGCCTCGTCACCGATCTCTTACAACTGTCGAAGATGGACAGTAAGGAATACAAAATGAACAAGGTCCGCTTCGATTACATTCAGTTCCTGAATGAGATTCTCGATCGCCATGACATGACGAAGCCGGAACGAATTCGTTTCCGTCGTAAGATCATGAAGCGGAAAGTCTATATCCGTGGTGATCAGGATAAATTGATTCAGGTCGCAGATAACATCCTGACGAATGCAATCAAGTACTCACCGGAAGGCGGAACGATCACCGTCCGGACGATGCTCCGGGCAAAACGGATCGTCATCAGCATCAAGGATGAAGGTGTCGGAATCCCGAAAGCGAATCTCCAAAAAATCTTCGAACGCTTCTATCGAGTCGATAAAGCCCGCGCCCGTAAAATCGGCGGCACCGGTCTTGGTCTGTCGATCGCAAAAGACGTCGTTTCGGCACATGGTGGCGACATCTGGGCAGAAAGTGAATGGGGACGCGGCACGACGATTTACTTCACGCTTCCGTATGAGGTGATCGAAGAGGTGGATGCCGGATGAAGAAACAACACTGGAGTTCGCTGTTACTCGTCCTGCTCGTCGCCGGTTCGATCGCTCAGACAGCGATGCTCTGGACCTATCATCCAAGCAGTGAATCAATCGAGCGGGAACAGGTCTCGTTCAACGAGATCGATGCCTCAAAGACGATTGAAAGCAACCAACTGATCAACCCGGAACTACTCGTCTATTCGGATCAGGAAGGGATCTATCAGACACAAATCATCGGTCGGACCTTCCTTAACCGAATCGGTGCGTCGTTTAACATCGGTGTCCTCGTCTTGACGGATAAAGCGAACAACATCCCGGTCGGTGACCGGAGTGTCGAGATGATCTTCCCGACACCGATCAGTGCGACGATTCTTGAAGAGTTACTCGGAGAAAAACAGATCGCCTTCTCGGAACCGATCAAACGACTCTATTTACTCGATTATGATGGACCAATCCTCCGTCTCGAGTCGGCGACCGGTCGCCTGAAGGACTTCAAGCTCGTCGGCGATGAGACGGTTCTGAAGCGACTGTTCGCGCATGATAAGAAAAAACCGATGACACGCGTCGAACTCAAAGGTGGCGATTATACGTATGTCGCGAGCGGTACGACGCGACTAGAGCAAGTCTTCGTCTATGACGAGGTCGGGCAATCGCCGAAACCACTCGACCGCATTCGGAGTGCCTTTTTTGCCGAGAACTCGAACGTCCAGCAAATCAAGAGTCGGGATGATCTCGACGTCTTAACGGACGGCGTCAGCGTTTCGACGTATGACCGAAACTATAATGTGTATCGTTTCAATACATTATCGCCGAATACGCAAAGCTCGACGGTCGATTACAGCACGCTCGTCAGCTATGTCAACATTCATGGGGGCTGGCTCGATCAAGATACCCAACGCAGTGGTTTCCGGTATTACTTTGATCAGATGAGTAAAAAGAGTGAGGAACAGACGGCGACGTTCCGGTTGTACTTGAACCGGTATCCGGTATTTGGGGAGAGTGGTCCGCTACTCGAACAGACGAAGTTCGATCTTGCGACACTGAAGATCATGTATGAGGAAAATCAAGTCCGGTCGCTCAGTCGTAGCATGCTCCGAGCGAAGCGGAAGCTCATCCTTCGGGAAGAAACGGTGCCAGCTGTTGAAACGGTTCTCGAACGTCTGAGTCGTGCTGACCTCTTAAAAGAGATCAGTGGAATCCGGATTGGATATGAGATGACGTATAAGATTTCAACGAGCCGCTATGCCGTCTTTGAGCCGACGTGGTTCATCAAAATCGATGGCGTCTGGCAATCGATCAATCAAGCTGTCGGGAATGAGGAGTGAGGATGAATGGACTGGAGTAAAGCGAAGACCTTATTGATGCTGACCTTTTTGATCCTGAACGTCTACCTCGCCATTCAATTGATGGACCGGATGGTCGAGCCGCGGATCGTCGCGACGAGTGCGACCGGTAAATCGATCTTGAAGGATCGTCAAATCGATGAGAAAAAGCTACAACCGGTTACGCGAGACATCGGCTATTTAACAGCCGAAGTCGATGCGCGGACGCTAGCGCCACTCGCGAGTTCACCGATTCGTGACGCGGTCGCCTCCGTCAAGAACGATGTCGAGTGGTCGGTCCGGTTGATGAAACCGTATCGACTCGATGCGAAGACGATGCGGGATTCTGCTTCATCGTTCGTTCAAGCATCAGTTCGATATGGTGCCGAATATACATTTTGGAAGTATGATAGTAAGTATCAGGAGATGACATTCGTTCAGACGTATAAGGGACAGCCGCTCTATTCGACACCACAGCAGTCGCGTGAGGACGATGCGATGATTGGACCGTCCCTGCTCGTCTTGCAACTCAACGATGCGAAGGAAATCGTCAGCTACAAACAACGCCACTTGAACAAGGTCGTCCGGCAAGCACAGGACGTGACGTTGTTATCGGCAAGTGAAGCGATCGTCCAGTTGTCGGAGCAAGGTTTGTTCCCGGCATCGAAACGGTTGACGAGTCATAAGCTCGGATATTTCTGTCTCGTCACGGAAGGAACGGAATCCGTTCAAATCCTGCCGCCGACGTGGCAAATCGAGCTCGACAACGAGGAAGTCTACTTCGTCAATGCGATTGACGGCGGCGTCCAGACCGTCGAACGATTGGATACAGTCTCAGAGAAATGAGGAATGCACGATGAGCCTACACTACAGCGTCATGGCCAGTGGCTCGACGGGGAACGCCCTCTATATCGAAAGTGAACAGACCCGCTTGCTCGTCGACGCGGGACTGACCGGTAAGGCGATGCTCGCCTTGTTCGACCAGATCGACCGGTCGCCGCATGGCATCGATGGTCTGTTCGTCACCCATGAACACTCCGACCATATCAAAGGCGTCGGCATCATGGCACGGAAGTACAATATCCCGCTTTATGCGAATGAAAAGACGTGGGCAGCGATGGAAGCGAAGATCGGTAAGATTGATCCGGCGCTGAAGTTCCTCTGGGAAGTCGGAGAGGTCAAGCAGTTCGGTGACATCGAAGTCGAATCGTTCAACGTCAGTCACGATGCAGCCGATCCGATGTTCTTCCAGTTCGCCCATGAAGGAAAACGGTTGGCGCACATCACCGATACCGGATACGTCTCGGACCGGATGAAAGGTGTCATTCGGGGCGCTGATGCTTATATCTTCGAAGCGAACCATGATATCGGCATGCTCCAGATGGGACATTATCCGTGGAGCGTCAAGCGGCGGATCCTCGGCGACTACGGACACGTCTCGAATGAGGACGCTGCGATCGCGATGAGCGAGGTCCTTGACGACCGGACGAAACGGATCCACATGGCCCATTTGAGCAAGGATAACAACATGAAGGAACTCGCCCGGATGAGTGTCTCCCAGACGCTCGCGAGCCGTGACGTCGATCTGAGTAAGATTCAGCTTCTCGACACGGATCCGGTCATTCCGACACCGCTCCTGAAGCTTTGATTATGGGAAATTACTGAATATGCTCAAAAGACCCCCACATTTGGCTCACTTGCCACGTGATGGGGGTATACTTGTGTAAAGAGAGTCATAAAGGAGGCGTATGTCGATGGATCGACCCGAAGAACCACGGAACGAATCCGAACGATACGAACAGTCATCCGATGAGAGCGGCTTCCCGCCCCGTCAACCGGCAACGAGCGAACCGGTCAGCCCTTATCGTGAACCATATGAAGAACAACCAGAACCACCGCGTCGTCGCGGTGCCGGAAAAGCCTTTTTCGTCGGTCTGATCGGCGGAATCGTCGGAGCCTTGTTGATCGCCCTCGTCGCGTGGCCGTTCGTCCGCGATGAGATGACGAGTCCGACTCCGGTTTCGTCGACGACAGCGGAACAGACTGCGACACAGACGACAGAGGATGAAGCCGACATCGTCGGTGCGGTCGGTAAGACGAAGGAAGCCGTTGTGAGCGTGACGAACCTTCAGAGCTCGTTCCAAGGAACCGATCAGGAAACGGGTGCGGGGTCCGGCGTCATCTATAAAAAAGACGGCAATAAAGCCTACGTCGTCACGAACTACCACGTCGTCGAAGGCGCGAGCCGCCTGTCTGTGACGTTATCCGATGGAACAGCACTCGAGGCAAAAGTCCTCGGGGAAGATCCGACGTACGATTTAGCGGTCTTGTCGATTGATTCATCGAAAGTGACACAAGTCGCAAAACTGGGGGATTCGGATACGTTACGTGCCGGTGAAACGGTGCTTGCGATTGGAAACCCACTCGGAATCTTCGCGAACTCCGTCACACGCGGTGTCATCAGTGCGCAGAAACGGACAGTTCCAGTCGATACGAACAAGGATGGACAGCAAGACTTCAACACGGAAGTCATCCAAACCGATGCAGCGATCAACCCGGGGAACTCGGGTGGAGCGCTCATCAACACAGCCGGTCAATTGATCGGGATCAACTCGATGAAGATCGCGGAAGCAAGTGTCGAAGGAGTCGGGTTTGCGATTCCGATCAACGAAGCGTTACCAATCATGCGTGATCTCGAGCAAAATGGTGAAGTCGTTCGTCCACAGCTCGGGATTCAGATTCGTGACGTGCAGGAATTCCCAAGCGGATATCGCGAAGATCGTCTGAAATTACCGAATGATGTCACGAAAGGAATCGTCGTCGTCGGTCTGACACGTAACAGCGGAGCCGAAAAAGCGGGTATGAAGGCAAACGATGTCATCGTTGAGATCAACGGAAAAGCGATCGCATCGTTCGCTGATCTAAAAAGTGTTCTCTACCGGGATGCAAAAGTTGGCGAAACGGTCAAAGTCACGTTCTACCGTGGCGGTGAAAAACAGACAGCAGATGTGAAGTTGTCAGCTCAGTCACCAACTGTTCAGTAAAGCATAATCTGAAAAACCATCCACAGGTCCGACCTGTGGATGGTTTTTTTGAGTGAGGAAACCTGCGCCTTTTCCGGTCAGGAAGGTCGATATTTGTTATACTGGAAGCGGATAAATGTGGATAAGTGAAAGGAGGAGACCACCTGTGGATAAGTACGTCTGTTTAGAACATGTCGAGCTCGCGCTTGACGAAATCGTAGATGAAACAGAACAATACCCGATTCTCGATCAGCTAAATCCAGAAAAAAACAACATCTGTGAATACTGTGACGCACCGGCAACATATCTTGTGTCAAGCAAAAAATAAATATCAACATGTGGATTTGTGGATAACTCTGTGGATAACTCCTGAATTTTCTGTCAGAAAGCGAGAAATAAGATGCAAATTACCATCATTACGGTCGGAAAGCTAAAAGAGAAGTATTTGAAGCAAGGTATCGCCGAATATACGAAGCGTCTCGGCGCCTACTGTTCGATCCAAGAAATCGAGGTCGCGGACGAAAAGGCACCGGAGCAATTGAGTGAAGCGGAGATGGCGCAAGTGAAGAAAAAAGAGGGCGAACGGATTTTAGCGAAGATCGGACCGGACGTTCACGTCCTCGCACTTGCTATTGAAGGAAAACAACGGACGAGCGAACAGTTTGCAAAAGAACTCGATCAACTCGCGACATACGGCAAGAGCAAGATTGCTTTCGTCATCGGCGGATCACTCGGTCTTGCACCAGAAGTAATGCAGCGTGCGAACGATACGATTTCGTTTTCAAAGATGACATTCCCGCATCAATTGATGAAGATGATTCTCTGTGAACAGATTTATCGGGCGTACCGGATTAATCGGAATGAACCGTATCACAAGTAAGTGCGGTTTTAAATAAATCATCAATGACAGTGGTTTTACTGTAGTTGGTGGTTTATTTTTGTTTGTAAGAGATTGAAGATTTGCAGGTGATTTAGAGGAGGGCGTAACATACTCTAAATAGATATTTAAGTTGAGGATTCCGAAAAAAGAAAAAACTAAGGCCGATTTTCTTTTTATAGAAAATCGGCCTTTACAAATCATTTATGGGTTTTTCATGAACCTTATTAGATGTTTAATATGTCTTTAAATGTAAGGTAATTACATTATACATCGGTGATAATTCAGCTTTTACTGAGGGTCCAGCAAAAGGTGGAGAAATCTTTAACGGTGCAAATAAATTTGTTCTAGGTGTTTATAATTAATTTTTGTAACCATTAAATATATTGATAAAGCAATCCGTCTCGTGTATCAAACCAAAGTAATTTCGCATGTTTTTTCTTTGGAATATTTACTTGTAACGCCCATTCTGGAAACTGTTTATATATTTGAATTTGGTCTCCTGTTGCAAGTGCAATAAATGATACATAATGATCCTTTGTCATAGGATGCTCGGCTGAAATCGAATATTGCATATCAATCTCTTCTATTTTTAATTTTTGTTCATCATTTGCTTTTGTTGCGACTAAAGCATCTAATTTTCTTCCACAACAAGAAACGACGAAATTTCCTGTTGCTAATCCTATATTTGAACAGTTTGGACATACATAATAACTTGAGTTTTTCATATTTCCTCCTACTACATCTACTGTTTTGATTTCACCAGTTAGTAAATTTTCTATTGGAATATCAAGGAGGGTTGCTAGATGAGGAAGAAGTGTAATATCGGGACATCCAATGCCTCTTTCCCATTTTGAAATGGTACGGTCCGATAAATATAACGCCTCAGCTAATTGCTTTTGCGTCATGTCCTTTTCCTTCCGTAATGTATAAATTAATTGACCAATTTTTTCATTATCCATTTTTTCTCCTCCTACTTCCTTATCATAAGAGCAATCGTGATTTGTGACAACAAACGGAGAGTAGAGTTTGGTGTTAGGTACCAGATACTCAAACAATTCACGGAGAGCCGTATCATTAGTAAGTACGATTTAATAAAGTATCAATTGCAGTAGTTTTCTTGTAGTTGATGGTTTGTTTTTTTTGGTATGTAAAAAATTAAAGATTTGCAGGTTATTTTGAGGGAACTGTATAGTAAGCAAGTGCGGTTTTTTCAGAAATACAGAAATAGCATCAGCCACTATTATTTTAGATAGGCATTTGTTGTATGGATGTTTGTTTTTGTTCTTGAAGTGTGAGTAGTCTCTGTTATTCTAAATAATTTTTTTTGGAAATTTATTTATAAACGAAAATTTACGTAGAACGAACTACTATAAACAATTAAAATTACAAATTGAAAATCATGCGACCGAAAAGTAATGTTATTTCATAAAGAGAGATATATTTAGTTTCCAAGCATTATACTTTTAATAAAAGGTTGGATAAAAATGAACAGTAATAAGTATAAAGATTATTTTACAAAAGATTATTTGATGGGGCCGAATTCGGTACGACTTGTCGAGGAACTTCTAATTAAAAATCCAGATGCCATAACGGGTGGAACAGTTCTTGATCTTGGCTGTGGTAAAGCACTAACATCGGTTTATATTGCCAATGAAACGAATGCAAAGACTGTTTATGCAACAGATTTATGGATTTCTGCAACAGAAAACTGGGAAACAATACAGGAGTGGAAGCTTGAGGATAAAATGATTCCCATTCATGCGAATGCACTAGACTTACCTTTTGCGAATGATTTTTTTGATGCAATTGTGAGCATCGACTCTTACCATTATTACGGCTGTGAGGAGGAATTTTTTGCGAAAAAAATGCTTCCCCTTTTAAAAAGTGGTGGGTACGTACTCATTAGTGTTCCTGGTTTGAAAACAGAGCTTGAGCAAGTGCCTGAGGTGATGAGTGAATGGCTGGAAGATGCGGTTGATACTTTCCACAGTGCCGATTGGTGGGAAAAACATATTCAACAAGGCTGTGAGGATTTAATCGAAGTGACGGTGTATGAATCGGATCAATTCGAAGCATGTTGGCAGGACTGGATCAATACGGGCAACGAATATGCGATAAATGATGAGAAATTTTTAAACCGTGGCTTAAAGGAGTTATTAAACTTTGTCATGATTGTTGTTCGTAAAAAATAGCAACTGTTCAGCTAATATAAAAACATAAATGCTTTTAATGACATGCTTCCCAGTTTGCGAGAAAAGCTTTTTTAGACTGGACATATAACTCAAAGGCGATCGAAGGTAATACTTTAACGATTAACGAAACAAAAGTTGTGTTAGAAGGTATTACAGTTGGTGGCAAAACAATGCGTGAACATTTAGAGGTCATTAACCACCGCGATGCAATTTCTTATGTTGAAGATGTTATGCATAAAGAGGAGCCATTTTCAGAGTGGCAAATCAAAAATTTACATCGTCTTGTATTAAAAGGCATTGACGATAGCTATGCCGGTGTTTACCGAGACCAGCAAGTATTTATTTCAGGAGCAGTGCATACACCTCCGCCACCATTTAAAATTCAAGAAGAAATGGATGTATTAATGCCTTGGTATGACGGAAAGGCGCAAAGCTTACATCCAATCGTACTTGGTGCGATGTTGCATGCAATATTTGTGGGCATTCATCCATTTATTGATGGAAATGGTCGAACTTCACGACTTTTATTAAACTTAAAGTTAATGAAGTCAGGCTATCCACCAATAATTATTCGTGTAGAAAACAGATTAGCTTACTATAATGCTTTAAATAAAGTACATACAACGAAGGATTATGCTGATTTTATAGAGCTTGTTGCGAAGGAAGTAGAAGCTTCATTAGATTTATATTTAAGCGCAATTTAAAACCGCACTTAACTAACTACATTACGGAGAGCCTTATCATAAATAAACAGTATTTAGATGACCGCCTTAAGTGTAGTAACTGATACTCGAGGTGGTCTTTTTTAAATAATAAGATCAACCCCTTATATCACAATTAACATAATAAATATAAATGAAAGGTATACATAATGGTTATTCAGATTATAGAACAGAAAACACGTAGTCAGATTAAAGACTTTTTTACTGTGCACTGGGGCAGTTCACAAATGGTAACGTCAACAGGTGTTCATGATTGCAGTCTGTTGGATGGATTTTATGTTACGAATGATGATCATGAAATCATTGGACTAATCACCTATCATATTACTTCACAGACGTGCGAAATCATTTCACTGGATAGTCTTGAAGAAAATAAAGGAATCGGTTCACAATTGATGCAAATGGTAGAAGAAAAGGCAACACAGCAACAATGCAACTTGCTGACGCTCGTTACGACAAACGACAATGAACGTGCGATACGTTTCTATCAACATCGGGGATATACAATATCGCAGGTGATTCCGAATGCCGTGGACCTTGCACGCAAAATAAAACCGGAAATTCCGTTGTACAATGAAAAGAGAGTTCCGATTAAAGACGAAATCGTCTTGATAAAACATTTATGAGTTACTTATTCGTTGTTGATGATAGAACTTCTAAATAATCCTTCTCACTCTTGAATTGATCATTCACAATCAAATCTGGTGAAATCAAATAGGTTCCGGCATATTCACCGTGCTTAATTTTGAAATAGCATGTCTTATGTGCAAGTAGACTTTTCGATCGATGAATCTGCTCTCGTGATAGTTGCGTCCAATCTGATTGATCTTGTGAATTAGCGAAAGAGACAATAATCGATTGGTCCGCTTGAATCAACAGTACAAGATCGTTGTCTTGTAAACGCGATGGATTGACGTGGGCTAGGATCGGGTCGGCAGACTTAGCGATAAAACCGCCAATAGTACGGTGCGACTGTTGTTCCTTGATGAATTGTTGAATCATAGTTATCCCCCTGACTGGATATATAGATTACTCCGACTTTTCTTTTGTGATGAGACCGATACCGCAACCAAACAACATGATGATGCCCGTAACGAGTAACGCAGGCACGTGACTTTCTAGTGCCATATAGAGACCTGCACCACTTAAGATGACGCCGGTTGGAATCAAAATATTTCGCATAAGCTATACCTCCTTGAAAGGATAGTGGCCTTGTCTACACTATACCGAATAAATAGTCAGATAAGCTCTTACGATTTGGTAAATAATAACAATTTGATTTTGAATACTCAAGAGTGAAACAAACGCCGCCCACTAACTTGGACAGCGTCTGTTTTTCATTATGTTCGCTCTAGTACATTGACGAGCATCTGATGGATGACGTCATGATCCCGAACGTCATGGACACGATAACTGCCAGGTAACGTATAGACGTCTATCGCCCCGACATAAGCAATCTTCAGTTCCAACGTTCCATCCTCCTGACAGGTCGTCCGGAGTTCGAGTTCACCGCTGATGACACCGACTTCTTGCGTCATGACACCATGTGTGGCGGTAAAGGTAGAGGTTTTCGTTTCCATCGAATCGACTCCTTTTTAGTATGTACATGTGTTCAACATCGTTTGTAGAGCTGTTTTTTCACTCGACTGTAAGCTGAGGTTCCAGCGGCTCTTCGTATTGATCCACATCTTCGAGTAGGCACAGCTCGCACCTGCCCGTGTCGGCTTCCATGTCGACGGATCCTGGTCCCCTTTTGAACGGTTCGAGCTTGCAGAGACAGCAATCAATTGTGGACCTGTCAAATCGTTTGCGAATGCTTGACGTGTCGTCGTCGTCCAGCTGCTTGCTCCTGAACGCCATGCTTCGGCAAGCGGTACGACGTGATCGATGTCGAGGTCAGACGGATTCGTGAATGTCAGTCCGTCATAGTAACTATACCAAGAACCGGATGTAACGGGGCACGATCCGACATATGAATCAGCGTCACGTTTTAAGACTACTTGTCGTGTATCACAGCCGCCTCCTTGACTGCTCCAGTGCGGGAACAAATCACGCGAATAACCGGTCATGCTGCCTTCTGTTTTAACCGTTAAGGCATCGAGTTGAGACTGGGCCGTCGCTTTCGATGAGATGCCCGACGGTAACGCGGAAACAGACGTCGTATCGAATTGGAAAGCGGTCAGGCAGACGAGCGTAGTGATGACGATGGACTTGATGACTTTGAACACGTGTCATTCCTCCTATGTATGAGACGAGATGATGTGAAGACACCCTTCACAATTTTTAGTATGGCATCACTTATTTAGGAGAAAATAAATATTGTGTAAATGTTATTAAAATAAAATTTTTGTCATTATATAAAAGGGTCTGATGTTAGGATTTAGGTGGAGAAGAAAGGGGACTACATAATGAACGAACGAATCAGAGGATGGTTGATCGTGTTTGGTATCTTTTTAGTCGTAAGTGGCACGTTGACGGAAGCGCAACGTTATTTCAACACAAAAGAACTAGATAATTGTATCGCGCAAGCTCGCGCTGCCCACCAGGAATATGAATATGAGATCGTTAATCCTGTCACGCGCGCGTATTCGTTCCGTGCGCATTGATTTTCTAAAAGATGTCGGGTCATCTCGCATATGGTACGCTTTTCAGGAAGCAGGATTTTAATGATTCGAGGAGCTGGTATGCATGAATAAAAAAGACATCGCCGACATCCGTCGTCACTTCAAAATGGATGCCGATTTACTAAAAATCCATGAAATCTACAACGTCTATATCCGAAAAGAGACGAGCGAAATTTATCATGAGGAAGCCCGACCATTTCCATTGCTTGATCCGGAGCAACAGGAGCTGTTCCTTGCGAACTTCAAAAAGGTACTAGGTGGAAAACTCGACGTCAAGCTGTTCGAGGTCAAGTTCACGCATCCGGAAGAAGGGGAGACGGATCATACGCAGCAGCTCCTTTATGAAGGACTGTATGCGGAAGAGCCGGAGGACTGGGTCGAGCAGATGCAGACGATGGCGTTGAAGATGGTCCAGGACGTGCAGTACGAGAACGACCTCGTCGTCACGTTCATTCGCGGACAATACTATAAAACGACGAAGCGCCAAGCGGATGAGACGGAGATCGATCCGAATGACGACGTCTATACGACGCCGTTCATCCTCGGTAGCCTTAATTTAACGGAGTTACCGAAACAATCACTCGTCTTTGATTTCGTTGAACGGGAATTCAAGTCGAACTTATTCATCAATCCGGTCATCAAACTGGCGTCGCCGATCGGTGGATTCCTCTTCCCGACCTTCACCGACAACGCAGCAGACGTCAATCATGTCTTGTATGCGGCGGGCAAGCCGAATAAACCGGATTTCGGCTTCCTTGAAAACGTCTTGAACGGTCAACCGATCGTCACGGCAGATGAGGATAAAGCGATCTTCGAGGAAATCGTCAAATCGGTCGTCGGTGAATCGATGGATACGAAGACGTTAGCCGGTGTCTATGAAAACATCAACCAGTTGATCGTCGTCGAAGAGGATCAAGATGAGGAAGAAGTACCGATGCTCGACGTCCAAGAAGTCGAGCGTGTGCTCAAGGCAAGTGGCGTCGAAGATGTCAGCACGGAGCAGGTCGAACGGGCGTTCAAGACGGTCGTTGACGACCCGACATACGAGATGAAGGCGAGTAACATCGTTCCTAACTATGAAGCGAAATCGATTAAAATCAATACGAAGGTCGCGAACATCGCGATCAGTCCGCAAGACTTGAAGTATGTCAAACAAGTCAACTATCAAGGGAAACGATGCCTGTTGATCGAGGTCGAGGAAGACACGGTCATCGATGGTTTTACGATCGTTTCCCAAGAACAATTACGATGAGGATCAGCGCAGGCGACTGCGCTGATTTTTTTAGGTGAAACATTTGCTTCTCCTGCCAAAGACAGGTATATTGTGATGTAAGCGGTCTCTTTTTCAAAAAAGTGGCATTCGAAATTTTTTTAACGGTTATCGAAAGCGCTTTCGATAACCGTTTGATAAGAAAGGAAGCGATCCAATTGTCTACTGCATCGATGCAAGATTTACTACGAACGTTACGAAATTGTTCATCGATTCATCAAGACGGACTTGAAATCGTCGATAAGCCAATTCCTGACGTTTCGACTCCGGGAACACTTGATCCACGTGTCCGTGAGGTTGTTCTCACGCAGCGTCCATCGGTCTCGATTCCAGAAGGGGCGTCGCCAGTCGAACTGGCGCGTGCCGGCATGGGGTGGGATAACGAAGACGTGTCGACACGGCAGATTTCAACGGACGTCCTCGCGATCCCAAGACCCAGTACCACGATCGAAGCACGGCTGTATCGTCCGGAAGCGGCGCGTCCGCTCCCGCTCGTCGTCTATTTCCATGGCGGTGGTTTTTTCGGTGGCACGCTCGAGACGGTCGAGAATCCATGTAAGGCATTAGCCGATAAAGCGAACGTCGCCGTCTTGTCGGTCGGCTACCGATTGGCACCCGAGCATCCGTTTCCAACAGGGCTTATGGATTGTCATGCAGCAATCGATTGGGCAGTCGAACACGCTGATCGACTTGGGATTGATCCGGGTGCAATCGCTGTCGCCGGCGATAGCGCCGGTGGGAATTTGGCGACGGTCTGTTGTTTGCTCGACCGCGAGCGTCCGACGCCGTATATCCGCTATCAAGTCTTGTATTATCCGGTCGTCAATGTCGGTGAACATCCGAATTCGGAATATGACTGGACGCTTGAAGCGTATGATCGACAAACGGAACCGCAGTTCCTCGAACGGATCATTCTCTCACTTCAAGATGAAGAAGGTATCCTCGAGCAATGGTACGTTCAAGCAAGTGATTCGACGGATCGACGAATCTCACCGTTGTTCGCGACGCTCGACGATCTACCAGAGGCACTCGTCATTACGGGAGAGTTTGATTACTTACGTCTCGAAGGAGAAGCGTACGCGAAAAAGCTCGCGCGCGCTGGCGTCAAGACCCGCTATCTCCATTACCGCGGGATGGAACATGCCTTTCTTGATAAACTCGGTCTGTATCCGCAAGCCGAGGACAGCTTAGACGAAATCGCGAAAGACTTAAAACGACTCTTTTCTCAAACTAACTAACAAAGGTGGATGACGTATGACATACACACTCGATTGGCAAGCCTATACAAAACTCGCACGACAAACGGTCGCGGAAGGGGCGGTCCTCTTACAAAATGATGGTGTGCTCCCGTTGCAACCCGCATCGACGGTCGCTGTCTTCGGACGTAATCAGTTCAACTACTATAAAAGTGGAACAGGATCAGGTGGGATGGTCAACGTTACGAACGTCGTCAGTCCACTCGATATGCTACGCGAAGACGTGACGTTGAACGCAGACGTCCTCAAGGCGTACGAGAACTGGCTTGAAGACCATCCGTTTGACCAAGGGGAAGGCTGGGCAGCTGAGCCGTGGTCGCAAGAAGAGATGCCGCTTGACGCGACACTCGTTCAGCAAGCAGCGCTTGACTCCGATGTTGCCTTGATCATGATTGGTCGTACGGCTGGGGAAGATCGCGACAATACAGCGGATCCAGGGAGTTATTTTTTAACGGAGACGGAACGGGAGATGCTCCGACTCGTGACGACACACTTCAAACAAACTGTGGTCGTCTTGAACGTCGGGAATATCATCGATATGCGCTGGGTCGAAGAGACAGCGCCAAGTGCTGTCCTTTACGCGTGGCAAGGAGGGATGGAAGGCGGAACTGGACTGAGTGATCTTTTGCTCGGCCGCGTCTCGCCGTCTGGGAAACTACCGGATACGATCGTCCGTTCACTCGATGATTATCCGTCGACACCATACTTCGGTCATGCCGATCGCGCGTTGTATCAAGAAGACATCTATGTCGGGTACCGTTACTTCGAGACGTTCGCACCGGAAGCGGTCTTGTATCCGTTCGGTTATGGATTATCGTATACGTCGTTTGACCTTACGACAGACGTGACGACGTCAGCTGATGCTTGGACGGTTACGGCGACGGTGACGAATACCGGTCAGACGAGCGGGGAGGAAGTCGTACAAGGATACCTCGAGAAACCACAAGGACAACTTGGGAACCCAACGCGTCAACTCGTTACGTTCGGCAAGACAAAAGAACTCGCACCAGGCGAACAAGAGTCTTTCACACTCGTCGTACCGTTCGCCTCGTTTGCGAGTTATGACGATAGTGGCGTTACCGGGCATAAGTCGTCTTATGTCATCGAACCTGGCACGTATCAGCTTTATCTCGGAACGGACGTCCGGTCGGCGGTTCCAGTCGCAAGCCATTCCGTCGAGACGCTTGACGTCACGGACGTCTTAACGGAGAACATGGCACCGGTGACGGCGTTTGAACGCATCAAACCGCAAGCGACCGAAACGGGATATACGGTGACGTATGAAACAACACCACTGCGGACGATCGATCCGGAACAACGCCGTCAACAGGAACGTCCCGTTGACCGGACGCAGACGGAAGATGCCGGTTGGAAGTTACGCGACGTCAAAGAAGAGCGTGTTACGCTCGAGACGTTCCTCGATCAATTGACGAATGCGGATCTCGCCGCGATCGTCCGGGGGGAAGGGATGAACTCACCGCGCGTTACACCGGGAACGGCGGGCGCCTTTGGTGGCGTGACGGCAGAACTCGAAGCACTCGGTATTCCAGCAGGCTGTTGCGCAGATGGTCCGTCTGGGATCCGGATGGACATCGGAACGAAAGCCTTCTCGTTACCGAACGGAACGTTGCTTGCCTCGACGTTCAACACAACATTGATTGCCGATCTATTTGAGATGACAGGTCTCGAGTTACGGAAGAACGAGATTGATACGTTGCTTGGACCCGGGATGAACCTCCATCGTCATCCACTCAACGGACGGAACTTCGAGTATTTCTCGGAAGATTCGTATCTGACTGGAAAAATGGCCGTGGCACAGCTCGACGGAATGCACCGGGTTGGTGTGACAGGAACGTTGAAGCACTTCAGTGCCAACAACCAAGAGTTCCACCGACACGATCTGGATTCAATCGTATCAGAACGGGCGTTACGTGAGTTGTACCTGAAAGGGTTCGAGATGGCCGTCAAGGACGGGAAAGCCTACTCGATCATGACGACGTATGGTGCCGTCAATGGCATCTGGACTGCTGGCTTATATGATCAGAACACGCGCATCCTACGTGATGAATGGGGCTTTGACGGAATCGTTATGACGGACTGGTGGGCGAAGATTAACGCTGAAGGGTTAGAAGCAAATCGTCAGCAAACGGCGACGATGGTCTGTTCGCAAAACGATCTCTATATGGTCGTCGGCGAACCGGGAACGAATCCGTTCGAGGATGATACGCTGACGGCTCTCGCTGACGGAACACTTCGACGTTCCGAGTTACTGCGCAGTGCCGCGAACATCTGTCAGTTCCTGTTGCGTTCACCAGTCATGGACCGCGTGATGGGAACAGCAACATCGATTGAGGTCCTCGGGGCACCGGTCGAAGAAGAGACGCTCGAAGATCAAGCCGTCTCACACCAACGTCTCGTCAGTGGAGATGCCTTCCCGTTAACGGACGTCACGACGACGACAGGCAGCAGTCACGTCTTCGCTGTCACGGCGGAAGAGACAGGAATGTACCAGGTCACGTTGACGGCACGTTCGAATGCCGGTGAACTGGCGCAAATGCCGGTGACACTATTTGCGAACAACATGCCGGTTGCAACCTTCACCTTCAACGGAACGAACGGCGAGTGGGTCAGTCAGACGAAGGATGTCTTCGTCTTCAATCCGCATAACTATTTAAAACTCTACTTTGCACTCGGTGGTCTGGAGTTAAAAGAGTTGACGTTCACGCTTGCGGAATCGTTTAATATGAAGAACGGCTAATCACATTAGCCGGACGGAAAGGACGGATTGCGTGCAGTTTTCCATCATCAAAAAGCGGGTCGAGCAACTGCTCGCCCCGTCGTTACAGGGACGGATTGCTTTTCATGCAACTGTCTACCGGATTCAAGATAACCCCAGTCGTGTCTGGATGACGTTTGACGGAGAAGAGATTCTTGGAGCAGACGACTTTCACTTCGAGCGGGAAGTCGAGCGGCGTTATGCAGTACAAGCTGCACAGTTACCGGAAAAACCAGCCGGAGCGTTATGGCAGTCCGACTGGTTGAAGCAGTCGCATGCGTTATCCGCTGAGATCGAACGACAGGTCAAACAAGACGGGTACATGGAGAACTACGAGATGCAACAGGACTTGTTGCAGTACCCGAACCTTGCGTTTGAACAAGCGCTCGTTCATCCACATCCTTTCATCCGCGGCATCGCACGGCTCGATCGGCGACTCGGCAAACGACGTTTCCTGTCGCTGACGCATCAGTCTGACTTTGAACAATGGTGTGCAGATACACGTCAAACTATCGAACACTGGTGACACGAAAAAAAGCACGCTTCCTCAAGACGAGGAGGCGTGCTTTGTTGTTAGATTGAAAACGAGTTGACCTCGTGAATCCCTTCTTCTTCAACGAAGGCGTCGAGTAAGGCACGCACTTCGTCCGTTGAGTTCGTCTCCATCAATTTGACCCGCAGTTCACTCGCGCCACGGAATCCGCGGACGTAAATCTTGAAGAACCGGCGTAATGGCTTGAAGAGACGGGGCTCGAATTGAGCCGAGTAATGATCGTGCAGATCGAGCTGGAGACGTAACAAATCGAGGAGTTCTTGGCTCGAATGTTCTTTTTTCTCGACTTCGAACGCAAACGGATTGTGGAAGATCCCGCGACCGATCATGACACCGTCGACACCATATTTCTCGACGAGTTCAAGACCGTGTTGGCGATCGTTGATATCCCCATTGATCGTCAGTAACGTCTGTGGTGCGATCTCATCGCGTAACTTTTTGATTTCCGGAATCAATTCGAAGTGCGCTGGAACGGCGCTCATCTCTTTACGTGTCCGGAGATGAATCGAGAGGTTCGCGATATCTTGCTCGAGGATGTGGCGCAACCAATCGTGCCACTCTTCGACCTTCGTGTAGCCAAGACGCGTTTTGACGCTGACTGGGAGACCGCCCGCTTTTGCAGCTTGGATCAGTTCAGCCGCGACTTCCGGACGATTGATCAAGCCGGAGCCTTTTCCGTTCACGGCGACGTTATGGACGGGACAGCCCATGTTGATGTCGATCCCGCTAAAGCCCATCTCTGCCATGCCGATACTCATTTCGCGGAAATATTCTGGTTTGTCGCCCCAGATGTGAGCAACCATTGGTTGTTCATCTTCCGTGAACTCGAGACGTCCGCGGACGCTCTGCTTGCCTTTCGGATGACAATAGCTTTCTGTATTCGTGAATTCCGTGAAGAAGACGTCCGGACGCGCCGCTTTTGCGACGACGTGGCGGAAGACGACGTCGGTGACGTCTTCCATCGGTGCTAAGACGAAAAATGGTCGTGGTAAGTCCTGCCAAAAGTTCTTTTTCATAGTATATTAAACCCTTTCCTTAAGGTAATGCACATGTGTGGTTAAAGAATTTCATCAACTATACACTTTAAGCGCTCTGGCTAAAAAGTGCAAGTGAGTGCTATTCGTTACCGTGAGGAAAGAGAGCGATCCATCATATGCCGTGTCATCCAGTCCGGTCCCGGAATCAGGTGTCCGGCTTCGTCCTTATAGATGACGTGTTCGGGGCGAAGTTCCGTCGGCGAGACGAGTCCTGCTGCCGCTGTCAGATTGTAGAGTCCTTCTCGTAACGAGATGATGTAGTTCGTCACGCGGAAACTTTTTTCGTCGACGATCAGCGCCTTCTGCAGTTTCGGATCAGTCGTCGCGACGCCGACTGGACAGTGATTCGTATGACAGACTTGGGCTTGAATACAGCCGACATTAAACATCAGACCACGTGCGATGTTGACGAAGTCAGCGCCGAGGGCGAGAGCGATCGCAATCTTATCAGCACTGATCAGCTTACCAGATGCGAACACTTTGACCTTGTCGCGTAAACCGGCTTCTGTCAAAAGTTGATGGACGAACGGTAATGCGGAAAAGAGTGGTAGACCGGCAGCATCCGCGAGTTCTTGGAACGTCGCGCCTGTTCCTCCTTCACCTCCGTCGACCGTCATGAAGTCCGGATGACGTCCGGATTCTTTCATATAAGCAATCAACTGCCGCATGTCTTCAAGATTACCGACGACGACTTTGATTCCGACCGGTTTCCCGCCGATCTCACGTAGACGTTCGACCCAGTCGAGCATCGTCTCTGGTGTCGTGAATTCGTTGAAGCGGTTCGGACTATCGATGCCGACACCGACTTTGACCTTCCGGACAGCAGCAATCTCTTCCGTGACCTTTGATCCTTCGAGGTGACCACCGCGTGTCTTAGCTCCTTGAGCGAGCTTGAGTTCGAAGGCTTTGACTTGCGGTAACTCACTTTTTTTCTGGAACTCATCGAACGAAAAATCACCGTCTTCCGTTCGGACACCGAACAGACCGGGACCGATCTGACAGATGATGTCGACGTCACCTTTAAGATGAAAGTCAGACAGCCCGCCTTCACCGGTATTCATCCAGCTCCCTTTGGCGCGACCCAGTCCGATCGAGAGCGCGGTAATGGCACGGTCACCGAGCGCTCCAAAACTCATTGCTGATTGACCAATCAGTCCTTGGATTTGATAAGGGTGTCGACATGTCGTTGCGCCAATGACTGGTGCATCCTCCATTTTCAAGAGATACGGTGAAATTTGCTTCGCAACGAGATGTTCTTTACGTGTAAATAGTTCATCGCGGTCAATCTGATAGATATGCGTATCAACACGTTCGGATTGATCGATCCGTAATTCCTGACGATTCGTTGGAAAGAGGGCGTTTTGTACATAAAACCCAGCTTCTTCAAAATCACGTTCCGATCCAAAACCGAGAATCCGACTTTGATATTTGCCGGAAAGGACGGCCGTCTTGTATTCATTACGGGAGAAGGGTTTCCCTTCGTTATTGTTGAGAAATAAGTATTGGCGGAGTTCCGGTCCCATGTTCTCGAGGATATAGCGCATTTTTCCAAGAACAGGGAAGTTTCGCAGGACCGCGTGTTCTTGCTGGCGGCGATCGGCGCGCCAGACATGCCAAAGAAGAAGCGGTGGGACAAGGATGATCAATAGGGCGATGGCGAGTAAAATGAAGAGAACAATCGTATCGATAGACATCAAAATTCCTTCTTTCCCGTAGATTCGTGATATGTAAGTTGATACCACTGAAAGTCCGGACACAAACGATAATTTCCAGATATTGAATCTTTTCCGTCGATGATCGCGTAAATGAGACTATACACTAAAGGAGGAGACCGGGATGCATACACTCTATATGAAAGAAAAAGCGTTCAGTTTACGTGGACGATTCTCGATTCAAGACGAGGCAGGGCACGATGCCTATCACATCGAGGGTAGTTTTATGAAATTACCGAAGACCTTTACCGTAACGAACCGAAACGGAGAAGTCGTCGCCGAAATCGAGAAGAAAACGTTCAGTTTCCGACCGGTCTTTTATGTCGAAGCAGCAGGGCAATCATTTGAAATTATTAAAGAGCTTACCTTCTTCAAGGACCGCTATACGATCAACTCGGATCAGTTCGAAGTGACGGGTGACTGGTGGGATGTCGATTTTGAAGTTCTACAACAGGGACAACGGATTGGTCGCGTTCAGAAAAAATGGATTTCTTGGACCGACCAGTACATGATTGAAGTCGAAGATGAAGCGATGGAAGAATTGTTGATCGCTCTCGTCGTCGCGATTGATTGCGTCAAGGCGGAGGAAAGTTCGAACTCTACATCTTTCATTGATTAAAAAGGGGCATGATTTAGGATGGAACAGTGGGACGTATACACAGCAGATCGTAAGAAAACAGGACGGCTCTGGACACGGGGAACGCCACATACAGCCGGCGATTATCACATGACGATTCACGTCTGTGTTTTTAACGCCAAAGGAGAGATGCTCGTCCAACAACGGCAACCGTTCAAATCCGGTTGGCCGAACATGTGGGATGTGACGGTCGGAGGCAGTGCGATTAGTGGGGATACGAGTCAGATGGCAGCGCAACGGGAACTGTCGGAAGAGCTTGGACTCGATATCGATTTCACAGGTGTCCGTCCCCATCTGACGATCCCGTTTGAGATCGGTTTTGATGATTATTATCTCGTCGAGCAGGAGGTGGATTTGACGACGCTGACGCTGCAGGAAGAAGAAGTCCAACGCGTCGCTTGGATGACAGAAGAAGCGATCGTTAACGGGATCAAAGAAGGATGGTTCATCGGTTATCATGAATCATTGATTCAACTATTGTTTGCCCTTCGTCATAGTTATGGCGCGCATAATGAAGCATAAGAATAAGCCCTTCCGGTGATCGGGAAGGGCTTGTTTCTTGATTAAGCGGATTTTCGAAGTGCATCCGTCCGTTTTGGTTTTGTTTCTGGTAAGAAGAACGTGAAGAACAGATACACGGAACAGCAGAGGAAGAAGACGATCATTGAGACCGTATATCCCGCATGTCCAAGTGCGTAACTCCAAATGATCGTAAAGATCGTCTGCGTCGCATAAGCGATTGCCCAGAAGAGGCCGAATAAAACGGTGATCTTTTGCGGTGTCATGCCTTTTCGTTCGTGTGCCAAGTTCATGAAGATCGGATACTGGATGTACATCGCAAATCCGGAAATGAACGCAAAGACATACGAAACGACTGGCGAGATGTTTCCGAACAAGACCGTGACGAGGAAACTCGCGATCATGACCGTCCCGCTGATCAACAGAATCGGTTTACGAGGTGTCCCTTTGTTACCGATCCGTAGACCTACGAACGTTCCGACGATTCCGGCACCGGAGACTAGCAGATTGACGAGCGAACCGTTCAACTGCGTATACGTATCGAACACAGGTTTCAAGCCGACGAGCGATAAGATATAGAGCGTCAAGAAACCGCCGAAAGCAACCGCATATTTCCAGAGGAATGGATCGCGAACAGCGTCTCCGTAACCGTAAGGCGTTTCGTCCGTGTCTGTAGCATCGTTCAACTCGAACGACTCACCACCGATCCACCATGCGAAGAAGAGAATCGCTGTCAGACTCGCGAAGATCGTCAACGTCAATTTCCAGTCACTGACGAATTGATCAGCGAACAAGGTGAACAAGAGCGAAACAACGAATGCACCGACGTTATAGGAGACAGTATTGAAAGCGTTGATGCGTAATTTTTCAGCCGGATCTTGAACGTAACGTGTCACGACCGGGTTCATATAGACGATGACCATTGAACCACCGAGTCCCATGACCATGCGAGCGACCGTATACGCCCAGTAGTTCGGCAGGTAGATGGCGACAATCGACATCATCAGGAAGAACAGTGCGAGTAACGGTGCTTTTTTCGGACCGAGCTTCATCAAGATGAGCGCGGCGAGAATGTTGGCGAAGACACGCGCCGTCGTAATCGAATAATTGACGAGTTGTGAGATGAGGGGGTCAACGGTCTGATTGCCGAAGAAATGCGCCGTGATTTGTGGCGTCAACGATGAACCCGCGACCCAGTTCATGGCGAAGGTCGCATAGGCGAACCAGAGGACGATCATCATGAAATAGCCTTTTTTTGTGGTAGACATAAAAATCCCTTCTTTTCTGAAGTTCCGCTTCATACATGAATCGAAAACTACTTAACTTTATTATCAATTCATTCAATATAAAGCCGTTCCGAAGGGAAGTAAAATAGATAGTTCTTATGAAATCTATAAGCAAATTGAATGAGTAGAGTTCATTATTATTCTTCAAATGAATAATAATAAGAAAATAAATGCCTATAATTGTAATAAAAGGAGTTGTTCATTTGAAACCTAATATTTTTAATTATGCCACCAGTGAATTATCGCAAGATGCCTTTCTATGTTGGTTATTGAAGTGGGCGGAAGAAGGAGCACGAAATCACGATCCACAACTCCATGCGATTGCGAATGGATTCGTACGCGAAATGTTTTACCTTCATGATTGCTCATTGCCGGAGCCTATTCACAGTGTCCGTATTAGAAGACAGTTCAATAGTCTAGATATATTAGCGATCATTAATGAGACATATGCCATTTTGATCGAGGATAAAGTCTTTACGAAACATCATTCCAACCAATTAAAGCGATATCTTGATATGGTCAAAACGCATCCTGAAACATGGTATTTGAAGCCGATACCGATTTATTACAAAATCGTAGAACAAGGCGACTACTCCGGCGTGACAGGAGCAGGATATCAAGTATTTACGCGAACGAAGATGATTGAAGTACTGAGCGGCTTTCCTGCTTCGACGAGAAATGATATTTTGAATGATTATCTTCAGTATCTCAAGCAGATTGACACCTCGATCGAATCCTATAAATCATTACCTCTCACGGAATGGAGCAATTTCTCTTGGCAAGGATTCTTTAGAGATCTGCAAAAAGAATTGAAGCACGGAAACTGGGGGCGTGTGGAAAATGCCCGCGGTGGATTTTGGGCATTCTGGTGGAAGGGAGATGATAGTCAACCGCACTATTGGTAGTTAGAAGAATCAACGTTAAAAGCTAAGATAGAAGCTGCTGATAGTCAAAATATGAGAGCGTATCGGGATCAGTGCATGCAAGCATTATTGGAGTATTCTCAAAAGAATGATTTGAATTTAAGTCGACCGAAAAGTGTTCATAGCGGAAAAACGATGACAATTGCACAACGCCCCGATTACATACAAGTCTTTGATGATCAAACAGTTAATTTTGAACAAACCGTATTCGAATTGAAGCGTTATGCATATTTGAATCAGGCTCCGTTAGTGTAGATCGATCGATTGAAAGGATATTACATCACCTACTTGCGTCACCTTAAAAATATCCGGATTTTTCAGCTGTAGACTTTCTTCGAATCCGAACGTTGGATCAATCGAATGCAGGTATAAAGACAACAAATTCCCATGTGTCACGAGAATGGAACCATCATGCTGTTGCAACGCTTCTTCAACGACACGCGTGATGCGCTTAGTTGCTATCCGGCTAGATTCACCACCAGGACACGTATAGTCTGGATCGATGAACGTTCGACGAAGATGGTCCTGCCAATCGTCAAGTGGAACAGCACTTAACCGTCGCTCTTTTAAGTCTTCTTCTTGTGCAACGGGTAGTTTCAGAGCAGTCGCAAGTGGTTGAATCGAGTCGAGCGCTCGGCGATACGGACTCGAAAGAAGATGTGTGATTGGAAGCTCAAATAACTGCGTACACAGTCGTTGCGCCTGTTCTTCTCCACGAGGTGTTAACGGGGCTTCCGGTGCTTGACCAGTCGTTTCACAGTGGCGAATCAAGTAAATCGTCGACATGAATGTTTCATCCTTTCGTGATCAAGTGGTGCTGTATGATTTCTGGAAAAGATGGTAAAGTCCTTTTCATAGATTGAAAAATCATTTTGAAAAAGGCGTTGACAAACGCTGTCGAGATTACTAGAATTAGAAACAATTCATCGATGCAGCGACGCATCGGATAATCAAATAAAGAGAAAGCTATGATTGTCATGGGTCACACTATGGCAGGAGCAGCTTCTGGAGAGACCGTGTCGACACGGCGCCGAAGGGTTCACAATCTCAGGCAAACGGACAGAAGAGTAATCACATGCAGCGACGGGCATTCATGGAATGTCGTAGTGGCGTGTATGGGTTATTCCTTTGATTTTGTTGAGATTGGACATTCGTCCAGTCTCTTTTTTTCTTTTTCAGGACCGACAGAACGGTCTGAAGCGTAGAGAAGCCACCATAAGGAGGAGTTCAGGTTTGGAACAGCAAGGATTAAAACGAGATTTATCGAATCGTCATGTACAGTTGATTGCCATTGGTGGAACGATCGGAACAGGGTTATTTTTAGGATCAGGAAAAGCGATCCAACTCGCCGGACCATCGATCATTTTTGCCTACTTACTCGTCGGGATCGCGATCTTCTTCGTCATGCGGGCACTTGGGGAATTGTTATTGTCAAAAGCAGGTTATCAGTCACTCACGGACATCGCAGAAGATTATCTCGGACCACGTGCCGCGTTCGTGACCGGTTGGACGTATTGGTTCTGTTGGATCATGACAGCGATGGCAGACATCATCGCTGTCGGTCTGTACGTCAAGTATTGGTTTGATATCCCGCAATGGATTCCAGCCGTTCTTGCGCTCTTGATTTTACTTGGCTTTAACTTGTTGACCGTTAAATTGTTCGGTGAACTAGAGTTTTGGTTTGCCTTGATCAAGGTCGTGACAATCCTTGCTTTGATTGGTGTCGGAATCGTCTTGCTCGCGATTGGGTTTAAAACAGACGCGGGTCCGGTGACGGTCTCGAATCTCTGGTCACATGGCGGTTGGATGCCAAATGGAATTACAGGATTCCTGCTATCGTTCCAAATGGTCGTCTTCGCTTATGTTGGCGTTGAGCTCGTCGGGGTATCCGCAGCAGAGACAGCAGATCCGAAGAAGAACATTCCATCCGCAATCAATAAGATTCCACTTCGGATCTTATTCTTCTATGTCGGTGCCTTACTCGTCCTATTGATGATCAACCCATGGACAGGATTAAGTGCAACAGAGAGCCCGTTCGTCAAGACGTTCAGTCTGATTGGGATTCCGCTCGCAGCAGGAATCATTAACTTCGTCGTACTGACGTCCGCTGCTTCTGCGTGTAACAGCGGAATGTTCTCAACGAGCCGGATTCTGTATAACCTGGGAAATCAACAGCAAGCATCGAAAAAGTTCTCGAAGTTGAACAAAAACCATGTTCCGGCAAACGCCTTGTTCGTCTCGACGATCGTCGTCTCAGTCGGTGCTTTGCTCAGTAAACTGTTACCAGGACAAGCATTTAGTATCGTCACGACGATTAGTGCGATCTGCTTCATCTGGGTCTGGGGTGTCATCCTCGTCTGTCATCTCCGGTACAAGAAACAAAATCCGGAACTGCATGCGGCGTCGACATTCAAAGCGCCATTGACACCACTCGTCAATTACCTCGTACTCGGATTGTTTGCAGTCATTCTCGTCGTCATGCTGTTTGCTGACGATACACGTCCAGCCTTGTTGCTGACACCGGTCTGGTTCCTCGGACTATTCGGACTGTATCACCTCCGGAAAAAGAAACAACAAGCAGCTAATCAAAAAAGTGCGTAAGCCAAAACAAGCCGGTCGGATCTAATCCGACCGGCTTGTTTCATGGTGTATCGAAAGCACCATCCTGCAGTTGTTTCCGGAGTGCTTTCGCTTTCTTTTGAATATCGCGTTTGCTGTCCGCATCGCGCTTTCCCCATTGCCGATACATCATCGACATCCGCGGATTATCAGCGAACCGTTTTTCGTGCCGGTCGATAAAGTCCCAGTACAAGGCGTTAAACGGACAGGCATCCTCTCCGAGCATGTCCTTTTGATGGAACGGACATCCCTTGCAATAATCGCTCATCTTATGGATGTAATTCGCCGAAGCGATGTACGGTTTAGTCGATAATGTTCCTCCGTCGGCATGAAGCGCCATCCCGAGGACGTTCGGTAAGACGACCCAGTCGTAGGCATCGATGTACATCTCGTTGAACCAATCTGCCGTCTGTTGCGGCGAGATCGCAAACAGATTAGCGAAGTTCCCGAGCACCATCAAGCGTTGGATATGGTGATTATGAGCATGCTCGACGACAGGACGTAACGATTCTGCGACACAGTTCATGTTCGTCTTCCCGGTCCAGAAAAAGTCCGGTAGATCCGCTTCATGACGTAGCGCATTGACGGAAGCATAGTCCGGCATCTCGGCTAAGTAAACAGCGCGCATGTATTCACGCCAGCCGAGAATTTGCCGAATGAAACCTTCGACCGCATTGAGCGGAGCATCTTGATCTTCAAGGGCAGCCTCGACTTGACGAATGACCTCTTCCGGTGTCAGCAAGCCGAGATTGATTGCTGCTGACAAGAGTGAGTGCGATAACGTATCTTCACCGGTCAGCATAGCGTCTTGATATGTCCCGAACGTCTCGAGTCGTTCTTCGACGAAACGATGGAGAGCCCGCGTCGCTTCCTTTCGCGTAACCGGCCAATGGAAGGAATCAAGTGCTCCCGGATGATCGGAAAAATCACGCTCGACCTTGTCGATGACGTCCTTTGTGATACGATCGGGACGAAACTGAACGGGATCCGGAAACGTCGTTCCGGACTTCGCTGGTTTTCGGTTCTCGGCGTCAAACGACCACTTTCCACCAATCGGTTTAGAGCCGTTCATGAGAACGTTTCGTTCCTTACGCAGTTTGCGATAAAACCGATCCATCTTGTATGGTTTGTCGCCGATTGCTTCAATCGCTTCTTCCTGTGTCAGTAAAAACAACGGAACGTCAGAACAGACCTCGACCGTGATCTTCTTCGGTAAGGCGTCTTGCCACTTGTGCATTGCCTTGCGCATCGGTTCGTCCGTAATCGCCGTATAGAATACATGATCCGGATCATGATCTTTCCGGTGCGCCTTGAATGCCTGATCGAACGAGTCGGCTTCCCGGTAATCAACGGTGAAGCCTTTTTCGCGCAGTTCTTCCGCGAAATGACGCATCGCCGAGAAGACGAGGACAAGTTTTTGTTTATGGTACGTCTTCCACTTGGAGCGTGAGGACGCTTCGACCATTAGGATGACGTCATCTTGTTTGTTTGCTTCCTGCAATAAGGGGAGATCGTGATTCAATTGATTACCAAATATCCAGCGTGTCGCCATGAGAGTCCCTCCTTTATCTTTGTTATATGATTACCGTTTTTGAATAAATTCATACGTTCGTGTGTGTTCCAAACGATACTTGCAGGACAATTAAATTTTGTTTATACTATAAGTATTTTACATTAAAAACCAATATAGTTGATAAATTGAATCACCTTTGAGGATGAGGAGTGAATCAAGTGAGGTCAAAGATTTCATCAGTACCAAAAGACTATGAGGTTTTAAATGCAAAACGTCTAAGACGTCATGTTGCTGTTACAGTCGTTATTCCAGTGTACAACGCGATTATCTATCTTGAACGAACGATTAACTCCGTTTTAGTACAGACGATCGGTATTCGAAACGTGACGATCATTGCGGTAGATGATAAATCCACAGATGGCTCACGCCGTCTGTTAAGACGCTTATCTTCCTTATATCCTCAACTTGTCAGCATACTGCTGAAAAACAATACGGGCACGCCTGCGATGCCACGTAATCTAGGTTTGGCTCTTGCACGATCGAAATATGTTACGTTTTTGGATGCGGACGATTGGTTAGCGCATGATGGATTACGAATTTTGAATGAGACGATGGATCGAACCGGAGTGGACTACGCCGTCGGACGTACGATTCAAGTGTCTACGAATCAACCGAACCGAATCATCGGTGTTCACGAATCGAATCGTAATCGTGATCACGTTTCTCCTTATACGTTAAAGCATGCGTTTTATCATCTCGGTCCACGTGCCCGTATGATGCGTCGAGACTTTCTGCTACGTCATGCGATTCAATTTCCTTCGATGAAATTCGCCGAAGATAAACAATTTTTTATCGATGTCTTAATACGAACGGATGCGATATCAACGGTCACTGCTCCCATCTATTATTTGAACCGTCTCGAGGAAAATGACTCATTAACGAAGCAGACTGATATCATGGAAAAGATGGAAACAAATCTTATCGTCTTACGACGTGTGTTGGAATATAAATTACCTGTTGAAAAGGAGCGTCTCATCCTCAATCGACTGATTGAGTTTGACTGCATCACACGCTTATATGATCGTAAGCACTTTCTCAAAAGTCATGATCCGTCAGCCTATCATCAAATGTTTGCGCGCGTCGTTGCCTTATTTACGCAACACCGTTCCTATCCCATCGATTCATTGATTGAAAAGCCGTTCAATCGTCTGTTGTATCATTACTGGAACACCGGACGTTTTGATGATTTCATGGATGCTGTCAAGTGGTCGAAATCGAAAGAAACAAAGGAAATCGAATGGGTGGATGATCAACCTTACTGGAGTATTCCATTAGGCAGTGGTCAGAAACAAATGCTAGCTCTCCCTCTATATGTGAAGGTGCACGAATTAGAACTGACAGAAAAGGGACTCGAGCTAACGGTTCAAACACTTGGAGATCGTCGAATTCGTGTAGAAGGGATTTCGTTACAACATCGTAATTGGATGGAAGAAACGCATCTTTTAAAGACAGATGTCACAGATCTTGAAAATCATTATTATCGCTTGCGGGTAGAGCTACCCAAACAAATGGAGCGGGGGAGTTATCTTGTTTATCTACGCTTTGATGACTATGGGCAGCAGGTAATGGCTATTTCGATGGAGGAGCCAGTGATTCAAAAAAGCCATCACACCTATCGTTGGTATGAAACCATTAAAGGAAACTTAGGATTACGCATCAAATGAGCGGAATCGTCTGCTTCGAAAAGAGGCAGACGATTTTGTAAAATCAGCTGCCTCGGCACATTTCTGAATGTAAAAGAAGTTCCTTTCTGCGCAAGCTATGATAGGGTTATAATGGAAAGGTAAGTTGTCGTCATGAGGGGGAAGTTTTTCATGACAGGTAGTCCATAATATCAACGGGGATAGGAAGGATATCATGAGCAGTATGCCTAAAAAAACAGACGTTATTTTAATTGGTGCCGGAGTCATGAGCGCGACGTTAGGGGTCTTATTAAAAGAACTCGCGCCTGAGATCAACATCAAGGTATTCGAGAAACTCGCGAGTGCCGGGGAAGAGAGCTCGAACGAGTGGAACAATGCAGGAACAGGTCACGCCGCATTATGCGAACTGAACTATACGACGGAAAATGCTGATGGTTCGATCGATATCAGTAAAGCGGTCAAAGTAAACGAACAGTTCCAACTATCACGTCAATTCTGGTCGCATCTCGTCAAGGAAGGTGTCTTGCCGAATCCGAAAGAATTCATCATGCCGATTCCACATATGAGTATGGTTGAAGGAACAGAAAACGTCGAATTTCTGAAAAAAAGATTGGAAGCGCTATCAGCAAATCCGTTGTTTGCGGGAATGGAATATTCAGAGGATCCAGCGAAATTAGCCGAGTGGATTCCACTCATCATGAACGGTCGGACGTCACCTGAGCCGATCGCTGCGACAAAAATCGATTCAGGAACGGACGTCAACTTTGGTGCGTTGACACGAATCCTGTTTGAATATCTCGAACAGCACGATGTAGAGATCAACTATCAGCACGGTGTCGAGGATTTGAAACGTGTTGACGGAGGTTGGGAAGTCAAAGTGAAGAATGAGCGCGATCACCGGATCGAGCATCATACGGCTCAGTTCGTCTTCATCGGGGGTGGCGGCGGTAGTTTACCATTGCTCCAAAAAACAGGCATCGAGGAATCGAAGCAGATCGGTGGTTTCCCAGTCAGTGGCTTGTTCCTCGTCTGTAAAAATCCTGAAATCATTGAACAGCATCATGCGAAAGTCTACGGAAAAGCGAAAGTCGGAGCACCGCCGATGTCAGTACCGCACTTGGATACACGATATATCGATGGGAAGAAATCACTCCTCTTCGGACCGTTCGCAGGCTTTTCACCGAAGTTCCTCAAGACAGGATCAAATCTGGATTTGATCGCGTCCGTCAAACCGAACAACGTCTTGACGATGCTTGCTGCGGGAGCTAAAGAGATGGGATTGACGAAGTATCTAATCGAACAAGTCCTCTTGTCGACGGAACAACGGATGAACGAATTACGAGAGTTCATTCCGAATGCGAAGACAGAAGACTGGGATGTCGTCGTCGCTGGTCAACGTGTCCAAGTCATCAAGGATACACCACAAGGAAAAGGGACACTCCAGTTCGGAACAGAGGTCGTTAGTGCAGCCGACGGATCTGTCGCTGCCTTACTTGGAGCGTCTCCAGGTGCCTCAACAGCGGTACCGGTCATGCTCGAAGTACTCGGAAAATGTTTCCCGTCCGAATTACCGGCGTGGGAAGCAAAAATCAAGGAGATGATTCCGTCTTACGGAATCTCACTCGTTGAACATCCGGAGCTGTTCGAACAGATCCATGCCGAAACAGCAAAAACGCTCGAACTCGAACAAGGTCAACCGATTCGCTAAACGAAAACCGTCCGACTCTAAGAGGAGCCGGACGGTTTTTTTGATTTAGCGGAAGTTACGGAAGAAGCGTGCTTTCTTCAGTGCGATCCCGACTGGAATCGCGACAAGGATTCCGAGGACGTTTTGAATAATGTTTCCTGTAATGGAACCGAATGGTGCGACCCAGTTGCTGAACATAATCCCTTCATGCACGAAGTAGACGAGCAGCATGACAGGAGCGGAAGCGATCATCCCGATCAAGTTGAACGTGACATTCGTTCCGTTGCGACCACCTGACCACGCGATGTAACCAACAATCAGCCCTTGAAGTCCACGTGCGATGATCGTACCAGGTGCCCAAATCGTATAGCCCAATAAAAGATCAAATAACCCCATTCCAACAGCACCGGCAATCAATGCTGTCCGTGGACCGAATAAAATGGCAACAAGAAAGAGCATCGCTGTTCCCATATGAATGAGACCACCGTTTGGAGCGATAGGTAATTTAATATTGATGAACATCGTTGCAACAAGAACAAGTGCGATTGACATCGCAGTGATGACGAGCTGGCGGGTACGAGTGCTAGAATACGGTGCTGCTTTTTGCATGTGGCTAACCTTCTTTATGATAGATTTTAAGATATCTTCAATCTATCAGATGACTGGACTAGTCAAAAGTGTCAACTTTGAATTATTTATAGGGGTCAGTTTTGAATACAAATCTTGATCTGTTCTTAATTCCATAAGAGTACGATCTATTGATACACTCTTGAATGAAAAAATCCATAAAACGGTTGTCGTTTTCGAATCTATTCCTCGTTTTTTTCGTACAATGAACAGCGAAAGGGAGGGGAAGTCAGTGAAATATCAGATTGCGACAGCTGTTTTTTTATTCGCTTCATTGTCATCAGTCACATCGGAGGCAAAGGACCAGACGACACAACACCAACGTTATTACGCAGCATATGAAAAAATCGTGGAAAACATAAATCGGACACATGAAAATGCGGACGTCACGTTGCTTGCAGCAAATCAATTCGTAGACGAGGACTGGGTTTCGCCGGAACGTTTTCAAGAACGGGCACTCGAACGGTTGAAGCCGCTACGTGTCCAAACGAGCTTAGAGTGGGATAGTGAACGAACGATTGAACGTACGGAACGTGGAAACGATGTCCGGATCATCGGAAATTTCGAGACGGAACTCTTGGAACAGAGTAAACGCCAACGATTATCCGATGTCTTTTCGATGACGTCTCTTGCGATCGATGGTGGAAAGTGGACGCAAACCGGATTCTCCGGTACTCCAATCGATGCTTTGCAAACGATGGTCGTAACGGTCAGTGGTACATACGCGAAGCAAGGCATCTTAACAAGACATCACATCACGAAAGAATATCATTGTTCATGGTACGGTGAAATCTACTATTGAGGCAGAAAAAGAGCGAAACTCGTTTGAGTTCCGCTCTTTTTCATTAATTCCGGATCAAGTGATCGAAAGCACCGAGTGCAGCTGTTGCACCAGATCCCATCGAGATGATGATCTGTTTATACGCGCTATCTGTGCAGTCTCCTGCAGCAAAAACGCCTGGTACGTTCGTTGCGCCGTGGCGATCGACTTGGACTTCACCGAACTTGTTACGGTTCACCGTTTCACCGAGCCAGTCTGTGTTCGGTACGAGACCGATCTGGACGAAGACACCCTCGAGCTCGACGTGACGTTCGATGTTCGTTTCGCGCTCGATGTACGTGATACCGTTCACTTTGTCCGTTCCTGTGATTTCCTTCGTCTGTGCGTTGACGACGACCGTGACGTTCGGAAGTGAAGCGAGGCGTTCTTGAAGAACAGCGTCCGCTTTTAGTTCCGGTGCGAATTCAAGGACTGTGACATGCTTGACGATTCCTGCGAGATCGATTGCTGCTTCGATCCCTGAGTTTCCGCCACCGATGACTGCGACACGTTTTCCTTCGAACAATGGACCATCACAGTGTGGGCAGTAGGCGACGCCTTTGTTCTTGAATTCGAGTTCGCCTGGGACACCAACGTTACGCCAGCGTGCACCTGTTGAAAGAATCAAACTCTTCGTTTTCAAGACAGCACCATTCTCAAGCTCGAGCTCGAGGAGGTCCTTCTTCTCAAGACGAGTTGCTCGTTGCAGGTTCATGACATCGATGCCATATTCCTTGACGTGCTCCTCAAGACTTGCGACGAGTTTTGGTCCTTCCGTGTACTTCATGCTGATGAAGTTTTCGATGCTCATCGTATCCATGACTTGTCCACCGAAGCGTTCTGCGACGATTCCTGTCCGGATACCTTTACGGGCTGCATAGATGGCAGCACTCGATCCAGCTGGACCACCACCGACGACGAGGACATCGTATGGATCTTTATCAGCGAAATCAGAAGCATCGGCACCTGTGCCAAGCTTCGCCAAGATTTCTTCGAGTGACATCCGTCCGTTACCAAACGCTTCGCCGTTGACGAAGACCGTCGGAACAGCCATGATCTCTTTTTGTTCGACTTCTTCCTTAAATGCTGCGCCATCAATCATCGTGTGACTGATGTTCGGGTTGAGGACGCTCATGACGTTCAATGCTTGTACGACATCCGGGCAGTTGTGGCAGCTCAAGCTGATGTACGACTCGAAGTGGTACGTTTCTTGAATGCCTTGAATCTGCTTGATGACGTCCGCATCGACCTTCGGTGCTCGACCGCTGACTTGTAGCAGAGCGAGAACGAGGGACGTGAACTCATGACCGAGTGGGATTCCCGCGAACGTAATGCCGCTTGTCTCACCGACACGGTTGACTGTGAAACTTGGTGTCCGGGGAAGGCTTGCCTGCTCGACGGAGATGCGTGGTGTCATGCTTGCGATCTCTTCGACGAGTGCGCTCATCTCAAGCGAGACGGCGTCCGTCCCAGCGCTAACCGCTAGGACGAGATCGCCTTCGAGAAGCTCGAGGTATTGCGCGAGTTGTGCTTTAATATCTGGTGCTAAAGCCATCGCGAATCCGCTCCTTAAATTTTTCCGACGAGGTCAAGGCTTGGTGTGAGTGTTGCAGAGCCTTCTTCCCATTTCGCTGGGCAGACTTCGCCTGGGTTGTTACGTACATATTGTGCTGCTTTGATTTTGTTGACGAGCGTGCTCGCATCACGACCGATACCGCCTGCGTTGATCTCAACTGTTTGGATGACGCCGTCTGGGTCGATGATGAACGTACCGCGGTCAGCAAGACCATCTTGTTCGTTCAAGACTTCGAAGTTACGTGAGATGACGTGTGATGGGTCGCCGATCATGATGTACTCGATTTTACCGATTGTTTCTGACGTTTCGTGCCATGCTTTATGTGTGAAATGCGTATCTGTTGAGACAGAGTAAACTTCAACGTCAAGCGCTTTGAGTGTTTCGTATTGGTTTTGGAGATCTTCGAGTTCTGTCGGGCAAACGAATGTAAAGTCTGCAGGGTAGAAACATACGACACTCCATTTACCGCGAAGGTTGGCATCCGTTAGGTCAACGAATTCTCCGTTGTGGAATGCTGATGCACTGAATGGTTTTACTTCACTTCCGATTAAAGACATGATAAAAATCCTCCTCAAGGGTTCTATTTTTAGAATCTGTTCTAGTGCATACAAGGAATCTGTATTTATCACACTAGAATAATTCTAATCTAATACTAATTTCATATAGACCAACACTTTTGTCAAGGTATAATCGGCAATTTCTTATTTCAGGAAAGATTGTGTGAACAAAAAAAGAAATCCCGACTCCTAAATGAAACAGGAGTCGGGAGCTGTATTCTTTATTGCCAGTCCGTGTGGAAGATCCCTTCGCGGTCTGTCCGAGCATACGTGTGAGCACCGAAATAATCGCGTTGTGCTTGCAACATGTTGGCATTCGAATTCGCTGTCCGGTAGCTATCGTAATACGTCAGTGACGTCGATAGAGATGGGAGTGCAAAACCAGATAATGCACCCTCGGAAACGACGTGACGTAACGATTCTTGATACGCCTGTACTTTCTCAGCGAAGAACGGGGCGAGCATCAAGTTCGAGAGGTTCGCATCATTTTTGAATGCTTCACTGATGACGTTCAAGAAGTCGGCCCGGATGATACATCCACCACGGAAGATCAAGGCGATCTCCTCGAGGCGTAAGTTCCAGTCATACAACTCAGACGACGTTCGGTACTGGGTGAAGCCTTGCGCGTATGCGGCAACTTTCCCCATATAAAGCGCTTGACGAATCCGTTCGACCCACGCGTCTCGCTCAAGCGTTGACAAGTCTTCTGGTCCCTTTAGGACAGCAGACGCTGCGACGCGTTCTTCTTTGATAGCTGAAAGGTAACGCGCGAACAGGGCTTCTGTAATGATCGAAGAGGCGATCCCATTATCAATGGCTTGCAGGCTCGTCCATTTTCCAGTTCCTTTTTGACCGGCTTGATCGAGAATGACATCAATCAACGGTTGCCCTGTCTCGTCATCCGTTTTTCGGAGGATATCCGCTGTGATCTCAATCAAGTAACTTTTCAGTTCACCTTCGTTCCATTCAGCGAAGATGTCCGCGACTTCCGTGACGTCGAGTCCAAGACGGAAACGGAGGAAGCTATACGCTTCAGCAATCAGTTGCATGTCCGCATACTCGATGCCGTTATGGACCATTTTGACGAAGTGACCAGCGCCTTTCGGACCAATATAAACACAACATGGATCTCCTTCGACGTGAGCGGCGATCTTCGTCAAGATTGGTGCGACATGTTCGTAAGCTTCTTTCGATCCACCCGGCATGATCGCAGGACCGGTCCGCGCACCGACTTCACCACCCGATACACCGACGCCGATGTATTCGATCCCGTGGCGTTGTAACTCGTCGAAACGACGCTCTGTATCGAGGAAGTGAGAGTTCCCACCATCCATGATGATATCGCCTGTTTCGAGATGCGGAAGCAACGATTCGATGACCGAATCAATCGCGCTACCAGCCGTGACCATCATGAAGATTTTACGTGGGTGAGCGAGTGATTGAACGAATGCTTCAATGTCATAGTACGGATGAAGAGGTAGTCCCTCATCATGTGCGACGAGATCGTCCGTTAAATCACGTGTGTAGTTATAGATGGCGACTTCTTCTTGATGACTCGCCATATTCAGTGCCAGGTTGCGTCCCATGACGCCAAGCCCGATGACTCCGATAGAATGTTGCATAAGTAGAACGACTCCTTTTCTTAGACGACGAGGCTGAGGAGAAGAACGAACCCAAGTCCACAAACGGAAATGATCGTCTCAAGCACAGTCCATGTCGCAAACGTTTCTTTTAATGATAATCCGAAATACTCTTTAAACATCCAGAAGCCTGCATCATTGACGTGTGAAGCGATCAGACTACCTGCACCAGTCGCGAGAACGACGAGCGCTAAGTTGACGTCGGATTGCTCCAGTAACGGAATGACGAGACCTGCCGTTGATAAAGCAGCGACTGTCGCGGAACCGAGTGAGATCCGGAGAATCGCAGCGATCAACCAAGCGAGTAGAATCGGAGATAACGCTGATCCTTCAAATAATTGTGCGACGAACGTCCCAACACCACCGTCAATCAAGACTTGTTTGAAGGCACCGCCACCGCCGATGATCAATAGCATCATTCCGATTTGAGCAATTGCCGTCGTACAAGATTCCATGACCGTTTGCATCGGAATCTGACGCGCGATCCCCATCGTGTAGACCGCGACGAGTAATGAAATCAACATCGCTGTCGAGGCGTTTCCGATGAACTCGATTGCCGAGATGACGCTGTTTTCACCCCAGCCGAGTGTTTCTTGTAAGAGCGTGAAGATCGTTGCGACCGACATCAAAAGAACCGGTAGCATCGCCGTGAAGACACTGATGCCGAAGCCTGGTGTCTCGTCTAAATCAAATTCTTTTTGTTCCCCGAGTGACGCGATATTTCCTGTCCGTGTAAACGATTCAGGAACGAGTCGTTTGGCGATTTTCGTAAAGATAGGACCGGCGATGATGACGGTCGGAACAGCAACGATGAAACCATACAATAAGACTTCCCCGATATTGGCTTTATATTCTCCAGCGATGACGGTCGGACCCGGGTGAGGTGGTAAGAAGCCGTGCGTGACAGACAGGGCTGCGACCATCGGGATCCCGAGATACAGGATCGAGACGCGGAGCTGACGTGAAATCGCAAAGACGATTGGAATCAACAGGACGAGTCCGACTTCGAAGAAGAGAGCGATCCCGATGATGAATGAAGCGACGACGACTGCCCATTGGATGTTCTTTTCCCCGAATCGAGCGACAAGCGTCATGGCGATTCGCTGCGCCCCCCCGGCGTCAGCGATCAGCTTTCCAAGCATGGCACCAAGACCAAAGATCAATGCGAGGTGACCAAGCGTTCCGCCGATACCAGCTTCGATCGTCTTGACGATCTGATCGAGCGGCATGCCGAGTAGTAGTGCAACGCCAAAGGAAACGATGATGAGTGAGACAAACGTATTTAATTTCAACCCCATGATGAGAACGAGCAACGCGACGATCCCAATTCCTACGATGACTAAAGGCATGATGACTTCCCCCAAAAGATTAAGTTAGTTTTCTTCTTGAATCAAGCTCCGTTGATACGTAGCGATTCGTTTATGATCCTCAGACAATGTTCGAGCCAAGCTAATGAAAATTGGTAAGAGCTGACGATATTCATGCATCGCTTCTTCATTTGGTACATGACGATGCGTTTCCCCAATCATCTCGGAGACGACTTCGAACGAATCGACTTCCCCCGTCGCATACAGTCCGAGAATACAAGCACCGAGACATGAACTTTCAAAGCTTTCTGGAATGACGACTTCCGATTCAAAGATGTCCGCCATCATTTGGCGCCAGACTTCAGACCGAGCAAACCCACCCGTTGCCTGAATCCGTGTCACGGGACCGTCCATGCACTCGACGAGTGCGAGGAAGACGGTATACAGATTGTAGATGACGCCTTCTAGTGCCGCCCGGATCATATGCTCTTTTTTGTGCGAAAGCGTTAAACCGAAGAACGAACCGCTGACATCCGGATTCCAGAGTGGCGCTCGTTCACCGGACAAGTAAGGATGGAACAATAGCCCGTCGGATCCAGGACGGACGCGTTCGGCAATCTTCGTCAAAACAGCGTACGGATCGATGCCAAGGCGTTTTGCTGTCTCGACTTCGGCTGACGCGAGTTCGTCTCGGATCCACCGTAAGACCATTCCGCCATTATTGACGGGCCCACCGATGACCCAGTGGTCCTCGGTCAGCGCGTAACAGAACGTTCGTCCTTTTTCATCGGTCTGCGGACGATCAATGATCGTTCGGATAGCACCGCTCGTTCCGATCGTGATCGCAATTTCCCCTTTGCGAATCGCGTTGACGCCTAGATTGGAGAGGACACCGTCACTAGCACCGACTAAGAACGGCGTATCAACGGATAGTCCCATTTGTCGTGCGTAATCGACATTCAGTCCAGTGCATGACGTCGTCGTCGGTACGGGTTCTGATAAATAGCTTGCATCGATTCCCGCGACATGTAACGCGCTCGTATCCCAGCCTAATTCATGAATGTTGAAGAGACCGGTTGCTGAAGCGAGAGAGTGGTCGATGACATATCTGCCGAACAGTCTTTGGAACATGAATTCCTTGATCCCGACATATTTTTCCGTTTGAGCATGGAGCTCCGGACGATCTTCGACGAGCCAACTGATTTTGCTGAGCGGTGACATCGGATGGATCGGTGTTCCGGTCCGGTGATAGATTGATAGACCATATTGTTCCTTGATCTTGTTCGACCATGCTTCACTCCGACTGTCTGCCCATGTGATGCAGGCAGTCAATGGTTGATGTTGTGCGTCCATCGCGATCAAGCTGTGCATAGCACTACTGAACGCGACGAACTTCGGTGGCATGCTCGGATGACGTTTCGTGATCAAACGGATTGATTCGAGAACCGCATCGAAAATTTCTTCCGGATCCTGCTCCGCCGTCGAGCGGTTCGGTGTATGGAGCGGGTAACCGACGTTCGTTTGTCCGACGACCTCTCCTTTTGTCGTAAATAAGACTGCTTTCGTACTCGTCGTTCCGATATCGACGCCTAACATGTATTCAGTCATGTGAATCGACTCCTTTCGACATCATTTGTTGCGTTTTCCAGAGATCTTCGACTTCCTGGACGTCATCAAAGTTCTGATGTAAGGAAGCAACCATCCGTTCACGATCCCCTGTCTCGATCGCTTCGATGTACAAGGCGTGGTTCGCGAGGATGCGTTCGAAGTCTTCGATGTCTTCCTCGAATCGTACCCGCATCGATAGGAGGATGAAACTTTCCATGACCGGTTTGAGATTTTGCCAAATCATGCTGACATATCCATGATCAATCGAGCGGATGATCGTTTCGTGAAACAGTACGTCCTGGAAGGAGAATTCATCGGCATCCTTGTATTTGATGGCAACTTTCATCATTTCGAGAATTTTACTGAGTTCACGGACGAGTTCTGCCCGTTCGATTTTGACGAGTCGTTCGAAGACGAACGTTTCAATGAGTAGCCGGACATCATAGATTTCCTGAATGTCGCGCTCAGACAAACCGACGACGACCGCTCCCATTCGTTCGAGACGAATCAATTGTTCGGATGCAAGGACCTTTAACGCATCACGGACGGGCGAGCGACTGACTGAAAAATCAGAGGCTAATTTGTTTTCGGATAAAATGGTACCGCTTTCAATCTTTCCTGAAATGATGCGCATCCGTAGCTCGTGTGCGACACGATCTCCAGCGGAAGCTTTTGCTAACCACTTCAAGGGGTATAACAGTTCTGACATGGAATCACCTGATTTCTAAAGTGAGTATACTTGTATACAAGTTAGTATAAACGTTTTTTTCTAAAATGCAAACGCTTAACTTACATTTTAGTGATTCAAGCAGGAATCAGGAAAATGGTTTCCGATATGTTAGGGTGAAGGAGTAAGTAACGAATCGATTAGTTAAAAAGGAGGTAATGCATATGCATGTTTTAGTCGTAGGTGCCGGAGCAGTTGGAGGTTATTTCGGGGGACGTCTTGCTGAGCAAGGGGAACAGGTGACATTCCTTGTTCGTCCGAAGCGCTATGAACAATTACAAAAGACAGGGTTACAGATCACTAGTCCTCATGGTGATGTTATGATCACGCCTCAGTTAGTGACACGAGACATGCGACTGAATCACACATTTGATGTCGTCTTACTTTCGACGAAAGCCTATCACTTGGATGATGTCCTACAGGATCTTGCGCCATTTGTTTCGAGCGAGACGTACATCATTCCTTTGTTGAACGGCATGCAGCATATACGACGGTTAACAGAAGTCTTCGGAGAAGATCGAGTACTGGGCGGACTTTGCTTCATTGAATCGACGCTTGATGCAGAAGGGCGTATTGTACAGACAAGCCCGTCGCATCGGCTATTGTTTGGTTCACGAACCGGTAAACCAACAGCGCGTTTAGAGGAGATTGCAACACGTTTTGCGAAAGCGAAGGCACCGATGGCGTACTCGATGCATATCATGGATGACATGTGGCAAAAGTACCTCTTCATTTCGACATTTGCGGGCGTGACGACACTATTTCGCTCTGCCATCGGTCCAATTCGCAAGGACCCAATTGGTCATCAGATGATTCAAGACGTCATGAAGGAAGCGAAGCGAGCGATGGAAGAACAAGGCGCAGTCTTTAATGACGATGTAGAAGCGGTCTTGCTGAAGCAGATGCATGCAATGGAAGACACGATGAAATCATCGATGTTACGGGACATGGAAAAGGGTCAGCCCGTCGAAGTGAAACATTTCTTTAGTACTTTGCTCGAAACACGCTCTTCACGTCATCTTCAACTGATTGAATCTAATTTATGGATCTATCAAAAAAATCGGGAAATGCCTGTTGACTGAATTATCTGCATTCTGATATGGTTAGGAACAATTACATACTTATCCAGAGAGGTGGAGGGACTGGCCCTATGAAACCTCAGCAACAGGTCGAAAGATACTGTGCTAATTCCTGCGGGTGCTGCACCCGATCGATAAGATTTCCGAATTGTCGACCGACGCATCCGTGAGGATGCGTTTTTTGTTTGAAATAGGTGGAATGAGGAGGAAATGGATTCATGAAAACGAGCGGAGCATTTCGACGCAAGATGGAATCACGTCATCTGATCATGCTGTCGTTAGGTGGTGTCATTGGAACCGGATTATTTTTAAGTACAGGTTATACGTTGGAACAAGCAGGACGTGTCGGAACGATTTTATCGTATTTGATTGGGGCCGTCGTCGTTTACTTAGTCATGTTAAGTCTCGGTGAACTCGCCGTGCACATGCCGGAAACCGGATCATTCCATAAGTACGCAACGAAGTACATCGGACCCGGCACCGGTTATACAGTGGCCTGGCTCTACTGGCTGACATGGACGGTCGCCCTTGGTTCAGAATTCACGGCAGCAGGCATTTTAATGCAACGTTGGTTCCCGTCGATTCCTGTATGGGTGTTCAGCGCATTGTTCGCTGCGATGATCCTTGGTATCAACGTCTTGAAGGTTCGCGTGTTCGCTGAAGTCGAGTTTTGGTTTTCCGCCATTAAGGTCGTGACAATCATTGCTTTCATTTTACTCGGTGCGGGAGCGATCGTCGGCTTTATTCCACTGCAAGATGGTAGCCCGGCTCCATTCTTTTCTTCGTTAACCGAAGGCGGGTTGTTTCCAAATGGCGCTTTCGTCATCTTCATGACGATGCTTGCCGTGAACTTTGCTTACTCGGGAACGGAACTAATCGGTGTCGCGGCGGGTGAAGCAGTCGATCCGAAACGGACGATTCCGCTTGCGATCCGAACGACGATTTTGCGACTCGTCCTCTTCTTCGTCGGTACGATCATCGTATTAGCCGTCTTATTGCCAACGGATGGGAAAGGTGTACTCGAAAGTCCGTTCGTCGCCGTGTTCGAACGAATCGGAATTCCCTACGCAGCAGACGTGATGAACTTCGTCATTTTGACAGCGATCTTGTCGGCAGCGAATTCTGGACTTTACGCCGCCTCTCGGATGCTCTGGTCGCTTGCGAACGAACGCATGATTCCACGCTTCTTCGCCCAGGTGACGCCAAGTGGGGTTCCACTTCGAGCCGTATTATTCAGCATGCTTGGCGGAGGACTTGCCTTGCTGTCTAGCATCTATGCAGCAGGGAGTGTCTATATCGCGCTCGTCTCGATTTCCGGTCTTGCTGTCGTCGTCGTTTGGATGTGTATCAGTGTGGCCCAGTATCGCTTCCGGAAGCAATTTCTTCGTGAAGGGCATACGGTCGACGAATTGGTCTATCGCACACCACTCTTTCCATTCGTACCGATCGCCGCTTTCGTCGTTTGTTTGATTTCTCTGATTGGTATCGGATTTGATCCGACACAACGAATTGCCTTGTACTGTGGTATTCCATTCATCGTGATCTGTTATGTCGTTCATGCGTTCACGAATTCTTTTCAGAAACGGAGTGTTGAAGATGTACCGAATCAAAAATCCAGTTGATCAACGATTACAGGAAGTTCCCTTTCTCATTTTAGATGGTGCCCTTGCAACCGAACTTGAACAGAAGGGATTCGATCTGAACGACCCGCTTTGGTCAGCACGTCTCTTGATCGAAGCACCGGAACAGATCGAGCGTGTCCATCGTGATTACTTTGAAGTAGGTGCTGATGTCGCCATCACTTCAAGCTATCAAGCAAGTATCGAAGGCTTCAAGCAACGTCATATCACGACAGAGGAAGCACAGGCGCTGATTCGACAAACGGTCACCTTGGCGCAAAGCGCACGCACGCGTATCGGGAAGAGTGACGCATTGATCGCGGGATCAGTGGGTCCTTATGGTGCCTACTTAGCAGATGGTTCTGAGTATCGCGGTCATTATGGGGTGTCAGTGGATGTGCTAGAAGCCTTCCACAGGCCACGGATCGAAGCGTTGATTGAAGCGGGGGCTGATCTGCTAGCATTCGAGACGATTCCGTCGCTCGAGGAAGCTGTCGTGTTGTTCCGGATTCTCGAAACGTATCCGGAAGTGTCCGCTTGGCTGACGTTTTCGCTTCAAGATGCGACGCACATTAGTGAAGGAACGGCACTTGCGACGTGCATCGAGACAATTGGGCAACATCCACAGCTCGCAGCAATCGGTGCAAATTGTTTTCCGGCATCTTACGCGACCGACTTTATCCGTCACCTCAAGGCGTTGACGGATGTGCCAATCATCGTCTATCCAAACTCCGGTGAGGTCTATGATCCGGTCGCAAAAACGTGGTCAGGTACGAATCAGTGTACATCGTTCCAAACCGTCGCGAAGACATGGTATGAGGCAGGGGCACGATTGATCGGTGGTTGTTGCCGAACGTCACCCGAACACATCGCACAAATTCGTTCAGTTTGTCAGGTTACTCATACATCATGAATAATGACGAAAAAACGGAGGCGAAATCGATTGATTTCGCCTCCGTTCCTATAAATGGTGTAATTTCGTTAACGCTCGCGCAAGGCACGGTTGAATTGTTGCAACAGACGTCCAAAATCTTCAGCATCGTCCGATGGCCAATCCGTCAGGAGACGTTCGATGCTCGCGAGACGTGCTGTCCGGTAAATCGTGAGCTCTTCTTGTCCTTTATCCGTAATATGATAGAAGAAGGCACGACCATCTGTCGGATCTTTTACTTTTTCCACGAGTTGCTTTTGATCGAGCGCTGCAGCTTGGCGACTGACGGTCGAGACATCAAGCTGGAGTTCACGGGCAAGTGTTTTGACACCGACGTTGCCGGAATCCGCTAGTTGTCGCAGTAAGAGGTAGGAAGCACGATCCAAATTACGATTGTCTGCCGTCGCTGTCGTCAAGCGCCGGATCAGAATCGCTAACTCCAATTCAATGGTTTCGAGTGCTTGTTGAGACATCGGGTATCTCCCCTTTCAAAAAAGTCTCTCTGTCCCTCATGATTACCCAATGTGGATAAGCTGTCAATGCGAAAAGCAGGAGGCTTGACAGAGTTGTAGTTGTATTATACAATCATTTTTGTTCTTTTAATTGTATCATACAACTTTTTCATATGAGAAATGAACGACAAAGGAGAATTCAGATGAAAGCTTATGAGTCGATGAAACAAGAGGTCATCACAGTAAACGATACAGATCTGATTCGGACGGTCATCGAACGATTCATTCAATCTGGTATTAGCGGCGTACCTGTCATTAATGCTGAGCAAGAGGTAGTCGGGTATATCAGTGACGGAGATATCATGCGCGCGATCGGAAAACACAAGGACATCATCGTCGATACATTCTTATATGTAGATGTCATCAAAGGAGACGAAGAAGATTATGAAGATCGGATTCGTCATATTTTGAATCGACCTGTCATGGAACTGGCACGCCGGAAAGTCGTAACTGCGGACGCTGACACAGAAATGGAAGAGATTGCAGCAACGCTCGGCGCAAAACGGATTAAAAAGCTTCCGATTCTGAAAGCAGGACGTCTTGTTGGGATCATTAGTCGAGGCGACGTCATCCGCCATTCGTTTAAACAGTTCATGTAACACATTCAATAGAAAGAAGGGACACTATGGCACTTGCTGAAAAAACAACGACGCTTGAGCCGGAAACGGTATTAGCAGAAAGCAAACATGGATTATTCCATCAACCGGTTGCTGTCTGGGCAGTCTTTTTCGCCAGTATCACAGCATTCATGGGAATGGGGCTCGTCAATCCCGTCTTACCGACGATTGCCGAGAATTTAGAAGCATCAAAAAGTGAAGTAACGCTCTTATTTACAAGTTATAACGCCGTCATGGCATTCGCGATGTTGATTACAGGCGCGATTTCATCACGGATTGGTCAAAAAGGAACGTTAATGCTCGGAATCGCCGTCATCGCAACCGTTGCTGGTTTTGCTTCACAAGCTGACAGCATCTGGACGCTCGTCGCGTTACGCGGTGGTTGGGGGCTTGGGAATGCCTTATTCGTCGCAACTGCACTCGCTGCGATCGTTTCCTTATCGTCAGGCGGAACAGCCAAAGCGATCATTTTGTATGAAGCAGCCGTTGGTCTTGGGATTTCGATTGGGCCATTGTTAGGCGGAACGCTCGGTTCGATCACATGGCGCGCGCCATTCATGGGTGTTGCAACAATCATGGTCATTGCGTTCCTCGTTTTGTTCTTCTTGATGCCAAAACCAGCAGCATCTGCTGCACCGAAACAGAAGTTATCATTAAAAGCACCGTTCCAAGCGATGAAGCATCGTTCATTGCTGACACTCGGAATCGTTGCGGCGCTTTATAACGTGGGATTCTTTACAATCATGGCCTATGCACCATTCGTCATGAAACTACCAGCACAAGGACTTGGATTCGTTTTCCTCGGCTGGGGAATGTTGCTTGCGATCACATCGGTCTTAACGGCTCCGAAACTGAAACAATGGTTCGGGACGATCAAAGCGATGGTCATGATGTTGATCACATTCGCAATCTTGCTTCTATTAATGGGAATCTTCACGGAAACACCTGCCGTCGTCATCGTCTGTGTCATCTTAGCGGGAGCCGTGCTTGGGAATAACAACACGCTCATCACGACCGCTGTCATGGACGCAGCACCTGTCGAACGTTCGACAGCATCTGCGGCATACAGTTTCCTACGTTTTCTCGGGGCAGCCATTGCGCCATTCATGGCCGGGAAATTGGCTGAAATCTTCAACGCAAACTTACCATTTTATGTCGGAAGTGGCTTTGTCCTCTTATCCGTCATCATCATCGGGGTCAATCTCAAACACATTCGCCATATCGATCGGACAGAAGGCGGACATTAATTTCAAAAAAACAGCCGAAGCGAATCCGCTTCGGCTGTTTTTGATTGAAATCAAGACGGGTACATGTCTTTTAACGTGCGGATCGAGTACTTAATCATTTCCCGAAGGACGTTTAAATCGATGTCAGTCAGTCGTTTTACGTAGAGGCAGGACTTGCCGCGTCGATACGTACCGAGAGTGGCAAGCAGTCGTTCCGATACATCGTCTTCACCAAGCGCGAGGTAAAGGACGAGGTTCGTCTTGCGCGGAGAAAAGCCGACATAAAAGCTGTCGCCCTCGTGACCAGAGGCATAGCGATAATGATAGGCACCAAAACCAATCAAGGAAGACCCCCAAATGACGGCTTCGTATCCCGTGACATCTTCGAAGAACTGACGTAACGTGATACCATCTGCTTGACGTAGTGGTGGTTCGACTTGTGCCAGAAAAGCATCAACGGACTGTTCAGTAGGACCTGTCTTTGGCGTATGAGACATAAGCAGACTCCTTTCGGATGAAGAAGATATCGGTTACTTTCGAGAAAGACTAGTAAATATCCTGTAACTCAGAGGTGGAAATCGAATGAAGCATCGCATCGTGTTTCGAGGAGAAGAAAGCAGTCTATCGTGGGACATCTTACACGTATATCCTAAACAAGAGGAACTAACGATTCAAATGACGGGAGAAGATAGTAAACACGACATTTCAGTTTCATTCGACGAATATGATCTGTTCATCCGTGATTTTGCCCATGTTCATGAATCGTTACAGGGAGAAGTCGTATTTGAGCAGGGCGTGATACGTCTCCGTTTACGATATGACCGGCTTGGTCGTGTCTTCATCAGCTGGTCTGATGGGCAAACAAGTCAAGAATTTCGCAGTGATCAAAGTTATTTAAGTGAGGCGTTGGCACAACTTGGTGTGTACTAAACTAAACACAGTAAAAGTAGAAGGGACGACTCTGGGTACTCCACCCAAAAGTCGTCCCTTTTTTATTTAAAGCGATGGAAGCGATTGATGTAATGGTGTGTTGATCAAGTTAAAGCAAAACGCAATCGTTTGTTCATACTCGGATAACAGAATCGACTCATCGACCTGATGCGCAAGACGGAAATCATGGAAAGAAGCAATCGCAATCGGGAATGCTTTTTTTGCTTGGCTGAACATCGCACCATCCGTTCCGCCTGGGATGGCGATTTTTCGCGGTGTCACGCCGCTGACCTGCTCCATCGTATCCGCGACCTGTTGCAAGAAAGGCGCTTGTTCATCGGTTTCACAGGAAGGAATATCCTTGATGACGGTTACGCTCATGTCAAAGTCAGGATCTTCGGCAACAAGTCGACGCTCCATATCCGTAAAGGCAGCAAGAACATCCGCTCGACCGAATCCAGGAATCGTCCGAATATCCATATAGAACGAGGCTTGACTCGGAACGACGTTCGGTCCTTCGCCTCCTTTTATGGATGTGATTGACGCGACGACCGGACCGAGTGCTGGGTGATGATTCGTCGTGATCGAGAAACGTTCTGACTTCACTTCCTGGATGACACGGTATACGTCATCAATCGCATTACGTCCGAGTTGCGGAGCAGAACTGTGCGCACTTTTTCCGCGGCATGTCACTTCAATCCCAACGACCCCTTTTTGTGCATAACCGATCATCCCACTCGTCGGTTCTGTGATCAGTAGAGCATCTAAATCATCCGCATGCCCTTGTTCCGTCAAATGCCGAGCTCCTGTCATGCCATTTTCTTCATCGGATGTAATCAGAAGTTTGACGGTGTTCGGGCGGTTTTGACGTTCCTTGTATTGAATGAGCGCTTGCACCATCGCCATGACACCTGACTTCATATCCGAAGCCCCACGACCATAAATGCGTCCGTCTTCGATTTCACCACCGTATGGATCTTTCGTCCAGCCGTCCCCTTGCACAGGAACCGTATCGAGATGACCAGATAGCCCGAGTACGGAAGGGCGTGAAACCTCTTCGCTCGCAGGAACGGTCGCAACAAGACAAATCCGTTTCGATGAGACTTCAATCCATTCTGTCGAGATCTGATGATCAATCAGTACATCGTACACATAACGTGCGACGGCTTCTTCTCCGTCCGTCGGATTAACGCTTGGAATTTGAAGACACCGTTGTAAGTAAGTAATTGCTGTTTGCATAAGTATTTCCTCCTTTACCTATCCTGTACCCTGATAAAAATACTTCAGGGAGGTAAACGAATTCGGAAAATAATTTACGGAGCTGAACGTCTTGAGATAAAAGAAAACGGTGCAACCAGAAGGTTACACCGTACCTTACTCATTCACTTTTTTCTGCTTCGTCTTTCCACTTCGAATCGATTAACATCTCTCCCGGCCATGTATAAGCCATGATGCCGCCGTCTGCTGTGATATCCTCACCTGTAACATATGAGCTGTCGTCAGAAGCGAGGAAGAGGGCGACTGTTGCCATCTCGCGTGGTTTACCGAGTCGTCCGAGTGGTGTAATCCAAGCGTTCGCATCGCGGAACTGTTTGCCTTGCTCTTTTTCTTTTTCACCGACAAGTGTATCGATGAGTGGTGTTTCGATTGTTCCTGGTGATAACGAATTGACACGAATGCCATGACGCGCATAATCGATTGCCATCGCGCGCGTGAAGTTCGCAATCCCACCTTTCGCTGCGTTATAACCGGATCGGTTCAAGTCAGCTGCGCGACCAGACATCGATGACGTATTGATGATTGAACCACCGTTATCAAGCATGAGTGGAATCAAGAATTTACTGACGAGGAATGTACCGCGCAAGTCGACCGCGATGATCCGGTCGAAGAGATCGATTGGATACTCGTGGACTTTCCCGCCTTGTTCATCGATTCCGGCATTGTTGAAGAGGACGTCGATCGTACCGTATGTCTCTTTGACGTGCTTCGCAAGTTGCTCGACACTCTCGACGTCTGAGACATCGACATGGACGGCTTCCGCTTTCCCACCTTGTTGTGTAATCTGTTCTACTGTTTGTTGTGCTTTTTCAAGTGAGACATCGGCACAGACGACCGTTGCTCCCTGTTCTGCGAAGACAAGTGCAGTCGCTTGTCCAATCCCTGTTGCCGAGCCGGTAATGACAGCTACTTTTTGCTCGAGTCTACCCATTATTAAATCCCTCCTAAGTCGTATCGTTCACCTTATGAAACATTCCCGGAGAAATGGAGATTAAACCCATCGATGCGTCTAGTGTTAGAGGATAGGGGGTACATCTACAACAGCACAATCGCTGTATAGAGGGAGATGAGAACGCTGACATCCGATCAATGGCAACTTGCCAAAAAATTATTACACGAAGCCGTCCAGTACCAAATGACACTCGAGAAGAGTGCATTTGCAAGTGAATTGATCGACCAAACGACACCTGTCCTCTGGTTTGGTGATGCGACGCGTAGCAGTTGGGTGACGATCGCGACGAACCCATCCCGATCGCAGTTTTTAGACCGAACAGGTGCATTACGATTTGACGAGCACGGTCCACTTTTCATACGTCCACAATCCATGACGTGGAATGCGTATTTACAAGAAGAGACATTGACGGAATCGATCCGACGCTTCAATCGTTACTTCAAACAACCAAATGTGTACCGAACCTGGTTCGGTCGACCAGGTGGCGGTAAGCTCGAAGGATTCTTGAACGGACTCGGTGCGTCGTTTTACGAGACGACGTTTGATCCGGTCATTCATCTGGATTTTTTCCCGTTTCCGACACACCACTACATGGGAGCGATCAAAGAACGCAGCGTGTTGGAAGATAGTCCGTTCGGTCAGACATTTTTGTTACGTCTGCTTGAACTGTTCTCGATAAAAGGAATCATCCTGCTCGGTAAGGAACACACGGAACGATTTGCGAAGCTCGAACCAGACATCGCTTGGACGACCTATCGACCAACGGATTATCCGGACGCGATTTTTCAAATCGGCTTCTCGTCACGATTTCAGGTATCCGTCGTCGGACTCCACTTCAAACCGAGTGAGCAGTTCATCGGTCTCGGTAATCGAATGGATGAAAACGGTGTCAGCCATGGCACCTATGGGTCAGCAGAACACTTACGTCAAATCGGAAAAATCGTCCGTGAAAAAGTCGTGACATACAGTAAAAAAGGTGATTGACAGATATTTCGAACTCCCTAATAATAGGAGATGAATTAGCACTCTGTATGATTGAGTGCTAAAAAAGGGAGGCAGAATGAGCATGGAAACGAAACAATTTAAGGCGGAATCAAAACGATTGCTGGAGATGATGATTCATTCCATCTATACGCATAAGGAGATTTTCCTGCGCGAATTGATCTCGAATGCAAGTGACGCCATGGATAAGATGTACTACAAAGCATTGACGGACGAGACGATTTCGTTCGAAAAGGAACACTACAAAATTACGATCGAACCAAATAAAGAAGCGCGTCAACTCATCATTCGTGATACGGGAATCGGAATGACGAAGGAAGAACTAGAAGAAAATCTCGGTACGATCGCGAAGAGTGGATCGCTTGCCTTCAAAGCAGAAAACGAAGCACAAGATGGTCATGATATCATCGGTCAATTCGGTGTCGGATTCTATTCCGCTTTCATGGTCGCAGACGTCGTCACTGTCGTTACGAAACCATTCGGCGGTGCGGTCGCTTATAAATGGGAATCGCGTGGTGTCGAAGGTTATACGATCGAGGAAGTCGAAAAGGAAACCGTCGGAACGGAGATTACACTCCACATCAAGGTGAACGAGGAAGAAGAATCGTATGATGAATACCTCGAGACATATCGTCTGCGTAGCATCATCAAAAAATACTCGGATTTCATCCGTTATCCGATCGAGATGAAGGAACTCGAACGTCAGCCAATCGAAGGCAGTGACGAGACGGAAGAGGTCGAAGTCGTCAAGACGATCAACAGCATGGTGCCAATCTGGCGGAAGAATAAACGGGAATTGACAGACGAAGACTATACGAACTTCTACCAAGAGAAGCGGTATGGTTTCGACACACCGGCGAAATACATTCATATCAGTGTCGACGGCGCTGTTCGTTATCAATCGATCTTATTCATTCCAGAGCAGGCACCGTACGATTATTATTCGAAGGAATTTGAAAAGGGTCTTGAACTCTATGCCAACGGTGTCTTAATCATGGAAAAATGCAGCGACTTGTTGCCGGATCACTTCAGTTTCGTCAAAGGGATGGTCGACTCGGAAGACTTATCGCTCAACATCTCGCGCGAGTTACTGCAGCACGATCGTCAATTGAAATTGATCGCGAAAAATATCCAAAGTAAGATCAAGACACAACTCGAAGCCCTCCTGCGCGAGGATCGCACGAAGTACGAAACATTCTATCAAGCGTTCGGACGCCAGCTGAAGTTCGGTATGTATAATGATTATGGCATGCATAAAGAACAGGTGCAGGATCTGGTCCTCTTCTACTCGGCGAAGGAAAAGAAGTTGATCACACTCGCAGAATACGTCGCAGCGATGCCGGAAGATCAGGCACATATTTACTACGCCGCTGGTGAGAGTACGAATCGTCTGGATAAATTACCACAATCCGAGCTCGTCCGTGATAAAGGGTATGATATCTTGTACTTCACGGAAGAGATCGATGAGTTCGCGATCCAGATGCTCGTGACGTACAACGAGAAGACGTTCAAGTCGGTCACGAGCAGCGATTTAGGGATTGAAGCGGAGGAAGCGGAGACGACGGACGCACAAGCAGAGATGTTCCAAGCCATGCAGGAAGTGCTAAGTGGGCAAGTCAAGGAAGTCAAAGCCTCAACACGTCTAAAATCGCATCCTGTCTGCTTTGCGACGGACGGCGCTGTCTCGATCGAGATGGAGAAAATTCTGAAGGCGATGCCGAATAATGAAGGGGTAGAAGCGGTCAAGATTCTTGAATTGAATCCGTCACACGCAGTGTTCGAGTCTCTTGAAACGGCGTATCAAAACGATCGTTCAAAATTCGAGCGCTATACCAAACTGATGTATCAACAAGCATTACTTGTCGAAGGGCTTCCACTCGAGGATCCGGTAGCGTTCGCGAATGATGTGTGTGAACTTATGGTATAAGACATGACATGAAGTCGAAAAAAAGGGGCTGACTCAAAGTTGGTCTCTACAAAGATAAGGGTGGCAGAATGATGATCTGCCACCCTTATCTCGTAACAAAAAGAATGGCGCGTCACACGCCACTCCTACAGGAAAAGCGCATTTATGCGCTGTCAGAGACGAACGAGACCCGTTTTCCTGCTTCATTTAAGCAGGAAAACAGGCTTGTGTCTCGCCTGAGGAAAGGGCGTGAAAAGACGCGTCATTCTTTTTTGAGTCAGTCCCTTTTTCATTTCATCAATCCGTTTGTAAATCCGAAGCAGTTTCGCCTTTTTTCGAGAGAACGTTCAAGACGACGACGAAGAGTACGAATGTGACAAGAGCTCCGATGAAACCGAAGACCGAAGACTCCGTGAAACCGATGACTAAATAACCTACTGCCGCAGTGACGGCACCGACTAGCGCATACGGTAACTGTGTCGTAACGTGATCGATATGATGGGATCCAGCCCCTGTCGAACTGAGGATCGTCGTATCGGAAATCGGTGAACAATGGTCACCGAAGACAGATCCAGCAAGAACAGCAGCAAGCGTCGGTAATAAGAGTGAGGCATCGACAGCCATGACGAGATCCGCACCGATTGGCAACATGATCCCGAATGTGCCCCAACTTGTTCCTGTCGAGAATGCCATCAAGCAGGCAATCAAGAATAATAAGAACGGCAAGTACGAAGCAGAAATCGAGTTGCTGATGAAGCTTGCGAGATAATCGCCTGTTTTCATATCACCAATAACAGCGATGATCGTCCAAGCAAATAATAGAATCACGACTGCTGGCCACATCGAACGCATACCAGCGACGATGCTTGCACGGTAATCGCGACCCGGAATTTTTCGTCCGATCAGCATCAAGAAAGCGACGATTAAACTGATGACGACACCTGCGACAAGTGAGCGTGTGACGTCTGTTGCCTCAAATGCTCCAATTAAAGTAAACGGACGGTTGTCGGCTGCAAGTGCCTGAGCACCTGTCCCGAGTAACGCACTGATCGTAGCAATGACGAGAACGACGATCGGAACGACGAGATCCCGGACTTTTCCGTTCGTATGTTCGTTGACCTCTTTTGCCATCCCCATCGGTGTTCCTTTTGACGCATCAAAAAGTTCACCATTCGCAGCGCGGCGTTCATGCTGTTTCATCGGTCCGACAGAGACGCCAGAGTAAGCGATGTAAAGTGTTAAAAGTAACGCGAAAATCGCATAGAAGTTCATTGGAACGATCATCATGAAAGCACTAAACGCTGAGTAATCCGTAATCGAGTGCGTCGTTAAGATACCGGCGATGATGGAAATGATGAATGCGCCCCAACTCGAAAGCGGACTGATGACACAAACAGGCGCAGCTGTTGAGTCAATCAAATAGGCAAGCTTCGCACGTGAGACACCACGGCGATCCGTTAGCGGACGACTGACATTGCCGACAGCGAGACTGTTGAAGTAATCATCGATGAAAATCAAGATACCGAGACCGAAGGCGACTAAGCGTGCACCACGCGCTGTCTTGACGTGTGTAGAAGCCCATTCACCGAAGGCGCGAGCGCCACCAGATGTTTGAATTAATGTGGAAAGGACACCGAGCAATAACAAGAAAACAAGTAATAAAACGTTCCACTCGTTCAAGGCACCATCCGCCCAAAAGAGGCTAAAGATATTCTTGCCGAGATAGGTTACCGTATCGATCGGGTTAAAACGGTGAAGTAACAGGGCACCGACGAGAATGCCGACACCTAACGAAAGAACGACCTTTCGGGTAAAGATGGCTAATAAGATAGCTAGTAAAGCAGGTACAAGGGCAATAATGGAATCTGAATAGTTGACCATGAAAAATATCCTCCTCTTTAAAAATGGCTTAAAGATGAGACCCCGCGGCACAAAAAAAGCAAGGGCACCGGCAACAAAGCCGACACCCTCGCTGGATGCGTCTTTCTTAGCCGAATTGGAGCGCTCCATACAACTGTTATGTATGGCAATCGATCGGGTATTTCCCGAATCGACCAACGACGGTATGCTCGACGCATACTGTCATTTCGGCGATGTCACCTTTCCTGTAGTCGTCTTCGTTGTCATCCTCGGACCAAGTACTGATTGAAATCGCGCCTCTACCTCATCGATAGAATAGTCATATTCTGTTCTTATGGACACTTTATCACGTATTTCAAAAAAGATTCAACCATATATTCTGATAATTTAAGACAAAGTTGCTCATTCGGCAAAATGTTGAATGAGCTGTTTCATCAAATAGGCTTGGTTTTCTTCGAATTGTTTTTTTCGATGACCGTTCGCGCCAGATGGATGGGGGAAGTTGGAAAGAAGCTGATGTTGTTCGATTCGTCCATCCTGAATCAATCCACGGACTTGCGTCTCGACGACCCGACCGAGTGGAATTAATAACGCTGGTTTTTGTAACTGATTGATCTCAGCGACGAAGTGTTCTTCCGCGTAGTGCCTCAATAAAGGACTACGACTAATTTTCGGTTGATGACCCGAGTAATTCTTTTCGCGATAAAAGACGGGTTGCTTTAACAGTGATGTTGGATGCAATAATTTCTGATGTTGATGGAATAAGCTAGTAGCCGTCTCAATTCCGAGCAATGCTGGAAGCTCGAGTGTATCAAGCATCTGGACGAGGTTACGTCGCATCGTTCCGGCAAAACTGGCTGCATATTTGACGATGCGTGCCGTCCCTTCTAGTGAAGCCCCATGATGGAGGGCATCCGTTGCTTCTTCGAAAGCGATTCGCATCTGTTCAAAACCTGGTGTGATCCCGATGATGACGACTTTTGCTTCAGTATTGACATATTCGCCAATCGGAGAATAATAGACGGTCAGCTCGTTCTCCTGTTGCAATAAAAAATCGTCCGTCCATAATTCATCACGTCGTAACGTACGATCATCAGGTAAGCTACGAATGGCTTGTTCAAATATAGTTAATGAATTCATGAAGAACCCTCTCTCTCTGTATTGGCACTATAATAACAAATAATACCATTTGAGACAATTAAACCCTTTCACTATTTGTGTATAGGTATATAAAAAAGGACTCGAGACGAGTCCTTTTCGTGCATCATGCGCGTTCTTTGACCGAAGCAACTTCATATGTCAGAATCTCGCTGCCGAGCATTGGCGATTCTCCTGCCTCACTACTCGCAGGTCGACTATGTGACGCTTTGAAATCGTCACTCTCACGCCATGCTTGAAAACTCTTCATGTCTTCCCAGTACATGTTGACGTTCATTTCATCATGTTCTTCGATGTTTTGCGTCAATAAGACCTCGACGCGGATGAATCCGTCCATCGTATCAAGTCCACTTGGACGCGTAAAACGAGGAGCGAGAGCTGCAGCCATCCCTTTTTTGACTTTAATCCGGTTCGTAACGACGATCATCATAAAATCCCCTTTCAAAAAACGAGTAACGTACTTCTTCAGTATAGTACGATGAAGGCAAGAATGCCGGAAAGAAGGAACAAACGACAATGAATGAACAGGAATACGATCAACGATTACGAATCGAGACCATTGAGATGCAACACCTCTATGGTGTGTTTAGTCACTACAATCGCTATGAACCAACGCCTTATGCGGCACTAGACGAATTATGCGAAACGTATTTGTTTCAAAAACAGGACACGGTCATTGATTTCGGGTGTGGGAAAGGGCGTTTGAACTTTTACTTACACGACCGATTCGATTGTTCCGTCATCGGAATCGAGATGAACGGACAATTTTACGAGGACGCACTCCGGAATATGGCGAACTACCAAAGTCGACGGAAGCGGCGTTCCGGAAGTTTGCGATTTGAACAGACGTATGCCGAGCAGTATGCCATTCCGGATGAGACGAATAAGTTTTATTTCTTCAATCCATTCTCTTCACAAATTTTCATGAAAGTGATCGATCACATTTTAAGTTCGGTCGAACGTTCCCCGCGTTCGGTTGATCTCATCTTGTATTACCCGACCGATGAATACCGGGAGTACTTGGAGCGTCATACCGTATTCGAGCAAGTCGATGAGATTCGATTACGAGACCTCTATGAAAAAAATCATGACGAGCGGTTCGTCATCTATCGCTTTGATCCGAACAAACTGCTTCAAAACGGGTATGAATACAGTGAGGAAAGAAATAAAAGATAAGGAGGTCGGATGATGATCCGTTTAGAGCATGTCACGAAAGAGTTTGCACCGGGGCGTGGAATATTCGATGTCAGTTTTACAGTTGATCCGGGTACGATATTCGGTTTCATCGGACCAAATGGATCTGGAAAATCAACGACACTCCGACATTTGATGGGACTATTGGCTGCGGATGGTGGAAAGGCGACGATCGGTGGTTTTGATTGCTGGAAGCAAAGTAAAGAAGTGAAGAAATTGGTCGGTTATTTGCCGGGGGAGATTAGTTTACCTGGAGACATGACGGGAGCAGACATGCTGGATTTGATGCAACGACTACACGGTAGCGATCCGGCACGGCGACAACTGTTGTTGAAACGATTTCCTTTTGAGACGAAGACGAAAATCCGCAAGATGTCAAAAGGGATGAAACAAAAATTGGCACTTGTCGGTTGCTTCATGAAGGATGCACCCGTCTATCTACTTGATGAGCCGACCAGTGGACTCGATCCTTTGATGCAAGAGCGTTTTTTAGAGTGGATTGAACAGGAGAAGCATGCTGGAAAAGCGATTCTGATGAGTTCACATCACTTTCCGGAGATGGAAAAATCGTGCGATCGAGCGGCTTTAATCAAAGCAGGGCGCATCATCGTCGAATCGGATATTCATGAGTTGGTTCGATCGAGTCGAAAGACGTACACGATCGTCTTCCGAACGGAGGTGGAAGCAGCACAGTTCGCGATGCAAGTCGGTGTTGAACCGAAGCGGCTGGAAGTCAGTTTTCAAACGGATGAGACGCTGAGCTTGAATCAGGCGATCGCTTATTTAACCCAGTACGATGTACGGCTGATTCGTCCGTCAGCAGATGATTTAGAACAGGTCTTCTTGCATTATTATGGAGAGGAGGAATCGTCGTGATATTGTTGATCCGCTCTTTATTCAAGCAGGTCAGAAAGCCCGTGCTTGCTTATGCGATTGGAACGAGTCTCTACTTATTGATGCTTGCGTTGCTTTATCCATCGATGATGAAGACTGGTTTACTAGAAACAAAACTAGAAGCGTTACCTCCAGAAGTCTTAAAAGCATTTCAATACGATAAGGTGACGGGATTCGATAATGTACTGGATCTGCTCGGAGGGAACTATTATGGATTGATCTTTCAAGTCATTGCGAGTCTATTCTTGCTCTCATTAGCAGCGCGCCTCGTTGCGCGACCGATCGACAACGGAGAGCTGATCGTCTATCTCGCAGCCCCGATCACCCGGAATGCGTATACGTTTGCTGTCGCGATCGTCATGGGTATCGCAAGTATGGTTCTCGTAGGACTGAATGGACTTGTCTTGATGGTATCCGACTGGTGGATGACAGATATTTCGATCAATGACGTCATCTTATGGCGGATTCAGCTCAATGCGCTATTGTTACTCTTGGCGATCGGCGCCTTTACGTTATTCGTTGCGACGTTATTTGACGAAGAACGTCGTGCTTTTTCGCTTGCCGGTAGTGTGCTGGTTCTATCGATCGTCTTGACGATTCTGTCGGAGCTAAGTGACAAGACGGAGTGGCTCCGTTATCTATCCGTCTTCTCCTTATTCAATACGACGCAATTACTAGAAGGAACGAATCATTTTCTTCTTCATTCCATTCTTTTACTTGTCCTCTGTCTCGTGTTCTTGACTGGAGCAGTCGTTCAATTCGGACGTCGGAGTCTGTCGATTTGATCGAAAGTGGCGCAAAAAATTTACAGAAAGTGAACATTTAGGATTTGAACGTTGCGTCACGCGCTGATTTTTACTAAGATAAAGGAATGTTGTAGTTCTGGAAAAAGAAATGAGGTCTTTCGAAATGAATAAACCATCCATTTATGGATTAACGCTTGAGCAGATGACAGAATGGTTATCGAATCAAGGGCACAAACCATTCCGTGCCAAACAAGTATGGGATTGGCTCTACCGTAAACGTGTCACGACTTTCGCGGAAATGACGAATGTCAACAAGGATTGCCTTGAGTTGTTAGATCAGAGTTTTACGATTGACTCGATGACAGAAGCGGTCAAGCAAGAATCAGCAGACGGAACAATCAAGTTCCTTTTCAAATTATATGATGGCAACTTGATTGAAACGGTTCTGATGCGTCATAAGTACGGTCTTTCTGTCTGTGTTACGACACAGGTCGGCTGTAACATCGGCTGTAGCTTCTGTGCAAGTGGTCTGATCAAGAAGAGCCGCGACTTGTCAGCAGGCGAAATCGTTGAGCAAATCATGAACGTCCAACATCACCTCGATGCAGTCGGTAACGAAGAACGTGTCAGCCACGTCGTCGTCATGGGTATCGGTGAACCGTTCGATAACTTCGACAACATGGTTGACTTCTTAAACGTCATCAAGGACCACAATGGTCTTGCGATCGGTGCACGTCACATCACGGTTTCAACAAGTGGTTTGGCAGACAAGATCTACAAGTTCGCTGACTTGAAACTCCAAGTCAACTTAGCCATCTCGCTTCACGCACCAAACAATGAATTGCGTACGCAAATCATGAAAATCAACCGGGCGATCCCGCTTGAGAAATTGATGCCAGCGATCGATTATTACGTTCAAACGACGAACCGTAAAATCACGATCGAGTACATCTTGCTTCGTGGCGTCAACGACCAAAAAGAACACGCAGTCGAACTAGCAAAACTGTTCGAAGACAAACGTCACCTGACGTATGTCAACTTGATTCCGTACAATCCAGTCGATGAGCACGGTCAATATCAGCGCAGTACGTCTGAAGATATCACGACGTTCTACGATACGTTGAAAAAGAACGGCTTGAACTGTGGTGTTCGTCTCGAGCACGGAACAGACATCGATGCGGCATGTGGTCAATTACGTAGTAAGCAAATCAAAAAAGATAAAGTAGCATCCAAATAATTCGTTGGGCTTCTCATCGTTTCGGTGGGAAGCTTTTTTTACGATAAGAAATGAGGACATTCTATGACACGTACACGATTCAATGATTTTAACTTAAGCACACCGATTCTCGATTCGATCGAGCAACTCGGTTACACGACACCAACCGAAGTCCAACAATCGGTCATCCCCGTCGTATTATCCGGAAAAGACGTCATCGTCAAATCACGGACGGGGAGCGGAAAGACGGCATCGTTTGCGATCCCACTGTGTGAACTCGTCGAGTGGGAAGAAAACAAACCACAAGTCTTAGTCTTGACGCCAACACGTGAGCTGGCCTTGCAGGTCAAAGAAGACATCATGAACATCGGACGCTATAAGCGGATCAAAGCGACGGCCGTCTTCGGCAAGCAACCGTTCCGTGGACAAGTCACGGAACTCAAACAAAAGACACACGTCGTCGTCGGTACACCGGGACGTGTACGCGATCATATCGAGCGGGGCACGCTATCGCTTGAGAAAATCCGTTACGTCGTCTTGGATGAAGCCGATGAAATGCTGAATATGGGCTTCCTCAATCAAGTCGACGCTATCTTGTCCGAGTTACCAAAAGATCGGATGACACTCTTATTCTCTGCGACCTTCCCAGAAGACATCGAACAGTTGAGTGATCGTTACATGGAGGCACCAAAACGAATCGAAGCGGGCGAGACCGTCGTCTCGACGATTACGCATAGTTATATTCCGGTGACGGACAAGACGAAGTTCGCCATTTTAAAAGATGTCCTCGTCGCTGAAAACCCGGATCGTTGCATGATCTTCTGTCGGACGAAAGAACACGTTGATTTCGTCGCGAATGGTCTACGCGCCCATGACTATCCAGTTGAAGCAATTCACGGTGGGATGGAACAAGACGATCGACTCGATGCGATGAAAGCCTTCCGTGCCGGGAAGTTCCGAATTCTTGTCGCAACAGATGTCGCAGCACGCGGCATCGATATCGAGAACATCACGCACGTCATCCAGTATGATCTCCCTGTCGAACGAGAAAGCTACGTTCACCGGACCGGTCGGACGGGGCGGGCAGGAGCAGCCGGACAAGCAATCAGTCTCGTCACACCGGCAGACGAACGTCGCCTAAAGGAAATCGAGCAGTATCACGGGAAACTGACACGTCGCCAAGCACCAACGGAAAAGGACTTGATGCGGACAGCGGATGCATTCGAAGAGAAAATGGCGACGGAAGATACGCGTTCTTCGAAAACGGAACAGCTTGATGCGGACATCATGAAATTGTTCTTTAACGGTGGGAAGAAGAAAAAACTCCGTGCCGTCGACTTCGTTGGAACGATTGCGAAGATTGAAGGCGTCACAGCAGACGACATCGGCATCATCTCGATTCAGGATACGTTGACGTATGTCGATATCCTCAACGGGAAAGGTCCGCTTGTCCTCCGGGCGATGAAGACGACGAAGGTCAAAGGGAAACAATTGAAAGTGTACGAAGCATTCAAGAAATAAGACAAGCCGGTCATTCTCCGCTTAAGCGAAGAGGGACCGGCTGTTTTGCGTCAAGGCATGTCCAAGATGGAGTCCGCTAGCAGCTGCTTGGGCAAGCGAGTGTGTGGCACCGGAACAATCCCCGATCGCATAGACACCGGGACATGTCGTCTCAAACGTCTCTGACGTCTCAAGCATCGGTGCGTAAAACTTGCTATCTAATCCGTAAAGCAACGTATCTCCCGGAAGTTCCACTTCAAGGAGTTGCTCAAGGCGCTCTAAAAACCCTTCTAAGACGAGCAGGTCTTCTGTAGGCACTTCTGCATGCAAATTACCGGGGGACGCGGTTAGAGAAGGGACAATGGTGTTACGACTCAGTTGATCGTTTGCCGTCGCTCGCGATGCTCGGAAATCACTGAGTCGCTGAACGAGGATGCGATCACCACCTTGGTTGATTCCGCCAATGATGCGTGCGGCATACGCATTCGCTTTCGCTAGCGTCGAAAAATAACGCGGGAGAAATAGTGTAAAGTTCAGATTCGTCGAGCCGTCTGCCGTCTCGTGGACGTTTTGGCCGTCCGGCATGACGAGTCCTTCTTGATATTTGCGGATGATCCGTCCGCGCGGATTCATGCAATAGGTGACGGCTTGACCGTAAGGCGAGTCGTAACCGAGCTTCGTCTCGAACGTCTCCTGTAACAATGTCCGAAATAGCGCCTCATCCGTCTCGATTCGCACCCCGAGATCAAGTCGAGTCCGCTGTGGGGTGACACCAAGCGTCGCTAACTTTTGCAACGTAAAGTCTGCACCTGAACGACCTGTCGCGAACACGATCCGTTGACTGACGAAGATCTCGTCCGCTGTTTTGATCGTAAACGGCTCTGATTTCGTGATCTGCTCGATTGTCGTTTCGAACCGGGCACCGAGACGCGGTAATAAGGCGTCCTCAAACGCCGTGAAGACAGCAGCTGTCCGTACTGTGCCTAAATGACGGACGGTCGTCTCGACCGAATGTAGACCGGCGCGACGGGCACGAGACGCTACAGTAGAGGAATGCGTCGAGTAGGTCTCAACTATACCTCCACCATATGTACATAAAAGATTATCGACTTCTTGGAACAGTCGTCGTGTCGTCTCTTCACCGATTTTTGAGACGAGTTCCCCGCCGAATCCTGTCGCATAATTGAACTTTCCTTCTGATTTGCCAAGCCCTGCGAATCCAAGATACGCATCTTCTGTCGTTCGTTCACGGATTGGTTTTCCGGCATCGAGCAGTAAGACGCGTTGCCCGTCTTCAACAAGCTGATGGGCGAGGAAAATTCCTGCCACACCGGCTCCGATAATCGTCACATCATACATTACTGACGCCTCCTTTTCTTTGAGTATATAAAAAAGCCGGATTCCTATGAAAGGAATCCGGACTGAGTGAGATCGCTTATTTCCACTCTGCGATGTCAGCGATTGGTAGACGAACCGATGGGTATCCTGCGTCCACGGCTTTACCGATTGAAAGCAACATGACTGGGAGGTAACGCTCTTTTTCAAGACCGAATGCTTCTGCGATTTGGTCTTTTTCGTAACCACCGATTGGGTTTGTATCGTAACCGTGTGCACGAGCGACGAGCATCAATTGCATTGAAACGAGACCTGAGTCGATCAAGATGCTATCACGTAATGTTTCAACGTCTTCTGGACGGTAGAAACCTTTGATGGCTGGTACTTGGCGATCACGTACTTCTTGTGGCATAAGACCTTTTTCAACAGCCATGTCGTAGATTGTCTCGATGCTGTCGACCGCGTTCATGTCACCGAAGACAGCGATGACAGCAGAAGATGTCTCGACTTGAACTTGGTTGAATTTTGCGAGTGGTGCGAGTGTCGCTTTACCTTCTTCGCTATCGATGACGAGGAAACGCCATGGTTGCATGTTAACTGAAGATGGAGCAAGTGTTGCTTCTTCAAGGATTTGTGTCATTTCTTCTTTTGAAATTTTTACGTTCGTGTCGTAGTTACGAATCGAGCGACGTCCTTTAACGATTTCCATGAAGTCCGTTGTTGTTTGAGTAGTCATAATTATTCAATCTCCCTTGTGTGTTTTTTCTTTTTTATAGTGTGAAAAAACTTATTTCCAGTCTGCGATGTCGTTGATTGGTAGGCGAACCGATGGGTATCCTGCGTCCACCGCTTTACCAATCGATAGCAACATGACCGGTACATAACGCTCTTTTTCAAGACCGAATGCTTCCGCGATTTGATCTTTCTCGTAACCGCCGATTGGGTTCGTATCATATCCGTGCGCACGAGCGACGAGCATCAATTGCATCGAGACGAGACCTGAGTCGATCAAGATGCTGTCTTTCAAGTCGTTTGCTGATACGCTGCTGTACATCCCTTGGATCGCTGGTACTTGGCGATCGCGTACTTCTTGTGGCATGAGCCCTTTTGCGACAGCTGTATCGTAGATGTTCTCGAGTTGATCAACAGCGTTCATGTCACCGAAGACGGCGATGACAGCAGAAGATGTTTCGACTTGGACTTGGTTGAATTTCGCGAGTGGTGCAAGTGTCGCTTTGCCTTCTTCGCTATCGATGACGAGGAAACGCCATGGTTGCATGTTGACAGAAGAAGGTGCGAGTGTTGCTTCTTCAAGAATTTGTGTCATTTCTTCTTTTGAGATCTTCACGTCTGTATCGTAGTTACGAATCGAACGGCGTCCTTTGACGATTTCCATGAAGTCTGTTTGAGTTTGCGTTGCCATATTAAAGCGACTCCTCTTTTAATTTAGGTAATGTTTCGGCGTTCGCTTCGATGCGTTGAATCATCTCAGCTAAAGTCCGTTGTTCTTCAGCAGAGAATCCTTCGAGTAAGTTCTCGAGGAACTCCTCTTTTTGTTCGCGTAATCGTGCAATGCGCGTCGCCCCTTGTTCCGTTAAGGAAACAAGAATCACCCGATTGTCAGCGGCTGAACGCTCGCGAGCAATCATCCCTGTCGATTCCAGGTGTTTGAGGTGACGGGTCACCGCCGCGTGATCGACATTGACGCGTTTTTGCAATTCTTTTTGACTGATCGTTTGATCGACTTGTAGTTGAGCAAGTAGGTCCATTCGCGTCTGACTGAAACCATCCGTACAGAGATCGAATTTTTGAGCAATCGTCTTATTGACGGAGACGAGTGCATAGATCAAACGTCCTTTTTCGGTGCAGGAAATACTCAATCCATCACATCCTTCCCTTCGTTCGAAGAAACCTTTGACGTATCAAAGATTGATATGTAAACGAATATAACGTGTTTATTTTGATGACGCAACTTATCTGCTTCTGACATAAAAAAAGATATCATTCACGCGGAATGATATCGAGTCAGGCGACTTAGCTAATTTGGCGTTTAGACGCTGGAATTCCTTTTGCATCGATCGCTGCAATGATCCGACGGAAATAGAACAACCAAAATTGTAGGAATGGTCCGATTAAGAAAATCGAGAGGATCGTACCGAAGAAAACAGGTCCCCCAAGCAACCAACCGATGCCGCATGCCGTGACTTCCATGATCGTCCGCATCAGACGAATCGACGTTCCGAAGCGCTCTGCAAGTGTCAGCGTTAACCCATCACGTGGACCAGCCCCGTATCCGACAGCGACATACAGACCAGCGCCCATCCCAATGATGAAGATACCGAAAATCAGCCAGAGCGTATTCAACCAGATCGATTCAAAAGAGGGTAAGAGATGAGAACCAAGCACAAGATTCATGAAGACACCAACGAAAATCGCGTTGACGAGCGTTCCGATTTGCGGTGTGACGCGGTCTAATGCGTACTTCACGAAAACGAGTAATAGACCAACAAGTAAGATGATCGTTCCGACGGATAGTGGCGTCTTCTTTTGGAGACCGAGATGCAATACATCCCACGTCGAGACACCGAGTTCAGCTGTGATCATCATCGATGAGCCAAGGGCGAGTAAAAATAAACCAAGTAGGAAGAGCCCCCACTTTAACGTAGCGCGTAACAACCAGGAAGCGCGATGACGCGTCATGTCTGGCACCTCATTTCTTAAAATAATTGATTCGTTAACTGTATCATGAGGAAAGTGGAAGAAGAAAGACGAAATTTTCCGTTTTTTCCATCTTAAGAAGGAGGGGAAGGAGGATTGAGACCCGTATACTGAAGAAAAAAGGAGATGACCGAATGAAAGCGATCCGGCACCTGATTCGTTTTACATATATAGAAGCCATCTGTTGCGTCTTTCCCGTGATGATTTTCGCAGCGCTTGCTCTTTCACGTTATCTTCCTACTGAAACGGTTGCTCGATATGATCTCTTGTTGCTATGGTGTATTCTCGTCCAAATCGTCTTACTCGTCACACGTTATGAAACGATGGAGGAATTCAAACTGATCTTATTGTTTCACGTCATCGGTCTAGCACTTGAACTGTTCAAAGTGAACGTCGGGTCTTGGAGTTATCCGGAAGAAGCTTTGACGAAAGTGGCTGGTGTTCCATTGTATGCAGGATTCATGTACGCAAGCGTCGCGAGTTATGTCTGCCAGGCTTTTCGGCGATTTCATTTACGATTCATAGCATTTCCTCCCCCGTGGCTTGCGATCAGCGTCGGTAGTCTCGTCTATCTCAACTTCTTCACCCACCACTGGATCTTCGATGCACGCTGGCTATTGATGGTTCTCGTCGTCCTCGTTTTCTATAAGTCATGGGTTCATTTTACGATCGAGCAGACGATTTATCGGATGCCGCTCGTCCTGTCCTTTTTACTGATCGCCTTTTTCATTTGGATCGCAGAGAATATCGTGACGTTTTTTAAAGGCTGGGTCTATCCGCATCAAGAAGGAGGCTGGGCAGTCGTTGATCTTGGAAAATTATCTTCTTGGTTCCTGCTTGTGATCATCACGGTTTTGATCGTCATCGTCGCGAAATATAAGCGTCAGGATCCGGCTGTGGAGATATATCAGCGTACATAGACGAAAAACATGACATTTCGTTTGCGATGAAGCGCTTCGATGTTCAACGTTCGTTCTAACATGTGGACGACAACTTGAGCGTGCTTGGCTCAACCAGCAACGAGACGGGAAATTATTGAAAAAAGAGTGAAACATTAGAAATTTTAAGCCGTAGAGTAAGGTGAGAACTTATTTTTCAAGGAGGACCTTACTCATGTCATCTCAATTAAAGAAAGCAGCGAAGGAGTCGCTCAGCGGTCGTTGGGGATTTGCAGTCCTAGCTTTTCTGCTGTTTAGTATTATTCAGGGTGTTCCTAATTTATTTGGATCGGATATCGATGAGCCGTCTAGTAGTATAGATCTCGTTGTATCATTGGTGTCGATTTTATTGATTCCAGTAGGAGTCGGTTGGACATGGATTGCCATGTCGATTGCTCGTGGCGAAGAAACGAAAGTGACGGATTTGTTTGAGCCATATGGTATGTTCCTGAAAGTGGTGGGGCTGGCCATTGTTCAGTTCATCTTTATCGCGCTCTGGACGTTACTCTTAATCATCCCTGGTATCATCAAGTCGTTCTCTTACCTGTTGACGTTCTACATCCTTCGAGATGAACCATCGATCGGTATCCTCGAGGCCATCACGCGTTCACGCCAACTCATGGATGGTCATAAGATGGAAGCATTCTTACTCTTCCTATCATTCATTGGTTGGGCATTACTTGTAATCGTTACACTTGGTCTTGCTGTCTTATGGGTTGGACCATACTTCAGCGTCACGCTTGCCAAATTCTATGATCGTGTTCGTGGTGAACAAGCACCAGAGCCAACATCAGATTTCGTCGCACCATATTAATCCGGAATCCCGACACGACGTCGGGATTTTTTTATGCGCGAAATAATTCCGATTGGAAAAGACGGTTTAATGGTTGCTTTAGTTCAGTGAATTTTGTACGATGAATGCAACACATCTTATCTAGAGAAGTCGAGGGACTGGCCCGAAGACACTTCAGCAACCCCGCTATGGCGGAAGGTGCTACTTCCAGGAAGGAATACCTTCTGAAGATAAGAGCGGACAGGACAAGATACCGTCGCTCTTTTCGAACTTCGAAAAGAGCGTTTTTTTATGATAAGGGGGACGATGGAGTGGAGTATGGTTTTTGGTTACCGATTTTTGGGGGATGGTTACGTAACGTCGAGGATGAACAGATGCCAGCAACATTCGATTATGCGAAACAAGTCGCACAAACAGCTGAACGCATCGGCTTCTCGACGACGTTGATTGCGGAATTGAACTTGAACGATATCAAAGGCATCAAGGAACCGAGTCTTGAGGCATGGACAACGGCAGCGGCGATTGCTGCAACAACAGAACGCCTTGAGATCATGACAGCGGTTCGTCCCGGGTTCCATAATCCAGCGACGACGGCGAAGATGGCGGCAAACATCGATCAGTTGAGTGGAGGGCGATTTACGCTCAATGTCGTCTCAGCCTGGTGGGCAGAAGAAGCAAAACAATACAACGGTATTTTTACTGCACATGATGAGCGCTATGCCCGGACGGAAGAGTTCGTCACGGTCATGAAAGGACTATGGGCAGATGCGTCACCATACAGCTTCTTCGGTCATCACTACACGATCGAACAGGCAGAACTCCATCCGAAACCCATCCAGCGTCCGGGGATTAAGCTCTACGCTGGTGGAGAGAGTGAAGCCGGAAAACGGACGATCGTCGAACATTGTGATGCCTACGTCATGCATGGAGGCACTGTTGAAGAAGTAGCTCATAAAATCAATGATATGAAAGTACGCCGGGAAGCGACGGGACACGCACCGCTTGAGAGCTTCGGTCTTGCTGCCTACATCATTTGTCGGGATACGGAAGAAGAAGCGCTTCTTGAGTGGCAACGCATCACGGACGTTAAGGAAGACAGCGCCGGTTATGCCGGTTATCAAGATTTCATCAGTAAATCGCAACTCGAACAACAGGTCGAACGAAACGATTATTCCGTCTCGAACCGTGGTCTACGTCCGAATTTAATCGGAACACCAGAACAAATCGCTGAACGGATTCTAGCATTCGAAGCTGTTGGTGTCACGTTACTCTTATTACAATTCTCACCACAACTCGAAGAAATGGAACGTTTTGCTCGTGACGTAATGCCACTGGTCGAAGCGAAACGAAAGGTAGGTCAACAATCATGACAAAAATTCATATTCTCCACGAAAATCAAGAATGGACGGACCATCTCATCAAACGTCTCGAAGAACTCGAGTTACCGTATGAAGAGTGGCACTTGAATGAAGGGATCGTTCCGCTGGACGAACTGCCGCCAGAAGGCGTCTTTTACAGCCGGATGAGTGCCTCTTCGCATACGCGGGGGCATCGTTACGCGCCGGAATTGACGGAAGGGGTCCTCGCTTGGTTAGAAGAGCATGACCGGACCGTCTTTAACGGAACGCGTGCGCTTCGTCTTGAAGTCAGCAAAGTCAATCAATACACGGCGTTGCGGAAGGCTGGGATTCGTGTACCGAAGACGACGGCTGCCGTCGGACGCGATCAAATCGTACAAGCAGCAAAAGAAATCGGTGTTTCGTCATTCATCACGAAACACAACCGTGCCGGAAAAGGTCTCGGCGTCCAGCTGTTCCACTCGATTGAAGCACTTGAAGCTTATCTCGACGGTCCGACATTCGACGAACCAGTCGATGGCATCACGTTGATTCAAGAGTATATTCAAGCACCAGAACCGTACATCACACGTTGTGAGTTCGTAGGTGGAAAGTTCGTCTACGCGGTTCGAGTCGATACATCAGAAGGTTTTGAGCTTTGCCCAGCGGATGCATGTGTGATCGACGACTTGTTCTGCCCAGTTGGTGAAGAAGCGCCACAAACGCCGATGAAGTTCCAAATCGTTGAAGGCTTCGATGACCCGATCATCCAAAAGTATGAAGCATTCCTCCAAGCGAACCAAATCGCGGTCGCAGGCATCGAGTTCATTAAGGATGCGTCAGGTACGATCTATACGTATGACGTCAATACGAATACGAACTATAATTCGGATGCCGAGGCAGCTGCAGGACGCTACGGCATGCTCGAACTAGCGAAGTTCCTCGGTGCAGCCCTTGAAACAAGCACAGTAAAATAAGAATCTGCTCCCGCCCTGTCACCGGACGTTACAAGACCGGATGACAGGGTATTTCTATAGAAAAGGGGGCGGATCTATGATTACGTGGAGAGAAGAACGACAGCTCGATATCCCGATTGAGGAAGCATGGCACTTGTTTGATCACACGCGATTGCAGCGTTTGATTCCAAACGTCGTCCAGCACGAGGTGATTGAACGAAAACCGGGTGTCGTCGGTTCGACGTATCGTCAAACATACATGCAGGGTAATCGACTCGAAACCTATATCGTGACCGATTTAGCCTATACGAACGAGCCTGACTTCAAGCAAAATACGATTGGATTCACATTGGCTAAAATATTCAAGATCGAGATGACGTTTACGCTCAAACCACTTGGACACGATCGTTGTCTGTTGATTTATACAGGAAAAAATGAAGGAGTGAACTTCGTTGGGAAAAGTCTCTTGTCACTCGGTGGCGAACGAGAAAACGAGAAAATTGTTCAAGGCTTGTTGCAACGTGTCGAAGAAGAGGCAGCGAAACAAAAGAAGAACAATGCATGAAAAAACGGATTCCCGCACTGGGGAATCCGTTTTTCATATCTTATCGATTCGTATACGATTTATGATCACTCGGTAAAACGGATAGGCAGTCGACACCTTGATAACGTTCTCGTTTTCTATCGCTGGATCGAGCGATTTTGGATTATCAAAATGCTTAGTTACCGACTACTATTTTTAAGTATAAATACGGTTATTAAATTTTCATTTAATCCAAAGATTATATCGTTACGATAGTAGACGCAAACGAGAAATCTGTGAATCATTTTGCATCTCATTCAGTGGTCGAAACCGAACAGCTCGTAATTCTTGTTGATTAAGCGATAGTTCAGGATCGATCCCGAGTCGAGGTCCAGGACTATCTAAGGCACGGCGAACGAGAAAACATGTCTCTGTTCCTTGATCCATTGAAATCTCGTAAAGTTTCCGTTCGACCGTGACGTGAAGATGCGTTTCTTCTAACACTTCTCGCATGATGGCTTGCTCTTTTGTTTCACCATTCGCGACACCTCCGCCGGGTAACGTCCAAAATGTCCGGGAAGGGGTATGTAATTCGACCATTAGGATCTGTTGCTCTTCAATCAACGCAGCGCATACCCGATGTCGCATATCGCATTCCTCCTTCAACATGTTCAAAAAAAGACCGAAACGACAGTTCCGGTCTCTTTTAAATCATTGTGCGTATAACGCTGTTAATTGCTGTTGAATCGTATCGTTGTTCAAATACTCATCGTATGTCGTTTCTTTATCGACGATACCGTTTGGCGTCAACTCGATGATGCGGTTCGCGATCGTTTCGACGAACTGGTGGTCATGCGAGCTGAAGAGCATTGCGCCTTTATAAGCGATCAAACCATCGTTGAGTGCCGTGATCGATTCGAGATCCAAGTGGTTCGTTGGATCGTCGAGTACAAGGACGTTAGCACCACTGAGCATCGCTTTTGAAAGCATACAACGGACTTTTTCGCCCCCGGATAAGACAGATGCTTTTTTCATGACTTCTTCTCCAGAGAAGAGCATCCGACCGAGGAATCCACGGAGGAACGTATCACTCTCATCTGCCGGTGAATACTGACGGAGCCAATCGAGGATCGTCTTATCCGAGCCTTCGAAGAATTCCGAGTTATCTTTCGGCAAGTATGACTGGGAAGTCGTGACGCCCCATTTGAACGTACCGCTATCCGGTTCCATCTCACCCATAAGGATTTTGAATAGTGTCGTGATCGCGATATCGCTTTGGCTGATGAACGCGACTTTATCCGTCTTGTTCAACGAGAAGCGGACGTTATCAAGGACTTTGACGCCATCGATCGTCTTCGAGATGCCGTCGACCATCAAGAGATCATTTCCGATTTCACGTTCCGGTGTGAAGCCGACGAACGGATAGCGGCGTGACGATGGACGAATGTCGTCGAGTGTGATTTTATCAAGCAATTTCTTCCGTGACGTCGCTTGTTTCGCTTTTGAGGCGTTTGAGCTGAAACGTGCGATGAAGGCTTGAAGTTCTTTAATCTTCTCTTCTTTTTTCTTGTTTTGGTCACTTGCCATACGCGAAGCAAGCTGACTTGATTCATACCAGAAATCATAGTTTCCGATATACAGTTGGATTTTACCGTAATCAAGATCCGCCATGTGCGTACAGACGTTGTTCAAGAAGTGACGATCGTGGGAAATGACGATGACCGTGTTCTCGAATCCGATCAAGAATTCTTCAAGCCATTTGACAGCTTTCAGGTCGAGTCCGTTCGTCGGCTCATCGAGTAAGAGAATGTCTGGTTTACCGAACAACGCTTGCGCAAGCAAGACTTTAACTTTTTCAGATCCTGTCAGCTCAGCCATCGTTTTCGAGTGAAGGTCTTCCTTGATGCCGAGTCCTTGAAGAAGCATCGCTGCTTCCGACTCCGCTTCCCAACCGTTCATCTCAGCGAATTCACCTTCGAGTTCAGCAGCACGCATGCCGTCCTCGTCTGAGAAATCTTCTTTCATATAGATGGCATCTTTTTCTTTCATGACTTCATAGAGACGTTTGTGTCCCATCATGACCGTTTCGATGACTTGGAATTCTTCGTATTCGTAATGGTTCTGACGGAGAACGCCTAAACGTTCGCCTGGTGTGATGATGACATCGCCTTGTTGTGCTTCGATGTCACCAGCGAGAATTTTCAAGAATGTCGATTTACCAGCGCCATTTGCACCGATCAGACCGTAACAGTTACCTGGTGTGAACTTAATGTTGACGTCTTCGAATAATTTTCGATCTGCAAAGCGAAGACCGACGTTTTGTACTGTAATCATATAGAGATGAACCCTCGTTTCTAGTAAGTGATGTGCTCATTCGAGTGTACCACAAATCGTGATCTGTCGTAGAGCAGGCAAAGTTCCCTCCATATTAGGACAGAAATTAAAAATAAGCAACTGGACATTTAAAAAAATGAAACATTTTCCAGATGGATACGTAGAACAAAGTAAGGAATTCGTTAGAGGAGGGGTTAGATGGCCATCTTTTTCACATTATTGTTTTTCGCCCTCATCGTTTTGCTTGGCATGGAACTCTACCGCTATATCCAAGAAAAGATCGATAAAGGAGATTCAGAATGAGAGAAATCAAACCGAAGAAAAAAATTCGCCCATCGATGATCATCGCTGGTGTGCTCGTACTAGCGTTGCTTGCAACAACGCCGTTCATCGTTGAACAAATCGAACCCGGACAAGTTGGGGTCGTCTATACACCGTCAAGCGGTGTCAAAGATGAGACGTTATCGCAAGGCTGGCATGTCGTTTCACCGATCACGCGGGTGACGGAGTATCCGATCCGGACACAGACGAAGTCGCTTGAGAACATGACACTTGCAACCAAGGATGGAAAGAACATCGTCGTTGACTTTACATACAGCTTCTCCGTCTCACCGGATAAGGTGACGAAAGTCTTCAACAAGTTCGGACCGATCGAAATCGATGAGATTGCCAAAGGTTACTTGAAACAACGACTCTATGATGCGTCGCGTGAGCAAATCTCGAAAGTTACCGTCCTTGAACTGTTCGGTGAAAAATCAGGAAACGTCTCGACGAGCATTCAGACGCAGTTTGCAGAAGACGTCAAGGATATCGGTTTCATCATCGAGGATGTCGCACTCGGTGCACCAAAACCAGATGAAAAGACACAGGAAGCAATCGATGCGCGTGTCAAAGCGTCGCAGGAACTCGATAAAAAGAAAACGGATCTTGAAATCGCTAAAGCAGAGGCAGAACGTCTTCGCGTAGAAGCAAAAGGAGCAGCCGATGCGCGTTTGATCGAAGCTCAAGGGTTGGCAAAAGCACAAAAAGAATTACAGAAGACGTTGACGAAAGAAATGATTCAATACGAAGCTGTCAAGAAGTGGGACGGGAAATCACCACTCGTCAGTGGATCAGGGAGTATGGTTCAACTACCGATTCCTGACGGTACGACACAAGAAAAAAACTAATTGAAATATGTCTAAGATAAACCGCTTAAAGACCACAACGGTAGACGTGAAAAAAGCAGATTCTCAGCGCTGAGAATCTGCTTTTTGATTAGCGCGAAGCTTGTTCAAATCCTTGAGCGATGGCAATGATCACTTGTGTTGCTTTGACCATATTATCGACCGAAATGAATTCAAACTTGCCGTGGTAGTTCTCGCCACCAGTAAAGATGTTCGGTGTCGGAAGACCCATGTATGAAAGTTGTGATCCATCCGTTCCACCACGGATCGGCTTAATGATCGGTGTGATGTCAAGCGACTCCATCGCTGCATGAGCGATATCAATGATGTGCATGTGGGGTTCGATTTTTTCGCGCATATTGTAGTACTGATCGTGTAAATCGATTTCCACACTACCTGCGCCATACTTTTTGTTCCACTCATCGACAAGGGCAGATAAGAAGTGTTTCCGTCCTTCGAATGCCTCACGATCAAAATCACGAATGATGTAGTCGAGTGTCGTTTTTTCGACAGAACCGTCAAACGAAATTAAGTGGAAGAATCCTTCGAAACCATCCGTGAATTCAGGAGACTCTTCTCCAGGAAGACGATCGTGGAATGCCATCGCATGTTTCTGCGAATTGACCATCTTATCTTTTGCTGTTCCTGGATGGACATTCGTTCCATGGAAGACGATTTTGGCCGCAGCCGCATTAAAGCTTTCGTATTCGAGTTCACCAAGCGGACCGCCGTCGACCGTATAAGCATACGTGGCATCGAATGCTTCGACATTGAAGTGATGTGGTCCACGACCAATCTCTTCATCTGGTGTGAAGGCAACACGAATGCGACCATGCTTGATTTCTGGATGTGAAATCAGATGATGCATGGCTGTCATGATTTCTGCGATTCCGGCTTTATTATCGGCACCGAGTAATGTCGTACCATCCGTTGTCATTAAGGTATGACCAACATAGTTGTGTAGTGCCGGAAAATCAGTTGGAGACAGGATGACGGACGGTACTTCACTTAACGTGATGGGATTTCCGTCATATGCTTCCACGAGTTGCGGACGGACATTCGTACCTGTAAAGTCCGTTGCCGTATCAAGGTGAGCAAGGAAACCAATTGTCGGAATGTCTGCATCTGTATTAGCGGGTAACGTAGCCATGACATAACCATTGTCATCGACCGTGACCTCTTCCATGCCAATTGTCTTTAATTCTTCTACGAGCAAACGAGCCAGTGTCCATTGCCCTTCAGTTGTTGGAACAGTTGTACTCTCATAGTTCGACTGTGTATCGACTTTCACGTATGTAGTTAGACGATCAATCAATTCTTGTTTCAAATCAAAAACGTCCCTTCTCGTCATAAGATACCTTCATCATAGCATGAACGACTAATGTGAGAGAATTCTGAATCATGATAGACTAATAATGAAAAAGGGGGAATTCTTCATGAGAGCATTCGTAGTCGATCAGTATGGAAAAGACGCATCACTGACAGAAAAAGACGTCACACCTGAAAAAGCGGGGAAACACGAATTACGGGTTCAAATCGAGGGGTCGAGCATCAATCCACTTGATACGAAGATGTTCTTCGGACATGTGGCGGCGGCTTCGACGACTGGAATTCTCCAGGGCGATGTAACGGGGAAAGTCATTGAAATCGGCGAGGGTGTGACGTCTTTTTCTATCGGCGATCGCATCGTCGCATTCGGTGGCGGACTTGGAACACGTGCCGGTGCGCTAGCGGAAGAAATGCTTGTACCTGAACAGATGGCAGTCTTACGACCGGAAGGGGTCTCGGCTGAGGTTGCTGGTTGTTTACCGGTGATTGGGTTGACGGCGATGGAAATTTTAAAAGAGCGAATCGCGATTACCCCAGGCATCCGTGTATATGTAGCAGGTGGAACGGGTGGAGTAGGACATCTTACCGTACAACTTGCTCGTCATTATGGATGTGACGTCACAGCGAGCGCCTCTTCTGACGAGAAGGCAGCTTGGCTAGAAGCAAAAGGGATCCGCGTTCATCGGTACAAGGAAGAATCGGCTGAAGCGTTGCTAAACCGACTGGATCTGGACGGATTCGACGTCGTCATTGATACAGTCGGCGGTGACCATTTACAAGAATCGTTCATACTCGCTAAAGAGCGGGGACGCATCATTTCGATCGCGACACGGACGACACAAGATTTAACCATGATGCATAGTAAAGCTTTGTCACTTGAAGCTGTGTTCGTCGCGCTTCCGTTGCTGAAAGGAAAAGTAGATGAGATGAAACAACAGCAACGTCACTTATCAGAACTCGTTCATTTAGTGGAAGAGGGTGTCCTCGAGATTCGGATTGAAGAGCAGATTCCTTATGAACGCGATGCATTAAACGATCTCTATCAACGATTTGATCAAACATCACACTTTGGTAAAGTGAGTGTATATCCAACCCCTAAAAAATGATTCTCCATTCATTTTACATTTCCTGTTAAAAATATAAAAAAATCCGCTACTGAAAAATTCGGTAGCGGATTTTTTAGATAACAGATCATTTACGGCGAACAAGAATGCTTTTTGGAGCGAGTTGTGGCATGGAAGGAGGAGTCGGGAAATCTTTCTGCTCCGGTTGCTCCCACACGACTTCGAATTTTTGACGCAACTTGTTGAATGCTTGCTCGACAGCTTTTTTCAATTGTGATGCATCAAGAGCAGGACTATCTGTCGTAATCGCAAGCAGTCCTCCACGATTCGTCAGATGAATGACTTTTTGGATCCAAAGGGCGAGATCCTGTTCCGTCCGAAACTGACGTGTCCGTGTATTGACTTGTACGGGTGGATGGAACAAGACGACGTCAAAACGAGTCTTCTTATCCGCTTGTTCGATGTAGTCGAACGCATCCTGAACTAAAATCTTCTGTTTTTCGGGAGTAAAACTGTTCAACATTAGATTATCTTTTGTCTTATTTCGACTACGTGTCGAGAAATCAACGCTTGTCGTTCGAGCAGCTTCACCATAAAGGGCAGCTACCGTTAACGTTCCTGTATCGGAAAAGAGGTTAAGTACGGTCTTTCGTTCGACGGAATCGAGAAGGATTCGGCGAAGTTCACGTTGGGCAATGTCAAAACCAGTCCGCATACCAGCATCCAAGTCATATTCATACAACACACCATATTCTTGTGCGACTTCAGGAAAATCGCCTCGTTCGCCTTTCAAAAAGTCGTCGCCTTTGACCGGTTGAAGATCGACGAGGAAGTCTCGTTTTTCATAAATGCTTCTATAATTCAGTAGTGATTCAAGAGCTTCAAGAATCAGTGGGCGGAATGTATAGATGCCTTCATTTTCGAATGTAATGAGGTAATGATGATCATAACAGTCAATCGTCAAACCACCAATACCATCTCCTGCACCGTTAAAGATACGGAAGGCTTCTGAATACTCTTCAAAAAATTCATTTCGTTTGTCTAACGCTTTTTCAAAAAGTTGTTTGAAGAAGGCGACATCAATCGCTTCTTGCTCGTCCATTGAGAGAGTCCAACCGACACCTTTTTCCTGCTTGCCAAAATAACCGGTCGCGAGGTATTCTTTATGTTCTGTCATCAGATGAAGCAGTCCGCCTGCCTCTTTGACATGGTGCAAAGCTTCGAACATTTCCTTGCGTAAGGCGGGATACCCGCTTCGAATCGATTCAATCCATTTTGGTTTGACGACAATTGGATAAAGTTCACGAGACATGTTAGTTTCCTCATTTCTACTTGTGGATAAGTGCCATAAGTATACCATAAATGGGGTTATCCACATGTGGATAACTGGATATAATAAAACCGCTATTCTTTGCATAAGTCAAAGGAATAACGGTTTTTGTTATGATAAGCAGAGAACTGAAAAATCTATAATGATTTGGAGTGAAACATAAAAAATGAAAAAACATGTTCAAGTCGTAGGGGCTGTCATTCGCAACGATCATAATGAAATATTGTGTGCACTTCGTAGTAGCCAAATGTCATTGCCCAACTTATGGGAGTTTCCTGGTGGGAAAATTGAGCTACATGAAACGCCTTCACAGTCTTTAGTTCGCGAGATCAATGAAGAATTAAAATGTAATATTAAGGTCAAACAACCAATTGAAAAAACGACGTACGAGTACGATGCTATTATTGTTACATTGCATACGTTTGAAGCTGAAATCGTAACAGGAGAACCGATTGCCGTAGAACATGCAGAGCTTCGCTGGGTATCTGTTTCAGACCTTGATCAGCTTGAATGGGCTCCTGCTGATATTCCTGCAGTTGAGTACATTAAGAAAGAGTTTGCCACTCCTTAAACAGTTCAATTGATAGTGGAGAATGAAGTGACCAAGTCACACTAATCGGTTTAGAACCTGTACTTTGAAGATGCTTTAACTGGCCAAAGTATGTGAACGGTAGCGTTTTTCCTTGTTCTTTATCTGCTTTACGCATAAACAAATGAATACGAATTCCTTCGCTCTCATGGTTTTGATATAAAGTACCCGCTTTACCTGTAGCAGTTGCATTACTTTGAGACTGCCAGTGGAAACGATATTGATCTAAGAAATAATCGTTATATTTTAGTTGCTCATCAATGGCTTCATCTTTGTGTAAATTCACGAATAAAATGTAGTCGTCACCAGCTTGAGCTACGCCCTCACGCCAAGAACCTTCCTGACTTGGTGAACAAAGAAGACGTTGGATAACAGAACGATTGTATGTTTGATGTAATAGAAACGCCTGGTCTTCGATCAACCAGTTGATTCGATCTGGTAGTTGATGAAATGCAAGTAGACCTGCTTGGATAAAATGTATCATATATGAACGTAATTCAGTTGATTGTTGAAGTGCTTGGCCGACTGTATTTGAAAAGCGATAGCGCTCTTTTGATACAGCATCTAGCAATTGAATACGATCATTTTTAAACGCAGTAGACCAGCGTTTAAAAAGATGATGAATAATAGGTCGCTTTGAGAAAGAGTGATTCGTCGATAAGGCGAATTCTTTGAAAACTTCTTGTTCAATATCTTGAACTGAAGCAGAAGGATGATGCAGTAAATGTTTTAAAATCAGTAAGCTGAAGGGCTCACGAATTGGGAATAGTCCTTCGAACTGTTCCACAATTTTGCGTGTAGTGTCATCGAGCAATAAACGTAGTTCTTCGTCGGTAGCATGTTTTTCAAGTTGTTTAAGACGTAATGTACTTCTCCATTGCTGAACAATACTTTCAATAGCTGGTGCGTCTTTATGCGTAACTAAATCATTTAAACTCGGAGGATTTCCGATCATGCGTGTCAGCCTTTGATAACTTTCACGGAGCTGTTTGCTAGCTGAAAACTCTATTTTTTTCATTTGTTCAATAATAAATCTTTCTGTAATTGAATCTAGAATGGCTAAAGATCCTTCCGGTAAAATCGGAAAATGCTGTTTTACAGCAGTAGCAATTTTATAACGATCAATAGAATGAAACGATTGTTGACCAGACAACACAAGCGGTGCAACAAAAGCCTTTTGGCTATTTCCGATAAAATCTAAAATCGTAACAAATTCTTTTGAGCTATGTTTACGTAAGCCTCTCCCCAATTGTTGAATAAAAATAGTAGGAGACTCCGTTGGACGTAAAAATAGCATTAGATTGACTTTTGGAATATCGACGCCTTCGTTAAACAAGTCAACTGTAAAAATATATTGCAGTGGATCTTGATCGTCCTCTAGTCGGCGAATGGCCTCTTCGCGTTCATCTTCGGACTGTTTACTTGTAACAGCCATTGCTTCAATCTGATGTCGTTTAAATTCCTGCTCCATAAACTCTGCATGATTAATATTGACGCAGAATCCTAGTCCAACAGCCTGATTACCACTGAACCCAAATTTACGAATCATTTCAACAATATAATCTGTTCGTGTTGATCGTTCGAGTGCAACAACAAGATATTGTTCTACATAAAATCCGTTTTGTTGAGGAATAAGAGAATAATCAATCGATTCATCATCTTGAATCCCAAAATAATGGAATGGTGAAAGTAAATCTTGTGCTAAGGCATCATACAGACGTACTTCGTAAGCAACATTATAGTCAACAAGCTGAAAGATATTTTGACCATCCATTCGTTCTGGTGTTGCCGTTACGCCAAGCAAAAATTGGGGCTTAAAATAGTTAAGAATGTTTTGGTAAGAAGCAGATGAAGCATGATGGAATTCATCAATGATGATGTAGTCAAACGTATCCTTTAAAAATTGATTAAGATGAACCTCTTTTGAGAGTGTTTGAACGGTAGCGAAGGTAAATTGTGCATCTTGAATTTGTTGTGATCCTGAATATCTACCAAATGTATAACTTTCATTTGAAAAAACTTGTCTAAATGTATGCTCAGCTTGTGATAGCAATTTTCCGCGATGTGCAACAAATAACACTTTTTTAGCCTGAGCTTGACGGACATCAAATGCTGCTAAGTACGTTTTCCCCGTTCCTGTTGCCGCAATGACCATTGCTTTTGTTTCTTTTCGCTCGCGCAAACGATCCAGTTCTTCTAAAGCCGGAATCTGCATGAGGTTTGGTTCAATAACGGTGTAATCGACAGCGGGTTCGGCAATTGTATCGCGGATAGAAAATGATTTTATAGGTGGTGTTTCTTGTTGGTACTGTTCGTATTGAAGTAATAATTCTTCTGTACATACAGTCGCTTCGTGGCTGTTCCAAAGCTGTTCAAACAAGCTTTTCGCTTGAGTGACTAATGTTGTGACGGGTGTAGAAGGTATACGAATGTTCCATTCCATACCGTGTGTTAAAGCCGACTTTGATAAATTAGAGGAGCCAACAATAGCACTATCCAACTGATCAGGACGAGAAAATAAATATGCTTTCGGATGGAACGCATGATTTTTTTTAATCGGTTCATAAATTTTTACTTCGATATTGCTGAATTCCATCAAATGCCGGATAGCCTTCGCTTCTGTAATATTCATATAAAATGAAGTCAAAATGCGAATTGGTTTGTTTTGAGCTTCTGCTTCTTTTAAAGCTGGTACAAGCGTTTGGATTCCAGAATGTCGTGTAAAACTCACCATCCAATCAGCAGCAGATGCTGTCCATAATTCTTGATTGATATGATGCAATAACTGTTCTTGTTCGAGTTGGCCAGGAGCGATGAGTTCCCAAGCACGCAAAGAATTTTTATATTGTGTAGGTAAAGCATGAGTTGTGCTAGTAGAGAGTTCACGATGAAGTGGCGAGTCGATCGGAGGTTGATTTAAATGCAGGAGCCATTCATTGACTGTTTCAACCATTTGATCAGGTTCATCTTGTTTTTGTAAATGGTCTAAAGATTGATATAGTACTTGATTGAGATGTGTAAGTAATTCTGTTGTGTAGTCATGTGCTGGTACAGAGACACTTGTTGTATCGGATTGTGAGTTAGTTTCAGTTGAAGAACGTAGTGTTTCATAATAAGACATGGTTATCCTCCGAATGATAGTAAATGGTATTTAAAATGAATAAATCATCAATAATATACCAATAAATAGATAAATAAAGTAAAAAAATCATCATTTAACTAAAAAGTTAAACGATGATTTTTATTTGTTAATTTGAGATTCGCTCCACAACAGCCTCAAGCGATACTTTAACATTACCAGCTAGCGCCCGCGTAATCATACACGAACCTTCCGCTTTTTCAGCAAGACGTTGTGCCTTCTCCACATCACGATCCGACAGATCAGATGGCAATAAGAGTTTCGGACGATGAATGATCGCGTCGTATGTGAAGACACCGTTCGTGACATCGACGATGCCTTCAGATTCCATCGTTAACGAGACTTTTGGAATGTGACTACGCTCAAGCATCGCGGCAAGCGTGATGATATAGCACGTAGCAGCTGCCCCAAGTAACATCTCATCTGGATTCGTACCAACCCCTGGACCATCCATGGCGTCCGGAATTGAGATTTTTGTTTTTAGTTCACCCGTCTCGATCTGACCAACATCATTGCGATTGCCCGGCCAGTCTGCGGTTAAATGAAAATGGTGCTTCATGATCAATCGCCTCCATGCCTCCATCATACGTAGTTCAGCATGATTTTTCGCCTATTCTGCTCATGTACATACGAAGAGAACAATTAGCTAAAAATCTGGTCGATTTTTTCGATATCCTCTTGTGACAACTGAACATCTAACGTACGTAACGTATCCGTCACCTGATCCGGTCGTTTCGCACCAGGGATGATGGCATCGATACCGTCCTGTGCTAAATACCACGCGAGTACGACGTGTGCGACTTCCGCATCATGTGCTTCTGCGATCGGACGCAGTTGATCAACTTTTGCGAGGTTTTCTTCGAAGACATCTTTTTGGAACAAAGGATCGTTTTTTCGTAAATCATCAAACGTCGTCTCTTTCGTATATTTCCCTGCCAATAATCCAGCAGCGAGTGGGAAATACGGGACGAAGGACATACCGTTCTCAACAATATACGGGAGTAACTCTTTTTCCGCATCCCGTTTGAATAGGTTGTATTCCCCTTGGTAGACGTCGACATGTCCGTCTTTGTTCGCTTCCTTCAGTTGTTCGAGTGAGAAATTCGAGACACCGATTGCGCGAATCTTTCCTTCTTTTTTCAGTTCAGCGAGTGCTGCGACTGCTTCATCCTTTGGTGTCGATTCATCCGGAAAATGAATGTAATACAAATCGATATAGTCTGTTTGAAGACGTTTTAAACTCTCTTCGACCGATTGACGGAGAAAGTCTGGTGAATTGTTCATGACGACATTTCCGTCAACGAACTGATGCGCACCTTTCGTCGCGAGGACGACATCTTCTCGAGCGACCGTGTCGTTCCAGACCTCACCGACGAGTTCTTCCGAACGTTCTGGTCCGTAGATGAAAGCTGTGTCTAGGAAATTGATTCCTTGCTTCAAAGCGACACGAACGAGATCGCGTCCGGCTTGCTCATCGAGATTCGGATATAAGTTGTGTCCACCGACAGCATTCGTACCGAGACCGATGGGGTGAACGAATAAGTTAGATTGACCGAGTTGAACATGTTTTGTCATGAAAATGACCTCCTTAAACGATATCGAGTGGTTCTTTTTTCGTTGGTGCTGGGAACGCTTGATCAAGTGCAGCGAGCTCTTCCTCTGTTAAATTCAGAAGCGCAGCGCGACCATTGGCTTCGACATGATGTGCCTGACCAGCCTTAGGAATCGCGATGACGTCACCTTCACGAATCGCCCATGCGAGTAGAATCTGTGCCGGATCCACACCGTGTGTCTCAGCGAGTTCTTCGACAGTCGGATGATTCAGAAGTTGATCGCGTAATGAACCACCTTCTGCTAGTGGGCAATACGCCATCACTGGTATACCATGCTCACGTAGTAACGGTAATAGTTCATACTCGATTCCCCGTGATCCAAGGTGATAAAGTACCTGATTGACAGCGCATTGATCACCACCTGGCAGTGCCAACAGTTCCTTCATGTCTGATACGTCAAAGTTCGATACACCCCAACGGCGAATCTTGCCTTCTTGTTTTAAAGCTTCCAGCCCTTCGACGGTTTCTTTGAGTGGAATATCACCACGCCAGTGAAGGAGGTACAGATCGAGATAATCGGTACCAAGACGTTCAAGTGTGTTGGAACAAGCCTGCTTCAATGCTTCTCCGCCAGCGTGATGCGGATACACTTTCGAGACGAGAAAGACTTCCTCTCGTCGATCTGCAATCGCGTCGCGAATTAATTCTTCAGAAGCACCTTCCCCGTACATCTCTGCCGTATCGATGAGTTCCATTCCACTATCGAGACCGACACGGAGTGCTTCGATTTCTGCTTCGTGCTTCTCCGACTCTTCTCCCATCCGCCATGTGCCTTGTCCGAGTGCCCGAACATGTGTCTGATCGGGAAATGCCACCGTTTTTTGCTTTAATGCAGCAAGTATCAACGTCTTTTCTGTTGCGTTCATCGTTCTTCCTCCTTTAGTAGAGAGACAATAGTAGGGTTTACCACACGAACTCCGAACAAAAACGTCTTCTTCAAAAGAAGGAGACGTCACCAATGCTCAAACAAGGGACCGTGATCACCGAATACAGGATCTTGAGTTGGACGCATCACCTGACGAATACGTTGAAGATTTTCCGGGCGTTCACTTGTTTGACCTGTCAGCGTGTCGTAATCTTGACCATCCGGATAGGCACCGATTACTCGAAAGTGTCGGCTTGTATCAAGTGCTTTATGTCCTGTACCGGCAGGAAGTAAGAGAACATCTCCACTCGTCAAAGTGAAGGTCTTACCGAGCGGACCACCCAGCTGAACGGTTGCATGCCCTTCAAGAATCCCGATCACTTCATGGGCAATACTATGATAATGATGAAAGTCAAAAATGCCATCCACCCAGCTGTTACGCCAGTCATGTGCATGGAAGGTCTGTTCGATGTGTGATGGCTCTGCAAATGCATGTCGATAAATCAACACGGGGAATGTCGGGTTGTTCGGAATGTGCCCGTCATCCTCAAAGTAAAATACCTCAACGCGCATCTTCGTTGCTCCTTTCTCTGATGTGGCACAAAGTAATAATTACATCTGTAATTACCCGTAATTAAATATCATCAATCGTCCGAGCATCTTTATGGCGTAACGAATTCGGAGGTGCTAAGATGCTTAAGTTAACGAAATTACAAAGGAGGCTTTTCGATGATCGCCATCGAAGCAAAATTAGAAGTACAACCAGCAAAACGAGAAGAGTTTTTAGCAGCAACAAAAACGTTAGTAGAAGCATCACGTGCTGAAGCTGGAAACATTGGCTACGACTTGTTCCAAAGCACAGAAGACGAAAATGTCTTCATGATGATTGAAAAATGGGAAGACCAAGCTGCAATCGAAGCACACAACACGAGTGCTCATTTCGGACAGTTCGTTGCGTTTGCACAAACGGCTCTCGCTAAACCATTAGACGTTCAATCGTTCCAAGCATAATCATAAGCGATTGACGAGACACATAAGGAAGGTATTCTAGGTTCGTGACCTAGCATATCTTCCTTTTTTTGTTTCATGCGACATGATCGGTTAAAGCCCTTATTTAAATTAGAAGTATTCCACTTTTCTTTTACAATCGTATGACATTTCACTGAAACTGTTAGTTTTTCCCTGATTAGGGCATTATTCTTATAAAGACACAAAAAGGAGGCTTTTATCATGAATGAACGAACGAATGCACCAGAGTCGAAGCGATCATTCTTCAAGATGCCTCATACATATGCCATCATCATGGCAATTCTCATCATCTCAGTCATCTTGACGTATACACTTCCAGCAGGACAATTCGATCGTGAAAAGCAAGACGGACAGACTGTCGTCATCGACGGTACATATCGCGCGGTAGAGTCTGCACCTGTCAATCTTTTTGGTTTATTTGAAGCAATCCCAAAAGGTATGGAAGCAGGTGCTGCGATCATCTTCTACATCTTTCTTGTCGGTGGTGTCTTCGGTATCATTCGCCAAACCGGCGCCATTGAAGCAGGAATCAATCAATTGATTCGCCGATTCGGTCAAAAGGGGCACATCATGATTCCGATGACGATGTTCGTCTTTTCGATTGCCGGGGCGACGATCGGGATGGCAGAGGAGACAATCATCTTCGTGCCGATTGGGATCATGTTAGCGCGTGCCCTTGGATATGATGCGATGACAGGAGCCGCGATCGTCAGTCTAGGGGCGGCGGTTGGTTTTGCCGGCGGGATGTTGAATCCGTTTACGGTAGGTGTCGCTCAATCAATTGCGGAAGTACCGCTCTTTAGTGGTCTCGGGTATCGAACGGCTGTTTATATTATATTTTTAGCGGTGACGATTCTTTATGTCATGAATTACGCACGGAAAGTTAAACACGATCCGGCGCGTAGTCTTGTTTATGATCTTGAGCAACGTCGTTCGGAAGAAGCAGCGACGACGATTTCACGCTTTTCGAAACATCATGCCTTCGTCTTACTCATTTTAATCGGTGGCATTACGCTCAATGTGATCGGAATCTTTGAGTGGGGCTGGTATTTGACGGAATTAACCGCATCCTTCTTGATCATCGGTATGATTGCGGGAATCGTTACGCTTGGTGTGAACGGTACGTTTGAGAGTTTGATTGACGGTGCGAAAGCCGTGACGTTCGGCGCATTGATTGTTGGATTTGCTCGAGCAATCGTCGTCATTCTTGAAGAAGGACGTGTTATCGATACGGTCATTTACGGCTTATCGAATGCCGTAGGACATTTGCCGACGTTCTTCGCTGTCATCGGGATGTACGCCGTGCAATTGATTACGAACTTCTTCATTCCATCTGGGAGTGGACAAGCGGCGACGACGATGCCCATCATGGCACCATTGTCCGATTTATTAGGAATCGAGCGTCAAGTGGCTGTCTTGGCATTCCAATATGGGGATGGATTGACGAACATGATTTTCCCGACGAGCGCACATTTGATGGCGTTTCTCGCGATTGCAGGCATTCCGTATGAGAAATGGTTACGCTTCGTTTGGAAACTCTTCGCGATTTGGATTGCCTTGGCATGTGCCGCCCTACTACTTGCCGTAACACTCGGTATTCAATGAAGTCGACCTTCCGGACGGATGTCCGGAAGGTTTTTCAGTTGCAGGAATCGGGAAGCGTTATCACGAACGGAATAGGTAATGACTAAAGGGGGAACTGAAGTGACATATTCAATCGTTGGGTATTGTGAAAAAGAACAAGCATGGGGCGTTGCCGTTCAGTCGAAGTTTTTAGCCGTCGGGAGCGCTGTTCCGTTTGCGAAGGCAGGAGTAGGTGCTGTAGCGACACAATCATTTGCAAACACGACGTATGGCCCTGAAGGATTACGGATGATCGAACAAGGTGCTTCAGCGGACGAAGTGTTGCGTCGATTGACGGAAGCAGATGAAGGACGAGCGGATCGTCAAGTGGGAATCATTGATGCGAATGGCAAGAGTGCGACATTCACGGGAGAGGGATGTAACGACTGGGCAGGCGGTATTGCCGGGAAACACTTTGCAGCGCAAGGGAATATTCTTGTAGACGGTAACACGGTAAAAGAGATGGCACGTGTCTTTGAATCAACACAAGGTCCGCTCGCAGAACGTTTGTTGCGTGCGTTAGCAGCTGGTCAAGCAGCAGGCGGGGATTCACGCGGAATGCAATCAGCGGCACTCCTCGTCGTCAAGGAGGGTGGCGGATACGGTGGATTCAACGACCGATATATTGATTTACGCGTTGACGATCATCCGAGTCCGATTGAAGAGCTCGAACGCATCTATCAACTGCATACACTTTATTTGCAACCGAGTAAGCCAGAAGAAATCAAGCCAATCGATGATGCCTTAGAGTCAGAGTTGATGGATAAATTATTAGCGCTTGGCTACCGCGGTGATTTCGAAGACGCGTTCCGGACGTATCTGCATACGGAAAACTTCGAGATGCGCGAACAAGCGGAGCGTGCGATTGATACACGTGTTCTCGCGTATATTCGAGCACAATGAAAAAATGACAGGATGGACCGCGGTCCATCCTGTCATTTTGTTCATACTTGTGTCGACTGGGCGCGAATCGGTACTTTGAATCCGGTCGCGATGAACCGTTCCATTTCCGGCTCGGATTTAGCGTTCAAACCAACTGTTCCGTCTCCTTTTAGTGCCACGTTCGTCAGCTTGACACGCGTGATGTCTGGACCGATCGTAATCCCATGTTTGGCGGAATCCTCAATGCGGATATCACGAAGGCACACGTCTTCAGCTCCGTTTTCTCCACCAAAGATTTGGATGTCCGTTTTCGCTTGTCGGAATCCGCTCATCTTCAACTGACTGATCGTGACGTTCCGTGCCTTATATTGAATCCCAATCATCGGTTGTTCTTGATAGTCATAATACGGATCACCGAGCACCGTAAAATCATGAATGACGACATTACGGTAAGCGGAAACAACGAGCGCACGCGGTTTTGAATTCGCATAGAGTTCCGTATATTTAGGAGTCTGAGCGATCAAACGCGTTGCGATGATATTATAAGCCGTTTGAGATGTCGGATCAGTCGCTTGATGGTGACCAATGTGTCGGAAGTTAAAGGCGCGATGATCATCAATCGATAGGTGTCCGACGATTTTGACGGTCGAGGCAGCAGAAGAGGTCGCATGTGCCTTGATCTCAAGTCCACCGAAACAACGACTTGTTGCGTTGTTGAACAACCAAACGTCGCGTGATCCATCATCGATTTCGATACCATTTGAATTGGAGAAGCCTTCTGCATGGGCACGTCCACTTGGGTCATGCATGAAACAGTTCGAGATGAAGAGATGATCACTATGATGCGTCGTAATCCCGTCATCGCCGAATCCAGAACCGATCAATCCGTCGAACCAGATGAATGAACTACTTAAGTTCGCGCGGGCGCCGTCCCCGTTGTAATTGTAATAGGGCGTCGAGATATCGAAACAGTGAAGCCCCGGGTTGACGGCCTCGACATCAAAGACCCAGGCATAGGTGACATGCGCATATGTGAGACAACTGGAGTGGTTGCCCCATGTGCTACTTTTTTTCGCGTCACCGATGCGTTTAATGTTCCAATCGAGCGTCATTTTCTCGACGAGTAGATGATGATTACCGAGAAGATAATTTTGATTCGTCACGAGACGTCGTCCTTTTGGTGCCTCATCGTGCATCTTTAAGATTGTCTTCCCTTTACCGGCTCCTGTTAAAATCGTATAACTAGGCAAACGAATCCCTCGAACGATGTACGTACCGGCTTGGACATGGACTTGTCGATGTCCATCACCGAGTGCGTCGATGAATGCTTGTGTATCATCCGTCTGTCCATCACCGACTGCGCCAAAAGCAGTGACATCGACGGTTTCGACATCGCTGATCAAACGTTCGAACTCATGATTGAGACGACCGAACCAACTCGGTCGAATCTCATCGCGTGGTGTTACGAAAGCGGGTGTCAGCGGTAGAATATGTTTATCACGGTTCGTCAAAAATAATGGCGAGATCATCGAGCGAAGCGTTCGACTGAGGTTAGGATTGCGTCGTGGTGCGACGAATGGACTATCGTGTAGCAGTTGTTCCGCTTGTCGAACTGCTTGTTCGTTGGTTGACGTTTCAACGTATTCCTGAATCAACGCCGCATTTTGATACGGATCATGCGTGTGATCGAGTTTTAACATGAAATGGTTCCCCTCTCTGAATAGGTCTGTTTACCTTTTCCCCTCTCCTTACACAATCATTCCTCGTTTCAAGACATCCATAAAAATACACAAAAATTTTTAATATGGATTATAATGGTATTTAAAAGAAGGGGTCTTCTGATGTCACTTCGAAAACGACTCGTAATTGGTATCGGACTGATTTTGCTAATCTTAGGAATCGGTAAGCCACTGACAGAAGCGGCTGTTCAAGCACTGAAGCCAAAAGAGGTTCAGACGTCTGGAATCGAAACAAATAGATCGTGTAAACCGAATTGCAAGAAAAAAGGCGAATTGTTAAACATTCGATTTCTTTCGTGGTTACCTAAAAAGAAAATGAAGAATGATGAAGATTTACGTGTTTGGGACACGAACGAAAAGCCGAAGAAGCAGAAAGACCTCAAACCGAAAAAGAAAAAGAATAAGATATTCACTATAGGGGTTGAAAATGCTGAGCGCGGTACGAACGAAAAAGGGGGATCGTCCTCATCGATCTTACTGATGAGCTTGCTTGTTTTACCTCTAGTCATCATAAGCTATATCGTTTGGCGAAAACGTCGAAAGACCAAGAAGCAGGACGAGGAATCGATCAGAGCCGACATCCCGTTACAGCCCTTAGCCAACGACTTTGTTTTAACTGAGAATCCGGTCGAGCTACCAGATGTCTGGATTCGCAAACAGCTTATCCAGTTCAATCAGATTCTCCCGGTCCGTTTACAGCGACATGATACAGAAACACTTCAGGAATGGTGCCTGCGGATCGGATTCAAACCGTCACATATCCTAATAAAAGCCTACCTCTTAGAACGCTACACAGAACGAACTGCTACGATATCGGAGATGGACAAGCAAACGATTCAGGGAGAATTTGGTGCCTTTGTCCATCAGTTTGATTGAAACCTTTTGAAAGGAATGACGTAAATGGAACAGGAAAGGGGAGATGATGATGTACCTAGCAGATGCCGTGAAATTAAAGAGTATTTTGAGGAAACAACTCGATCAGCTAATCGAAGAAATGGAGCGCGTCGCGTTCATTGATTTAGAAAAGGGAGAAGCACTCCCGACGCAACAAGGACGAACGATAACTGACGTAGAAGCCGCAATGGACATTGTGCGTTACGACATGCGGGTCTTAGATCGTCTCGTTTATGCAGCAAATTTAAACACCGTGATCGCGATGGATGAAGGAGACATGCCGCTCGTCGAAGCAATCGAGTGGGCTACCCAATTGCGGGCGAAGGCACAAAATTACCAGATGCTTGCGAGTCGACCGAAACGTGAGTTCCAATACGGATTCGAAGGGACGACGGTCATTCGCCATGCCTTGTTTGATCCCGATACTTATCGCCTAAAGGCGGAGGAAGTGGAGCGACAAGCGCACAAAGTATCAAATGCGATTAATGCTGCGAACTACCAGACGACGATCGATTTTGATGGTGGACGTTATATGTAACTCCTTGGCGTGGTGAGACTCCACGTCAAGGGGAGGGGACGGACCTCAATTTTCCTCTGTGGAGAAGAAATGGCGACGGCAAACCGATGACCACGAACCATTGACAGATTGACCTGTTACCTTTGACCACCTATGGAACCCTGATGCTTTTTCCGTCCCGCTCCCTGCCGTTTCTTTGAGAAACGGCAGGGATTTTTAGTGTGTCGATGGAAACAACAGGGTATAGAGAAGCACAAGCGAAAGGAGAGAGATCATGGAACACACTTTTTCAGCATTCGTCGTTCGAGAAGTCGATGGATCATACGAGGGGAATATCGAGACAAAGCACGTCGATGATTTACCAGAAGGAGACATCCTGATTCGTGTCACGCACTCATGCGTCAATTATAAGGATGCTTTATCGATGTCGGGTAATCGTGGGGTGACGAAATCCTATCCGCATACCCCGGGCGTTGACGCAGCAGGATTCATCGAACAAACGACTGATGAACGATTTCACATCGGTCAAGCCGTCGTCGTCAATGGCTTTGATTTCGGGATGAACACTTCGGGCGGATTTCAAGAATACATACGTGTACCAGCCGATTGGGTGACGTTACTTCCAGAATCCATTCGTCCATTAGAAGCGATGCAATATGGAACGGCCGGATTGACGGCGGCACAATCGGTTGATGAATTGTCACGAATCGTCTCGAAGGATGCAGGACCAATCCTCGTGACGGGAGCGACGGGTGGTGTTGGTACGATTGCGATCGCTTTACTAATTCGATTAGGATACACGGTACATGCCGTGACTGGAAAACGGTTAGAACAAGACCGATTGCTAAAAAAAGGGGTGGCTGAGGTACTAGACCGCACGACGTTCCTAGAAGAAACCGATCGTCCTCTAAAAAAAGGGCTTTATGCCGGCGTCATTGATACGGTGGGTGGACCTTTACTCGCATCCGTCATTCGCTTCGTACAATATGGTGGTGTCGTGACGACATGTGGAAACGTCGGTGGAGCAGAGATGACGTTGACAGTCTATCCCTTCATTCTACGTGGCGTTCGTTTGATCGGAATCGATGCGGTCCAAACTCCGATTGCATACCGAGAAAAGTTATGGCAACGTTTAGCAAATGAGTGGCAAGTCAGTCTTGCGTCAGAAGTCGATGTCAAAACACTAAAAGACTTACCAGAAATCGCAGAAGCCTTGCTGACTTCACGTCATCGTGGTCGAACTGTCATCGAAATTTAAATATTTCGAGTAAACATTGGTGGTATAGTGGGGAAAAACTGTGTCGACTTTTTCAGGAGGAACCATACATGAGTGAACACCAACAAGAACAAGAACGACAGTCTCGACAAGAAAGACGGAAACAGAAACGCAATCGTCGAGGGATTGCCTTTGGTGGTATTCTCGCGACATTATTCATCGTCGGTGGTTGGTTGTATATGTTGACGAACAACGACGCCTCTCAAGCAACATCGACGCTCGAGAAGCCGAAAACGACCGATCAAGCGACACAAAACGAGGAGTCGAAGAAGGAAACAGCAACAACGGATGATAAAAAAGAAGCGAAAAAAGAAAAGAAGAAAGTAAAGAAAAAAGCAGCAGAGTATGCGCAAGCGGCTTGGGTGACGCGTCCGTTCGCGAACGTCTATAGCGATGCGAGTCGTAGTAGTGTCATCTACAAAGCAGATTTAGGTGATGTCTATGAGGTGTTAGATGCGAAGGACGGTATGGTCCATCTCAAACTCAATGACAGCATCGAAGGATACTTACCGGAAAGTGATGTTCGTTTGGAAGCACCAAAAGGAACGTCAGACGAAGCCGTCCTTGCGGCACTCTCGCAAGCAGTCGCTAATCAACCAATCGACAAGCCGGAGCAGTATCTCGGAAAACCGATTGCTGAATTCGAAGCGAAGTATGGTGCTGTTGGTAATACACAACAAGATGCCGTCAATACGTATTACTTCTCGAATGCTGGATATCTGCTCGTCGTCTCTGACGGAATCATTGAAGCGATCGACTGGACGAATGCTTCGACTGGTGGATTATCGACACTTGGTGAACCCGTTGTCGATACGAGCTATGGTACGTGGTATGAGGGAGAATCCTTACAACTAAAAGTGTTCCCGGACAACGGAAAGATGCGTCTACGTCTTGCGCGTGATCCTGGACAAGAATGAATGAACGGCGGATTCGCTTTAAGTGAATCCGTCTTTTTTGCGCAAAAAACCTCCCGAGTCCGACACTCGGGAGGAAATATGAAAATCCTTTGGGAGGAGATTTTCTTAGTAGACGCCTACTGCATCAAATGATTTCGCTGCAGCTGTTGCTTCTGCACTTGTTGAACCGTAAAGATCTTTCGCCGATTGAACGACTGCTGCACGGAGTGAGCTGAAGTTCGAGTTCGGCGTCAAGTACGTGTTGAGAGCACGGTAGTAGATCGCACCGAGTTTCGGTACGCCGATTCCTGTGACAGATACGTTGTAGAACGTTCCACCGTTACCGAGGAGGTAAGCGGCTTTGTTGATGATACCAGAGTTGATGTGGACACCACCGTTATCTTGTGTACCTGTGTAACGTTTAGAGTAGTGATCTGGATCACCGTAAGCAGCTGGGTTCGACATCGAACGGAGTGCGTCACCGCTGACTCCTGGTGTGTAGATGTCTTCTCCTACGAGCCAGTCGAAGTTCGATCCGACTGTATACTCAGCTACTGTACCCATGATATCTGAGACCGCTTCGTTGATCGCACCAGATTCGTTTTGGTATACGAGGCCAGCTGTGTATTCTGTGACAGCGTGCGTCAATTCGTGAGCGACGACGTCAAGTGCGCCTGAGAGTGCGACGAATGTCGTGCCATCTCCGTCACCATAGACCATCTTCGTGCCATCCCAGAATGCGTTGTTGTAGTTCGTTGAATAGTGGACCGTTGAGTTCAAGCGTGCACCAGCGTTGTCGTAACTGTTACGACCATATGTGTTTTTATAGAAGTCATATGTTTTTGCAGCGTTGACGTGTGCACTGACAGCAGCGCGGTCATATGTCGCGTTGAAGACGTTATCTGCATCTGCCCAGAGTGTTCCCGGGAGTGATGTCCGGTTTTTCGCGTCGTATGTGTAGACACCTTTTCCACGCGTCGTATCTTGAAGATAGTATTTCCCAGCACTCAACGTCGTGTTGAACGTTGCGCTTGTTCCAAGTACTGTCGTACCTGTTGCGTGAGCGAGTTGGTCGAACTTGTTAAGTACTTTACCTGAGTTTGCATCGATGAAGTATGTCCAACGTGATGGCTCTTTGCCTGCGAGGACCGTCGATGTGACTTTGTATGCATAGACAGCATCATCTTTTACTGGATAGATGACGAGTTCTGCTTTTGGAGCGACTTCGAATTTAGAAGCCTTGATTGCTTTTTGATAAAGTTTGATGGCTTTCTTTTCAGAGAGCGTTGCTTTTTTCGCGAGACCTGGTTTTCCTTTGACGTTGATTGCATCGTTTACGACTGCTTTCAAAGTACCGTCTTTCGCGACGTTCCCGACGACGACACTACCAAAGACAGGGACGCCATCCACTTCTTGTTGGAGACGTACGATCTGTGAAGATCCGTCTTTTTCGACGTTCTGAACAGCAAAGTCACCTTTTTTGTTCACGAAATCTTTAACGATCGTTGCAGCTGGTTCTGACGAAGCTTTCGTGAGCTTACCAGACTGAAGACCTTCTGCACCTACTACCGTAGGAACGACAAGCACACTTGCGACAAGCGATGTAGCGAGAAACTTTTTCAAAATAAATCGCCTCCTTGTTTGGGTTGAGTCTAACTATGCCAAAGAATTAGAGAAGCGAGAATAAGTCATTCGAATTAAATAGAATTTTCTGAATATAGTCCGTAGTACCTGGACTGAATTATTAACTGTAAAAGATATTTCAAGACGAAAAAAGAACCATTCAAGAGAATGGTTCAGCGAATGCGTTGGTAGAGATGGTGGACGTCATCTCGGGTCTCATCAATTTTAAAATCACGTGGATCAAGCTCGATTCCTTGCTTTGAAGCAAAGCGTTGGATTTTCTCGAATGATTTCCAAATTTCAATATCCGGTCCTTCGTGCTTCCAGAAGACATAACGCGCAGCTGGAATCCGGTGACCTTTCATTCCTTTTGGGATGCCATCGAGTGAGGAGACGGGATACCCGACACATTGGGAGTACTTGGTTCCATTTCGTTCGAGTGAGATATCAAGCGGATAGCTATCTGGCTTTGCAGGAATCTCATGTGAACGTCTTGAAAATTCACGCCAGAGTTCCGGCATCAACGTATGCAGTTCGTTTTCTTCGCAAGTCAGTCCAAGACCAACAAAATAAAATTCATGACGTTCCACGATTTTCGGATGCATGAGAATCTCCTTTCCGTATTTATGACACGTCTTTGATTAGCGAACGTTTCAAGTCTAGAAAAAGACGCGTAAAGGTAGCATCCCATTGTGTACCCATGCCTTCTTCTAAGATAGATAAAGCTTTCTCAACAGGCATTCCCTTACGATAGGGACGATCGGATGTCATCGCATCGTAGGCATCGGCAATGGCCATGATTCGACCGAACAGTGGAATGTCTTCTCCTACGAGACCTTCCGGATACCCCTTTCCGTCGTAGCGTTCGTGATGGTACTTTACCCCAGGAAGAATCGGTTGTAACGTCTTTGGGAGCTGAACTTGCGATAGAATGTGCACACCGATGACAGGATGTTGTTGGATGATCTGAAATTCTTCGTCAGTCAAGCGTCCTTCTTTCAACAACACATCATCTCGAATCCCAATCTTTCCGATATCATGTAACAGCGCTGATTTACGTAACAACTCGATTTGTTCGTGCGGCAGGTTTGCAGCAGTAGCGATTTCGACGGAATAGGCAGCAACGCGAAGCGAGTGTCCGGCCGTGTAAGGATCCCGGGCATCGAGTGTTGCCGCAAATAACGTAAACAGACTATCGAGCAATTGCTCATTTTGTTCATCGCGTTTTTTGATTCCTTCCATCATCAGGTTAAAGCCGGAGACGAGATGAGAAAATTCATCAGAATAGGGATTTGGTAACGAGATGAGTCGATTATTTTCGACATCTTGAATCCCTTGCTGGAGAATCGCAATCGGCTTTCGGATGTTTTCATAAAGAAGAAGACTACAAAACGTCGCGACGGACAAGATGACGACTAAGATGAGTGTCGCCCAACTCCAGTAGGAACGAAGGCTCTCATTTTCCGTTAGTTGTACAGCTGAGGCGAGAACGAACAGCATGACCGGAAAAACGCCGATGATCAAGGTGCTGATGAGCATCTTGTGTCTTAACGTGACAACCGTCGTTTTTTTCGGAACATCGAATCTGCGATCAAGAGCATGTTTCTCTAAAGTAAGTAGCATCTGCTCCGTGACACGATAAGTCAGAAAAAACTCGATCAAAGCGTGGAGAATTGCGACGAGGACAGCACCAAAACAGGCGAGACCGATCAAATAGTACGGCATTCGTAACCATCCTTGAGAGATCGCGAGTGCCGTTAAAAGTGACGAAGGAACCGAGAGACCTAAGAAGTGTGGTCCCATGATTCGCTGAACTGTCAGAACCGGAAACCGATGCGCTGTCCGATAAGCATTTTGAAAAGAAGACAGCGAAGGAAAGTCAGTTTGAAAGAAGTATCGCAAAGAGCGAACATGCTTTGAGTAGACGAGATATTCTAATAAAACCATTAAACTAACAGAAAAAAACATGATACCAATTAGAATGAGTTGTTCTGTACCGGTAAAAGTCAGTGTCTCAAAAATAAATAGACATCCGACGCCGAACACAGCGACAAATGAACCAATTAAATAGTTTCTAAGCAAATGACGTTCAAAACGTTTTATAGCGCTCATTGTATCCTCCTTATGTAATCATCAGAGTGTTTTCAGCGTACCGTGAAACAAAAGAAGAAATCCGGTCATTTTTACAAAAAAGGAGAGTGATTTTTAAAATAACTGATTAATTTAAATTCCAAAAAATAGGTATGGTCGAAAAGAACTAATTATCTTAAAAGCGATTGATTAACGAAATAAAATAACCTATGATTTGAATATTCAGAAAAGTATATTAATCATATGCTTTTCACTACTACATAGGGGGTCAATTCACGTGGGGAAAAAGAAACAGCTTAGCCTAGCCGTTCTATCTGGAATTACGGCAGCTGCTTTTGCTGTTGGTCCGGTGTTACCTGGTGGGCAGGTAACGTCCGTACAAGCAGCCGAAAAAGTAGCACCTGGTGCACCGATGGATTTAAACACGGTCGATCAGGATCGATTAGCAAAAGTGCTTGAAAAACGTGGGGTCATTTCAAAAGCAGCTTCAACAGAAGCAAAACAACAAGCCGTTCAAAAGTATCTGGACAAAAAGGCGAACGGAAAACCGGCTGCTGATCACGATCATGATCATGAATCCAGTAAAGAAGCAGCATTTGATAAGAAGACAAAAGACTTCTTAACAAAGCAAAAGGAAAAACTTGCTAAACAATTGAAGAAAAAACACGGAAACTACAAAAAAGGCAATCCAAATGGCTTCGTCAAAGTAGATAAAGCGAAACAGGCATCCTATAATGGTGCAACACGGACGGATAAAGTCCTTGTCCTCCTCGTCGAGTACAGCGACTTCAAGCACAACAACGTCGTTCAAGAACCTGGATATATGTACTCAGATGACTTCAATCAAAAACATTACCAAGATTTAATGTTTGGTGATAAAGAATTCGAACTTTTCAATGGTGACAAAGTAAAGACGTTCAAACAATACTATGAAGAACAATCAGGTGGTAGTTATTCAGTCGATGGTACGGTATCGAACTGGTTGACGGTTCCTGGTACAGCGAAGGATTACGGTTCAGATAATCCTGCTGGTGGAAACGATAACTTACCGGGATCAAAAGGACCACGTGGTCTCGTCAAGGATTCGTTAGCGGCAGCTGTCCAAGCCGGCATTAACTTAGCAGATTACGATAAGTTCGACCAGTACGATATGGATGGAGACGGTGACTTGAACGAACCAGATGGTCTCGTCGATCACTTGATGATCATTCATGCGGGTACGGGACAAGAAGCAGGTGGCGGTACTCTTGGTGACGATGCAATCTGGTCACACCGCTGGACGTTAGATGGTGTTCATCCGGTAGCAAATACGACAGCAAGTGTTGATTACTGGGGTGGAAAAATGGCTGCTTATGATTACACGGTGCAGCCTGAAGATGGTGCGGTTGGTGTCTTCGCGCACGAATTTGGTCATGATCTTGGATTACCTGATGAGTACGATACGAAGTACACGGGTCAAGGTGAACCAGTCGCTTCATGGTCCATCATGAGTGGTGGTAGCTGGAATGGAAATATCGCCGGAACAGAACCAACAAGTTTCTCACCACAAAACAAAGAGTTCTTCCAAAATGTGATGGGTGGAAACTGGGCGAATATCCAACAAGTTGATTTTGATTCCTTAGATAAGCTAGGAACAGCTTCGTACCTCGATCAGAGCGTCACGAAATCGAAAAATCCAGGAATCATCAAAGTCAACTTACCGAAAAAACCGGTAAAAGGCATCGCACCGGCATTTGGTAAAAAGTATTACTACAGCACAAAAGGGAACGACTTGCATACATCCATGACATCTCCGGAGTTTGATTTGACGAATGCGAAAGAAGCGAAGTTCGACTTCAAAACATTGTATGATATTGAATATAACTACGACTTCTTGACTGTTACAGCGACGGCGGATGGACAATCAAAAGTCATCGATACAATCGGTGATGAAGATACAGATGGAGATCAGCGCGCTGATTCTACTAAAGGAGCATGGGTAGATAAATCGTACGATCTCAGCGAATTCGCGGGTAAAAAAGTGACATTGAAATTTGATTACGTCGGAGACGCTGGTCTTGCGCTAGATGGATTCGCACTTGATAACGCGAAGCTAACGGTTGACGGTAAAGTCGTCTTTGAAGATGATGCAGAAGGTACGCCGAAATTCACGCTTGACGGTTTCGTCGCATCAGACGGTTTCTCTTACGCAGATAACGCATACTACCTCGAATGGCGTAACTATGCAGGCTCGGATAAAGCACTCGAGCATGCACGCGGCGTGAAGTATAACACAGGGCTTGTCGTCTGGTACGGTGATTCGAGCTTTGACGATAACTGGGTAGGTGTTCACCCAGGTGAAGGATTCCTTGGAGTCGTTGACTCACATCCTGAAGCAATCGTCGGAACACTCAATGGTAAACCGGTCACGACAGGAAGCACACGTTACCAAATCGCAGATGCTGCGTTTAGCTTTGATAAAGCACCTGCATGGTTGATTGATTCGCCATCACGTGGAACATACGATTATAAAGGTCTCCCAGGTGTGACAAAGTTCGATGATTCGAAATCGTATATCAACCAGTTGATTCCGGATGCAGGGAAACTACTCCCGAACAACGGTTTGAAGATTGAAGTCATCGGTGAAGCAAAAGATAACTCTGCTGGAGCTGTCTGGATCCACCGTTAAAACAGAAGAACAGGTTCAGTTTCGGCTGAACCTGTTTTTTGTTTTAGTTATGTAGAAGAAGTGGAATCAATTGGAAAAAACATTGGTCTGACAACTTGACTTTTAAAGCGCATCCATTCTATACTTACGTTAGCTTAATATTGTTATTGTCATTACGGATTCACATCGTGTCACGAACAATCTTTTCGTTGCTCCATGTATTTCGGGACAATAATGAATTCTTTTCATATGCGCAGCATATGTATTAAGTAATTTATTTTTGGAGGTTGTTCCCATGAACACAGGTAAAGTAAAATGGTTTAACGCAGAAAAAGGTTTCGGTTTCATCGAAGTTGAAGGCGGAGAAGACGTATTCGTACATTTCTCAGCAATCACTGGTGAAGGCTTCAAAACTCTTGACGAAGGTCAAGAAGTTGAGTTCGAAATCACTGAAGGCGCACGTGGAGCACAAGCTGCTAACGTCGTAAAACTTTAATTTCAACTATTCAATCGTCCCTTTTCGGAGGGGCGGTTTTTTATTAGACTAATATCTTGAATTCAAGATAAATGTGAGATATACTCCAATTACCAAATCATTTACAAGGAGTGAGGAAGATGGAATTACTCGGAATTCATCATGTATCGATCTTAACAGGCATGGCGGAACGCAATTATCAATTCTACACACAAATACTTGGCATGCGTCTGATCAAAAAGACTGTCAATCAAGATGACACGACATCGTATCATTTGTTTTATGGAGATGCGGAAGGGAATCCAGGAACGGACTTGACGTTTTTTGATATTCCGCATCTTGGAACGGGCATACCGGGGGCATCGAGTATCTCTTCGACATCGCTTCGTGTCAAAACAACGGCTGCACTTCATTTTTGGAAACAACGTTTTGAAGCGAAAGGTGTGGATCACGATGAAATCGTCGAGCGAGCAGGGCGTCGAACACTCGCCTTTCGTGATCAGGAAGGAACACGTTTGATTCTCGTCGCAGAAGATGGTGAGGTAGGTGTCACAGGTGGTGTACCATGGCCGCAAGAAGAAATTCCATCGGAGCATGCAATCGTTGGACTAGGAGCCGTCACATTGACAGTCAACGATCCGACGTTGACGATCCGTGTACTGACGGAAGTCATGGGATTCCGAAAAGTAGGTTCTTATCCATCTTTAGCAGGTGACTTTGCACCGATTGAAGTCTACGCAACGGGAGAAGGTGGTATCGGAGCAGAGGTTCATATCGAGGCACGTCCAGATCTCGACCGAGAACGTCTTGGTCGTGGTGGCGTCCATCACGTCGCGTTCCGAGTACCGAACAGTGATGAATATGAAAAGTGGGTCGAACGCCTGAATGCCTATCACTTACCGAACTCTGGTAAAGTCGATCGTCACTATTTCCAAGCTCTTTACTTCCGGGAACCGAACCATATCTTATTCGAACTCTCGACAGATACACCGGGATTCGCGACGGATGAGTCGGTTGAAACGTTAGGGGAGACGCTTGCGTTACCACCATTTCTTGAACCAAAGCGAGCTGCCATCGAAGCGCGGTTACGTCCACTTGAAATCTGACAATCCTGTGACACAGGTCACAGAAGGATCGTCCATCCCGTATACTAAGAACAGGAATCAAGAAAAAGGAGTGACGGGATGTTAAGAACTACGCTTGGGCAATTCCGAATGATTGCGATACTAGAAGGAATCTCGTTTTTAGTCTTACTGTTGATTGCGATGCCGTTGAAGTATATGGCGGATATTCCGCAAGCTGTTTCGGTCGTTGGTGCACTTCACGGTGTCTTGTTCGTCATGTATGCACTCTGGCTCGCGGTCGTGAAATTCAAATACGATTGGTCGATTATCAAGGCTGGGATTGCGTTCATCGCATCATTCATCCCGTTTGGTACGTTCGTGCTCGACTGGAAGCTAAAACAGGAAGCAACAAACGCGTAAATTGTGTATACTGAATAGAGCACGGCTGTGGATAACTGTTTTTGTCTATGCGAAGCAGGTTATCCACAGCTTTTTTCTGTGGATAATTTTTAGGAGGATATATCATGTCAACATTTGAAACATTACACATCAGTGACCTGTGGATAAAAAAGTTACAAAAACAAGGCATCAAGGAACCAACACCGATTCAAGAACAGGCGATTCCGTCATTACTCGACGGACGCGACTTGATTGGTCAAGCGCAAACGGGAACAGGGAAGACATTAGCGTTTCTCTTACCCATCCTTGAGCAAATCGATGTCGAATCACAAACGGTACAAGCATTGATCGTCGCACCGACACGCGAACTTGCGCGTCAAATTGCCGATGAGACGCATAAACTGATTCGGAACACGGAACAGTACCGTGCACTCGCTGTATACGGCGGACAAGACGTCTTTAAACAGATTCAACGTCTCGGTCGGATGCCACAAATCATCATCGGGACACCAGGACGGATTCTCGATCATGTCGGTCGCGGCACACTTGATTTAAGTGAATTACGGACGCTTGTCTTGGATGAGGCGGACCAAATGCTACAAATCGGTTTCTTGCCAGAAATTGAAGACATCATCGAAGCAGCACCGGTTGATCGTCAATTCGTCATGTTATCTGCAACGATGCCACCGAAAGTAGAGGAACTGGCGAAAACGTATTTGCGTAATCCAGTCGAAGTACAGGTGGAGGCGGAAAGCATTACTGTTGAAGCGATCGAACAGTTCGTCGTCGAAACAACGGATCGCCGCAAGCAAGCGACACTGCGGACGATGCTTGACGAGATGCGTCCGTACGCAGCCATTATTTTCTGTCGTACACAACGTCGCGTTAGTAAATTGAACGAAGAAATGCAGATGCAAGGGTATCCGACGGATGAATTGCACGGTGGACTAACGCAAGGGAAACGTGAAAAAGCGATGGCGAAGTTCTATCAAGGAAAAACACAATTCCTGATCGCAACAGATGTCGCTTCGCGTGGACTTGATGTGACAGGTGTGACACACGTCTTTAACTATGATTTACCGGATGATGCGGAAAGCTACGTTCACCGGATTGGTCGGACAGGACGTGCTGGGAACGACGGAATTGCCGTTTCCATCGTAACACCAAAAGATGGTCGGACGTTCCGTGATATGGAACGGGAATTGAACATCTCGGTCACGCCGATCGTCGTCGAATTGTCTGAAGAAGCGATTCGCGCACAGCACGATCAAAGTAAAGGATCACGGAAGACGACAGAAGGACGTGGAAATACACGTCGTTCGAATAACCGTCGCCCGGGACGTGCACATCGTAAATAAACAGAAACAAGATAAAAAAGCCGGTCTACTTCTCTCATCAAAAGAGAAAATAGACCGGCTCTTGTTTTATTTGGCGTAGACCATCTGACCACCGAGATGACCAGTATAAGCAAGTAGTCCGCTACCGACGATGGCAACAACGAAACTGAGTAATAAAAACATTTTTTTGTTCGAGCGGTAACCTAACAAAAGAAATAACAGCGAGACACCAAAGGCAACGAGACTGAACAACGCGAAATGCTCATGATTTTCGATGGCAGCATGGGTAACGCTGCTTAAATTCGCTTCCGCATACTCTTCTGCTCCGTCTCCAGACAAATAGGCAGCGACTCCGGAAATCAGACCGACGACTAACGTAAAAAGGGCAAACAGTTTGAATTGTGTCCACTTCAGACTGATGAGTAATAGGATCGTCGCAAATAATAAAAGTGCAATCGGTGCATGGACAAGAAGTGGATGAAGCGGTACGTTCCCCAACATATCAAAAACCTCCTTGGATAAGTATGGTAAAGCATAATTTCACTTTACCCTGCTTATCTGACAGTTAACTGACACCGTTTTAAAGAGTTGGGAAATGAATGATGAACCGTGTACCTTCACCTAATGTGGAATCAATGGAAATCGTTCCGCCATGTTGCTCCGCAATGGATTGAGCGATTGATAACCCAAGACCGGTTCCTGTTCCGTGACGCGAATGGTCCCCCCGGTAAAAACGCTCGAATATTTTAGTTTGTTGATTGGAAGCGATACCGATTCCGCGGTCCTGTATCGTCAACTGGCGTTCTGTAGTAGTTTCTTCGAGAGAGACATCAATGACGTCATCGCTGTAGACAAGAGCATTCTCAAGAAAGACCGTCAATAAGCGGTTCAATTGATGGGTATCTCCTTTCATGCGTAAGTCAGGCATTATCGAAGCGTGGATGACGCGATCCGAGTAGGCGTGCTGAAAACGTTCGACGGTCCTTTGGACGAGTGAACTAAGGTCAACTTCCTGTTTCGGTGAAGGTTGTCCTTCTCGCGCAAGCAATAATAAATCAGAGACTAAATACTGCATGCCTGCCGTTTCTGCTTTAACGTCCTCTAGAATCGTACGCCCTTCATTCGAAAGTGATTCCGCTTCTAGCAATTCAATCCCGCTGTAGACGATTGTCAGAGGTGTCCGTAGTTCATGTGAAGCATCGGACGTAAAACGACGTTGACGATCGAATGCTTGTTGCACCGGAATGACGGCTCGACCAGCAAGGATATATCCGACTAGCGTCAGGACAATCGTTGCGAGCACCGCGATCCCCGCAAGAACGGCAATCAATCGCTGTAAGGTGTCTTCGGTCGGAGAGATGTCCTTCATCAGTAGTAGCCGTCCTTCTTCGGTACTCCGTTGATACAGCAAGAAGTGTCGATCATCCCATTCCACTTGTTGCGTCGTATCATTCGAGCTTAAAAAACGGCGCAGTGTTTTGGACTCGACGTCTGGCGGCAGACTTGCATAGCGTTCGTTTCCTGAACCATCGAGTAACTGGAAGTAGATCGGATTTCGAATGAAGTGATCCTCCCCATGCTCGATCCGTTCGAAGATATCTCTATCAGATACGCTCTTCAATTGATTCAATTCCATTCGATTCAGCAATTGAGCGTTCGTGACATACACACCAATCAGGATAAGGACTAGTACAAGAAAAAACGAGCCACTGAATAACAAGGTCAGTCGTTTTCGAATCGATTCAAGCATGCGGATCACCTAAACGATAACCGAATCCGCGAACTGTCCGAATCAAATTAGGAGCACCGACCGCATCTAATTTTTTTCGAACGAGTCGGACGAGCGCATCGAGCGCGTTATCCGTAATATCCGCCCCAATCCCCCATACGACTTCGATGATCAATTCACGACTCATCACCTGTTCAGGTCGTCTTAACAGTAAGGAAAGGAATTCAAATTCACGTCGTGTTAAATCGATTGGATGTCGCTCGTAAGAAATCGTTTGTGAGGACAGATCGAGGACTAGTCCATTAAAAGAAACCGTCGACACGAATGCCTTTTGTTGACGACGACTGAGCGCGCGCAGTCGTGCCAGTAATTCATTCGATTGAAACGGTTTAACGAGATAGTCATCGGCTCCACTATCGAGACCATGAACGAGATCGATTTCCGTATCGCGAGCAGTCAGCATCAAGATGCCGCCTTCAAAATGTTCTTTCCGTAAGGTAGCGGCGACTTCGACTCCGCTCTTGCGAGGCATCATCCAATCGAGAACGAGTAAGTCATAGCGATACGTCTGACATTGGAGGAGCGCTTCCACTCCATCCTGCGCAACATCTACCTGATATCCTGCCCGCTCCAAATGGAGGCGTAACATCTTTGCAAGACGCTGATCATCTTCTGCTACCAAAACGCGCATGCACATCGCTCCTCTTTTTTTCTCATTATCCCATAGTTGCCGTCAGTTAGTTGTCAGTTTTTTTCGATACAGTAAACGTAACAAGAAGGGAGAGGAAACAGATGAAACCCAAACCATTTGCGAAATGGCTCGTCGGGCTTAGTAGTTCCGTCTTCATCGGACTCGCCATTGGTCAGTTGAGTATCAGTTCGAACGATTCCTCGACGACACCTGTTTCGACAGGCGATACGTATTCGAACGATACGACATTACCATCTCAAGGGAATCAATATAGCGATGATGAAGGCGAATACGAAGGGGATGATGGATATTACGAAGAAGACGATGATGATCAATGGCAAGGTGATGAATCATCTGGCTTCAGTCAACCGGGTGGATCGAGTGACGGTCAGTCTAGCCATTCGAGGTAAGGAGGAGGAAGATGGAGCGACAATTGTATGCGATGCATAATCAGGTGCGGTTCGTGACGGATCAGCCGATTGATGAAGCAGAATGGGAGGAACTTGTCCGATTCTTTCATTATGTGGATCGGCAGTGGTCACGCTTTGATGAGCAAAGCGAAGTCAGTCGATTGAATCGCTTACGGATTGGCGACACGTTATCGGTGTCCTTACCGTTAGCCCGCTTGCTGGCCCGCGCCACACGATATTTCGAGCAGACCGAACGTTATTTTTCCCCATTCCTGCTGGCGCAACAACAAGCCAATGGCTATCGCCAATCATTTCCCTTCACACAAGCTGTCGCTTATGAAGAGGTTGCTCCACCAGAAATCGCTCCATTCATCATTGAAGGATGTGACGTGACGCGAGTCGGAGGCGGTTTTATCGACCTAGGTGGCATCGGAAAAGGAGCTGCCGCGATGATTGCAGCGCAACGACTACGAAAAAGCTGGAATCGTGGATTGATTGAAGCGGGAGGCGACGTCATCGTCTGGTCCGATGAGGAACCATGGAATATTACGATCACGCATCCCGAGACCGAACAACGCGTCGCTGATGTGCAATTACGACAAGGCGCGGTCGCGACATCGAACCGTGTCTATCGATCGTGGAAGACGGACGGACAGACGCATCATCATTTATTGGATGGACGAACAGGACGTCCGACGAAAAGTCCGATTCTTCAAGTGACCGCATCTGCGCCACAACTCTATGAAGCGGAAGTCATGACGAAGCTTGCTTTTCAGATGACAGAGACAGAACGTCAAGAAAAGCTGTTTCGTTGGTTTCCAAAAGGACGATTATTGATCTTGGATACTGCTGGGGAATGGCGAAGTGAACAGAAGGGAGTGAGTGAGACATGGACTGGATGAACTGGTTGTTCTCAACATGGACGATGATCCGGTTGAGTGGATTAAGTGGGCACTTCTTCATGACGATTTCTGTCTTAGCGGGATTGCTCGGTTTCTACCCGGCACTCAAAAAACAAAAAGCACGACTGCATCACGTGCACTTATATAGTGGCTGGGCAGGTTTGCTCGCAATCGTCCTTCATGCGACGCTCATCATCGTCGATTCATACGCACCACTGACAATCTTTGAAGTCCTGATTCCGGGCCAAGCTTCTTATGAACCACTCTGGAATGCGCTAGGAACGATCAGTCTCTACTTATTCGGATTCGTTCTCGTGACTTCGGATTTCTTAAAGGAGACGTTAGGCAAGACGCTTTGGAAATTGACACACTGGCTGGTCTTACCTGCTTGGCTATTAATGACGGCACATGGTCTTTTCATCGGTACGGATACCGGAACCCTGTTCACGACGATTTGGTACGCTGTCTCAACACTGACGATGTTTACGCTCGTCCTTTATCGGATGCGAATCCGTCCTGTGCAACGGGCTCGAACTTCAGCAAAAGAGCGCTCAGTCGTACGCTGAGCGCTCTTTTCATTGTCGAGCGAGCCAAGCTGTCCATTCGTTAAAGGCAGCGTCCCGATTCTCGATATAGTTGTGATCACTATCGACAATCGCTTCCTCGAACGGACTGTCGGATAGCAATAAGTCATGATGGAGTGCTTTGATCGATGTTTCGTCCCGTTCTGACGTCATAAGCAACATCGAGCGATCGGCTAGACGTTCTTTTAGCGTCAGTAAATTCCAAGTCGTATGATGGTGCTTCAACTCATCGAGTAACGCGTCAGCAACGGCACCATTTAGGAAACCAGCTCCTCGTTCGAGTACACCGTGTAGCGCAGCTTCGTATTCCGGATGTTCGAGGACGAGCTGACCGACGAGACCAAAATTAAACGGAGAGATTCCGACATAATGTGCAGCCTCTGGTGTCTCAGCAAAAGCATGTAGACCGGCGAAACCGCCCATGCTATGACCAACGACGGTAATCTGATCCGCCTTGATGCCATGTTCGGCAGTGAAAGACTCTGAGCAGACGTGCTGTAGTGTCGCGGTCGCGTCTTCCAAAACATGTTGGAATCGGAAGGTTCCAGGGCTCCCGATCGTTCCACGATACGACGTGACGAGTACATGGTATTCTGCACTTTGAAGTTGAACTGCCCAGTCCATGTTCAACTGTTTCCCGGGAAATCCGTGGAAGAGGACAATCAGTGGAGCATTCGCTGTATGTTCAGGTGAATAGAGACGGGCAATCAACTGTTCTGAACCACCGCTTGGAACATGGAGATAGGATAGTGTTGCCTTTTTCGTGATCGTTTCCAAAAAAACACGCTCCTTCATAATCATTTTCTAAGTCTTAGTGTGCGTGAAGATGCACGATCATGCAATGATTAAGTGTATGAACTAAAAAGATGGGATACCCTTCTGGGCATCCCATCTTTTGTATGGTGTAGCTTAGAATACTTTTGTCGTCCATGATTCACAGTTCCATAAGTCTGTCGCAACAGCTTCATAGAATTCTGGTTCGTGTGAGATCAACAGGACGGTTCCTTTGTACTCTTGTAACGCACGTTTTAATTCTTCTTTGGCTTCGACGTCCAAGTGGTTCGTCGGCTCATCGAGTACGAGGATGTTCGATTCCGTATTCATCAATTTACAAAGACGGACTTTCGCTTTTTCCCCACCGCTGAGCACTTCGATTTTCGATTCGATGTGTTTCGTCATCAAACCACACTTCGCGAGCATAGCACGGACTTGTTGTTGTGTCAGAGACGGGAACGTATTCCAAATCTCTTCGATACACGTATTCGAGTTCTTCTCTTTAACTTCTTGTTCGAAGTACCCGATATGCAAGTTCTCGCCTCGCTCAACGACACCCGAGACAGCTGGAATTTCACCGAGCAAACTCTTGAGTAACGTCGATTTCCCGATTCCGTTCGCACCGTGCAACGCAATCTTCTGCCCACGTTCGATCGTCAGATCAAGAGGGCGAGAAAGTGGCTCATCGTATCCGATGACGAGACCTTTTGCTTCGAACATCAATTTACTTGGTGTCCGTGCTTGGAGGAAGTGGAACTCTGGTTTTGGACGCTCTTGCGCAAGTTCGATGACATCCATCTTATCGAGCTTCTTCTGACGTGACATCGCCATGTTGCGTGTCGAGACACGTGCCTTGTTCCGGGCAACGAAGTCCTTCAACTCAGAGATTTCCTGCTGCTGACGCTTGAACGCAGACTCGAGTTGCTTTTTCTTCGCTTCATGGATCGTGACGAAGTTGTCGTAATCGCCGACATAACGATTCAATTCTTGATTTTCCATATGATAAATCAAGTTGATGACGCTGTTGAGGAATGGAATATCGTGCGAAATCAAGATGAACGCATTCTCATATTCATTCAAGTAGCGTTTCAACCATTCGATATGCTGGACATCGAGATAGTTGGTCGGCTCATCAAGTAAGAGAATGTCTGGTTTTTCAAGCAGGAGTTTGGCAAGCAGGATTTTCGTCCGCTGTCCACCACTGAGCTCCTGTACATCCCGGTCGAGTCCGATTTCATCGAGACCAAGACCGCGTGCGATTTCTTCGACTTTTGCATCGATCGTATAGAAGTCGTTATTCGTCAGAATGTCCTGCAAGACGCCGACTTCTTCGAGCATCTTTTCCAGTTCTTCTGGCTCGACTTCGCCCATTTTACCGTACAAATCATTGATTTCCTGTTCGATGTCGAACATGTACTGGAATGCACCTTTAAGTGCATCGCGGATTGTTAATCCTTTTTCAAGGACAGCGTGCTGATCCAAATAACCGACGCGTACATGCTTCGCCCATTCGACTTTTCCTTCATCTGGCTCAAGTTGCGACGTAATGATGTTCATGAACGTCGATTTTCCTTCACCGTTCGCACCGACGAGACCGATGTGCTCGCCTTTTAACAGGCGGAAGGAGACATTTTCGAAAATGGCGCGGTCACCGAATCCGTGACTTAAGTTAGATACCGTTAAAATACTCATAATTACTCCTTATTTCATGAATTCCTGTGACTTAGACGCCTGTCCGTTTTTTCTGGTTGTTTGCTTTTTTCGTCTGTTGGCTCGTCAATTGTTTCGTTTGTGTTCCTTGTAAGCCAGTCGGACGTTTTGTTTGTGCTTGTTTTTTTGCTTTCAAGCGTTCGATCATTGCCTCTTGCAATGATAGTTTTTTTGGTTGTTCACTCATGTTCGTTCACCTCGATTGATTCGTTCTTACTTTCTAGTATGCCAAAAAAAACGTCTCTTGGAAATGAAGAGACCTGATTTTACATCTCAAAGTGTATCGGCAAGATAGACGACGTAACAATTTCGGTCGATATCGATTTCACAGCTGTCACGCTCAAACACACCGTGTCCTTCGACTTCAATTTTGTCCTTAATTAAAAAACGCATCGCTTGAACATGATTCGGAACCGTTGATGTCTTTAAGAGCGGTTGCGCGCTGTCAGATAAATACTGTCTGAACTCGATATGAATTTGATGCGGTGGATAAACGCGTTCTTCTTTCGCACGCGGTGATGCCTTGATATGATCGACAATCAATTGATCGTAATCACCTGCCATCTCATTGGAACGAAGCTCGTATTGATGTCCTTCGATGATATGAAATTCGCAGAGTTGGTGGGCGATGATCTCTTCCGGTTCAATCGCATAACGATCATATTGATAGATCGGATGGAATTCACCATTTTCTTCAACGTAGTAGGCAAGTGACATGCGTAAATCCTCCTTTTCGTTCTATAGATACTATTACCACATTGAAGGAAAAAAAGTTCCGACAGAACAAAGAAACTTTTCTCTCCAAAAAAGCGTATACTATCCATAACGAGAGTAAAAGGAAAGGGGACTGAGACGGTGAATTGGATGAAACAAGCTACACTAGCTGCAACACTGTTGATCGGAACGACACTGAGTGGGTGTGGATCGGATGATGCACGAGCGGAACGACCAGATGATCCGGATTGTGATGACTATGAGTATGATAATGATGAAGGCGTTTGGTACTGTGATGATAGTTCATCAACCCATTCAGGATACTATTACTGGGGTGGTAGTTATTTCGCATCACGTGCCTTGATGCATAGTGCGATGCGAACGAAAGGGTATACGCCGAAATCAAAAGAAGTAAAGAGTTATAACACGAAGACAAAGGGATTCGGAACAGGCTCATCTTCCGGCTTTTTCGGCGGATGAATAGACGACAAACCTTTTACGGAGACATCGATCATTTTTGGGATGTGCTAGACGGGGAACCGTACGCTGTGACGGAAATCATGCCCATCTCGGAAGAACGAATCGACCAACTGCATATCGCGGCGCAAGAAGTTTACAAGATATTTGAAAAAGTACTTCCGATTCTTCGATCGATGGATGATGAGGCACTGCTCGAGCTGGGCTTTCCAGTTGAAAGTCTCGCTTTTTTACGACTCGAGACGATGCGACCGTTGACCGTCATCGGACGCTTTGATTTCATTGCGACGGCAGATCGTATCTCACTCATGGAATGGAACGCGGATACGCCGACTTTCATTAAAGAAGTATTTGAAGTCAATGATGTCGTAGCGGAAAAACAAGGTTTTGAACGGGTCAACGATGGGGAAAACAAATGGCTGAAGGCAACTGTCCGTCGTGCGATCGAAGCCGCGATACATCGGACGAAACAGCATCCGCATGTCGTCTTCACCTCACATGGTGACCACATCGAGGATCGATTGACAGCTGAGTATTTGCAGTCGTTTTGGAGTGATGCGACCTATTGTCCACTTCATGCATTAGAGATTCGTCCGGAAGAAGGTCTGTACGATGAGGCTGGTAAAAGAATCGATATCTTATATCGTCAAACCTTTCCGATCGAGATGGCCTTACTTGACCGGGATGAGGACGGAAGAAATTTAGGGCAATTACTCCTGCAACTCGTCGAGACGGGTCGACTCGAAATCATCAATCCACCGTCTGCCTTTTTAATGCAAGCTAAGTCGGTTCTTGCATTGATCTGGATGTTGCATGAAGCCAATCATCCGTACTTGAGCGAAACGGACCATATGACGATTACGCGTTACTTTTTACCGACGTACTTATCCGCTGATCCATTCATTTCAAGCCAGCGATCATTCGTTAAAAAACCAATCTTCGGGCGTGAAGGAGATACCGTGACGGTCTATGATGGACAAGGACATATCATGCTAAAGAATGAACAGCATACGTTTCGTGATCAACCGGCTGTTTATCAAGCGTATCAAGAATTACCGACGTACTCACTTCAGGAAGAGGGAGAAGTCGCGTATATGTATGGTGTCTTTATTTTAGGAGGAAGACCAAGTGCGATTGGTGTACGTGCCGGAGAACGGATTACCGGAAACCGTTCCTATTTCGTACCAATTGGTCGACAGCATGAAGGAGGGAGAAACGTATGAGAGCAGCAATTTTAGGAGCATCTGGTCTAGTCGGACAAGAACTCGTCGATCGTTTGTTGGCAGAAGATGCGTATAGCGAGGTACATGTTCTCGTTCGCCGCCCGATGCGCCGTTTTCATCCGAAATTGGAAGAATGGGTGATTGATTTTGATCGTGTGACAGAAATTGAACTACCTGTCGTCGACCATGTCTATTGTGCACTGGGCACGACGATCAAACAAGCAGGATCGCAAGAGGCATTTCGTCAGGTTGACTACACATATCCGATTGAACTTGGTCGTGAATTGTTAGACCTCGGGGCGACACGATTTGCCTTGATTTCGGCGCTCGGTGCCCATCCGAATGCGAAAACCTTCTACAATCGCGTAAAAGGGGACACGGAAAACGGATTACGTGTACTCGGATATGACGCGTTATTGATTTTTAGACCGTCATTGTTGCTAGGGGATCGAGATGAATTCCGCTTAGGCGAACAAGCGGCTGCGAAAATTTCGACGGTTTTACGCCCCTTGTTGAAGCGGAGTGCCATTGCTCCGATCGAAGCTGGTCAAGTCGCTGCGGCGATGATCCGTGAAACGTTACATGCACCGCCTGGAATTACAATCATTGAATCGAAACAGATGCAATCCTGAGCAGTCGAGTAGTCGACTGCTCTTTTTGTTATTCTTGTAACGTAAATAATATTTGACTCATCAAATGATTTGCGGTTGAATGGTAAAGTGCTGTCTCATATATAAAAAAAGAAGTGAGACAATTCAGGCAAAACAGTGTATTCGTATCCTATCTGTTTCGTCACGCTTATCGTTTGGGGAAAGCGGGAAAAGATGATGGATTATGCACTTATTTAGGATTGATGAAAGGAGCCGATCATATGGCAGAGTTTGATCGCGATCAGGTCTACAAGACCGTTCCGCAAAAAGGATTCTTCGGGAATCCGAAAGGGTTGTTCACCCTCTTCTTCACTGAGTTTTGGGAGCGTTTCTCCTACTATGGCATGCGTGCCATCCTTATCTTCTACATGTACGATTCAGTTGCCAACGGTGGTCTAGGTATCGATAAGACGACAGCTGCGTCAATCATGGCCGTTTATGGTTCGCTCGTCTACATGTCAGGGATCATTGGGGGATGGGTAGCTGACCGTTTACTCGGTACGTCACGCACCGTCTTCTATGGTGGTATCTTGATCATGCTAGGGCATATCGTCCTTGCTTTACCAGCAGGCATTACAGCCCTCTTCATCTCGATGGGACTCATCGTCATCGGTACTGGTTTCTTGAAACCGAACGTATCGAATATCGTCGGTGACTTGTACAGCAAGACGGATAACCGTCGCGATGCTGGTTTTAGTATCTTCTACATGGGGATCAACGCTGGTGCATTCCTCTCACCACTCGTCGTCGGTGAAGTGGCTGACCGCGGTGGATATCACGCTGGTTTCGCACTCGCTGCCATCGGGATGTTCGCAGGACTTGTCGTCTTCGTCTTGACGAAAAAGAAAAACCTTGGTCAAGCGGGTACGTACGTCTTGAACCCATTAAAAGGGGACGAGAAAAAACGTTTCATCACGATCGCATCAATCGTTGTCGTCGTGATTGCTGTACTCGGTGTCGTTGCATCGATGACAGGACTGTTGACGATTTCTCGTTTTACTTTAATGGTCACGATTCTCGGGATCTTGATTCCGATCGCTTACTTCACAGTCATGCTTCGTAGTCCAAAGATCACGGATGATGAGCGCTCACGTTTGATTGCGTATATTCCGTTGTTCATCGCAGCAGCGATTTTCTGGGCAATCCAAGAACAAGGTTCATACGTCCTCTCCATCTTCGCAAGTGAACGGACGAACCTTTCATTCTTAGGATTTGAGATTCAACCGGCATTCTTCCAATCGTTGAATCCGCTCTTCATCATCGTATTAGCACCTGTTTTTGCGAGCTTCTGGGTCAAACTCGGTGACCGTCAACCAACGACGATGCAAAAGTTCTCGTTTGGTCTTCTGTTCGCCGGACTTTCGTTCATCGTCATGACACTACCAGGTATCCTGTTCGGTGTGGAGACGTCAGTTAGTCCACTCTGGCTTGCACTAAGCTTCTTCCTCGTCGTCATCGGTGAGCTCTTCTTGTCACCAGTCGGTCTATCGGCAACAACAAAATTGGCGCCGGCAGCCTTCTCGGCGCAAACGATGAGTCTGTGGTTCTTGACGAACGCAACAGGTCAAGCGGTCAACGCACAAATCGTTAAATACTACACGAATGATACGGAGATTTTGTACTTCGGTATCACAGGTATCGTTGCCGTCATCTTCGGATTACTCTTGTTCGCTTTCGCACCAAAACTTCAAAAATACATGCGCGGTATTCGCTGATGCATGAAAAAAGACGCTTTCTCAATCGAGAAAGCGTCTTTTTATTAATCATTCGTCCGAATATGGCGTAACCCTTCTGCAAGCAAGGCGACCAATGTTCCGAGGACGAGACCGTTTGACATCAAGGTCGTCACGAGTGGCGGTAAATCGGCCGTTGCCCCTTTTGGTAGTAACAACGCACCGATGCCGACGAGGACCGGGAGACCGACCGTGATCATCGCCGTTTGACGATTCAAGTCGCGGGCTGCTTCCGTGACGCCGATGATCGCCATCCCGGCAACAATCGGTGCGACCATCGCATAACCGACAGCGACGGGGATTTTAGCGATCAACCCGACGAATGGTGTCACGATACTTAGGAAAAGGCACGTGATGTTCGCATAGACGAACGCTTTGCGGTCCGTGTTATCTGTTGAGGCAATGAAACCAGCTGTTCCGGAAATGGCGACAGGACCGACCGTACCGAACAGACCAGCGAAGAGTTGCCCGATACCAGCCGTGATACCAGCTGTTCCGACTTGTCCTTTGACGGTTTCACCACGCTTGGCACTGATGATCCGTTCGATGACCTTGATGTTCGCTAAGACGTTCGTCATTAACAACAACGAGATGATGAGAGCTGTCGGTAATAAGCTCCAGTCGACATGAATACCGCCGAACGGCAATAAACTCGGTAAAGTGAACAGTGGACCATCGAAACTTGGCATCTCAGCACGACCGATCAATGCAAACATGCTCCAACCGACGAGTAGCGTGATTAATAAAGCGTACTGGCGTAAGCGATCACTTCGTTCTAAATAAAGCGAGATCAAGACCGTCAGAATCGAGATGACGGCAGGTAATACTTGAATTCGTCCATCCTCGATATTGAGCAATCCTTTCATGACGGATCCGGACAGTTGTGCCGACAGCAGTAGCATGTAGACACCGATGACTTGCGGTGTAAAAAGAGGGACTAAGCGCCGTAAGACACCCGTCATTGTCAAGACGATACAGATGATGCCGCTGAGTAGGAGTAAGAATCCAAGCGACTGTAAAGTGTTTGAATAACTGCCGTACAATGTGACACCAATCGACGAATAGAGGGCAAATACACCCCACCAAATTCCAGCAGGACCTTCCATGATCGGTAGACGGTGTCCGAGCAGGACTTGAAAGAGACTTAAGATGGCAAATACGAATAGACAACGAGATAAGAAGGAAAGCGTCTCGGCACCCGAGAGTTCAAACGATGCTGCGATGGCAAGAGGCGGGGCAATGTTAGTACAGATGATGAATAAAAACCATTGAATCGTAGACACAAGGGTACGCGGCAAAACGTGAATCTCCTTTCGAAAAAACAATATTGGTTTCATCTTAAACCAATTCATGAAAAAGCGATAGGGATGCTTACAATGACTGAAAATTCTAATATTTGTTTTCATATGTGATTTAACACATAATATTGGGTATAACGGTAACGGGAGGGAATGAAATGAAAAAATGGAGTATCAGAATCATTGGAACGATTGCTGCGCTGTTGGCACTGCTCGTATTTGCCTTCATGATCTGGGCGCAGTTCGATTATGATGCATCTCCCCAAGCGATATCTTACGTGGAGACAGCTACACCACGTGAAGTGACATTTGGAAAAAAGACGAGTGACGTTGGATTCATCTTTTATCAAGGGGCAAAAGTTGATGCAACGGCCTACAGTTATTACGGCAAGCAACTAGCGAAAGACGGGCACTTCGTCGTCATCCCAAAGCTACCGTTTCGGATTGCGTTGCTTGACTCAAGCGAAGGACTCGATATCATCGAGGATTATCCCCAAGTAAAAAAATGGTATCTGATCGGGCATTCGCTCGGTGGAAGCGCAGCTTCGACGATCGTCGAACAACATCCGAAAATTAAGGGGATCGTTTTCCTCGCGTCCTATCCGATTGATTCGATTGATGTGCCCTCGTTGACGATTTATGGTGGACGAGATGGTGTCTTACCAGTCGCTGATATCGAAAAAAGTAAACAGGACGTTCGAAAAGATGCGGTATTCCATGAAATCAAGCAAGGGAACCATGCGAACTTTGGTATGTACGGTCGACAAAAAGGGGATAACAGCAGCCCATTAACGCCAAAAGAACAACAGGACGAGTCGTTAGATGAAATCAAACGATTTATCGATACACCTTAATCAATTCTCTTAGTGAATAAACGACTCATCAATCAAATGAAAAGGATGGAGAGATTCTGGCACTGGGTCCGGAATCTCTCCATCCTTATTTCTACTGAGTTATCGATTCAACTCAAGCGATGAGCGACTTCGTCGAGCGTTGGCAAAGCAGCCATCGCTCCTTTGACGGAAGCAGCAAGTCCGCCTGAAATCGCTGCGAATCGACCGATGTCGCGAAGTTCATCTTCAGACCAATCAAACGAAAAATCGCGTAACGCACACTGGTAGAGTAAACCGGACATGAAGGCATCTCCAGCTCCTGTCGTATCGATTGCGTCGACCGTAATCGCATCGATGACAGCCATCGCACGATCCGTATAGAGAATCGATCCTTCACTTCCTCGCGTGATGGCAAGAAGACGAATCGGATATTCAGCTAACAATTCAGCAGCCCCGTCATCAAGATTCGTTTGTCCAGTTAGAAACGTCAATTCTTCCTCAGCAAGTTTGACGATTTGTGCATCCGGTAGGACAGACCGGATCGTCGTCCGCGCTTCGTCAAGATTCGGCCATAGCGACTCTCGTAAGTTCGGATCGTAAGAGACTGGTACTTGGTGCGCTTTTGCACGTGCGATGGCTTTTCGTGTCGCGTTGACGGATTCTCCAGTAATCAAAGAGATCGAACCGATGTGTAATAAATCGACGGACGTGAAATCCTCCGGTACATGTGTTTCGTGGAATTGCATATCAGCACGCTCCGCGTTGATGAACTCGAACGACCGCTCTCCATCCTGACCGTTTGTAACGAGCACAAGTCCTGTTTTTTGCGTCGAATCGTGGACGAGATGATCGGTACGAACACCATAATGATGTAACGTATCTTTCAAGAAGTGTCCCATCGAATCATCACCGACAGCTCCAAGAAAATAACTATCAGCGCCTAATCGAGCGAGTCCGACAGAGACATTGGCAGGAGCACCTCCAGGATTTTTTTGAAACGTCATGTTTTCAGTATCAAGAGGAATCAAATCAATCAATGCTTCCCCTAAACTAAAGATTTTCATACGTAGAACTCCTTTCAAGATCCGGACGAATCCGTTCGATGTGTAAAGCCATATAGCCGATTTCTGATTCAGGTACACGTGTATCGAGTTCGACAGTCAACCAATTGCCCATTTGACTCGCACAGGCATAAGCCTCAGCATAACGTGTTTTGACGGCAGATAAAATCACATCATCCATGTCGTGTAAGGTTTCTCCTTGTTCAATCCGGGCGAGGACCAATTTCATGTGCGTAAAGAAACGATAATACGTCATTGATGAGGTCTCGATCGTTTGTCCAAAAAAGACTTCGATCTGTTCACGTAGTTCATTGAGTAACGTAACCGTCTGCAAAGCAGTCGCCATATTCGGATGCGTTTGGCGTGCATTGTATAAGTGAAGCGCGATGTTCGCAGCTTCTTCTTTCGGTAGCGTAACTTGTAAGGCACGCTCAATCTCAAGAACTGCCCATTCTCCAATCGCATACTCCGGTCCATACAAAAGGCGAATCTCTTCTGCCAATCGATTATGCACGACGAGTTGTTCACGTGCTAATCGTACGGCATGAGCAAGGTGGTCCGTCAGACTGACGTGAATATAGTCATGAAACGGCGTTTGGAGCTCACCTTCTGCATGTGAGATGATGCGTTCCGATAAATCAATGATCTCAAGTGGTGTCGTTGTCAGAATCTCTTTGAACTGTTCTGCATTTTCAAATGAAGGGATGAACATTTTTTCGATCTTCGTCGCTTGAATCGGATCTTTTTTCTTTTTTCCAAAAGCAATACCTGGTCCCATGACGATGCGTTCCTGTCCATTTTCTTTGACGACAACAGCATTGTTATTGAGGATCTTATGAATAATCAGCCTGACGTCCTCCTTTCCGATCTTTTCTTTTATTATAAAGCGAACTTCAGCGCTTTGCGAACTGACAAATGCGACCACCGAGCCTGAGGACTCGGTTTGGTCGCATGAAGGATTAAGCAGCAACGTCCGTTTCTTTTTGTTTCCGTGCATCGAGACGCATCAAGACGACAGTCGAGATGAAAGCAGTGACGACTGCAATGGCGAACCCGACGAGATAGTTGATCAAGTTTGACGCACCGAGTGGCGCGACGATCGCAATCATCGGAATTCCAGTTAATCCATAAGCGTTCGCAGCGACTTGTGTCAAGACGACATAACCGCCACCGATCGCACCACCAATGGCACCACCGATGAATGGTTTTCCAAGACGTAAGTTGACACCGTAGATGACGGGTTCTGTGATTCCGAGAAATGCTGAGAACGCAGACGGTAGGGCGAGTGCTTTGAGTTTAACGTTCTTCGTCAAGAAGTAAACGGCAAGTCCGGCACCACCTTGAGCGACATTCGCCATCGACCAAATCGGTAAGAGGAAGTTCTTTCCGATACTCTTATCTGCAAGTAATCCTGCTTCAATCGCATGGAAACTATGGTGCATCCCTGTGATGACGATTGTCGAATAAAGTCCACCGAAGAGAAGACCGGCGACGACTGAGAACTGTTCATAGAAGAAGACGAGTACGAATGAAATGCCTTTTCCGAGTAACGTTCCGATCGGACCAATGACGATCAATGCCAGGAATCCAGTGACGAGAACCGTAACGAACGGTGTCACGAGTAAGTCAAGCGTCTCGGGTGTCCGTTTCCGAACTTGTTGTTCAATCTTTGCCATGACCCAAACGGTTAAGAGAACCGGGAAGACCGTTCCTTGATAACCGATCAACTCGATGTTCATTCCGAGGAACTTCATGACTTCCGGATCACTATTACCGAGCGTCCAAGGGTTTAAGAGGGACGGGTGTGTCATGATTCCCCCGATGACGGCACCGAGGTACGGGTTCGCACCGAATTCACGGGCTGCCGAGAAACCGATTAGAATCGGTAGGATGATGAAGGCAGAAGACGAGAACATATCCAGTAGTTGGACGATCGGTGAATCACCGTCAACCCAACCGAAGGCCTTGATCATACCGAGTAATCCCATCAAGAGACCGGCTGCGACGATTGCCGGAATGAGTGGAACGAAGACGTTCGAGAGCGAGCGGGCAAGACGGGCGAACGGATTTAATTTTTGCGATGCAGCCTTTTTAACGTCGAGTGGTTCCTCGCCATCGACCTTTACACCGGCAAGTGGTGCAAACGCAGCAAATACTTTGTTGACGGTACCGGTTCCAAAGATGATTTGGTATTGACCAGAACTTGAGAAGGCGCCGCTGACACCATCTAAGTCTTCAAGTGCTGCTTGATCGACCTTTGATTCATCATGCAAGACAAGACGTAAACGCGTCGCGCAGTGAGCAGCAGTGATGATGTTCTCGCGTCCACCGACGAGTTCGAGCACACGTTTAGCAGTTTGTTGATAATCCATCGGAAAAGTCCTCCTTTTTCATGAAACGTGCTGAATGAGACAAAAAAAGGCAAGACCGAACAACACCTCTCCTAACGAGGTGTCATTTCGGTCTTGCCAGCCGTACTGTCACAATCCGCACTATTGATTTGATTTCATCTTAAAGGAGAAAAGAAAGCGTTGTCAATACTTAATGCTCATTTTTTTGAATCTGAATATCGACCTCAACACCGTAGTGATCGGAAACGACGGGACCGTGAATCCCATCGAATACGACCCCGACGCGTTCGACGTCAATTTTCCGATTCGATAAGACGAGATCGATCCGCAATCCTTGTTGATTGTCTTCCCATCCATCGATGTTGCCATTGATCGTCTCAATTCCGACCGTTTCCTTAGCTAGTAGGAAGACGTCGTGTAATCCTCGTTGCATCATATAGTCATAACCTGTATTTCGTTCTAAAGCATCGTTGTTGAAATCACCGAGGAAGAATGTCCATTCGAGTGGATCCATCCGGGCCATCAAATGATTGAATTGTTCCTGGAACGGTTCGACTTCATCTGCCCACCAGCCAAGATGGCATGTATTGAACGTAATCGGTGTACCGTCGACTTGGATTGTCGCACGGACGATTTTTCGCGATTTCCAATCGAATGTATCTTGACTGCGGCTGACATAATAACTGTCCGATTTTAGGATTGGATGTTTCGTCAAAAGAGCGAGTCCTTCTTCATACTTATCATAGCCGATATGAGCAAAATCCCAGACGAGGGAGTAGGTTTGACCTTGTTCTTTTAACGCTTGCTGGATCAAATAGGCAAAGTTATCGTTGCGCACATCGTCATAGACGATCGGTGTGTCCATCAATTGACTCAATTCTTGTAGTGCGATGACATCATAATCTTGAGCGAGAATTTGTTGAACGATCTGGTTTAATTTTTCGAGTGGCTGTTCTTCCTGCCACGAATGACAATTTAATGTGAGTAGACGCATGAGTGGTCCTCCTGATTTTTTAAATAAGAAAGGTGAAACTCTTATAAAAGAGCTTCACCTTTAGGTAGTTCCCTAATCTCGCAGGTTTATGCGCCGATCCGGTCTTGGATATCTGATTTTAAGATATCGGCTTTTGGACCGTAGATGGCTTGCACGCCATTGTTCTTAAGGATCAGACCAAGTGCACCGTTTGCTTTCCAGTCTGCTTCTTTTGCAACAAGCGCTGGATCTTTGACAGTGACACGAAGACGCGTCATGCAGGCATCGACGTCCTCGATGTTTTGCTGTCCACCAAGCAAATCGATGATTTGTGAAGCTTGCGAACCGTCGGCAGGAGCTGATGTCGCAGCAGCCTCACCTGAAGCTTCAGTTGTAGATACGTTGATATCGTCCAGATAGTTCCCGTTACGACCTGGTGTCGCATAGTTGAACTTCTTGATGACGAAACGGAACGTGAAGAAGTTCAAGAAGAAGAAGAACACACAGACACCGATGAAGCGAATTAAATCACCAATTAATCCAGCTTTTGCAATCAATGGAATCCGCGTCAAGAGTTCGATCGCACCGAATGCGTGAATCCGAAGATGCATGACATCTGCTAGTGCGAAGGCAACACCTGTTAGTACAGCATAGATGACGTAAAGAACAGGAGCGATGAACATGAACATGAATTCGATTGGCTCCGTGACACCTGTCAAGAAGACCGCAAGTCCAGCAGATAAGAAGACTGGTTTGTATGCTTTCTTCTTATCTTCATCAACTGACATATACATTGCGACAGCGATACCGATCAATGAAGCAAGTGATGTGACGACTTGTCCTTCTTTAAAACGAGCAGGAACGACACTGTTGATCAAATCATTGTATCCTTGTGTGTTGCCGGCTTGTTTCAAGTTGACAAGGTCAGTGATCCAAGCTAACCAAAGCGGGTCTTGACCAGCAACTGTCGATCCTTGAGCAGCACCTGTCAGGATTTTGTACGTTCCACCGAGTTCCGTGTAGTTCATCGGGACAGTCAACATGTGATGGAGACCGAACGGAAGTAATAGACGCTCGAGTGTACCGTATACGAACGGTGCAATGATCGGTGCAGAATCACGTGAAGAGGCAATCCAGCGACCGAAGTCATTCAATAAGCCTTGAACGAACGGCCAAACGAGTGATAAGGCGAATGCTGCAACGACTGATCCACCGATGACGACGAATGGTACAAAACGTTTTCCGTTAAAGAATGCAAGTGCATCTGGCAATTTACTGAAGTTATAAAATTTATTAAAGAGAACGGCACCAAGGAAACCAGAGATGATTCCGACGAATACTCCCATGTTGAGAGCCGGTGCCCCTAAAACTGAAGTGAAATAATCTTTTACGATGAGCTCAGAACCAAGCAATGAATCGACCGTTGCTTTTGGATCCGTGATCATGTCAGTGTTGACGCCGAAGATAGCTCCTGTGACGCGGTTGATCAAAATGAAGGCGAGTAACGCTGCGAACGCACCACCAGCACGTTCTTTTGCCCATGACCCACCAATCGCGACGGCGAATAAGACATGAAGGTTCGTAATGATGGCCCAACCTAAATCTTCAACGATTCGAGCAATCGTTTGCATTAACGCGATATCGCCTCCATACATGCCGATCAGTTTCCCGACCGAGATCATGATTCCTGCAGCAGGCATAACCGCGATGACGACCATCAAGGCTTTACCGAGTTTTTGCCAAAAATCGAACGAAATAGCATTTTTCAAGATCATTCACTCCTTTTTATCTCTTTTTCTCTAATATGTGTGTAAGAACAGTGCAATAATGTAAGCGATTAATGCAACCGTTTGCATATAGAATTGTAAGCGATAACTTTTTAAAAAGCTAGTGTTTTATAAGAAAAATATTTGAAATTTTATTTTGATTAAAAATTGATAGTTCGGAAAGGTATTCAGATTTAAAAAAAGTGGGAATAAGACTACAGTGAACGTTGTCTAGTTTTAAAAGAAGAAAGGATGTTTGAAGCGGATGAAAGAAGGGATTCAACCGATCGGACAGTACGGACAGCGGATTCGTACGTTACGAGAACGTCATCAGTTAGATCAAAATACATTAGCAGAGTTAACTGAGACGACACCTGAGATGATCCAGCGTATTGAAAGTAGCATTGCCCATCCCTCATTTTCAATGATTGAGCGACTGGCCCGTGTCTTACATGTCCCTTCGGATCACTTAATTCGGCATATCTGGCCACCTGAGGTCATCCGTCAGCAGGATAGCACGTCCTTGATCGACCTTCCATCTAGTTGATGAGCATTAAAAAAGAGGAACAAAGGGATTTCCCCTTGTTCCTCTTTTAGTCGTCTTAACGATTATCGATCGTTTCAGGATAGAGATCGTGATTGAATAGACGGTGCTCTGCCATTTGTTCGTATTTTGTACCAGGCTTGCCGTAATTGTAGTATGGATCAATCGAGATTCCACCGCGTGGCGTGAATTTCCCCCATACTTCAAGGTAGCGAGGTTCCATCAATTTCACGAGATCTTTTCCGATGACGTTGATGCAGTTCTCATGAAAATCACCATGGTTACGGAAGCTGAATAAGTACAACTTCAGTGATTTTGATTCGACGAGTTTTTCGTCTGGGATGTACGAGATGTAAATCGTTGCGAAGTCCGGTTGATTCGTGATCGGACAAAGACTCGTGAACTCTGGTGCGTTGAATTTCACGAAGTAATCATTTTCTGGGTGACGATTCGGGAATGCTTCGAGAACTTCAGGTTGGTATTCAAAAATATATGGTACGGCTTTTTGGCCGAGTAACGATAAGTCGTTTAAATCTTCAGGTCGCATGAATCATTTCTCCTTAGACGCCACGATCGTTCGCGAAAACGAGGGCATGTAGTTGTGGTAGGACGCGCGCATGATTGAAGCGTTCATCACGGGCGACGCGTTCCCAAAGTGTTTTTAAATCGTGTAGCATGCGTGGAGCGATCGTTCCTTCTTCGTGCGGATCGGGATTTCCAAGTGAGAGATAGAGCGTTTTTAAAGCGTATCGCTCAGAAATCATCGCCGCAAAATCGAGGTCTTCCTCATTAAAGATAACGATTTTGACGGCGCGCTGTTGTTCCGGTAAACGTTTAAAAAAGACATCCAAGCGATCGAAATCAATCTTCATCCCACTTGAAGGTGGTTTAGGGCTAAGTGTGACGTCATCGATATCAAGCAACCAATTTTGCCAGTAGGAGCCTTGTGTCTCGACGGACATCGTGATGTTTCGTTCTTTTAGTGCCGCAACCAGTGTGCCGATTGATGCATGAAGTAACGGGTTCCCACCAGAAATCGTGACATGTCCGTAAGAGCCGAGTGTATCGAGGCGTTCTATGATCGTCTCTGCCGTCAAGAGTTCAGGTTTTTCAGAACCATCCCATGTGAAGGCGGAGTCACACCACGAACAGGAGTAGTCGCAACCGCCGGTCCGGACGAACATCGTCTTTTGACCAATCGATCGTCCTTCTCCTTGAAATGTTGGTCCGAAAATCTCGAGAACCGGAATTTTTGGTGTTTTCGTTAAGGCACTCATGCTTCGTTCATCCACTCACGACGGACTTCAGCAAAAGCAGTCGGTGTCTCATAGAGCTTGACGAATTCGACACGAAGTCCACGCTCATCCGGAAGGTGTTGTCCGAGCGTCTCGAAAATCCAGGCTGCCATGTTTTCAGCTGTCGTATTCATGTATGGTAACGATTCATTCAGGTAGCGGTGATCCAACAGTGGTTCGAGATGTGTTTTGAAGATTTTTTTGAGGTCACCAAAATCGAGTGTCATACCGCGGTGATCCAAAAAACCACTGATTCCCATATCGACATGGTACGTATGACCGTGAAGGGCACGGCATTTTCCATCATAATCATATAGGTGGTGTGCTGCGTCGAACGTCAGTTTTTTAACGATCATGACGCGGGATTTCGTATAGATAAGCGAGTCGCCAGTCGGGCGCTCGACCGTTTCAGGTGCTTCGTAATTGAATGTCATGTGTGTTGAACCTCCTTGATGTATGCATCTAATCCATTTTTCCGTAATTCACAGGCTGGGCATTCGCCACAACCATCTCCAATGACGCCGTTGTAACACGTCAACGTGCGATTTCGAACGAAATCAAACGCACCGAGCGAATCGGCAAGCGCCCACGTCTCTTTTTTGTCGAGCCACATGAGTGGCGTGTGAAGTACGAATGGATAGTCCATCGCAAGGTTCAATGTCACGTTGAGTGACTTGATGAAGGCATCACGGCAGTCAGGGTAACCGGAAAAGTCCGTTTCACATACGCCAGTGACGATATGACGGATTCCGCGTCCTTTCGCAAGGACGGCTGCGAACGAAAGAAACAGGTGATTTCGTCCATCTACAAAAGTAGAAGGAAGACCATCTTCATTCGTCGTGATGGTTTGGCTGTGGTCAGTCAAGGCGTTACTCGTCAGTTGACTGAGAAGAGAGAGATCAAGCTCATGGTGTTTGACACCAAGCTCAGAGGCGATGTCGCGTGCGACTTCGAGTTCTTGTGCATGACGTTGTCCGTAATTAAACGTCACGACTTCGACTTCTTCGTATTGTTTCAGTGCTTGAAACAAACAAGTCGTTGAGTCTTGGCCGCCACTAAAGACGACAAGAGCACGTTCGTTTTTCATAATGTACACTTCCATTCCTAGTTTTTGTAACGGAGGAGGTTACGAACTCCGGAGACGTAGTCTCAACTATTCACACTAGCAGAAGCCATTGAAAAAGTCGACGTTTTCTGATGAAGACAAAAAAAGAGATGCGTATCGTCGATCGGACGGTACGCATCTCTTGCAAGAAGATTAAAGTGGATAGTGATAGTAGCGTTCTTTGACGAGTAGATCTCGAATGTTCGAATCTTCCGAGATGACTTTCATCAGACCACCTGTTTGTGAAGCATGCGCTTCGAGTGCTTTGATCTTTTGATCCGTATAGGCACTGACATCATGAATGAACGTTCCTTCCCCGAGCTCTTCTTTCGTATTGTTCGCGAAAGCGACCGCAAGAAACTCTGGGCGATCAGCAGGATCCATCATCCGAAGGGCACGAACGACGGCGCGAGCTGTCGCTTCATGATCGGGATGGACCGCGTAACCCGGATAGAACGAAATCAAACGAGTTGGTTGTATCTGTTGAATCAAGGCAAGAATACGGTCAGCAAGTGCTGCTTCATCCTCGAATTCAACGGTCTTATCACGAAGTCCCCACATTTGGAGATCCGAAATCTTCATTTTTGCAGCAGCATCAATCAACTCGCGTTTACGAATCGTTGCGAGCTGTTCACGGTTCGTAAAGACAGGACGTCCCATGTTACGTCCCATCTCACCAAGTGTCAGACAAGCGTACGTGACAGGACCACGGTTTTCAGCGTGTTCGATGATCGTACCGGCAGAACTGAAAGCTTCGTCATCCGGGTGAGGGAAGACGACGAGTAAATGATCTTCGTGTGTCATGCGTCTACCTCCTCTGCACCTTGAGCGAATGGTGTCGGGCTAAGTTCAAAAGCAATTGCAAGACGTCCTTCGATATCGTGACCGGCAATCAACAATTGTTCCCCAGCAAATTCGAAGTCAGTCAATCCTTCACCGTATAACCAGCCGTGGGCAAGTTTCAAACCGATCCGGTAAGGTCCATTTCCTGTGATCAGACCACGTTCGTAAGTGATTTCCGCATTACGGAAAAACATCCCTGCGCTATGGAAAGTTGGATCTTGGTGTGTCGCGTAAGCACCGTTCGTCGTCTCGACGTGTACATATAACGGTGTATTCGCATGTTCGTCGATATAACGCTGTATTTCTTGTACATCAATGGCTTGCATAAACTTTTCTCCTCTCCTATACAGAAAGAAGTCCGCGGATATCGCGGACTTCTTAAGCGGATCAAGACTGGACTGTACGATATGCAGCGTGATCAGTTGGTCCGACGTATTCATTCAAACGGAATGAATGACGAATCGCGGAAGTGATGAAAGATTTTGCTGTACGGACAGCAGCTTCTACTGATGCACCTTTTGCGAGTTCGGCCGTGATTGCTGCAGAGTACGTGCAGCCAGCACCGTGCGTGTACGGTGTCTCGATTCGTTCGTCCTCAATCAGGATAAACTCTTTTCCGTCATAAAGCACGTCAACTGCTTGTGGATGGTCAATCTTGCTGCCACCTTTGACAAGAACGTATTGCGCACCTTTTTCATGAATCCGCGCTGCTGCAAGTTTCATCTCGTCGATCGTTGCTGGTGTTTTACCAAGACCCGACAGTTGTCCGGCTTCGAAGACGTTCGGTGTGACGACCGTCGCAAGTGGTGTCAAGACATCACGAAGTGCGTTTGCTGTATCAGGGTTCAGCACTTCGTCTTCGCCTTTACAGACCATGACAGGATCGATCACGACGTTTTGAACGCCGGATGATTTGATTTTCTCAGCAACGGCTTCAATGATTTCGACAGTCGGGAGCATACCCGTCTTCATCGCATCAACACCAATACCTCCAAGGACCGTGTGGATTTGTGTCCGGACGAGTTCTGTGTCGATTGGGTAAACCGCATGGTGCCAAGAGTGATCAGGGTCTTGGGCGACGATGACCGTCAAAGCATTCATTCCATAGACACCAAGTTCTTGGAATGTTTTCAAATCAGCTTGAATACCAGCTCCACCGCTCGTGTCGGAACCAGCAATCGTTAAGGCTTTACGTTTTGTCATGGGGCATTCCTCCTAAAGAAATAGACAATCCTTCTTGTTCTTCATCATAGCGAATTATGGGAAAAACAACAACTATCGACGCTTCTAACGTACACAAAACCCCACCTGTTTTGAGTAGGCGGGGCAAGTACTTATTTAATGAATAAGAAGTCGAGAATATAGTAGATCAAGGCAGCGAAAGCCATCGAAATTGGCAATGTGATGACCCATGTGATGAGCATGCGCTGTGCTGTTCCCCACTTTACACCTTTCTTACGGTGTGATGTACCTACACCCAAGATGGCAGAAGAGATGACGTGTGTCGTCGAAACCGGAAGATGAATCGCTGTCGCTCCAAAGATGATCGCTGCTGATGTTAAGTCAGCTGCAACCCCGTTGACCGGACGGATTTTCATGATTTGACCACCGACGGTCTTGATGATCCGCCATCCACCTACAGATGTTCCGAGACCCATTGCGATCGCACATGAGAGTTTAACCCAAGTCGCAACTTCGTGATCTGTTTGATAACCAGATGAGATCAAAGCAAGCGTGATGATCCCCATCGCTTTTTGTGCGTCGTTCGTACCGTGTGTATACGACTGCAAAGCAGCGGTTGCAATTTGAACATGACGGAAGCGACGATTCGTCTTCGCCAAGTTTCCTTTTTTGAAGATGACTTTAAAGATTGCATAAACGATGAAACCGAGTGTGAATGCGAGCACTGGTGAAATGAGCAAGGCTTGAACGATTTTCAAGAAGCCTTTTGCTTCGATTCCTCCGAATCCGACAGAGGCAACAGCAGCACCAGCAATCGAACCGATCAGTGTATGCGAAGAACTTGACGGAATACCGAAGTACCAAGTCAAAAGGTTCCAGGCAATGGCTGAAATCAAGGCAGCGATAACGACGTAGCTACCATGTTCAAGTGTTGACGGGTCAACGATGTCACCAGAGATCGTTTTTGCGACTCCAGTGAACGTGATTGCACCTAGGAAGTTCATCGATGCAGCCAAGATGATGGCATGACGTGGTTTCAACGCACGAGTCGACACCGAAGTCGCGATCGAGTTCGCTGTATCGTGGAAACCGTTGATGAAGTCGAAGCTAAGTGCGAGAATCACGATTATGGCGGTGATGATAAACAGGCTATCCATCTCGTTAGCTCCTCACTTAAGCGTTTTTCATGATGATCGTTTCAATGACGTTAGCTGCATCTTGGCAGTAGTCCGCGATTGATTCGAGCGATTCATAGATTTCTTTATATTGGATGATTTTAATTGGATCTGTTTCTGTTGCGAACAATGCTTTGATCGATTTACGGCGTAGGTTATCACAAATCGTCTCTTGTTCTTTGATTTTGATGACGTGTTCACGCATCGGTTGCAATTTACGTGCAACAAGAAGATCCATTGACATCGCGAGTTCTGTGACAGCGATGTTGATTTCATCGACGAACTTGATCATGTGCTCGTCTGCTTGAACGATATTGTAGATTTCGAAGATCGCTGAACATTCTTCAAAACCGTCTAAGACGTCATCAAGTGCGTTAGCAAGTGCGAGTAAGTCTTCACGGTCGATCGGCGTGATGAACGCATTGTTTAAGTCGATGATCAACTGGTGCATCAAATCGTCCCCAGCTGTTTCGAAGTCTTTTACTTTATGTGCAAATTCTTTTACATCCGCGATGCCGTTGATTTTAAAGTCAACGAAGAATTGCGAAGTCGTTTTTAAGTGTCCTGCGATTTCGGATAATTTCACTGCGAATGGATCTTGTTTTTTACTAAACATTTCTTCTGCCTCCATATTAAGAACAAGAATAGAATAGTGAAGTAACTTCACGAGTTCGATTGTAGCAGACGGTATTGTAAAAGAATACATTTATGAAGCGTCTTTACGAAATCTTAATAAATCTTAATACGGAAGTGATTGTAGATTTAATAAATTGTCTGACAATGGTAAAAGTGAAGTGTACTTGATTGAAATGAGTTGGATTACGTTGTGATTGCAAGAGATTGTCTTGTGATTGTAAGAATAAAAGCGCATCAGAAGTGGGAAAAGAGGATATGGCGCATGAAAATCGAATGATATGATTAAGTCTGCGTAATTAGGTAAAAGAGGAGGATTTTATTATGCTCGTACAAAGTTTATGTATTCCGAAGCATCAATGTGTCACGATTTCCGAGACAGCGACGATTCGTGAAGCACTCGACACACTTGAAAAAACCGGATACCGCTGTGTCCCGGTCCTTGACCAATCAGGACAGGACTTTAAAGGGAACATCTATAAGATGCACATCTATCGGCATGGGATGAATGGTGGCAGCTTAGACGACAACGTCATGTCGCTGATTAAGAATACATCCAAATACATCTATACAGGAAGTAATTTCTTTGAAGTCTTCTTCTCAATCAAGGAATTACCGTATATCGCGGTCTTAAATGATGACGGTCATTTCTTCGGTATCCTGCCACACGGAAAAATGCTTGGAATGCTTGAAGAAGCATGGAACCGTGATTCTGGAAGTTACGTCCTGACAGTAGCCCTAAGTGAACAAAAAGGGGCACTTGAGAAGATCTCGAAGATCGTCAACAAATATTCAACGGTCGCGAGTCTGATGACACTCGATGCGAAGAGTAGCGTCATGCGTCGTGTATTGATTACATTACCGACGGATTGTGACGAGAAGACGAAGAAAAAAATCGTTAAGAAACTTGACGATAAGGGACTTCGAGTCGTTGCTGTCGAAGATTTAGCCGTTCGTGTATAATGGACCCGCACAAGACCAGTTCATGACTGGTCTTTTTTTGAGGGAAAGGAAGGATAGATGATGAAACTATTAATAGTAGGAGCCGGTGCGATGAGTGAGGCACTCGTTCAAGGATGGGTCGCTTCTGGATTTGCACGAGAAGATATCACGATGACGAATCGGAGTGGCGGGATACGCTTGACAGAAGTCGCAGCGCGACACGGCGTTCAAACGGTCGAGCAGGAGGACGTCTCCTTATACGATCTCGTCATGCTGGGCATGCAACCCGATGGTGTACTCGACTATGTAGCGAATCAACAATGGACGAATCAGACGATCGTTTCGATTGCTGCACATATTACACCATATGAAATCGAACAGTTGGCAAAACGTCCGACAGTTGCTGCCATGCCAAATACCCCAGTCGCACACCGTTTAGGAATGACTGGACTATGGTTCGGCTCACGCGTGAATGAAGAGATCCGAAGTGTAGTCGAGGCATTATTTGGACGTGTCGGAGAAATTGCGGAAGCAAATGAATCGACGATGCCTGCATTCATGGCGGCAGCTGGATGTAGTCCTGCTTTCTTCTATGAAGTCGTAGCTGGTATGGTGCCGGTTTTGACGGATGCTGGTTTTGAAGAAGGAAATGCACGTCGAATCGTTGCTCAAGCGATGAAAGGTTCAGCTGAAATTCTCATGCGCTCCGACGCAAGTACGGATCGTCTGATTGCCGATGTTGCGGCATCTGGTGGACCGACGGATCGTGGCGTCCAAGTGCTACGAGAGCGTCACTTATTCGATACGATGCAAGCGGCACTACGAGAGAGTTCACGCGAAGCAGACGAATAATGGATTCAAAAGAGGCTGACTCAAAAAGAATGACGCGTCTTTTCACGTCCTTATCTTTGTAGAGACTGACATTTGAGTCAGTCTTTTTTTTCGTTCACGAAAGTTTCACGTGAAACATAAACAAAGCGATTGCATCTTCAAATAAGAATTCGTACACTGTAAAAAGAAACCGTCCAGACGGTACAGTAAATATGAGGGAAGGGGGAGACTATTGGCCAGTGCAAAAGCGCAAGAGACTCGTCGTCGGATTCTTGAAGCCACGACGACGATCATTTTGCAACAAGGATTCACCCAATTGACGCTTGAAGAAGTAGCGAAACAAGCAAATGTCTCAAAAGGTGGACTATTGTATCATTTCGCTTCGAAGGAAGCTTTATTAATGGGGGTCATCGAGGCGCAAGAAGCACGACAATTTGAACTATATGAACAGCATCAGTTGACGATGGGACCGATGGAAGCGTTCGTGACGTTGCAAATCCAGCAACAAGAGGAGTTCCATCTCGACATGGATGCGCTTCTTTACTTGTTGTCCTTATTAAAGGATCATGCGACGTTCGTCGAGGAACGAAAGCGACAAGCGGAGCAGTTCTTTCGCCAACTGACAGAACAGATGGATCCGGTTGAAGTATTGTCGATTCGCTTTACATTAGACGGTTTGAAATTGTCGGAACATTTTCAGTTCGGTGCACCGTCTCCAAATGTGCGACAACGATTAATTCAGCAATTAATAGAACGTGCACGACGACTAGATAAACAAATTGAAGAGTGAGGGAGAACCATACGATGAAAAAGATCATCCAATTTTCGGTGAACAATAAGTTTGCCCTCTGGCTCATGACGATCATCATCACGGTTGCTGGTATTTATGCGGGAACATCGATGAAGCTCGAGACATTGCCAGACATCACGACACCGACCGTGTCGGTGACGACGATTTATCCAGGTGCTACACCAGAACAAGTTCTAGATGAAGTCAGTCGAGAACTTGAAAGTAAGGTCGAAAATTTATCAGGAGTCGATACTGTACGCTCGACGTCCTTCCAAAATGCATCGAACCTACAAATCGACTATAACTTCAGTACGGATATGGAAGAAGCCGAGCAAAAAGTAAAAGAAGCTCTTTCAAACGTCGAATTACCGGAAGGTGTTCAGGAACCACAAGTATCACGGATTTCCTTTGATGCATTCCCGGTCATCGGTTTTGCCGTTTCGGATAAGGAGCGTTCCCTGTCTGAGTTGACGAAACTCGTTGAAAACGAACTTCAACCGAAGCTTGAAGGAATCGAAGGGGCGCAGACGGTTCAAGTCGCGGGTCAAGAGATTCGCCGGATCGAAATTCGCTTCGATGAGAAAAAACTCGAACGTTACGGTTTAACCGAAGAGAATGCGAAACAATTGATTCAAGCTAATGATTCCCGTTTAGCGCTTGGCTTATACGAGTTGGGGGATAAGGAACAAGCAGTCGTATTAGATGGAAAAGCAACGACGGTCAAGGAATTAAAAGATCTTCGTCTTCCCTATACACCACCAGCATCGAATACTCCTGAAGCAGGACAAGCAGGACAAGCAGGACAAGCAGGACAAGCAGGACAAGCAGGACAAGCAGGACAAGCTCCATCGTCAGCCCCTGCGGCTTCCCAAACGACACCATCGACAAGTGCGGCGTCAGATCAGGCAACACAGACGGCACCAACGCAAGTTCCAACTGTCTCGTTGTCACAAGTCGCGACGATTGAAGATAAAGGGATCGAGGAATCGATCTCGCGTTCGAATGGTGAACGATCGATTGGGGTTCAAGTAACGAAGTCGCAAGATGCGAATACAGTCGATGTCGTCAATGCAGTCAAGCAGACGATCAAAGACTTCGAAAAAGAAAACGGTTCGGTCAATGCATCTGTGACACTTGATCAAGGTAAACCAATTGAGGAATCCGTTTCGACGATGATCAGTAAAGCATTGATTGGTGCGTTATTTGCGATTGTCATCATCTTGCTGTTCTTACGAAACATTAAATCAACGATCATTGCTGTTATTTCGATTCCGTTATCCCTTCTGATGGCAATTCTTGTCTTGAAGCAGATGGATATTTCCTTGAACATCATGACACTCGGAGCGATGACGGTCGCGATTGGTCGAGTCGTTGATGATTCCATCGTCGTCATCGAAAATATTTATCGTCGTTTGACGGATCCGACGGAAAAGTTAAAAGGAAAAGAACTGATCATCAGTGCAACACGAGAGGTCTTCATTCCAATCGCTTCGTCGACAGTCGTTACGATCGCGGTCTTCTTGCCACTCGGATTCGTTACGGGATTCGTTGGTGAGCTGTTCTTACCATTCGCTTTGACAGTCGTCTTTGCACTGTTCGCGTCCTTGATCGTTGCGGTTACGGTCGTTCCGATGTTCGCGGATTCGCTCTTTAAGCGTGGTAAAGCACCAAAACCGGAAAAAGAAGAGGGCGGAAAGTTGGCGAATGAGTATCGCCGTATGCTGAATTGGTCTCTTAACCATAAACTCATCGTCTTTGGTCTTTCAGTCTTGCTTTTGATCGGTAGTTTTGCTCTCGTACCAACGATTGGTGTCAACTTCTTGAATCAAGAAGGAGAAAAGACACTCTACGTCACGTACAATCCAAAACCAGGTCAAACGTTGGATGATTCGTTAAAAGCAGCTGATCAAGCAGAAGATTATTTCAACAAACAAAAAAATATCGATAATCTTCAGTTTACCGTCGGTGGAGAAAATCCATTGAATCCAGGGAATACGAAACAAGGGGTCTTCATCGTCCAATACGATCCAGACACGGAAGATTTCGCAGATGTTAAACAGACAGCCATCAAACAGCTGAATGCTGACATTCCGACAGGAGAATGGAAAGAGCAAGACTTTAGTGGTGGCGCAGCTTCGTCAGGCGTCTCGTATTCAATCTTTGCGAATAATATTGAAGATTTAGAAGCAGTAACACCGAAATTCGTTGATGCGATCGAAGGTGAATCGAAGTATGTTCGAAAAGTAACGACAGATTTAAAAGAAGCGTATACGCAATATACGTTCGAAGTCGATCAGCAAAAAGCGGCTGAATTCGGCCTTTCAACAGCACAACTTGCGCAAGGCATTGCTAATGTCCAAGGAGAAGAAAAACCACTTTCTACTATTAAGGTAGATGGGAAGGAACTCGATGTCATCGTTCCGAACGAACAAACGACATACGATTCCGTTCAAGATTTGGAAGAGACGGATGTCGTGACACCGCTTGGCGTTCGCAAATTGTCCGATTTCGTTGAAGTGAAGAAAGGAACGACTCCTGATTCGCTCAACGAACGTGATGGAAAACTCGTCGCTACCGTTACAGCAGAACTAAAAACGGATAAAGCAACAGAGGCTTCTCAAGCGATTGAAAAGTCCGTTAAAAACATTGATCGTCCGACAGGCGTCTCGTATGAGCAAGGCGGAGTCACAGAGCAGATCCAAGAGTCGTTCACACAACTTGGTCTAGCAATGGCAGCAGCTGTAGCGATCGTCTATCTTGTCCTCGTCATTACGTTTGGAGGAGCATTGACACCACTCGTCATCTTGTTCTCACTTCCATTCGCAATCATCGGTGGACTGGTTGCTCTGTTGATTACAGGAGAGACGATTTCTGTATCATCCTTGATTGGTGCTTTGATGTTGATCGGAATCGTCGTGACGAATGCGATCGTCTTGATCGACCGTGTCATTCATAAAGAAGCGGAAGGTTTATCGACGCGTGAAGCACTACTCGATGCAGCAGGTACACGTTTACGTCCAATCTTGATGACAGCACTTGCGACGATTGGTGCACTTGCACCACTTGCGCTTGGACTCGAAGGTGGCGCATTGATTTCAAAAGGGTTAGGTGTGACGGTCATCGGTGGACTCACAAGTTCGACGTTGTTGACACTCCTCATCGTGCCGATCGTCTATGAATTCTTAGCACGTTTCCGTAAAAAGAAGTCAATTGATTCTTAAAAAAACGATTAAATGACTCAAACTGACAGGTATGTAGAAATGGCTATTCTAAGCCGTTCTACATCCTGTTTTTTTATTTTGTTACAAAAGTATTACGAAAAAGAATGCACGTTAAAGAACTGTAATATGATGAAAATCTGGAACGTGATAGGATAAAAACAGAAATTATCTGACAATTCAGACGTACAATACATTCATACATAAGAGGAGAATGAATCGATGAAAGCTGTCACTCGTGTTTTGTTAACCTTAACGTTACTAATCAGTAGCTGGACACTCGTTCCGTCATCAACACAAGCCGCAACGAGTAAGAAAGTCACGATCTCCGTGGATGTGTTAAATATCCGAGCGAAAGCGACAGCATCGAGTAAGCGAGTCGGTCAATTGAAACTTGGACAGTCCGTGGCAGTGAGCGGAAAAGTGAAAGATTGGTACCAAATTCGTCATCAAGGAAAAACAGCGTATATCGCTTCGATGTATACGAAAGCATACAATGCAAAAGCAACAAAAGGATTGAGCAAAACAGGGTCAACAATCGTATCGGTAGCGGAAGGTCTTAAAGGACGCCCTTACGTTTTTGGCGCGACCGGTCCAGTTAGCTTTGATTGCTCTGGATTTACACGTTACGTCTATCAAGCACTAGGAAAATCACTTCCGCGCACAGCAGCTGCTCAGTATTCATCGACGAAACGTACAGCTCCTGGCGCCGGAGATCTCGTCTTCTTTACACACGGTAGTGGCATTCAGCACGTTGGGATCGCTGTCGATGGGAGTACGATGATCAATGCGAACTCGTACTATGGAAGAGTTGTCAAAGAATCGTTCCGTGGCGGCTACTGGGGATCACGGTATGTAGCAGCAGGGGCACTTTGAACGAAATGAAGCGACGAATTCAAATCGATGAACTCGTCGCTTTTTTATATGGATTCAGGTATAAGGAAGAACGGTCTTTCCAGCAATGAACGTTGACGGTACTTCGATTTGCGGACGAATATTCATATCGTTTCGAACTGTTAGCTGAAAAGCATGTCGTCCGATCGTAGCATATGGAATCGCGATCGTCGTCATCGATAAGACTTCAGCGAGTTCACTTCCATCAAAGCCAATGACAGAGAGATCTCCCGGGACCTGATAGCCTTGTTTTCGTAGTTCCAAGATCAGTCCCGCGGCAACGTGATCACTGGCAGTCAAGATGGCGCTCGGTCGTTGTTTTTGTTGCATCCAGCGCCTTGCGACGTTCGCACCATCTTCGATCGTCAATGTCTGTTCATAGACGAACGCGTCACTGACAACTTCTTGATACGCATGTTTACGCGCCAAACTATTCGTACTGTCGGGGCGCCAGAGACAAATACCAATGCTTGTATGTCCTTGTTGTCGTAGATGTGCAAGTCCCTGTTGAAAGGCCGTATAGTGATCGATATAGACAGCAGCGACGTCTTCGTGGTGTTCACAAAAGACAATCGGTCCATAGCGTTCGTACAGTAAAATCGCTGATAACGGAAGGCTGTGCGACACGACGATGAGTGCGTCGATCTCCTGTTGCGCTAGCGCATCAAGAGCGAGTTGCTCATGCGTTTCCACATAATTCGTTTGCCACGTCAAGAAACGATAACTGGCGTCAAAAGCCGCTTGTGCGATGCCTTGGAGAATGGCGGCGTGATATGGATGATCAACGAATGGGAGCATGACTCCGACCGTTTTTGTCATACCCGTCGAAAGATGGACAGCGGTTTGATTACGGATATAGCCAAGTTTTACTATCGCTTCTCGGACAGCTTGTCGCTTCTCGTTCGCCACGTATGGGTGATCATTTAGTACACGTGAGACTGTCGTGACGGACACGTTTGCTTCACGTGCCAAGTCTCGGATGTTCGTCATCGCGCATCCCTCCTTTAGGTCTGGCGAGATAATCGTTGTTCAAGTCGGCGCCAATCCTGTCGGGAGACGGGAGCCGAGAATGGAGATGTCTGTTCAGCCAATTCATTGATTTTTGAGAGCAGTCGTGTTTTTTCTTGAGGAGACAAATCAGGATATTGATCAACCAACGTGTGTTGACACAGATAATATCCTGCTGGTGTGTGCAATTGTTCAATCGCCCATTCAAAAGCAACATTCCGCTTGAATAGCTGGGTTAACCGAGTATGGATCGACATGATGATTACCTCCTTTTTAGTGTATATCAAGACGATAGGGTATGAAACGCGTTTCACGGCAAGAACTATTTTTGAGCAATGGATTGATTGAGAAAATTCAGCAAGAATTGACCGAGTAGACAAAGAAGTCTATGATTGTGACGATACAACACAAAGAGGGGCGAACGTAAAATGGAATCGACAGACTCGAAGCTGGCATTAAAAATGCTCGTTGTTCTATCTCGGACGATGCATGCGGTGACGGAGCAAGTAAAGGCAGACATCAAAACACATCAGTTGAATTTATCGGAATTCGGAGTCCTGGAATTGCTTTACCACAAAGGGGATACGCCTTTACAACAGATTGGCGATAAAATTCTGTTAACGAGCGGCAGTGTGACGTATGTCGTCGATAAACTCGAAAAGCGTGGATTGATTGCGCGAAAATCATGTGCGACGGATCGTCGTGTCACGTTTGGAACCCTAACGGAAGCTGGACGCGAACTGATGGAAGAGACATTCCCGAAGCATGAAGCCTTTTTAGCAGACTTGTTCAAGGATTTGTCAGTGTCGGAAAAGGAACAGTTGATTGATCAATTGAAACGAATCGGTTTACGAGCCGAACATTATACGCCGCTCGAAAATGCATAAGGATTAGCACTCATATGATGGAAAAGGCTCAAGTCACGGACTTGAGCTTTTTTTCTACAATCAGAAGTCAAACTAATTGACAAACGAAAAGGTGGTTGGTATGTTTAGTTACAGAATTTACTTTAAATAAAAGGGAGAAATAATAATGACTAAATTACTTTATGTAACTGTTAACCCAAAAGCTACAGAACACTCTTTCAGCCTTCAAGTCGGTGAAGCATTCCTCGAAAGCTACAAAGCAGCGAATCCTTCAGCTGAAGTAGAAGTTCTTGACCTATATAACGAAACAGTCCAAGAAATCGACACAGACGTGTTAAGCGCATGGGGCAAATTCGCAACAGGCGAAGAATTAACAGAAGTGGAGATCGCAAAAGTTGGTACGATGACAAAACATCTCGAACAATACATGGAAGCAGATGAGTATGTCTTCGTCACACCAATGTGGAACTTCTCTTTCCCAGCACGTCTCAAAATGTACATCGACAGCGTACTTCTTGCAGGTAAAACATTCGCTTACACTGCAGAAGGTCCTAAAGGTTTGATGGAAGGCAAAAAAGCACTCCACATCCAAGCGACAGGTGGCGTGTACACAGGATCTGGTCTTAACTTCGGTGATGACTACCTCCGTCAAGCACTTGCTTTCACTGGTGTAACAGACTACGATGCACTCTTCATCGAAGGTATGGCAATGAACCCAGAAAAAGCAGAAGAAATCAAAGAAGCAGCAATCGCTAAAGCGAAAGAACTCGGTCGTTCATTCTCAACTGTCAACGCATAAGATAAGCGTCAAAAAGGCTCCCGCCGTGTCGGGAGCCTTGAGACTGCAGACAAAGCGTAATTTTTCTCTTAACGAGAAAGATTGCGCTTTTTTGTTCATCTCGCATCGTTTTCCTGGGACAAGCATCGCGCCGCTTCACTTCGTTGCAGGGTCGCTCTTGCTTGTTTTCCCTAGGAAGCGATGTCGAGTGAACAAAACGATTCTCTGATTATCCTTTTTCCAGAGATAAAAAGAATGACACGTCATACGCCACTCCTACAGGAAAAGCGCGATTTTGCGCTGTCAGAGACAAACAAGATCCGTTTTTCTGCTTGAATGAAGCGGAAAAACTGGCTTGTGTCTCGCCTGAGGAAAGGGCGTGAAAGGACGCGTCATTTTTTAAGTCAGCCCTTTTTGTGTGCATTCAAGAGAGCGTTGATTTTTTGCGAAGTACAAGCGTTACGAAGAACAACAAGTCTTTAAGTTTCTCAAAGCCGCGGGGATGCGTCGAGATACGATAGAGCCACTCTAGCTTGAGGCGACGGAATAATTTTGGAGCACGCTTACTATGTCCGGACCAGACATCGAATGCACCACCGACACCGATGAAGATGCCGTGATCGACTTGATCATAAACAGAAGCGATCCATTCCTCCTGTTTTGGCGCACCGAGTGCGACGAGGATAAGATCAGCTTGTGCTTCTGCGATCGCTTGCGTTGCTTCCTCTGTCTTTCCAAAACCGTGAAACGTTCCGACGAAGCGGATGTTCGGAAAACGAATCGATAACTGATGGATTAACGATTTCATAACTTCCGGGCGTCCACCAAGCAAAAAGACACGCTTCTTCAGTGCATCTGCCGTCCGCAATAGTTCACGTGCCGTCTCGATCCCTGGCAACGTCGCAGTGAGGGGCGCTCCCATTCGTTTACTGGCAGCGGTCACACCAATTCCATCTGGTGTAATGAACGTCGCCTGCCGTAAAATGGCTTCGTAAGAAGGTTCGCGCAATGCACGCAACACGAGCTCAGGATTCGCCGTGACAAGAAAGGCTTTTCCGCGGTCGTGTAAGATTGTTTTAATATGGGTATACCATTGCGAAGGTGTCGCATCGACGAATGGTAGTCCAAATAATTGTTTTGTCTGAATCATAGTTTCCCACCTCATCATCCATCATAGCAGAATCAAGACGTACGAACAGCGACTTGAGACTGAAAAAGGAGCGGATCCATGTGCATCCATCTTGGCAAACGGTGTTAAAAGAAGAAAAGGAAAAACCTTATTTTCAGGAATTGTGGGCTTTTTTGAAGGAAGCCTATCAAACGACGACCGTCTATCCTCCGAAAGAGCGGATCTTTCATGCGTTTGATGCGGTCGCACCGGAAGACGTCCGGTGCGTCATTTTAGGACAAGATCCCTACCATGGTCCACGACAAGCGAACGGACTCAGCTTTTCTGTCCATGACGGAGTGCCGATCCCGCCGTCCCTTCGAAACATGTATAAGGAACTCGTCGCGGATATCGGTTGTCCGGCTCCGACATCCGGAAATCTCGAAGCTTGGTCACGACAAGGTGTCTTTTTACTGAATACGTCGCTCACGGTTGAAGAAGGAAAAGCGGGATCGCATGCTAAAAAAGGCTGGGCATCATTCACGGATCGGGTCATTGAAGTCCTAGGAACACAGACACAACCGATCGTGTTCATCCTATGGGGAAATCATGCGAAGAGTAAAAAGGTGCTGATTGATACGAATCGTCATCTTGTTCTCGAAGCCGTTCATCCAAGTCCCTTATCAGCGAGCCGAGGATTTTTCGGTAGCAAACCTTATTCGCAAACGAATGCTTGGCTGAAAGAGCAGGGAAGAGAGCCAATTGACTGGTGTTTATCGTAAATCAAAAGCGTGTGTCCCGTTGAATGCGGAACACACGCTTTTTTGAGTTACTTAGTGACTTGAGATAGTCGGTTCTTCATCCATCATGAACTTTTCGACGACGAGGGCGACACCATCTTCATCGTTCGAAGCAGTCATATACTGGGCTTTTTCTTTAACGGTATCGGCTGCATTCGCCATCGCGACGCCAAGACCTGCCCATTCGATCATCGATAGATCGTTGTTGCCGTCTCCACAAGCAATGACTTCTTCTTGAGCGATTCCCAGTTTTTCAGACAGTAAGGCAAGGCTTGTGCCTTTTGTGACACCGTCTTCCGTGAATTCAAGGAAAAATGGCTTTGAGCGAGCAACCGCGAGTTCCCCTGCAAGCTCTTGTTGAAGCGTCTGCTCGACCCGCGCGAGGTGTGTCTCTTCTGCCATCATTAAACACTTGACGACAGGTGTTTGAATCGCGGCTTTAAAATCAGCGACAGGGATGACTTCCATGCCTGTCAGTTGTCCTTCAAGCGTCGTATACTCGTTTGGTTGTTCTGTCAGGATTTCATCTCCGATATACGTGTGGATGTAGACACCCTCCCGTTTACTCAAATCGTCGAGGCGGTGGACCGTCTCCGGGGAAAGCGTGCTGAGGAAGAGCGATTCGTTCGTTTTACAATCAATGATCGAAGCTCCGTTGAAGCTCAGGATGTAGCTTCCGTATCGTGCGAGTTCTAGTTCTTCTGCAAGATCAAGCATCGCATATGTCGGACGACCGCTTGCAAGAACGACTTTCTTCCCGCGACGTTGCGCAGCAAGTAAGGCTTCTTTCGTACGTGGTGAAATCGTATGATCACTTGTCAACAAGGTATCATCTAAATCGAGAACAATCATTTTATACGTCATACATTCAAACCCCTTTCAATTATCTGTATATCGTAACAACTTGTCCCCCGTTCGACAATATACTCTCCTCGAAGAGAGTATGATAAAGTGGAAACAGAGCCCGTACGGAAAGGATTCCAACTTTATGAAATATCTCTTCATGATCGTATCAAGTCTATTATTAGCAGGATGCAGTACGATGTTTCCGCATCCCGCCTCTTTACTCGAACATCCGTCCCTTCCGGCATGGGAGCAGTCGTTGAAAGAACGGATTGACCGCGATTTGCCGAAACAGGCAGAGATCGTGGCGCCACGAAATCAAGCAGTATCACGCCTATACGAACTCGTCGACTTAGATCGAAACGGTAAAGATGAAGCGATCACCTTTTACCGTAGCGAGCAGGACGGGCGCTTCACGATTCATCTGCTCGTCCATGAGCGACAAGGCGAAAAATGGCGACTCGTGACGCGACAGACGGTAGCTGACGGTCGAGCCATCGATCGACTCGAAGTCATAACTGACGCACGACATAAACAAAACCACCTGGTCATCGGTATTACCAGTTATGGTGAAAATACGTTATACATCATTGAACAGTTACTATCGAAGCAACGAGACGTCACGAAAGTCGATCGATACGATCGTCTGTCGGTAGCTGATTTGAATCAAGATCGAGAGCGGGATATGGTGCTTCTGCAAAAGGGCAGTCCGTCTCGTTTGATCTATTATAAAGACATCCTGTCGAAAGAGCACCAAGAGACGACGCTTTCGACGCAGGATGGCGATTTATTCGCAGAACATGATTTATTTGAAGTCGATACGATCAATGCCGCTCGGAATAAAGGCTTGATCGTATCGTATACACGAGATGCAAAAATGCACATTGCATTATTCCGCTTAGCGAACGATACGTTGGAACAGGTCCGTTTCGGTCAGGTCGATGAGATCGTCGAACCGATGTATACCTTCCCGAAAGATGTCGATCAAGACGGAATCGTCGAGTTTGGTCATCAATACACGCCAGAAGGCAGTAAAGGGCGTGAAGGTGAACCAAAACCACGCATCACGGCATACTACACATGGAATGGATCAGATAATCCACCATTTCTCGAGAGTGGGTTCGAACTGCGAGAAGAGCAGTACATCGATCAAGAATACAATTTCGTCATGCGGTTCCCTGCCAACTGGGCGACGCGTGAAACGATCGAGAAACGCGAAAATCGTGTTCGGTTCATCAATCGAGAAACGAAGCAGATTGATTTCGAATTAGAGGTCATTCCGAAGAATCAATACATTGCGAGTGATCAAAAGCGAAAAATCAAAGAAGGTATCGATTATGTCTATGTGATTGGTGCGACGAAGGATTATGAAGTGTTCGTCAATCGTGTCACACTCGTGGAATAAAGAATCAGGGGGAGAAAAGAATGACCAAAATACTAGTAGCTGAAGATGAACATGCGATTCGCAGTTTCATCGTCATTAATTTGAAACGGGCAGGCTATGATGTCATCGAGGCGGAAAATGGGAAAGAAGCGCTTGCGCAGTTTGATCAACAAACCTTCGATATTCTGTTACTCGATATCATGATGCCGGAAGTCGACGGTTTTGCCGTCTGTGAACAGGCGCGGGCAAAGGATGAAGTCGTCGGGATCATCATGCTGACGGCACGGACACGAGAAGAGGATAAAGTCATGGGACTAAGCGTAGGCGCGGACGATTACATCGCGAAGCCGTTCAGTCCAGCAGAGCTTCTTGCGCGTATCCAGTCACTGTTGCGACGGGTAGAGACGTTACGCCGTAGAAAACAGCCGCGTGAACTCGTCTCTGGACCGTTCCGGATTGATTTAGGGGCGAAGCGCGTCCAAAAAGAAGGTGTTGACGTCGAAGTGACACCAACTGAATACGATTTACTTTGCCACTTCATCAAAAACGAAGATCAAGTCATGTCGCGAGATGAGTTACTCGATGCGGTATGGGGTGAGAATTACTTTGGTGATCGGAAGACGGTCGATGTCAACATTCGCCGTCTTCGTCAAAAAATCGAAGAGAATCCAGCGGAACCGAAGTTCATCGAGACATTGTGGGGACATGGATACAAGTGGCGTAACGAAGAATGAAGCGCCAGATATTGATGCGGTTCATGACGATCATCACGGTGACAGTCTTACTCGTCATCGGAATCCTTTCGTTCGTGACCTATAACTATTACTACGTGACGGCGACAGATGTCTTAAAACGTCATGCGAATGCGAGTGCTGTCTTATTTGCGAATAGCGGCCTCGCTTATGATTACGCCGATTCAGAAGCGACGATTCATGATGTACTCGATTCTTACGCTTATCCGGACGCCGAGATCGAAGTGTTGGATGCGACAGGGATTCCGCGTTACTCTTCGACCGGATTCATCTCGGAACGTAAGTTGACGCGAGCAGCGGTCAATCAAGTAAGGGCGGGACAGACCGTCACGAAACGATATGACGATGAAGCGACGGGAGAACATTTACTGGAAGTAACAGAACCTGTCGTATCGTTCGGTCAGACGACGGGAGCGCTTCGTTATACGACGTCGCTTGAGCGAATCGATCGACGTGTGATCGAAATTTGTTTAGCGATCGTCCTCCTGGGTACAGTTATTTGGGGACTTGCCTTCATCTATTCCTCACGTCTCGTCTCGTCGATCGTCCGACCGATTCAAGAAGTCATCGGTGCATCGGACCAAATCGCGAAACAGCATTACGACGTCAAGGTGAACGAGGAATACTCGTTCGAGCTTGGAGAACTAGCGCGGACGATCAATTATATGGGGCAACAGATCAAACAGCAGGAAACATTGAAAGATGAATTCATTTCTGGTATTTCCCATGAATTACGGACACCGCTGACATCGATCAAAGGCTGGAGTGAAACGTTACTCGTCGAACAGGATCAGTTGCCGGAAGAGGCGTCGCTTGGGATGGGCATCATTCATTCGGAGACGGAGCGTTTGATTTCGCTCGTTGAGCAGTTACTCGATTTCTCGAAACTCGAGACGAGCCGCCTCGTCTTATACCGTCAGGAAGTCAACTTGACGGAAATCATCGAGACCGTAACGGCGCAACTTCGTCAAAAGCTGGAAGAAAAAAATGTCCAGATCGTACAGAAGTTACCGGCGCAAGTCGTCGGTCTATACGACGAAAACCGATTGAAACAAGTCTTCTTGAACCTGCTTGATAATGCGATCCGCTTTTCTCCAGTCGGTGGCACGATCACCATTCGACTCGTTCGTTCAGAGCGTGTGTTGTTCCTCTCCTTCAGTGATGAAGGACCTGGCATTCCGAAAGAGCACTTACGTCACGTCACAGAAAAGTTCTATCAAGTGCAAAAAGGAAAGGGCGGAACAGGGCTCGGACTATCGATTTGCCGAGAACTCGTCGAAGCACATGAAGGCAAGCTATTCATTGATAATCAGCCGGAAGGCGGCGTCATCGCGACGATTCTGCTACCTGTCACGAAAGCGTAAACACTGAGACGGGCAGAGTGAAACAGAAACTGGTAAAGTTAAGTGGATTATAGTACGAAATGGATCAGATGATAGGAAACGGAGGAATCAGTCATGGCACTTGGTATTTCAAATGGTACGCTTCAACCGCTCTCCGGAAAACCGAACGCGGTATCTACTCAAACCGATCTACAGGATATGAAAATGCGTCCGCTCCCGTTCAAAGGAACGCTTGCAGATTCGAAGTTTCAATTACTACGTATCCTACAAAGCCTCGACCGCGTCAAAGTCGTCAAGGAGGAAGGGACATACATCCACGCCATCTTCACGAGTAAAGTCTTTCGCTTCAAGGATGACGTCGAATTTTACTTCGATGAAGCTGCACAGGTGATTCATTTCCGTTCGGCATCACGTGTCGGATACTCCGACTGGGGCGTCAACCGTAAACGAATGGAAGACATTACGCGTCGCTACGAGGAGGGATCACGATGAAGAACTATCAATTAGTCGTCATCGGTGGTGGTGCAGCCGGAATGACGATTGCTGCTGGTGCAGCAAGTCTTGGCGCACACGTCGCCCTGATCGAACGCCATACGCATCTAGGTGGAGATTGTCTTCACTACGGTTGCGTTCCTTCAAAGGCTTTGATCGAAGCGGCGCACGATGTTCATGTCATGAAGCGGACGGCTGAAAAGTACAACGTGACACTGAACGGGGACGCGGTCTATTCCAAAACGAAAGCAAGCGTCGATCGGGCACGTAACATCATTCAATCACACGATGGAACGAAACGGTTCGAAGACCTTGGTGTCGATGTCTATATCGGAGAAGCGACATTCCTCAGTGCCCATGAAGTGGAAGTGGCGGGACAGCTTGTCGTAGGTGAGAAGTTTGCGATCTCGACGGGATCTCAACCAATCATTCCACCGATTGACGGACTCGATACGATTGATTATTTAACGAACGAGACGATTTTCGAATTGACGGAGCGTCCGGAGAGACTGCTCGTCATCGGTGGTGGTGCGATTGGTCTTGAGCTGTCGCAAGCGTACGCGCATCTCGGAACGGAAGTCACAGTCATCGAAGGCATGAAGACACTACTCGGAAAAGAAGACCGTGACATGGTCGAAGTCATTCAACGTCAGCTTGAACAAGAATTGACATTACATCTCGATACGAAGGTCACGCACGTCCGCAAGTCGGCGGGGGGGATCGAAGTGACGGTCGAAGCGAACGGCGAATCACGTGTCATTGAAACGGATGCTGTGCTTGTCGCGGTCGGCCGTAAGCCACGTATCGAGGCACTACGTCTCGACCGAGCTGGCGTACACGTCGAAAAAGGATTCGTCCAAGTCGATGGTTCACTTCGAACAAGTCAGCGACACATCTTTGCGGTCGGAGATACGATCAACTCGCTCCCATTTACGCATGTCGCAGGACTTGAAGGAAAAACGGTCGTCACGAATGCTTTATTCGGTCTACGGACGAAGCCGGATTATCGGGCGGTTCCGTGGGTCACATTCACGACGCCTGAATTGTTCCATCTCGGATTGACGGAAGACGAGGCACGCAAGAAACATGGTGAGATCAAGGTCTATCAGACAGGTCTCGATGAAGTCGATCGTTTCGTCATCAACGGTCAGACGGAAGGGCGCGTCAAGCTTATCGCCGATAAACGTGGAAAACTGATTGGAGCACATGCAATCGGAGAACAAGCCGGTGAGTGGATGCAAGAAGTCGTCTATGCGATGGCACGTAAAGATAAGGTCGGTCAATTGTCGCGTGTCGTCCACCCGTACCCAATTCGTGGTGCTGCGGTTCAGCGTGCTGCTGATGTCTACTGGCGTGAACGTCTATTCGCTGGTCCGATCCCAAAATGGTTGAAACGTTATTTCGACTGGAAACAAGGAGAATGATTCATGCAACAACCTGCTACTAAACGGAATTTCGTTCCGCTCGTCATCCTGCTGACGCTTGTCATCAATTTGCTCGTGGCCCTTTTATTCTTTGCGCCACCCGTACAAGTTGATTCAGGATTCGATTGGACGTTGCTTCCTTTTTTGAATGCCATCTTCAATAGTTTTACCTTCATGCTGTTGCTCGGCGCTTGGATTTCCATTCGTCGGGGCAATCGGGTGAATCATCGTCGCTTCATTGGTGGTGCGATGACGACGACGACTTTATTCTTAATTTCGTACGTCACGTATCACGCCGTCAGTGAATCGACGAAATTCGGGGGCGAAGGTTTCGTTCGCCCTGTCTATTTCTTTATCCTGATTACGCACATCATCCTAGCTGCAGTCATCGTTCCACTTGTCTTGATGTCACTCGCGCACGCTGTGAATCAAAACTTCGAGAAGCATAAAAAGTGGACACGCTTTACGATGCCGCTTTGGTTATACGTCAGTTTGACCGGTGTTATCGTCTATATCATGATTCGTCCGTATTATTAAAAAAGCTCCTTCGTGGCAACCACGAAGGAGCTTTTTTACGTTCAGGATTCGACTTTTGTTTCGTCGAGTACATTCGCTTTTAAGTCGATCAATGGTCGAATCAACACTTCGACGCGTCGATTCTGACTGCGACCTGCTTCCGTTTGATTGGACGCGATTGGTTGGAATTCACCGTAACCGCTGACGGTGAAGCGTTTTGGTTCAAGCTTTGGATTCCGTTGTAAGGCACGCATGAAACTGATCGCCCGGTCCGCACTCAGTTCCCAGTTCGACGGATACTGTGCTGTGTTGATTGGAATATTATCTGTATGGCCAGACACTTGAATCTGACGTTGCCCTGCTTTGACGAGCAGTGCACTCATCCCCTCTGCGATTTGAAGCGAGCGTCCTCTTACTTCTGCTTGAGCTGGTGAGAACAACGCGCGGTCGCGAATCGTAAAGACAAGTCCTTCATTCGTGATTTCGACCTTGATGTCTTTTTCAAGTTTTTCATTCTTAATGTATTGATTGGCTTCTTCTTTGATTTTTTCGAGTTCTGCGATTTCATAGCTTTGTGCCTTCGTCCGCGCATCGAGTTTTTTCGAATCCTCTTCTTCTTGAGTAGAAAGTGAACTGTTCGTGATCATCCCTGATCCACCGTTGAAGACAGAGCTAAACGATTGGGACATCGCTTTTAGCTTGACGGCATCGACACTACTCGAAGCAAAAAGTACGATGAAGAGTGCCAGAAGTAAGGTCAATAAGTCGGCGTACGGAATTAACCAGCCTTCGGAGATATGTTCGTCATGCGGCTTCTTTTTCCGCTTCATAGTTCGCACGCTCCTTCGGTGTCAAGTACACAAGTAGCTTATCCTCTAAGTTTTTCGGTGACTCACCGTTTTGAATCGAGAGAATCCCTTCAATCATCATCTCGTATAATTGAATCTCGTTCGCTGATTTTTGCTTCAGCTTCGTTGCGAACGGGAACCACAGGACGTATCCGGTGAAAATCCCGAATAGTGTTGCGATGAAGGCACCTGAAATGGCGTGACCTAATTTTTCGATATCCGATAAATCGGATAAGGCGGCAACAAGACCGACAACGGCACCGAGAACCCCGAGCGTTGGTGCGTAAGTACCGGCTTGCGTGAAAATGTTCGCATTTGCATGATGGCGTTCCGTCATGTTTTCGAGATCACGTGTCATGACGTCCTCGACATATTCGGATGGTTGTCCATCGATGACCATCATGACGCCACGTTTCATGAAGGCGTTATCGACTTCTTCAAGTGCTGACTCGAGAGATAACAGACCTTCTTTACGTGCTTGTGTCGAGAGTGTCAAAAATTGTCCGAGCAACACTTGTTTCGTCATCAGCTTTTGTTCGAATAAGATGACTTTAAACAAGGCAGGTAAGACTTTCAATCGTTCCTTCGGGAAGGAGATCATGATGGCAGCTGCTGTCCCGACGAAGATGATGACGAGGGCTGCTGGGTTAAGCAAAGCAACGGGAGGCGCACCTTTTAAGATCATACCTCCGACTAGTGTGATGAGACCAAGAATGATCCCGATGATCGACACGATATCCATGATTGATGTGTGCCACCTTTCTGTATGTAATCCGTGTAGGAACGAAAAATAAAAGAGCAGAAGACACTTCTTCTGCTCGGAAATCCAAAAACCGAGAATCAAGCGCCGTTTTCGTCGATTAGCATTTGAATGCTTTCGTTTCGTTCGTCACGCTCTATATCGGTCAGTACGTCGTATTTTTTTAACACTTGATACAATTCATTTAGAATCGGTTGCTCCAAATGTAATGATAAGAGTTCCTCGAATTGATAATACAATTGCGCAGGCATCCATTGTGATTGTCGTTCCAGCCTTCGCCAGACATCCTCAATCGAATGATCAGCCGTCTTAGGGTCCACTGTTTCCCTCAACCTCCTTTAATGATTACACGTCCACTTTTATCTAGTTTACCAAAAAAATACGAAAACGTTTAGTCGATTGCATATTTCGATAGAACTTCTTAATTCGAGGGAGTATGATAAAGACAATTCTGTCTGAAAACTATCTAGGGGGAGTAAGATGTTCTCGCATAAAAGACGTTCACGACTCGCACGCTTCGGGCGTTTAGGTGAATTGATGTATCATCAGCTGTTCGATAAACCGGCACGTTTTATCGCAACTGGCTTTACATTGACGATTTTACTGGGTGGTTTTTTATTGTGGCTTCCGATCTCGCAGCAAGAGGGGCAAGATGTATCATTCATCGATTGCCTATTCGTTGCGACATCGGCAGGAACCGTCACAGGACTGTCACCGATTAATATTGCCGAATCCTATAATTTACTCGGTCAAATCATCATGATGCTCTTAATTCAGGTCGGTGGACTTGGATTCATGACGATCGCGCTCGTCTTGCTCAGCGTCACGGGACGAAAAATCGGGATTCGTCAGCGGATCATTATCCAAGAGATGTTTAATCTCGATAGTCCGGGCGGAACGATTCGTCTCGTCCGTAACATCATCGTCACGACGGTTCTCGTCGAGATCGTCGGCATGTTTTTGATTGCGCTCGATTTATTCATTCAATATAAGTATACCTTTGGGAAAGCACTCTATTACGGTCTGTTTCATGCCGTATCCGCCTTTAACAATGCGGGCTTCGCACTTTGGGGCGATAATTTAATCGGTTTCCAACAGGATACGACGTTCATTCTGACGATTGCAGCGCTCTTGATGATTGGTGGTCTTGGTTTTACGGTCATCGCGGATATCGCTGGTAAACGAAACTTCAAGAAAATTTCGCTCCATTCTAAATTGATGGTGCTATCACTATTCGTCATCAATGGACTAGGTGTTTTAGCAATGATGCTCTATGAATGGGTATCGAACTTGGGTTCATTAAAAGACGAATCGTTCTTTAGTGCACTCCATATCGTGTTCTTCCAAGTCGTCACGACACGAACAGCTGGTTTCCAGACGATCGACTTAACGACGATGGTGCCGCTCTCGATCGGTTTGATGATGGTCTTGATGTACATTGGGGCAGGTTCCGCATCGACAGGTTCCGGGATCAAGGTCACGACGGCAGCGGTCATCTTGAAGAATGTCTGGACGTATATACGCGGACAGCGTGAAACGGTTCTGATGCGTCGGACCGTTCAGACGCAGGCGATTCAAAAGGCATATGCGATTGCTGTCTTCAGTTTACTGTTCATTGCTTTGATCACGACGTTCCTGGCGTTGACCCAGCCGAACATTTCCTTTATTGGTTTATTCTTTGAGACGGTCTCGGCATTTGGAACAGTTGGTCTTTCTTTGAACGTAACAGCTGAGCTCAATAGCTTTGGTAAGTTTTTAATCATGTTCATGATGTTACTCGGACGTGTCGGCTCCTTAACGATTCTGTTCACGTTCGCGACGCAACGAGATCGAACGATTCGTTATCCAAAAGAGAATATGTTGATCGGGTAACCGATGAAAAAGTCCAATCGACTTCCCTTGAGGAAGAACGATTGGACTTTTTTAGTGTGTCGCATGTATTTGGTAATACTGGACGAGCCGAGGCATTGTTTCTGCAAGGTCTGGACAAATAATACCAGTGTCCCGTAAGTCACGTAAGGCATGTGTCGTGTCGTATTGAACGGGATGAATGAAATAATCGAGTGTCTGACGTTGCATCTGAAGTCGTTTCGCGACAGCTGGAGTCAATGCTGTGCTGACGAGTCGAAACGGAACGATTCCGCGCGGATAACGTCCGTAATAGGCGACGTGTAACATCTCAAAAATCGCACGTGCGCCATGTGGGAATGGATCCGTCAGATGATAGGTCTTATTTCTTCCGACCGGTACATGACTGAGATAAGCGGTCGCTTCAATGACATAATCATATGGAACGAGATTGACGAGTGCGTTTGCTCGACCGGGATACGGAAGAGGAGCAAAGGATTGCAGGAGACGCATCGCGTTCAAAACGAAATACACCCCATCCCATTTCGGTGTTTCGCCCGTTTCGGAATGGCCGACGACGATCCCAGGACGGATGATCGTATAGGGGATCGTTCCAATTTCTTTACGGAAACGTACTTCAGCAAGGTATTTCGTTTCTTCATAAGCATTTTTAAAGGCACTAGCTTGTAACTCATCTTCTAGAACTATTCCGGAACGAAGACCCGAGACATACGCTGTACTGAAGTAGATGTAACGCTCTAAGGTCCGACACGTATGAGCAAACTGTGTCACGTTCGCGGTACCAATCACATTGATCCGAAAGGCGGCTTCATATGCTGTTGCTAAATCATATAGCGCTGCGAGATGAAAGATGTGTGTGACATCTTGTTGCAAAATCGTCCGCGTCTCTGATGATAAAGCAAGCTGTTCGACCGTGATATCCCCCTCATGTAACACGAGTTGATCTGGTCGTAAGAATGTACGTTCTAGAAGGTCCTGGCGTCGCTCAGCGGCCGTATTCCGCTCTGATGATAAGTGAAGTAAATGAAAACAAGCGATTTGATCCGGTACACGTGCCAGTTGTTCGATCAGTTTGGTCGCTAAAAAACCAGGGAAACCCGTCATGAAGTAGGTCCGCATCAATTCCATTCCTTTCTTGGATCACGTTCGAGTACAACGGTGAACGTCGAACCATCATTGATTTCTGATTCAACGGAAATCGCACCTCCGTGTGATTCGATGATTTCCTTACAGATGGCAAGTCCGAGTCCGGTTCCGCCGATTTTCCGGATGTCTGAGTTATCGACCCGGTAAAATTTCGTAAAGAGTTTTTCAAAAGCATTTTGTGGAATGCCGAGTCCATAATCAGTCACAGAGAACGTTGCTTGTTCCGGATTTGCTGAAAGAAGGACTCGAATATGATCCGCCTGTGGAGAGTACTTAATAGCGTTTGAAAGCAAGTTCAAGATCACCTGCTTGATTTTGTGCTCGTCCGCAAAAATCAGAACAGGATCTTCTGGTAGTTCTAGATCAATTCGATGCGTCTCGACGGTCTCGCCATAGGCATCGACGGTTGACGCGAGAAGATCGCGTAACGAGAACGACGTGAAGGTATACTCCTGTTTTCCACCTTCTAGACGTTGAATGTCTAAAAACTCATTTAATAGCGTGGTCAATCGTTTCGTCTCTTCGTGGACGATCTCAACATACCGTTCGATTCGATCAGCCGATTGTTTTTTATATCGTAGTAATTCCATATAGCCAAGAATGGAGGACAGCGGCGTACGCAACTCATGCGATACTGTACTGACGAGTTCGTCCTTTACTTGATCCATTTTTGCTTCCTCTGTCCGGTCACGAAAAACAAATAGGAAGCCATGACGAGAAATGCGGCTCTTCTCCTTTTTGATCGCAGTCGCATAAAATTCGAAATAAAGTGGACTGGACTCATTTGGTCGCTGTAACGTGAAACGAAACGATAGTTCAGAATGTTTTCCGGCGAGTAATTCTTCTACTTGTCGGAGCATCTCGAATCGAGTGTTCAAATCGAGATTCGGAATCAGACTGATTCGTTCTTGAATCTTACTTGGTGCAATGCCTGGGACATCGAGTAATTTGCGTGCTTTGACGTTCATGAAGATGAAACTCCCATCCTCTTCTGTCAGTAGGAACCCTTCATTGGATGCCTGAAGAATCGATTGTGTGATATCACGCTGACGCATGATGGCATTTTTTTCGCGTTCAAGCATTTTCTCAATCTTTTTTCGTTCTGTGATATCACGAACGACGGCGACACGCATCCGGATGTTGTTGTAGATGATTTCACGCGGGAAGACTTCGATTTCGACAGAGGTTCCGTCGGCACGTTGACCGAGGACTTCGTATGGTTCTTCTCGATGCTCCTCGATACGTCGTAAGACACGCGCGTGATGATCCGGATGAATCAATTCAAGCGTCGTCTTGCCTTTCATTTTCTCGAGTTTCGTCCGGAAAATGACTTCTGCTGCGCGATTGGCATCGATGATGATGCCGTGGTCATGAAAGATAACGGCTTCAACGACGGATTCCGAGAAGAGTCGGAAGCGGCGTTCGCTTTTCGTCAGATGCCATTCGATTTGTTTTTGCGGTGTGATGTCCTGAATGAGCAGGAAGTACGTATCGTTTGGCAACCGTGTCATATAAAGGCGTCCATGGAACGTTGAGCCATCCAAACGATGATAGGTCCATTCATTTTCGGCTTCCCGTCCATGCAGTAAAAACAGTTGCGCATCCGATAAGTCTTTTAAGTTCAATTGTTCGAGATGTTGACGGCGGGTAGCGATTTCCTTCGCATCATGTAGAATCGTCGCTTGGAGACCAATGATGTCTTCGGCATGCTCGAAACGGAATAAGGTGCTTGCCACTTCGTTACAAGTTTGAATCCGAAACTCCGAGTCGGTGATGAATAGAGCAGTATCTAGTGTTGAATTGAATAAGTCTTCGATTTTCAGGGGAGCGACATGGACAAGAAAATAGTCCGTCGCTTCAATCGCTGTGACTGTTAATTGATGTGTCGTTGAAATGACGGCTTCCTTCTGTAATGGAAAGAAATCATCCGTGATGGGAAACAGCTCCTGAACGGTTTCGATATTCGGAGCGTTCATGAACTGGTGTTGAAAAGCATCATTATGAAATTGAATCTTTCCATTTGCATCGACTAGAAGAACGGGGTCTTTCATAGCACGTATCGTCGCGTGAATGATTCGTAGCGATGAAGGGGATGAATGTTCTGCCATGAGCTACCTCCTGACTGGTCTTCGACCATGGATTTTAAGACAGTCTTTCCTCGTTAGTTTACTTCTGCAAGACGAGTCGTATTTCCTGTTGAAGGAAGCAACCGACGAAGAATTTTAGTATAGTGAAAAAAAGGTCACGACGAAGTAGAGGGGAAAAGTACGATGAAACGATTGAAACGAAAACGATTGTTACTAGCAACTTTGTTTGCAATGATAGGAATTTTCGGAACTTATTTTTTTTCGAGTTCTTGGGAACCTTTAATCTTAATCATCAGTATAGTAGGGTGTATCCTTTTTCTTCTTTTGTCCATTTTAACGCCGTCGCTTGAAAAACGACTCGATCGAATGGAAGGACGAGAATTTGAAGAATGGCTTGCCGATTTATTTGAAACAGCAGGATATCGGGTCGAGTTGACACCTGCTTCACGCGACTTCGGAGCAGATTTGTTGATAGAGGATGAACGAGGGTATAAGATTGCCATCCAGGCAAAGCGATATAGTGCAGCTGTAGGGCTCGAAGCGGTTCAACAGGTCGCTGCCTCGGTTCCATTCTACGGGATGGACGAGGGGTGGGTCGTTACGAATTCGACCTTTACGGAAGCTGCGTATCAGCTAGCGGAACCAAATCAGGTTCGCCTCATTGATCGGGAAGAATTGCTCGCATTTGCAAAGGAGATGAACCTGCATTGAACATGTCGAATGATTGTCGACAAAAGGGGGTTGTCAATTTGGAGAAACGGTGCAATAATCATTTTCGTTAACGAAATATCATACAGATAAAGAAAGTTAAACTATACAGGATGTCTAAATAAACTGGGGACGAAAAACCAGCACGTTTTAGCAGTGAGAGGAGAATTTCTGTTGCGCAAAGTTGTCTATGTGCAGGGTTGCGTTTTTTCGCAAGGTCATGCCGCGATTTATGATGAAGCGCACCAAATGATTGGTGCGGTTCAACACGACGAGAATGGTCGTGTTCAAGTAATGAATGGTGAAGGTAGAGGGGTAGCGTTTGGTAAGTTCATTCCGACGTGTAAGAAGTGGGTCGTGATGAACCATGATGGACAAGAGGTAGGTCAAATGCGTGAGAAGTTTTCGCTCTTCTCGAAGAAATGTGAGTACAACGTGTATGAGCGTGGTACATTCATGATTTCCTTCGACCTGACAAAAGGAAAATTCTCCGTACGGAGTGCAGCTGGAGAAGTCGTTGCTGAATTGTTGCAAGACGGTGATGAGTACCGTCTCGTCAAGGATGCGGACAAACTCTCGATGTACGAACTACTCTCTGTCTTGAAAAGTCTGACGAACAACGTCCACTATAAATCACTGACAGCCGTCTAAATAAAAAAAGATGCCTTCCATGACATGGATGGCATCTTTTTTTCATCATGTCGTTTGCAGAACATGATGGAGGCGTTGTTTCGCTTCGTGTGTTAAATGCGATACACGACGGGCATAGAGACACAGTTGGAGAACGTGAACAGTTTCAGGGCGGTAAGCGTTAATACGCTCGAGCGAGCGTCTGAGACGCTTCTCCGTCAATTCGATCGGACCACTTGTCTCCGCGTGTTGCGTATAGACGAGATAAAAATTAAGCGGACTGATTAAATCATCCTCATCAATATTCGGATTCTTGAAGACGATCGTCAGCAGTTCCCGTGTTTCTTCTAACGAGAAGAGGTGTTTTAAATCATCCAGTAGATAGATAATCGAAGCCTGATTGATCGAGTACTTCTTTCCGCGATGCGGTACGCCGATGATGTCCCGGACTTCACGTTTCGTCCAGTTCTGAATCGTTGTCGCTGACATATGTTCGCCGATTAGAGCATTTGCTAAATGAACGATTTCATTGATGGATAGACCATTTTTTAATGGATCGAATTGCTTCAAGCGATTGATGACCTTCGGCAATTCTGTGCCTTCCGTTGCGACGAGGGGTTCGATTCCTTTTCCTTCGTTCAAGCGTTGCAGACAACTTGATAATGTTTGGACTGCTTGAGCATCATACATTTCCAAAACTTCCTCTCTAGGACGTCATTTGACCTTATGTTATCAAATGAAGGTTCAATAGGGCAAATGGCAACTGAAACAACGTACAATAATAGGAAAGAAAGGGGGAATGACGATGGAATGGATAGCTGCTCTTGGCACGATTGGAATCGTCGGGCTAGTTCTCGTCATCCTGGAAGTCATTGGACGCCGTTTCGACTTTTCTCCCGAGACGGTTCGAAAATGGATTCATATTGCTGTCGGTCACTGGGTATTTCTTGCGCTGCTCTGGCTGGATCACTGGTACGTTGCGATCGTACCGTTGTTATTCTTTGCTGTCGTGAATCTAGTGACACTACGAAAAGGAATCGGTCAGATGCACGATGTCGATCGTCCTTCTTACGGAACGGTCTATTATCCACTCGCTCTAGTGGGACTCGTCCTGTTCTTCTTCGAGCGACAGCCGATGGCGCTCGTTGCGGGAAGCATGGTGCTTGCTTGGGGCGACGGTCTCGCGGCTCTCGTCGGAAAACGCTACGGAAAGACGTTTTACGTCCGTGGTGAGACGAAACGATCCTTTGAAGGAAGTATCGCCCTATTTTTGGCGTCATTTCTTGTTTTGACCGTGACGTTCTTGTTTTATGGACAACCGGTTTGGCTCGCTGTCAGTTATGGCTTCTTGCTTGCGAACATCGCAGCCTTGATCGAAGCCATCTCATATCGCGATCTCGACAACTTGATCTTGCCATGGACGATCGCGGCACTCGTCGCGTTTGCTTTTTGACGTTCAGTCGCGTAACAACAATTGTTTGAAATAGAGAAAGCGTAATCGAATATAGTCCGGGTACGCACGCCAACCTGCATGACGGATGGTCATATCCCGACACATATCCTGAAAGACATGGCGATAGATCTTTTCTTCGGAATCGTCGTAAACAGCTGCGAACAAGCCATGCTCGAGCATGTTGGAAAGGCATGCGTCGAGCTTAGCGTAGAGGGTCTCCTCGCTGTCTTCGCGCAATGTAGCATGCAGCTTCTCATATTGAATGCTTTGATTGACAGAAGCTGTCGCATGAAAGACGGTGGTTTTGTCGAGATGAGATACGCCAAGGATTAATGCATAGAGTGCTTCCAACATGTCGATCGAATGACCGTCTAATTGTTGGATGGAATCAATGGCCATCAGCGTATCGATTCCAGATGCGCCAACCTTCTTTAAATATGTAAACGCATGGACGGCTGATTCCCCATAAAATTGACGATGATTGTAATGGACGGCAAGGAAACGATGTCCTGCTGGCTCTTCAGGGAAGCGTGTGATGGCTGAAAGGAAAAGCTGTTCTGCTTCGTGCATATATCCTTCATCCTCACTGATGATACCGAGGAGTATGTATCCGTGCACATGTTCGCCGAGTTGCTGATGCGTCTCTTCGATCAACCGGCGCGCTTGAGTGTGTTCGTTCTTGAAGTAAAGGGAATGAGCTGTAGCGATGTTGAGCAATGGATGAGATGGGACAAGAACACGTAAGCGCTCGGTTGCGGCAATGCGTACGTTCTCTTCTGTATCGGATGTCAGTGCTTCGAGTAACGCCACTTCAGCGACGTGGCTCTGAAGTTCATGAGAATGGGCGGTTATGGTTTGTGTCATGTAATGAGATCCCCTCTACTAGTTCGAAATCATAAGTCTTCGTTTCTCATCATATGACAAGCGGAGTGTTGCCTCAAGAAGCAATAAAAAATAGTCGATGGTTCCTCAAAAAGGAATCATCGACTATTTCTACTTTCAAGATCATGCGTGTAGGTGAAGCACATCTTCAACGGATTTGTACGTGTATCCGAGATCGCGTGCGACCGCTTCGTACGTGACGAATCCTTGTGCGACGTTCAATCCTTTTTCGAGAGCCTCGTTTTCAGCAAGCGCACGGTGTGTGCCTTTGTTCGCGAGTTCAAGGACATACGGGAGCGTTGCGTTCGTCAATGCAAGTGTAGACGTGCGTGGAACGGCACCCGGCATGTTCGCGACTGCGTAATGAACGACACCGAATTTTTCATATGTTGGGTCATCATGCGTCGAGATACGATCGACCGTTTCGAAGATACCACCTTGGTCGATGGCAACGTCAACGATGACAGCGCCCGGCTTCATGCGTTTGACCATGTCGGCAGTGACGAGTTTCGGTGCTTTTGCACCTGGAATCAAGACAGCACCGATGACGAGATCACTTTCAGCGACAGCTTCAGCAATCGTGTACGGGTTTGAGATCAATGTGTTGATCGAGTTACCGAAGATATCATCGAGCTGACGAAGGCGTTCTGGGCTGACATCGATGATCGTGACATCCGCACCGAGACCAACCGCGAGTTTCGCAGCATTCGTTCCGACGACACCGCCGCCGATGACTGTGACTTTTCCACGACGAACCCCAGGAACACCTGCAAGCAGGATGCCCATACCACCGTGTGGTTTTTCTAAGAACTGTGCACCGATTTGTGATGCCATACGTCCTGCGACTTCACTCATTGGTGTTAACAATGGAAGTGTGCGGTTCTTTTCAACGGTTTCATAAGCGATTGCTGTGATGTTCGAATCAACAAGCGCACGTGTCAATTCTGGCTCAGCCGCTAGGTGAAGATACGTGAACAATGTTAAATCTGGACGGAAGTATTGGTACTCTGAAGCGATCGGCTCTTTGACTTTCAAAGCAAGTTCGGCTGTTGCCCAGACTTCAGCAGCAGTCGCGATGATTTCAGCACCGGCTTTGACGTACTCTTCGTTCGTGAAGCCACTCCCCATACCTGCCATCGATTCAATGATGACACGATGTCCTTGTGCATGTAACGCTGCTACCCCGGCAGGTGTTAATGCAACACGGTTTTCGTTGTTTTTGATTTCCTTTAATACTCCAATGATCATGTGAACGCGATCCCCTTTCGCAAATAAACAAATCAATTTCTCTTCTTCTTCAGTATACGAGAAATGAAAGCGTTCTACTTTATCGGCGTTTTCAAAAATAACCGATATCCTTTGTGTAAAATCACAAAGGATATCGGTCTGCTTTTAGGTACAAATAAAGTAAGGAGCGTTCAGGTAAAGATTCCATTCGAATGCCCGCTTCCTCCTCGATCCGTCGCATCCGATAAAGGATCGTATTCGGATGAACATGGAGATGGGAAGCGACTTGTTTGACGTTCCCATCGTAGTGCAGGAACCACTCTAGCGTCTCACATAAGGAGGAGGCATGTTTCACATCGTAAGCACGCAGACGTTCGATTTCTTCCAAGCGAACCGTCCGCCGTCGCAGACGCTCCGAGAAAATCGGTAAGAGCTGGAATAAACCGAGGCGTTCGTAACGGGTCACATTCTTCAGCTCAAATGGAAAGGCGTCCTTTAAACGTAAGACGATGCCAGCTTCTTCATAGCGCTCCGGAATCGCTTGGACGCCGGTGAAGACTTCACTACTTGCTGCGACGAAGTCCGTATAATCGAACCGCTCCGCGAGCAATTGTCGAAACGACTGGATGAAGGCGTCGAACTGCAGACGCTCTTGTTCTGCGTCGCGGTCGTTTGTGCTGATCCACAAGATGAAATCTGTTTCATCATACGCGTAAAGTAACGGACGAACTGTCTGCTGAATCGTCAATAAATAGCGCAGGCGATCCGCAAGTCGTGGTGTGATCGCTTCCGAAAAACGAATGACCGTCAAACGACTGATGCCAGGTGGTGCGACATGGAGCTTAGAAAACATCTTCAGAATCTCTGACTCGGATAATTCTTCATGTAATAACTCGAAGAAAAACTGTTCCGTCTGCTCTTCCTTCCGTTTTTTCTGCATATCGATCGCCAGTAACTGACGTTGGGCAAGCAATGCTCCTTTCTTTAAATCCGCTAGTTCCGATGGAGTAAAAGGAGTGCTTCGAGCAATCGACCAAATATAGCCGAGAATTTCTGAATCTTGCTTGATCGCAATGGCGACACGATCGTTCAATCCGACATCCGTGCGTGCGGAAATAATGAGTGGATCATCTTGTGTAGCAAGGCTCTGGATGACTTCGTCTTTCCAGAGTTGGTCGATGACCGATTCCGGTACCCGGCGACCAATGATCGTTGCGACACGGGCAGGGTCTGTATCAGCCGTATGCGTACTATACGCAAGAAGGCGGTGATTGCGATCTTCAATCGTAATCGGGGCATTCAAGGCAATACCGATCGCTTCCGCTAAGTCGTCTAAGGAATGATATGAAGCTTCTAACATGGGATTTCCCTTCTTTCTCTTTCGCTCGATAGTTTTAGTATATCTTCTGTTGTGTAAAATCACAAAAAGTATTCATTTGTATTGTAAGAAAACACAACTACATGCTACGGTAAGCCTCGGAAAAAGAGAGAGAGAGGATGAAATGGCATGGAAGTATTACGTCTGATATCGGCTTGGGTCTGGGGGATTCCGAGTATGATGTTGTTGGTAGGAACAGGAGTATACTTTACGATCCGCTTACGCGGTCTTCAGTTTCGACGTTTAAAACAAGCGTTTCAATTATCTGTTCAAAAATCAGGGCAAGGTGAAGGTGAAATCAGTAGCTTTCAGATGTTGATGACGTCCCTCGCGGCGACGATCGGAAACGGAAACATCGCAGGGATCGCAGTCGCCTTGACGATGGGCGGACCGGGCGCAGTTTTTTGGATGTGGGTCATCGGTTTAATTGGAATGGCGACGAAATATGCAGAAAGCCTCCTTGCCATTCTCTTTAGAAGTCGAAACGAACGCGGCGAAGCCGTCAGTGGACCGATGTATTATATCGAGAAGGGACTAGGAGCTAAATTTAAACTACTCGCCATCCTGTTTGCGGTATTTGGTTTGATCGCATCGTTTGGTGTCGGGAACACGGTGCAAGCGAATGCGATGGCAACGGTGCTTGAGCAATCGTTCCGTGTGCCGCTGCTATTGTTCGGCATTCTGCTCGCGATTGCGGTCTATGTATCGATTCGTGGTGGACTTGAACGCGTCAGTGCGATCTCGACGATCTTCGTTCCAATCATGAGCTTACTTTATATCGGTGCCGCTTGTGTCCTTTTAATATTGAAGGCGGATCAGATTCTACCAGCCTTTGGTTTAATCTTTGAGTACGCCTTCCAGCCGCTTGCGCCAGCGGGAGCCTTCACCGGTGTATCGATCATGATGGCGATGCAAGTCGGTGTAGCACGGGGGATTTTCACGAACGAAGCAGGACTTGGGACAGCAGCATTGATTGCCGGATCTGCGAAAAGTGAGCGTCCGGTCGAACAAGGATTGATTTCGATGACGAGTACCTTCATAGTGACCTTGATCGTTTGTACGATGACGGCACTCGTCCTTCTGACGACAGGCTTTTGGGATCCGTCAGGCGGGCTACATTCAGGTATGACGCATGATGCGAATCTTTCCGGGGCAGCACTGACAGCAACCGCCTTTGCGAGTGTTCTAGGATCATTTGGAGAATGGACGGTCGCTTTCTCCGTCTTCTTCTTCGGTTATTCAACGATCATTGGTTGGTATGTCTATGGAGAGAAGTGCTTGGAGTACTTGAGCGGTACGACACGCTTCAACGAAGGATACCGCGTGTTCTTTGCGCTCGCAGCCTGTTATGGTGCGGTCGCGCAATTAGAACCGTTGTGGCTGGTCGCAGATATTGCAAATGGATTAATGATGATTCCGAACTTGATTGGAATGTTGTTCTTGTCGCACTTAGTCATTGAACAAACGAGAGACTATGAACGAGCCGGTCACAAACGAGTGGCTTAACGGAAAAAAGCGGCTGACTCAAAAAAAGAATGACGCGTCTTTTCACGCCCTTTCCTCAGGCGAGACACAAGCCAGTTTTCCTGCTTCATTTAAGCAGGAAAGCGGGTCTTGTTCGTCTCTGACAGCGCATAAATGCGCTTTTCCTGTAGGAGTGACGTGTGACGCGTCATTCTTTTTGTTACGAGATAAGGGTGGCAAATCATCAGTCTGCCACCTTTATCTTTGTAGAGACTGACTTTTGAGTCAGCCCCTTTTCTGATGAGACGATTCATCCATTCGTTCGACGACGGCTGTAGATGAGGAGTGTCAGTAAGAAAATCAAACTAAGCGCAACGAGAACGGAGAGTGAAGCGACGTTCCAGCCGATGACCTCGAGTAACACACTGACCGCAACCGTCAAATAGAAGATACCGAGGTACTTTTTGACGAACGGACTTTCGAAATGCGTCAACTGCTTCGCGCCAATCGGTGCTCCGAGCAAGGCGCCGACGATTAGCATGATACCGACGAGGATATCGATATTCGTACTCGCGACCGTATAGTTGACGAGTCCCGATAGAACGATCAGTAACGCGGAAGCAATACTCGTTCCGACCGCACGTTTCAACTCATAGCCAACGATCCCGACGAGTAACGGTGTGATGATGAATCCACCGCTGACACCGAGGAGCGAAGAGATGAATCCAGCGAACAGACCAGTGAAGGCAAGGGCAAGATATCGATTTTTCCAACCAGTCTGTTCACCGGTCGTTGCTTTCGGACGTAAGAACTTATTCGCGAAGTAGAGTAAGAGTCCGATATAAACGATTGAGATGACGAGATGGGCACCGTTGACTTCCTCTAAACGAAGGACGAGTGGTGTCGCGATCGTCGAACCGATGATTCCAACGCCCCCGACGACAAGACTATCGCGCCAGACGACATTTTTAAGGCGTAAGTGAGAAATCGTACCTGAAACCGTCGATCCGAGAGTCAACATGAGACTGGTCGCGATCGCAACGCTTGGAGCATATCCTAAAATGAGTAGTAGAGGCGTCAAGATGATACCGCCACCGATTCCGAAAAAGCCGGAGATGATTCCAATGAAAAATCCGAGGATTAAGAAATAATAAAAAGCGAGATCCATGTACAGTCTTCCTTTCTTTTTCTTCTCTATTCTTCACTTAGTATGGCAATGAACGAGAAGAATGTAAAAGGGGACGGCTCCTTCAAGGGGGTTGAAGGAGCCGTTAAGGGGAACTTATTCTTTTGACGCGGCGACTTCTGCAGCAGCATCGATACCGGTATTGGCCTTGACTATGATACGTTCGAAGTTACCGGCAACTTCGTTCGATTTCGTCAACAGTGTCCCGACGATGGCTCCGAGGAAGCCAAGTGGGATGGAGACGATTCCTGGATTCGTCAGCGGGAAGAGGGCTTCCCCGACGAACAAGGCTGAACCGTCGACTGCCCAAAGGTTTGGACTGAGTGCGACGAGAATCAGTGAAGAGAATAACCCGACGACCATACCTGTGACAGCTCCGCCAGTATTGAAACGGCGCCAGAAGATCGTCAAGAGAATGACTGGCAAGTTAGCACTTGCCGCGACAGCAAAGGCAAGCGAAACGAGAAACGCGACGTTCATCGTTTGTGCGAACAATGCCAGTACCATCGAAATCAAGGCGACGGCGATGGAAGCGAGTCGTGCGGCCGTCATCTGTTCTTTTTCCGTTGCTTGTCCTTTACGTAGAATATGACTATAGAAGTCATGGGCAAAGGCGGATGCTGCGGATAAGACGAGTCCTGCAACAACGGCGAGGATCGTCGCAAAGGCGACTGCAGCGACGAACGCGAAGAGTAAATCGCCACCGAGTGCTTGGGCGAGAAGTGGTGCCGCCATGTTACCAGCAGCATTGGCAGCGATGATATCTTCAGAACCGACGAAAGCAGCGGCACCAAAGCCGAGGAAGATCGTCAAGATATAAAAGGCACCGATGATCCACGTCGCATATACGACGGATTTACGAGCAGTCGGAGCATCCTTAACAGTAAAGAAACGAATCAAGATATGTGGTAATCCAGCCGTTCCGAGAACGAGTGCGAGATTCAATGAAATCGTATCGAGCGGTAACTTGAACTTGTTTCCGGGATTCAAGAATGAATCACCGAGCGGTGTCGCTTGTTTGACTTCTGCAAACATCTTGAAGATCGAAAAATCGAACTTGGCGAATACCATGAAAGAAATGACAGCTGTTCCTGCCATCAAGAGGATCGCTTTGATGATTTGGACCCATGAGGTCGCTGTCATACCACCGAAGACGACGTAGACGGTCATCAAGATACCAACGATGATGACACTTGTCGTGTAAGGAATTCCTAATAACAATTCAATCAAGGCACCCGCACCGACGAGTTGGGCAATCATATAGAAAATCGAGATCGCGATCGAGTTCATGGCAGCGACTCCGCGAACTTTTGATGCGTTAAAACGAGCAGCGATCATATCCGCCATCGTGTATTTCCCGAGGTTCCGAAGTGGTTCGGCAACGAGATACAAGACAACGAGATAGGCAACGAGGAAGCCGATCGAGTAGAAGAATCCGTCGAATCCAGCTAAGGCGATCATCCCGGCAATTCCGAGGAACGAGGCAGCGGACATATAGTCGCCGGCAATCGCCATCCCGTTTTGCGCACCAGTGAGTCCGCCATCCGCTGTATAAAAATCGTTAGCTGTTTTTGTTTTACGAGCAGCAAAGTATGTAATGACGAGCGTCAAACCGACGATCGCCGCAAATAAAGCAACGGCAGTATAATTCATTTCGACTCCTCCTTGATTTGTTCGACGAGTCGATCAAAGGCACGTGCTTTTTTGCTATACATCATGCAGAACGTCCACGTCATGATGAACTGAGCAAAAGCGAAGATCCAAGCACCCGTAATATCACCGAATACCGGTTGATTTAAAATCGTAAAGTAGCTTGTCAAAATCGGAAGCGTAAAATAAAAAATAAGACAGAAACTGATGGCTGGAAGAATGAAGCCATTCTTTTGACGCATCAATTGTTGAAAGGTAGCGCTCTCGACGATTGCTGGAGCAGATTGAGTCGCTTCATTTTTCTGAACTTCGGATACTTGATGCATGAGGACGCCTCCTTCAAGGAATGAATGTAAATTCATTATAAGGATGTCGTTTCTGGAAAAGCTATCCTAATTTTTAAGAAGAAATGCTCATTATTATACTAATATTGGTCATACCAATTTAATGTAAGCGTTTGCAATATTGAACATTGTTTGAACGTTATTTTTATATATTAATTATGTCGGAAAATGATTCAAAAGACCTAGTACCCGAAAAATGAGAACAACTTAAAAAGCCTGCCTATGGAAGCATAGACAGGCTTGAGTCATTTTTCAGATGGACGTTCGATCTTATCTTCGATTTCCCGTAAATGATCCGCACGTTTTGAGAGCGCACGACGCTTCAACCATTCTTCCGTCCCGCGACTGACTCCCCAGATGGCGAGTAAAATCAAAAATAGAAGGACAAGACGCATCGGACGTTCAAGGAACGTGGACCATTCCTTTCCGATCAGCGAGAAGATGATGACGACGATCAGACGACCGGCACCAGCAGCAATCAAATACGTCCGCAGCGATAGTTGAATCATGGCGGAAATGGACGTGATGATGAACGCAGGCATGAACGGAAGCGAGAAAAAGAATCCCAGTGAGATGGGACTCATGTGACGAACACGTTCGATCCACTGTTGCGCGGCATGGTGTTTTTCAAGCCAACGCGTGACCGGACGACGAAATAGATATCGAATACAAGCGAAGACGACGAGTGATCCAAGCATGCTCCCGACCCATGATACGAGAACACCCATACCAAAACCATAGGTTGCCGCATTCGCGGAAATGATCAGGACGAGTGGCAGGAAAGGAAATAGAGACTCAAGAAACGGGGCAATCAAACCGGTGGCAGCTCCTCCAGGTAAGTCTTGGAGAAAGAAAATCATCTGCTCGATCCAGTCACGAAGTGTATGGAGCATTCGGAATCCTCCTTGCGAGATGTACTACTGTGTTTTATTTTACCTCTTTCTGATTCAGAAAGGGAATGAAATTCCTTGAAAGGGATTCAGGAATTGTAGATTGTACATTCGAAAGGGAATTGGTATTATACTTAAATGGGTGCGTTTTGCAGGCGTTCCCAGCTAGTCAATAGCTAGACGCTTCGTTTGCCAACGTTCGTTTTACTGCAAAAAACTGACATGGGGGCTAATGAGGAATATGAAACCTTATCGCGTACTATTATTTTATAAGTATGTTCCGATCGAAAATGCGGAACAGCTAACGAAAGAGCATCTTGCTTACTGTAAAGAGCTCGGTATTAAAGGTCGGATTTTGATCGCACCAGAAGGAATCAACGGCACACTCTCTGGAACGGTCGAACAAACGGAACAATACATGAAGGACTTGACGGCGAATCCACGATTTGCTGACATCGAATTCAAAATCGATGAAGTCGAAGAGCACGCCTTCAAAAAGACGTTCGTCCGTTACAAAAAAGAACTCGTCACATGGCGTTTTGAGGATGAATTCAACGTACCAGAAGAACACGCTGCGTATCTTGAACCAGCAGAGTGGAAAGAAATGATGAAACAAGATGATGTCGTCATTCTCGATGTACGCAACAACTATGAATACGACCTCGGACACTTCAAGAATGCTGTAAAAGTCGATGTCGAGGCTTCACGGGAATTCCCGGAGTGGCTTGACGAGAACGAGCATTTGTTTGAAGGGAAAAAGGTTCTCACATACTGTACGGGTGGCGTTCGTTGTGAAAAATTCACGGCGTACTTCCGTAAACGGCAACAGAGTGATGATATCTTCCATCTTAAAGGCGGAGTCGTCATGTACGGAAAAGATGAACAGACGCAAGGAGAAGACTGGGAAGGCGAACTATACGTCTTTGATGAGCGTGTACAAGTTCCTGTCAATGCCGTCAATCCTTCTGTCGTCTCAGAATGTTACTACTGTGGAAAACCGGAGACGCGCTACGTTAATTGTGCAAACCCGGAATGTAATCGACAGCACTTCTGCTGTGAAGAATGCGAACCAAAAGTCATGCGTTCGTGTTCCGATGAATGCCGGGAGCATCCGCGCAACCGTTATGAAAAAGAGCAACAAGAAGAATTAGTATAAGGCACGCGTAAAAAGCCGGAAGATTTCTTTAGTAGAAATCGCCCGGCTTTTTGTGTATTCACGAGGAAGGAAACAAGTAACGTAAAATATCCGGTAAACGCTCGGCCCAGGCCGTTTCATGATGGATTGCTTCCGGGATAATCGTATAGCGACTTTGAGTAAGTTTCTGTTCGACCGCGCGTGCTAAGACATCATTTGTGTGTAAATAATCTGTCTCCGTCATCGGGCCACTCACTTCTTTTGTCCCGACATCCATATAACAGCGATGGGCAGCAGACAGCGACGGACTGCGCTCGATGAATTCAAGGAGTGAGGAGAAGTTTGCCCATCCGGCCGTCGACAGGGCAGCGACGCGCGTGATGACTTCCGGATATGCGAATAATCCATAAAGCGAGATGACGCCACCCATCGAGCTGCCGATCATCGTCGTATCGTCAGGGCGTGTCGCGTAGTTGGCATCAATGTATGGTTTTAGCTCGCGAATGATCCAGTCCATGTAGACCTTACCGTTTCCCCCGATCGACTTCCGGTGCGAAGGATAAGCGGTCCGCATCAATAAAGCTTCATCACTCCAAGGAGCGTAGTCGTCGTAACGGTCCATGCCGTCTTCTGGACTATCAATCGCAACGACCATTGCCGGAATCTGTGTCTGTTGTAGCGCAAGATGAATCTCCCAGCCTTTTCCGAACGAGGCGGTTTCTCCACTGAAGACGTTTTGTCCATCGTGCATATAAATCACTGGTAACGCTTCAGAAGGATCTAAATGGGGCGGCCGATGAATCCGAATCGTCCGGTGAGCTTGTGATGTCGGTAGCGTCATTTCAATTTCCGTAATCGACAATAGAGTCACGACCTTTCAAAGATTTGCGTAATGCGCGGTACAATTGCGTCCGTTGTGTTTTCCGCCGACATAGAGTGCATGATCGGCTTGACGGAGTGATTCTTCGAACGTCCGTTGATATCTTTCCTCCACTGTGTCAATTCCGAGACTGACCGTTAAGGACAGTCGGTGACCATCGACGAGGAAGGGACGATCCATGACCGCATGGCGGACCGTCTCGGCAATCTGGATAGCAGCCTCTTGACTACCATTTCGCAACAGAAGCACGAATTCCTCCCCGCCATAACGAGCAGCAAAGACATCATCATATTGCAATTGGATCGCCTGGATACGTCGACCGAGTTCACGAAGGACGAGATCGCCCACTTTATGACCATACGTATCATTGACACGTTTGAAATGATCGATATCGAACAGGATCACGGAGAGCGGATAGCAGTCAGCGGCAAATTCCTGCCGACCGTGTTCATAAAAAGCACGACTATTCGGTAATTCGGTCAAGGCATCGGTCCGACTTTCCGTATAGAGTTGGACCGTTTCACGTGAGCGTTCTAAGACGCGACAAAAGATACGGAGCAAACGAGATAATTCGTCGGCATTCGTCACATCATAGGCGTCTGCGACTTGATGGAACAGGATGATCGAAACATCGACCTCTCCGCTCGTAATCGAAGGAATCGCTAGCATCGAGTGACGATCGACAGGCAATCCGATTTGAATATCGTTTCCCCAGTCGCAACGCAGCCCATAGATGATCGGGGTATGCAAATCGTCGGCTGACAAGGAATGAAACAGTGGTAACACGTCGATCGGTTGTTTCGTCCGGATGTTATAGATGACTTGTTTCCGCTGTTGTTGAATCGAGATCCAACCTTCAGAAAACGGCAATAGATGTGATAAATCGAGGAGCAACGAATCGATCGTCTCGCGCTCGAAGCGGGAAATCAACAAGTGTTCCTTCGCATCGTCAAATCGCTTAGCATTATCGTTTGCTTCAAGGGAGTCGCCATGCTCTTGCAACAGACGTTTGAACAAAAAGAGAATCAAGGCGGAAACTGTAGCCGCGACGAGCGGACTTTCATCGTAGAACCAGATTCCAAGTAGAGCACTTAACATGCTAATCCCGTAGACGAGGGACTGAAGCTTTACGAGACGTTGCCAATCGTATTTCAAGTAGAGGAATCGATTGACGAATAGACATTGGAAGTAAGAGACAAGGAAGACGGTGATCAAAAAGCCGATGAAAGGGAGCAAGGCTTTCGTATACGTAAAGTTTGAGCCGATCGGTCCGCCGAGCGCATAATACGCAAAGACCGGAAGCGAGATGTAGACTAAATCGAACAAGGCGTTGATCGGGTAGAGATAAACGAAACGTTTCCAACGAATCGCTTTTCGGTGAGACATGAATTGAAAGACGAGAATACCGACTTGGCTTAAAATCAAGGCGTACGTTAAACCGTAATTGAGGAATAAAAATAAGATGATGCCTTCTTGGAATGTATAGTAAATGCCACCACGACGGACATTATCGAACTGAAACAGGAGAACGAGTCCGAATAAATAAAGAGTGTTGATGATGGAGACAGAAGGATGGAAGGTTGGTGGATGAACGATGCCGATCACTAATAATGTCAAGGCGACGAGACCGAAGACGATCCAGCTCGTCCGGGCTACATGTTGGTAGTAGCGCATGAAACATCCCTCCCCCTGAGAAGTATCTTTTATTCCTATACCCGAATTGTGGAAATTTTGATGAGCCATTTACCAAAAAAATAAGGTTGAGAGAAAAGAAAGAATTGCGTATAATGTGAAAGATATCGAATACAGTCGATGATGAAGAGAGTAACGGTTGATTTTCGTCAACTAGCGAATCAGGGAATGGTGGAAGCCTGAGGACGAACCGGTCGTGAAACGCACTTCTGAGACGCTGCCCGATTCCTGATGGAAAAGGCGTAGCCGGGGGAACCCCGTTATCCCCGAACAAGGTGGGTGTCGAGTGACACCAAGAAGAGTGGTACCGCGGTCATTCCGTCTCTTTGCGCGTGGCGCAAGGGGCGTTTTTTATTGCCAAAAAATCAGTGAAGCAGGAGGAAATAAAGATGAGTTATAAAGCGCAGTATGCAGAAGTATTACATCAAGTCATGGAAGGTGCCTTATCAGTTGAACAAATCGAACAACTGATCGAGCAACCGAAACATGAAGATCATGGAGATCTGGCATTCCCATGTTTCATGCTCGCTAAAGCATTCCGTAAAGCACCAAACATGATTGCTTCGGAGCTCGCAGAAAAAATCGACGCGCCGTTGTTCTCGAACGTTCAAGCCGTTGGTCCTTACATTAACGTCTTCTTGAATCGAGATGTCGTCTCGCAAGAAATCGTCAACCAAGTTTTGACGGAAAAAGAGGCGTTCGGATCAAGTGAAGCCAATGGGAAAACGATCGTCACTGATTTTTCATCACCAAACATCGCGAAACCCTTCTCGATGGGTCACTTGCGTTCGACAGTCATCGGGAACGCGCTCAACCAGATTTCGCGTAAAAAAGGGTACGACGTCGTCGGTGTCAACCACTTAGGGGACTGGGGAACTCAGTTCGGGAAATTGATGGTCGCTTACACGATGTGGGGTGAGGAAGAAGCGGTCCGTGCAGAACCAATCAAGGAATTGTTGAAATTATACGTCCGATTCCACGAAGAAGCGGAAACGAACCCAGCACTTGAAGATGAAGGGCGTCTCTGGTTCAAAAAACTCGAACAAGGTGATGAGCAGGCGACAACTCTTTGGACGTGGTTCCGTGAAGTCTCACTCGTCGAGTTCAACCGTGTCTATGAGATGCTCGGTGTTAAATTCGATAGTTTGAACGGAGAAGCCTTCTACAACGATAAGATGCAACACGTCATCGATTTGCTCGAAGAAAAAGATCTCCTCGTCGAATCAGAAGGGGCAATGGTCGTCGACCTCGAAGCAGAAGGTATGCCACCTGCCTTGATTAAAAAGAAAGATGGCGCAACGCTTTATGCGACACGTGACTTAGCAGCTGCCGTCTATCGTCTTGAAACGTACCGCTTTGAGCAAGCGTTCTACGTCGTCGGTGGGGAACAAGCGCTTCACTTCAAGCAATTGTTCGCAGTCTTGAAGAAACTTGGATTCGAAAACGTCGACGGAATGCACCATGTCCCATTCGGTCTGATCATGAAGGACGGAAAGAAAATGTCGACGCGTAAAGGTCGGATCGTCTTGCTTGAAGAAGTACTACAAGAAGCGATCGATGTTGCGAAGCAAAACATCGCGGAAAAAAATCCGAACTTAGCGAATGCCGAAGCCACGGCTCGCCAAGTTGGTGTTGGCGCGGTCATCTTCCATGACTTGAAGAACGAACGGATGAACAACATCGAGTTCGATCTTGAGCAGATGTTGAAATTCGAAGGCGAAACAGGACCGTATGTTCAGTACACGAATGCCCGTGCGCACTCATTGCTCCGTAAAGGTGGCTATGATGGCACACCATTCGCTGGGAGTGCCGATGATCATGCATGGGGTGTCGTGTCGATGCTAAACCAATTCTCGACGGTCATCGATCGCGCGTTCACACGTCGTGAGCCGTCAATCATCAGCCGCTACGTCTTAGATCTTGCACAAAGCTTCAATAAATACTACGGACACGTCCGTGTTCTCGAAGATGACGCAGCAAAACAATCGCGTCTTGCACTCGTCAAGTCTGTCACAATCGTCTTGACAGAGGGTCTTCGTTTGCTTGGTGTCGGCGCTCCAGAAGAAATGTAAGACCAATCCACGAATAAGAAGAGGTAGATTATGAAGACTGAGACGAAAGAACGATTACAGCAAGCTGCTTCACAGATGAAGCAGGAGCCTTTGGCAGAAACGGTCGCCTTCATGGCTGATTTTCACGGGAAAGTCGCTGCTTGGTTACCGGGAGAGTCTGTCGATTTCGTTCACGATTTCGTGACGGCGCCGGAAGCCGATTTGATTGCTCCGATTGAAGGAGACGCGTTACGGACGAAAGACAATTTTGAATTCTTCATGCGTAAGAAACAGACACGGAAAAAACTGGGTGAACTGTTGACGCTTTGGAAGTCGGCACGTACGACAGAGACGTTGAGTCAAATCGATGCGATCGGATTGAAAAAATGGCTCGCTCGTAATGAATTCCGTTCGGAAGACAAACCATGGGATTATTTGAACCGTCTGCATGTTCTGCTATTCCTTGATTTGATGACGACGATCATCGATGATCATCGATTGACGAGTCTGCATGAGCAACTTGTCGGTACGACACCAGTCCCGACGAGCTTCGTACGTCGTCAAGGGGATGTCCGTCAAGTCATCGAAACATTCGCGGAAGAGACGAACTTCACACAAGTGGATGTCGTCAAGGCATCGCTTGTCCGTTATCTCTGATCAATAGGATGCACGAACAAAAAGCCGTCGAGCCCTGTGCCCGACGGCTTTTGTCGTATCTTCTTACTTCGCTTGATGGAACACAATCGATTGTTGCTCTGAATCGTAAAGACACCATTCTCGTTCGAACACGACAGGACCCAGATTGACGGCATGCCGTTCTCCTTTGATGGATAAAGTTTGACCTAGTGGGCTCGGTTTGGCGATGCCATTTTGAAACAAACCTCTGATATGACTATGGCCAAAAAAGAGTAATGGTTCTCGTTGTTGTGACAGATTGGGTAGAAAATCACGCGACCAACTGAGTTGGTCTCCATGAATCAATAATGCCCCCTCGATCCGTTGTTTTCGAGGGCAATCGCGTAACGCATCGATGACAGGAGACAGATGCGGTGGGACGAGCGACAGGATGCGTTCTTCTTGATTGCCAAGCAACGTCTTAAAATCAATCAACTCTAAAAAATCATCATCGAGCGTCACGACGAGGGAGAGCGATTCGAAAGAATAGCGCTTCGCTCGCTTTTTACCGACATGGCATTCATGAACATCACCGAGACAAAACAAATGCGCATCGGGAGCGAGCCGCCGTATGTCAGCTAGGACAGCCGCTGTGTCGGCTAATGAGCTATGAAGATCCGCAAAAAGGGCATAACGCATGATCGACCACTCCTTTGTTAAGGAGATACCCGAAAATGCGTCATGCCCATCTTTTTTCAATTAAGTCGTACGGATCTTATTCTGTTTCGACTGTGACGCCACGTTCTGCAAAGACGACTTTTGCGACTTCAAGTGCGTTCAAGACACGTGGGAATCCAGTGTAAGGAACAAGATGCATGATAGCTTCGACGATTTCGTTTCCTGTCAAACCAGCTGTCAATCCAGTATTGATGTGGAGAGCAAGCTGTGGTTCTGTACCTTGTGTGACGAGAGAAGCAATCGTAACGATTGCGCGGTCACGGTTGACGAGACCATCGCGGCTGTAAACTTCACCGTATGCGAAATCCGTGATCCACTCACCGACTGCTGGAGCGATATCTTTCAGGGATTCAGAGATTTTGTCATGCGTAGATTGTGCAGCGTTTTCGTCTGTGAATTCGCTGAGTTTTTTAACGCCTGTTTCGTGACGTGATTCAAAATGAGTTGCCATGGTAAAGGACTTCCTTTCTTTTTTAACGATGTTCTTATCGTAAAGGAAGAAATACCATGCTACAAATACATGGTTTTTATGAAAGGTATGCTTATTTGGAATACATATCGCTAACGAATTGAATCCACTTCCGCGTCACATACGATTGATAGCGACCGGTCGGAACGGCGATTCCTAAGTGCCACGGGACACGTGTTTCAAGCGGAATCGTTTTGACGCCACGAATCGAAAAGCGATCCGCGATCGAACGCGGCAGGACAGTCACGGCATTTCCTTCTGCGACTAGTAAACATAAGAAGTCCCACTGTGAGCTCACCCGAGACACGTTAGGCGTAAATCCGGCATCTTGGCAAGCGTTCAAGACGACATCGTGTAGCGAGAACGTTTCGTTGAACAAGACGAACGGCATGTCGGAAACTTCTTCTAACGCAATCATCGACCGATCGGCGAGTGGGTGATCATTTGGTAAAAACAAATGCAATTCTTCTTCAATGAAGGGGTGTGTCGTTAAATGCTCATCCGAAGGCAGCACCGTTGCGATCAAATCGACTTCACCGGCGACGACCGCTTTTTCTAGCGCATGCCCACCGGCTTCGATTAATTCGATTTGAATCATCGGATACATCTCTTCGAAGCGACGCAGGAGACCCGGGAAAAACAGTGAACCGATCAGTGGGGGAACACCGAGCCGAATCGTTCCCTTCGTCAGATGCATGACATCATAGAGGTGGGAAGGCAGGTCAGATAACTGCCGCAGAATCTTTTCACCTTCAATCAATAAGGTCTCACCGGCATCCGTCAGGACGATTTGTCGTTTACTCCGATCGAACAAATCCACTTCAAGTTCCTCTTCTAAGTGACGGACCATTTTACTGAGTGTCGGTTGCGTGACGTGGAGATGTTCAGCGGCACGAGTGAAGCTTTTGAAGCGTGCCACTTCCGTAAAGTATTCCAGTTGGCGGAAATCCATCAGTATTCTCCTATTCTTTTGAGTTATAGATGTCATAACAAGTATTCATTTTTATTATTCTTTCAATCAGCGTACAGTAAAGAGACCGAACACGTAAAGATAAAGAAAGAAGGAATTCATCATGATGAAACAACTCGAAGGAAAAGTTTCATTAATTACAGGAGCAGCAAGCGGAATCGGTCTTGAGATCGCTGAAGAATTCGCCCAAGAAGGTGCGAAGGTCGTCATCGTCGATCTTCAGGAAGAAGCTGCAAAACGCTCTGCTGAAACGCTTCGTGAAAAAGGCTTCGATGCGTTTGCTGTCGCAGGTGATGTGACAAGTGAAGAGGCAATCAAATCAAGTATCGAACAGACTGTCGCACATTACGGAACGATTGATATCGTCATCAACAACGCGGGAATGCAACACGTCTCACCAATCGAAGAGTTCTCGACTGAGAAATTCGACTTGCTTCAAAGCATCATGCTTCGTGCACCATTCCTCTATACGAAATATGTCTTCCCGATCATGAAAAAACAAGGCTCTGGACGGATCTTGAACATGTCATCGATCAACGGATTGATTGGTTTTGCAGGGAAAGCTGCTTATAACAGTGCGAAACACGGCGTCATCGGTTTAACGAAAGTCGCAGCATTAGAAGGGGCAACTTCGGGTATCACGGTCAACGCGATTTGCCCAGGATATGTCGATACACCACTCGTCCAAAACCAATTGTCTTCGCTCGCTGAAACACGGAATGTACCGCTCGAACGTGTACTAGAAGAGGTCATCTATCCACTTGTTCCGCAACAACGGTTACTCCAAGTCAAAGAAATCGCGGATTACGCTATTTTCCTTGCAAGTGACAAAGCAGCAGGTGTCACGGGTCAAGCTGTCGTTCTCGATGGTGGTTATACAGCGCAGTAAGCAACAATATGAATGAAGGGAGGTACTTTTTGGATACAATCCAGAAAGCACCTCCCTTTTTTGTTTGATGGACTGAACAAAAACGTTCAGCTAATTTGACGTGAGTGGATTAACGGAAGTTAATGAACTGAACGTCGACCGATAACGGAAGTTCACGAACGATTTGCATGACTTGTTGTAGGTCGTCACGTGATTTACCTGTGACACGGATTTGATCATCTTGGATCTGTGTCTTCACTTTTAATTTCGATTCCTTGACGGCATTGTTGATCTTTTTCGCATCGTCACGATCAATCCCGCTCTTAAGGATGACACGTTGGCGAACCGTATTCCCAGCAGCCTGCTCGACTTTTTCGTACTGCAGGTTTTTTGTCGGGACTTCGCGCTTGATCAATTTTGCTGTTAAGACATCTTTGACTTGATCGAGTTTGAAATCGTCATCTGAGATTAGAATCAAATCCTCTTTTTCGAGCTTCATGTCGCTCTTTGAACCTTTGAAGTCGAAGCGGTTCGTGATTTCTTTTAGTGCGATCTGAACTGCATTCTTGACTTCCTCGATGTTGATTTGTGACACGATATCAAATGAATTATCTTTTGCTGCCATGTTAATCTCCCCTTTCATTCCACTCTCTATTTTAGAGAGGAATACCGGAAGCGTCCACTGCTTTGAAATTTTGTTATAATAAAAACCATGAAATGAAAGGGGTGCTTAGCTTTGAAACAAACAGCAGACATGTTGACGCTCACACCGCAAGAACTGGATGAGCGATTTGCCTATAGTGGAAATGATTTAGGAGCGACCTTCTCAGAGACAGCGATTCGCGTGCGCTTGTGGGCGCCGACGGCAGAACGTGTCGTGATTCGTCTCTACAAGACACTACGCGCACGAAAAGTCGAAGAGGTCGAGATGATGGCAGGCGAACGGGGAACGTACGTCGTTGAACTCGATCGAGCAGCATATGAAGGTTATTTCTATACGTTTCAAGCGAGCATCAACGGACAAAAAGTCGAGGCGGTCGATCCGTATGCGAAAGCCGTCGGAACGAACGGAAAACGCGGTGCGTTGATTGACCCGACAAGTGTGACACCAGAACGATGGATCGAAGAACGCCCACTGTTCCATTCTTCGCAAGACGCAGTTGTGTATGAATTACATGTACGCGATGCAACGAGTCATCCGGCTAGTGGTGTCGTCGCACGTGGTACGTTCGCTGGGCTGACGGAAGCAGGGACACGGACACCAAATGGCGGATTGACAGGACTTGATTATTTAGCGGATCTTGGTGTGACGCATGTCCAGTTACTGCCGATCTATGATTTTGGCTCAGTCAATGAGACAGCGCCGAACGACCCGGATAACTATAACTGGGGGTATGACCCGGTGAACTACTTTGCGCCGGAAGGGTCATACTCGTCGAATCCAGATGATCCACGAACGCGGATCCTTGAATTAAAACAATTGGTACAAGCGTTACACGACCGCGGGATCCGTGTCATCATGGACGTCGTCTTCAATCATACGTATGATGCAGCAACGGTTCCGCTCGGTCAGTTCGTTCCTGGATACTTCTATCGTCAAGAGGCGGATGGTAGTCTCTCAAATGGTAGTTTCTGTGGAAATGATACGGCATCTGAACGTCTGATGATGCGAAAGTTCATTCTTGATTGTGTGACGTACTGGGCGAAAGAATACCATCTGGATGGTTTCCGATTTGATTTGATGGGACTTCATGATGTCGAGACGATGAATCAGGTGCGCCATGCACTTGACCGGATTGATCCGTCGATTCTGATCATCGGTGAAGGTTGGGATCTCGATACGCCACTTGATCCAGAAGAAAAAGCGAACTACTTCAATGCACCGAAAATGCCAGGAATCGCTCACTTCAATAACGGTTTACGAGACGGGGTCAAAGGAGATGTTCAAACGCCGGAAGACCGTGGTTTCATCAGCGGGGCATTCGACCGGACGAGTGAAGTCAAACGGGGAATCGCTGGTAACGTCTCTTCACAAGGATTTGCTGATGAGCCGAATCAGGTCGTCTCGTATGTCGAAGCTCACGATGATTTGACGATTTGGGATAAATTAACGGTGTCTCGCCCAGAGGATACGGAAGAGACTCGTCGGAAACGGCAAATGCTCGCGAATGCCATCATCTTGACGGGACAAGGGATTCCGTTCCTTCATGCCGGACAAGAGTTCTTCCGGACGAAGGACGGTATTCGTGACAGCTTCAATGCCGGAGAGGTCGTCAATCGTCTCGATTATGAACGGGCAGAAACAGAGCGTCCGGCCGTCGAGTACGTCAAAGGATTGATTGCCCTTCGTCGTCAGTATCCGATGTTCCGTCTCGCAAACGCAGCGATGATCAAAAAACATCTGCGTTTCCTTGAAGAAGGGGAAGGTGTCATTGCCTTTGAACTGAAGCGCACCTATGAAGGATACGTCGAACGGCAGCGTGTCTATCATAATGCGACGGAAGAGGATATCACGATTGAATTGCCAAACGGTGAATTCGAGGTGTTAGTGGAGTCGGGTGCCGTTAAGTTGCACGCACCACGACTGCACGAAGAGAAACAGTTAGTCGTCCAAGCATTGACGACGACGGTCATCGCCGAACGAAAAGCGGACTACAAGAAGTATGCGGTGGCAGGTGGTGCAGCATTGACGATTATCGGATTGTTGTACGCAGCGAACAAACGTCGTAAGAAAACCGATTAAATCAAGAAGGACGGAGCGCAAGATGGCTTCGTCCTTTTTTACGTGGATGACAGTCCGATGTCAGTCTGTCATGCAATTGACTTGCGAAAATCATCGAAACATTGTTTGAAGATACATCTTTCGGGAAAATTCATATGTAGTATTTAAGATGTTGTTTTGAAGTGAGAGGGTGTACGTTGTATGTTCGGTTTCGGTGATTTATGGAAATTCTTTTTATCGTTCTTTTTGCTGCTGCCTGTCGTGACATTGATTCATGAGATGGGGCATTACTTTTTCGCCCGATTATTCGGTGGAAACATGGAAATCAATATTGGTTCAGGCAAATCATTGCTTCGTGTTGGTCCGATTCGACTGAATCGTGTTTATTTTTGGGATGGATGGTGTCAGTATGAGGCACTACGTCACGAAACGAAGTTTGCTAATATCATGGTCTACGCTGGTGGATCTATCGCGAACTTGGTGAGTATCTTAGTCGTAAATGGTCTCATATATGCCGGTGTGTTCGAGGCATCGATCTTTACGTACCAATTTGCGTATTTCTCGTTTTATTTCGTCTTTTTCTCCCTCTTCCCAATCGATCATCCGAACGGTTATCCGAGTGACGGAAAAGCAATCATCAATGTCTTCCGTTACGGTAAATCCGACTATCATCCACAATCTTAAACGAAGATTAAAGCCTCCTTCCGCGTTGGAATAGAGGCTTTTTACTCAAGATTTCGATTCGCTAGACGAGTCCGATTCCGTTTTCGCTTGTTCCTGCTCGAGTTCGACGAGCTTTTGAATCAAGATATGGCGCGGCATATGCATCAGTTGTTCAAGTGGTACGTTCAGACGTTTTGCGAGTTCGACAGCCGTCTCTGCTGATAATTGTAAAGGTTTCATCGTGTTCGTCCTCCTTTTTCCATGAGGTTAGTATAACAGGAGGTGCAAGTCGAGCGCATCAATAGTAGCGAGAAACTGTGAAGGTTGATACCGTATGAAGTAGGAAGTGATGCATATGTATAAACCTGCTGCAGAGCTGTTACTCCATGAATCCGTCTCACTGTTCGATCGAATCGGGGAGGATTTGCTTCTTTTTCGAGATCGCCACGGATTTATGAAATGTGATGCGGATTTAAGACCACTATGGGAAACAGCATGTGCGTATGTTCCATTCTCCTGGTACATTGAGCCAGGCGGTGGACGATTGTTCATCGTATTTGAAGAGTCAGCTTATTTTGGTTTACTAGATTTAGAGCAAGGGCATTTAGATTATATCAAGCGACCCGCTGCTTTTTCCGAAGCGTGGTTCAGTAATTTATTCTTGTGGCAAGACGATGAGATCTTCCTATATACGGCAGAAACGGATGTTGTCTGCGTGAACGTTCAAACAGGGGACTGGCGGTACTCAAACTATGAAGAGGCACCGTTGTTCGGACGCTTGATTGAGCGAGGATATGATACACGTTTGACGTTCGAACGGTTCATCGCACCTACGACGATCATCTCCTATGATGATCTACAAAAACGGTATGTGATTTGGGATGCCGCGACGAATCAGGAATCGATTATTCCTTTTTCGGATTACGCGGAGTACTCGCTCGTTGACCACCGGCACCAATTGTTTTCGATCACCGATTCATCTCGCTTTTACTTGTATGAGAAGAGTCAGCTGAAATATAAGTTCGAGGGATGCCATTCCTCCGTTTTACTCAAAAGTGTGTTACTCGATGAAGAGGCGCGACGTCTTGCGATCGTGTCGACATCGGCGACATTTGGCAACACATGGGTTCAAATTTTTCAAAAGACGTAATGAAACATCCTTTTCGCTTTTCAGCAAGAAGGATGTTTTTTGTACGTTTATACAGGAAGGGGACGCATCATGGAACGGCTTGGTCATCTGATGAGTACTTATTTTCGAGGAGTGTTGATTGTTTGGGCAATCCTGCTCGTCGTGCTTGGATATTTCGCTTATCAACTACCCGATCGGCTAGAAGGAAACGGATTTACGCGTGACGGTGATTTTCAACGCGTCGAGACAGTACTCGATCAAGACTTCGGTCAGGATCCGCATACGATCATCGTTCTATTTGAAAATCAAGAGAATCTACGACAAACGATGATGCAACATGTCGAGCGCTTCCGTGATATTAATGGCGTCGGGAACGTCATTGGTCCCGTCGAAAATCCGCGAGCGATTCGTGACGATAAGGGATACGTGACGGTCGGTGTACCAACACTTGATGCGAAATGGGCAGCTGCGGTCACGCGTCAACTGGATGATACCGGGACGATTCGACTAACGGGTGAACCAGTCGTCGTCGATGATTTGAATACAGCGTCAAAAAATGACCTCATCCGAGCTGAGTTGATCGGAATTCCGGCAGCCTTGATCGTCTTACTACTTGTTTTCGGTACACCCGTTGCCGCCATCTTACCGTTGATCATGGGACTCGTCACTTTTGTCTTTGGTGCCGGTGTTCTTTATTTCGTTGCCGGACAACAAGAGTTATCGATTTTCGTCTTAAATGCGGTTGCGATGATTTCCCTAGCACTCGGAATTGATTTTTCATTGCTATACGTCAATCGATTCCGCGAAGAACGGCAGGACGGGCAAGATATTCGGAAGGCGGCGATTCGTTCGGTCGAGACGGCAGGACGCTCGATTTTATTTTCTGGAATCTGTGTATTCGTCGGACTTGCCGGATTGTTATTGATTGATGTTGATGTCTTCCGCGCTGTCGCGATCGGAACGCTCGTTTCGGTCCTTGGGGCCGTCATCAGTGCATTGACATTGTTACCGGCACTATTGATCGTTTTCGGGAAGGTGCTAGAAAAAGGGCGACTCTTCCGGCAACGAGCAGGTCGTAGTGAAGATCGTTGGCGCCGCCTCGCTCGTTTCGTCATGAAGCGCCCGGTCGCAGTGACGATTCTATCTTTATTGCTTCTTTTACCTTGTTTATTGCCGTTACGTGACTTGACGTTAAACATTCCGCAAGCGACCGCTTTACCGGAATCCTATCCGTCACGTCTCGCTTTTGAGTCGTGGGAAAAAACATTCGGAAACGATGGAACGGACGCCGTCCTCATCTTATCTGCTGATGCTTCCTCAGAGGTGGGACGAGAAAAAATCGAAGACGTGACGATTCGACTCGAGTCGGATCCCGATGTACGGTCCGTCGTATCCGCCGCAACGATTGCCGAACAGCAACAAGTGCCGCTCGAACAGTTACTCGCTGTTCCGGCCGGCCGCGAAGCTTTGACGGCATTTCTGTCAGAGAACGACCAAGCACGAATTGACGTCAATTTAAAAGGGGACCCGGGGGATGCAGCTTCGCAAGACTGGGTGCGAAAGATGCAGGCGGACGGTTATCTTGTCGGGGGACCGGCAGCCTTCAATCAGGAAATTTATGATGCCATTGAATCGAAACTCCCACTAGCAGTCGGTGTCGTCGTTTTGGCGACATTCATCATTCTGCTGATTGCGTTTCGGTCCATCTTGATTCCAATCAAGGCGATTCTAATGAATTTGCTTAGTCTAGGAGCGACATTCGGATTACTCGTCATCTTGTTTGAGTCCGGCGCAGTTCTTCCGCAGGAGACGATCGGCATTTTGACACCGGTCTTCATCTTCTCACTCGTCTTTGGTTTATCGATGGATTATGAAGTGTTCCTCGTCTCGCGAATGGAAGAATATTATGACGAGACAGGCGATAACGATTATGCGACCGAGATGGGGCTTGCGAAGACGAGTAAGATCATTACGTCTGCTGCCTTGATCATGATCGTCGTCACAGGGGCGTTTGCCTTCACGGGCGTCAGTCCAATTAAACAACTTGGCGTCGGTATCGCGCTTGCGATTTTTATTGATGCCACAATCGTCCGGATGCTACTCGTCCCCGCACTGATGAAACTATTTGGTCACTGGAACTGGTGGTGGCCAGGTGGTCGTCGTAAAGCGATTCGCAAGTGACACATCGCGTAAGCACATCAGTAGCTATTCGGAGGAAGACGAGCGTATACTGTCGATATTCAATTCAAGAAATTAGAGGAGGCACTTCACTCATGGCAACTCAAGCAATGTTTGAACCATTTACATTACCAAACGGTGTGACGCTGAAAAACCGCGTCTTGATGGCACCGATGACGAACTATGCAGCACAAGAGAACGGCGAAGTATCGGATGCGGAACTCGCGTACTATGCAGAACGTTCAGGCGGCGTCAGTGCGGTCATTACAGCATGTGCGAATGTCACAGCAGACGGTCAAGGATTCCCGAATGAGTTCGGTGCGCATCGTGACGATCTCGTTCCAAGTCTGAAGCGACTCGCAAAAACGATTCAAGATAAAGGCGCAAAAGCGATCTTACAAATTTTCCACGCTGGTCGTATGGCACCACCAGAACTCGTCGGTGGGCAAACAGTCAGTGCAAGTGCTGTCGCACCTGTACGTGAAGGAGCAATGACACCTCGTGCGCTAGAGGCGGAAGAAGTTGAAGCAATCATTGAAGCATTCGGTCAGGCGACACGTCGTGCGATGGAAGCTGGATTTGACGGTGTTGAGATTCATGGTGCGAACACGTACTTGATTCAACAATTCTTCTCACCACACTCAAACCGTCGCGAAGACAAATGGGGCGGTAGCTTAGAAAAACGTCTCGCCTTCCCATTAGCGGTCGTGGATGCAGTCGAAGCTGTCGCGAAACAGGATCCTTCGTTCATCGTCGGATACCGTTTCTCTCCAGAAGAGATCGAAAATCCAGGAATCACACTCGATGATACGATGCGCCTCGTCGATGAGCTGGCGAAAAAAGACCTCGATTACTTGCACGTTTCCGTGATGGACTTCTTCGCAGGTTCGATTCGTGACGAAAATGCAACGACATCACCAATCACGCTCATCCAAGAACGTGTTGGCGAACAAGTACCTGTCATCGGTGTCGGATCGCTGCACACAGCGGACGAAGTCGAACAAGGTTTGGCTGTCGTTCCAATGATCGCTCTCGGTCGTGAACTGATCATGGAACCGAAGTGGGTTGAGAAAGTCGAAGCGGGTGACCTTGCGTCAATCCGGACAGAACTTGATCCAGAAGCACAAGCAGAACTCGTCGTTCCAGATGCATTATGGGCAGGCATCACAAGTCGTCCAGGCTGGTTCCCGATCAAACAAACAAGCAAATAATAGAATAGCATCAAAAAACACTCTAGATCTCGTGTCTAGAGTGCTTTGAGACTGAAGGTAAAGTGCAATTTTTCTCTAACGAGAAGGATTGCGCTTTTTTGTTCGTCTCGCATCGTTTTCCTGGGACAAGCATCGCGCCGCTTCGCTTCGCTGCAGGGTCGTTCTTGCTTGTTTTTCCCTAGGAAGCGATGTCGAGTGAACAAAACGCGTCTCGGATCCTTCTTCTAGATAAAAAAGAATAACGCGTTACACGCCACTCCTACAGGAAAAAGCGCATTTATGCGCTGTCAGAGACAAACGAGACCCGTTTCCTGCTCGAATAGAGCGGGAAAACTGGCTTGTGTCTCGCCTGAGGAAAGGGCGTGAAAAGATGCGTCATTTTTTGGAGTCAGCCCTGTTGTCTATAATTTTTTTGTTTATTAATAGGCAACCTGTCCCATCCGAACGCCACAAAACGTATGCAAGGAGACCGGATCCTGTAGATTCGTTCGTTCCAACATATCGTTTAGGAGCAAGGCACAGACGTAGGCATCCTCTTTCGCATCATGGTGCTGGAAAGAGACGTTGAGGAATTCAGCCATCGTATTCAATCGATGGTTCGGCAACCACGGATACAGTTTGCGGGATAATTTGACCGTGCAGCCGTAGGTGAAAGCGGGCATCTGGTACATATCGTATTTTTGAATCGCTTTCTGGAGCGCCCCCATATCAAATGATGCATTGTGGGCAACGACCAGTTGAGCACCTGCGATTAAATCGTATAAGCCCTGTGCTTCCATCGCTTCAGGTAACGTCGGTGCATCGAAGACATCACTCGGACGAATTCCATGGACCCGGATGTTTCCAGCATCGAAGTTCTCTTCTGGATTGATTAAGACCTGTTTACTCTCCGTGACGCGACCGTTGGAAAGAACGGACCAACCAAACGCACAAATGCTTCGGCTATTCCGATTTGCCGTTTCAAAGTCAATCGCTAATGTATACATGCAGCAGACTCCTTTCTGTCATTCACTAGTAACAGAATACATGTTCGTATTATAGAAGTCCATTAAAAAAGACCATCTGCAAGGCAGATGATCTGATATCCATTCCAGTCACTTCGCGGTGGCGACTTTTTGTTCCTCTGCGACGTACTCCTCCGGTTTAAATAATAGAACGCGATCTTTATAGGCGAAGACAAGGGCCGTCAAGACAGCCATCGCATCAGCGATCGGGAAAGCGAACCAGACACCATTGACACCGAAGAACAGGGGTAAGATCAAAACGAGTGGAATCGTGTATAACGTTTGGCGTGACAAGGACAAGAATAAAGCGACTTTCGCTTTGGCGAGCGATTGATACATCCCGTTGACAATCATTTGAATCCCATAGACGAACGATAAAGCGAATAAGATGCGCATCGCACTCGAGCCTTCCTGCAGCAGTGCTGCTTCTTCCGTGAACAAGCCGACCCAGAAGCGAGGGAACAATTGAATCAGTAACCACAAGCTGATCGATAACGATAAGCCGTAACGGATTGCCAACTTGATGGCAAGCGACATCCGGCTAAATTGCCGAGAACCGAAATTATACCCGACGATCGGTTGCATCCCTTGCACGATCCCCATGATTGGCATACCGACGAGCGCCATGAACTTATTGATGACCGCAAACGTCGCTAGTTCCGTCGTACCACCGTACCGGACGAGCATGTGGTTGACGGTGATGAACAAAATCGATTGGGAGACTTGCATGATGAACGACGATGATCCGATTTGCATCATCCGAAACGTTAAACGGAAATCGGGTTTGAAAGCATTCCGATTGAGTGTTAACCCCGTTTGCCGACGTTTCGTAAAGAAGAATCGGAAAACAAGTGCAGCACCGACGATTTGCGCAACGACTGTTCCGAGTGCAGCACCTTGGATGCCCCAATCAAGACCAAAGATGAACAGAGGTGTCAGGACGATGTTGATGGCAACCGTCGTCAGCATGACGCGCATCTGATAGTTCGCGCGTCCTTCTGCGCGTAGCATTGCACTCGACGCCATCGTCAACATGAAGAAAGGAGATCCGATCAAGAGGACGCGTAAGAAATCGATGCTATACGGCATGATTTCATCTGTCGCTCCAAAGAGACGAAGTAACGGTTCGACGAAGATGAAAGCACTGATGATGGCGAGCATACTGATGAAGAAAACTGCTATCAAGACGTTCGCATAAGCACGACTGGCACCATCCGTCTGTTTTTGACCAAGCCGTTGTGACGCAATCGCAGCCCCCCCGATCCCAATCGAGTTGGCGATTGCCATCAACACGAGCTGGACGGGGAAAGCGATTCCGACAGCGGCAACGGCAGCCGTACCGATGCCTTGAGCGACGAAAATCGTATCGACGATATTATAGAGTGCCGTGACGAGCATCCCGACCATTGCCGGCAAGGAGAGACTAAGTAAGAGCTGGTTGATAGGTGCTTCACCCAAACGGGCAGTGTTTTTATTCATGGAAGGAGAGCCTCCTTTTTTAGACAAGTGGTAAGTAGGGTTTTACTCAGAGTAGTCGCTTCTATGAAGAGATGCAAGAAATCACTCTAGTCAATGTGTTGTGTTCGTCTTATAAAAAAAGGATGCGCCATGAAGCGCATCCGATGGAACTCGTTTTAAGAGGGTGTAGGCAAGTACCCTTTCGAGTACTCGAAAGCAATGAATAAAATGGCACCGAGCGCCAAGTAAGCGAGTAAGGTGATCGTTTGTTGTTTTTTCGGCATCTGGTGATACTGGACCGACTCTTCAGCGAGTCGGAGCGGTTCGATTCGCTGATCGATTCGTCGCAACAACGCATCGTAGTCGTTCGCGGCATCATATTGATACCGTAACAGATCGTCCGCTTCCTGACGTGCCTCTTCCGGACTCGCTTGTCGCAAATCTTGTAAATCGAGACGAAGCGACCAAGCGATCGGGTCGTACGTACTTTCGACCGTTTGTTCTTCCTCCACTTCCGGTGCAAGAGCGACTTCCGCGTTTGCACGTTCTTGTTCCGCCTTTGCGCGTAAGACGCGTTCGCGTGCAGCACGGTATAACATCAAGGTCGATTGGTTCTCTTCATATTGTTTTGCGAACTTATACCGTTTCCAGACAGCACTGCCGCCGAAGAAAGCGATCAAGAGCAGAATCAGGCTGAAGTTCGTGATGCCGTAAGCAATCAAGGCAGCAAGACCCGCAACCCAAACGATGATCGGAAGTCCCGCAAGAATCCGTCCGCCGTCAAGCGGACTGACGGGAAGTAGATTGAAGAGATTCAACAAGGCTCCGAGATGGAAGATGACGAGCCAGAAGTCATTTCCCGTCACAGCGTATCCAATTGCAAGCGGAATCAGGGACACGAGACCCGCGAGTGGTCCACCGTACGCAAGAATCGCTTCTTGTTTTGGAGTCCGGAACGTATCTTTGATCCCGATGACAGCTCCCATGAAGGGTACGAAAATCGCGGGACCCGTTTTAAAACCGAGTCGTTTCGCAGCGAGTAGATGTCCCATCTCATGAATGAATAGGAGATAGAGCAATCCGACTCCGAACCAGACACCGAATACTTGAGCGTAAAAGAGAAGCGAGACTCCGAACGAAATCAGAGTGCCTCCAAACTTCGAAAATTTCAATAAGGCAAGGATGACCTTTCCTTTCGTTAAGAGAAAGGCGCCGGCAACAGCAAGTCCACCCCAACGTTTTTTAGCCATCGTGAAATTCCTTCTTTCATCATGTGACGTTCTTCCTTAAGTGTACGACACAAATGTAGAAAAAGTTTCATTTAGACTGCTCGGGAATCAGATAGAAACAACTGCCATCTGGCTGACGCGCTTCACTACCGACCTGAAAATGGTGTGTCGTCGCAAGTGCTGCGGCAATCGACAATCCGAGTCCACTTCCTGAACGATCACGTGCTGCATCAAGTCGGTAAAACCGATCGAATAACCGAGCACGTTCTTCGTTCGTTAGAGATGTTCCACGGTCAAGAACAGCAAGTCGCTCCTGGCGCAGATGTAATTCAGGAGAAGTGGCATACTTCAGGGCGTTATCGATATAAATCGTCAAGATGCGTAACACCGCTTCGCGATTCGCCCGGATCGTTCCAGAGGCATCAACAGGGATGATCGTCCCTGTCGCGTGATACATCCGATCGGCGAGTTCGCTGCCAAGCTCGGCTAAGTCGATCTCTTCAACAGACGTTTCCTCATAGCCGAGACGAGACAGTTCGAGCATGGGTTCGATCAAGGTCGTCCGCATCGCGTGTGTCTCCTGCAAGATGTGTTCAATCGATTCATCGAGGACGTCCGGCTTCGTTTTGCCCCATCGTTTCAACAATTGCGTATAGCCTTCGATGACCGTCAATGGTGTCTTCATCTCATGCGAGACATCAGCGACGAACTGCCGTTGTTGTTCCATCGTCTGATCGACACGCCCAATCATCTGATTGAAGACGCGACCGAGGCGACCGATCTCATCATCGCGTTCGGTCTGTACGGTCTCAAGCGTTCCAGAAGACGAGATCCGTTGCATCGTATCATTCAGTTGTCTGAGCGGGCGGAGCGTCTGATACGCAATCCAGAAGCTACTGATGAACGCGATGACGATGCCAACGACCAACACGATGGCGAAGGTCAAGACGAGTGTCGAGATCGTATCATCGACGCTTTCATCTTCGAACAAATAAGCTTGATCCTGATGGACGATACCGAACCAATCTCCAGACTTGAAAGGTTCGTTCGAGCGCGGGATACCGGGGAGGTCACTTGCTCGTACGTCTCCGTTAACGGTAGAAGAGTCGTCATCCTCTTCATCGTTTGAAATGACCCATCGTCCATCTTCGTTCGATAAGACGACGGAATCTTCATGAAGCGTCAGTAATGCCCGGACCGATGAATCATCCTCCATCAATTCCTCCGCCTGTTCCAGTTGGGTATAACGCGATTCAATCAAATGATTGCGGACGACGAAGGTCACGACGATGAACGAAAGCAACAATAAAAGTGTCGTAAAGGCGGTGACGGATAAAGCAAGTTTCGTTCGAAGCTTCATGGGTTCGCCTCCCTCAGCACATAACCAACCCCACGAACGGTCTGAATCAAAGCAGGAGGGTGGGCATCGACTTTTTTCCGAAGATAACGAATGTAGACGTCGACGATATTCGTCTCGCCGAAGTAATCGTACCCCCAGACGCGATTTAGGATTTGTTCGCGTGTCAGGACATGTTCCTTGTTTTCGAGTAAATACGTCAGGAGTTCGAACTCACGTGGTGTCAAATCGAGTCGCAATTCATCGCGAAATGCTTCGTGTCGATCAAGGTCGAGTACAAGATCAGCGAACTGTAACGTGCGCGATGCGTTATTCGTTGAAGCCGGAGTGCGGAGTAACGCCCGGATCCGGGCAAGTAGTTCCTCCATCTCGAACGGTTTCGTCACATAATCATTCGCACCAAGGTCGAGTCCTGCGACTTTATCGTAAACTTCTCCACGTGCCGTTAGCATAATGACGGGGACATGAATGCCTTTTCCGCGGAGCCTGCGCAACACCTCGAAGCCGCTCAGCTCCGGCATCATCACGTCGAGTAAGACGAGATCAACCGAATGCTCAGCGGCAGCGAGACCATCTTTTCCGTTAGAGGCGACACGTGTCGCGTACCCGGCATATTGAAGTTCGAGTTCAAGGAGGCGTGCGATTTTCGCATCGTCCTCAACGATTAAGATGGTGGTTGGCATAAACATCCTCCTTTAATGATCATTCATCGATTTCTGTTACTTCGTCTGACGCGTTCAACTCAAGTTTGACGGAACCACCGACTCGGACGTCATCATCTTGTTCCATGTTTGATGCACGAGAGTATGACTTTTGTGCACCGTTTTGTTCGATGATGATCTCTTGATTCGTTATTTTAGCGAGCGTGCCGCGGACTTCTTGTTCCCGTGCATCGTCAGGGTCTTCGTCGCGTGTAGCATTACGATCCTCGTCGTCATCTTCGCTGTCGATTTCACGGACTTGACCGTCTGCATTCAATTCGATTTTTACGATATCCCCAGATTTCGCAGCATCACGTTCCGCACGATCCGCAATCGCGTAAACCGTCTCTTGCCCATCTTGTTCGAGTGTCAATTCACTTTGTGATAGGGCACGAAGGATGCCGTATCGTTCATTCGCATCGTCTGATGAATCATCTGAGCGATTGCCATCGTCTTCTCGGTCATTCCGATCGTCTTGATTTTCTCGCTCCAGTTCCGTGATTTGCTGATTCGCATTCAGATCGATTTTGACCCAATCGCCTTCTTGCACGGCTTCGCGTTCGACTGACGAAGCAAAGTCATACGTCTGAGCGTCACCATTGACGTCGATCGTCATTGAACGATTCGATAGTTTTTGTAATGTGCCTTCGAGTTCCTGATCGTCACGCATCGAAGCTGGAAGCTTTTGTTCGACTTGGCGCGAAGCAGCTTCGACTTTTTGCTCTGCCTGCTGTGAAGTGGTGACCGTCGAGTTGACGAGAGAGTGTCCTGGACCTGTGAAGAGGAGGAACGCGCCGGCTCCTGTTAAGACTGTACCCGTTACGGCAAGTGTAGCGATTCCTTTTTTGAAACGTTTATTCCCTTTATTTGTTCGTTTTTCAGTCATGATGATGTCCTCCTTTAGTAGTGGCTGTTGTTCTTATACATAGAATAACCAGACCACGTGAAAGGAAGCTGAGGAACAGATTAGAATTTGATGAGAATTAGATCGTCTTGATGATTCGAGCCGGATTTCCACCGACGACGCTGTTTGCCGGTACATCCTTAACGACGACACTTCCTGAGGCGATGACAGCATTATCTCCGATCGTCACACCGGGATTGATGACCGCGCGTCCACCGATCCAGACATTATTTCCGATAGCGACCGGTTTTCCGAATTCATAACCGCTGTTGCGCTCGACAGGATTGAGTGGATGGGTCGCAGTATAGATATGTACTCCTGGAGCAAGCATGCAGTTGTCGCCAATCGTGATCGGACAAATATCGAGCAAGACACAGTCGTAGTTGGCATAAAAGCGAGCCCCTAACGTAATGTTGTAGCCATAGTCACATTTAAAGGTCGGTTCAATGTAAAAGTCGGCTTGCTCCGTCTGGAATAATTGTTGAAGAAGTGCCTTCCGTTTAGTCCCATCATGGACACTCAATTGATTGAACTCATAACAGAGCGATTGTGCCCGGATACGGTCAGCTACGAGTTCCGAATCTTGTGCTAAGTAGAGTTCCCCTTGAATCATCTTTTCTTTTTCAGTCATCTGATTCACTCCTTCATCGTTATTACTTTCATTAGACTAAATGGTACCCGGTGATGCAACTGATATCCCGTTAAGACAAGCGAAAACAGGATAGCCGAAGCTATCCTGTCGAAATTCAATCCTTATGCCAATTCAATTCCGCCTGTGACACCATAGATTTGCGCCGTGACATAGCTCGCAGCGTCTGAAGCGAGGAAGACATAGACATCTGATAGTTCGACCGGTTGACCACTGCGTTTCAGTGGTGTTTCCTGCCCGAACTCTGGAATGTTCTCGCTTGGCTGACCACCCGAGATTTGAAGCGGTGTCCAAATCGGACCAGGTGCGACGGAGTTGACACGGATTCCTTTTGGCGCGACTTGTTTAGCAAGTCCACGCGTGAAACCGTTGATAGCAAACTTTGTCGATGCATAATCCAAGAGGTTCGCGCTTGGGTTATATCCTTGAACGGATGTCGTCGTAATGATCGAAGCCCCTTCTTTCAAGAGTGGCAAGGCTGCTTTGACGACCCAGAAGAGGGAAAAGACATTGATTTCGTACGTTCTGCGTAGTTGCTCCGTCGACAGGTCGAGAATGTCTTCGACGGCTTGTTGTTTACCAGCGACAAGTGCCAATATGTCGAGCCCGCCGAGCGATTCGTGTGCTTCTTTGACGAGTTGTCCACAGAACGCTTCATCACTTAAATCACCAGGTAAGAGATATGCTTTTTGTCCTGCTGCTTCAACGAGTGCTTTGACTTCTTCCGCATCCTGTTGTTCTTCCGGTAAGTAGTTGAGCACGATGTCAGCCCCTTCACGAGCATAGGCAATGGCTGCTGCTCGGCCGATGCCGGAGTCGCCACCCGTAATCAGTGCTTTTTTGCCGATCAATTTGCCAGAGCCTTTATAACTCTCTTCGCCACAATCGGGAACAGGTTCCATTTTTGCTTGAACCGCTGGTGCGTCCTGATATTGTTTTGGGAAATCGTCATTGAAGTATTGGGTTAACGGATTTTTCGATGCAGCCATGTAAACATTCCTCCTGAAAGTTGGTTTTGGTATAGGGTGTATGTTCCCTCAACAGGTCGGATTAAACGTTTCTGATCGTAGTAAATTTGGAAATTGATGGTTTACACTAGAAAAAGAGGAGTGTGAAGAAGATGATTACTGGATTGTATGAAGCTCATTTACCGGTCAAAGAACTTGAACGATCAATTGCCTTTTATGAAAAATTGGGACTTGCATGTGCGTTCCAAAATGAACGCGTCGCTTTCTTTTGGATCGAGCACGGCAAGAGTTGATTAGGTTTATGGAAAGCCGGTCAAGCCGAGTTACCGTATCATCCATCGATTCGACATGTGGCGTTTCGAATGGAGCAAGAAAATATCGATAAAGCATAGGACTGGTTAAAGGAGATGGGCATTATCGTCCGATCCGCCTTTGGTGTAGCGGCAGCCGATCAACCGCTCGTTCTCGATAACCATCCACATGCGCACGCGGCGATCTACTTCGAGGATCCAGATGGAAATTCACTCGAGTTGATTGCACCGTTACGCTTTGACATGGAGACGGTGAACGGCACGATGCCGTATCAAGACTGGCAACATCTATTTGAGACTGAATCGGAGAAAAAGACGATATAACTGGTGTTTTCATTCGAAATCGCTTCCTAAGGAAAAACAAGTAGGAGCGACCCTGAAGCGAAGCGGCGCGATGCTTGTCCCAGGAAAACGATGCGAGACGAACAAAAAAGTGCAATCCTTCTCGTTAGAGAAAAATTGCACGTTGTCTTCAGTCTAAAACAAGCAACGGTGATCCGTTGCTTGTTTGATTGATCGTGTAATGCGCTTAGACACGAGCGGATTGACGCTCATTCATCGCTTGCAGAGCTGCTTGGTTCAGCAAGTTCCACGGTTTGTTGTAGTGCGGTTGGAAGAAGAAGTCGACGAAAGCGAGCTCTTCAAGTGTCATATCGTTTTGAATCGCGACAGACAGTGTGTTCATCGCTTGTGTCAAATCAACTTTTGAGATGATTTGTGCACCGACGACACGGTGGGTTGCTGTCTCGAAGACGAGCTTCAATTGGACGTCTTCTGCTGTTGGCATGAACTCTGGGCGATACGCATCTGTGACTGTCGTGCTACTCACTTCGAGTCCGAACAAGGGTGCCGCTTCTTCTGTCAAACCAGTCGACGCGATGTTCAAATCATATAGGCGAAGACCAGATGTGCCTTGTGTTCCTTGGTAACGAATCTTTGGTGCGCGCAAGTTTTTACCAATCAATGTTCCCATCCGGACAGCATTCGTTGCGAGTGGAATATAGGCATGTGTCCGAGCTGGATTGTAATAGACGGCACAGCTGTCACCAGCAGCAAAGATGTTCGGGTTGCTTGTGCGCATATAATCGTCAACGATGATGGCACCGTTCGGTAGCATGTCGACCTGTCCTTTTAAGAGTTCCGTACTTGGGCGGAAACCGACACAGAGAATGACGAGATCCGTTTCGAACGTTCCTTTGTCTGTGACGACGTGTGTCACAGCGCCGTTTTCCCCTTTGAAGCTTTGGACGGTTTGCCCGAGTTCGAGACGAATACCACGGTCTGTCAATTCACGTTCGATGACGTCAGTGAATGAGCGGTCGAGGTATTTGTTGAGAATGCGATCCGCACTATCAATGAACGTGACGTTTTTTCCGTATGCTTCAAACGCTTCGACGAGTTCAGCACCGATATACCCTGCACCAACGACTGTGATCCGTTGTGCTTCTGTCGCTTTTTCAATGATTGTTTGAGCATGGTGATAGTTTTTACAGAGCTCGATTTGATTCAACTCGATGCCAGGAAGCATCGGAATGATTGGCCATGATCCTGTCGTCATGATGAGTTTATCGTACGTATCGTAAACGACTTCACCAGTCATGAGGTTTTTCGCAACGATCGTTTGGCGTTCACTATCGATTTCAAGCACATCATGTTTCAGACGCATCTCAGCGCCGAGTTCAGCGAGTTCACTTGGTGATGAGTAGAAAAGTGATTCCGCATGTTTGACGACACCACCGACGTGAAGCGCGATTCCACAAGAGAGAAACGATACATTGTCATTCCGCTCATAAACGGTAATCTCGACGTCTTGTTGCGAAGCGAGTTCTTTGACTGCTGCTGTTCCTGCGTGTGTACATCCGATGACTGCTACTTTCATGGGTAAAGTCTCCTTTGTGTTTTGTTTGTGATAAATATCACATTCGTTTGATATACTTAGTGTAATCCTTCACAAGGTCGTTTTCAAGTAGTTTGTTCAATATTGAGCATAATCTTGTCTAAATTGTGAATGAGTGAGCAAAAGTGTTTGGATTATGTGAAGAATGCGTAAAACTGTTTTAGTTACTGAAATTCGGGTTATAATGAAAGTAGATTTTTAATGAAGGGGTGGAAACCGATGGATACCGAGAGGACCAATCATCTATTCAGCTTACCTGATTTTTAGCAGTACCGGTCAAAACGAACAAGACGGTAATGGCTTATAAAAATCAGGGAGAGCGAAAATAGATGAATACCCAAACGGGACGTATAAAACCTCTCCCACGATGTAAACGGGAGAGGACAATAAAACATGAAACGAATCGCAACCATCTTAACCGGGACGCTGATCATGGCGTTCGGTTACTACACATTGAATGAACAGTTCGGATTAGCAGAAGGCGGCTTTATCGGATTATCGTTGCTCGGTCGATACTTTTTTGATATCAATCCTTCGATCTCAATGATCGTGCTCGATATTCCATTTTTCATCGGTGCCTTGTACTTCAAAGGGAAACGTTTCGTCAGCGAAGCGTTACTTTCAGCAGGTGCGTTATCAGTCTTTTATGAGATGTGGCACCGACTCGATTTGTTCCACTTTCCAGAACAGGCTTGGCCAGCGACGCTCATCGCAGCGATCGCTAGCGGAATCGTGACCGGATATGGTCTCGGACTTGTTTTGAAAAGTGGAGCGGCAACAGGTGGAGACGATTTGCTATCGATGGGACTCAGTAAACTGACAGGTCTATCGATCGGAACGATCTTGTTCGGACTCGATGCCATCGTGTTAGTCATCTCACTCGTCTATCTGCCGCTCAGCTTAACGTTATATACGTTACTGGCTGTAGCGATCGCTGGACGTGTCGTTGCTGTCATGACACGGGAGCCTGTCATCGTACCGGCACCTGTCGTACAAAAAGTCACGCAGTGAGACAGATGAATGTTTAACAAAATCATGTATCGGATTCGACATCGTCGAGTCCGATTTTTCAGGTTCATGGATTAGAAAAAACGAAAGGAGAAGGATGAGATGATTCGACAAGCACATGCTTCTGAAGCGCAACAGATTGCCCCGTTGATTGAGCAGGCGATTCATGAGATTGCTGAGACACTGACGGGAACGACAAAGCGGGAGGAAGTTTTAGAGCGACTCGCGTATTTCGTCGCTGAAACAGGAAATCGACTGAGCCATGAGAACATCCTCGTGAAAATCATCGAGGGTGAAGTAGCAGGTATCGTCATTGCATATGCCGGGACGGATGCGAAACGACTCGACGAACCGATCAAAGCACAACTGAAACGTTGGACGGGTCAAGATATCCAGATCGATGTCGAGACGGAAGGACCGGTCTATTACTTGGATACTTTATCGGTTGACGCGCGTCATGGTGGAAAAGGAATTGGAACAGAACTATTGCAGGCAGCAGCGGAAGAGGGCGAGAAACGAGGACTACAAGCGTTCACCTTAAACGCTGATCAAACAAACGCCGGGGCACAGCGCCTGTATCGTCGTCTCGGCTTCGAACCGATTCGGACGATTGAAATCAGCGGTGGTACCTTTGATTATATGGAACGTCGTTACGATACGCAGCAATGAAAAAAAACATGTCGATTTCCACGGTGTCATTCGGGAATCGACATGGTTTTTCGTATGCATGCAGTTCTGCCATCAAGGCGTTAGTTGATACAGCATCGCTTGCGCGTCTTCTGGTTCGTAGCGGCTATCACTCGTGAAGCGGGCGATTTGTTTGACGTTTGGTCGCACGCCTTGGGCGTGAAGGCGCTCGAGCAATCGACCAGTCACGTAACTCTGATCGGATTTTGGTTCTGCGTTCCATTTACTGACCGAACCGATCGGAACGATTGCGGCATCCGGTCGTTCGGACTGGAATTGGCGAGCTTCCTCATCGGTAAAGACTGTCGCGCCGATTGGAAGAGTCGCTACGTAACGCGCTAGTTCGATCGTCGCCGGAGGACGCGTGGCTTGCTCGTTCAACGCGAGGCTACCGATCGTCAACTGAACGACTAAAAACGGCAGATACATCCGCAACGGAAGCTGACGGATCGACCAGATGAGTAGCAACAGGACAAGCGGTAAGACGTGACGGGGTTTATCGATATTTTGTCCGAGCCAGACCCAGACGAAATAGAGTCCAGCCGTCGCTCCCCAAGCGACATCGATCGTCCAACGTCTGCGTAAGAGTAGGAGCAGTCCAGACACTAGTCCGATCCATGTGCCATAGCCGATTCCATGCCAGAAGAGTTGCTGAAACGTCTGGGCAAATCGTTGAACGATGGAAGCATCATCGGTCTGAGCAGAACCACCCCAATCGGAAAAATGACCGCTGACGAAGCGGATTGATAATTGAAGAAACGAGTAGGGTCCACCGACAGAAAAAGCGACCGGTAGCAACCAAGCCAGCTGCGCCATAACAAGAAGGGCGCACTCGGATAAGAGTAGCCAGTAATCCTTCCGTACTTGCCACAGCAGGACAAGCAACATGAAACCAAATGGCGCATAGGACAGTCGAGTCGCCATCAGTAAACCAAACAGAAGATACGGAAGCCAGCGACGAATCTGATGCCGTGCGCGTTCGATGCTCCAGCCGTACCAGACGAGTAGTCCGAGGGCAAGCCCATCCGACATCCCGGTCGCAGCGAACGTCACGAGTGAGGCAGTGGAGAGAACGGTAAAGGCAGCGATCAGCCGAGTCGTATCATACGCATGACGGCGAAAGAGCGAGTAAAGTGGCAAGAGCGCACTTGCCAGTCCTAATGTGGAGACGAGTCCGAGCGCTTTGACAGGTATCATTAGTGGCAGAAACAGGTTGGCAAATAAAATGAAAAAGGGATAACCCGGAAAGTGCGGACGTAAATCAGCCAAATCATAATCGGTCACAGCTAACGTGAAGTTCGCAATATCGTAGCTCGCGATGAAGGGACTGACGTAAATAATCCGTAAACCAATCCAGCCACCGATGAATAGCAGCGTGATCCAAAAAAGCGATCGTCCACGCGGACGTGAACGATCGCTTCGGACGGTCAAGAAACCTCCTGTAAGGACTTTGATGACTTCGATGGTTTGTTTTGACGGAGCAACATCCAACCGGCAAAGGCGAAGTAGCCCCACCAAGCGACGACTTGTTCGAGCGATGGGTTATGGCTGTATCCGAACATCGCGGCCATGAACGTTCCGATCTGTCCACTGATCAATGTCGAGTTTCCTGTATCACGCAAGTATTGTACCTGATCGATGTAGTGCTCCGGCATGAAGCCAACGATGTTATATACAGCAGCTGGTGTGCCGTCAGCATTCATCAAAAGACTACCGAGCAAACCAAGATCTTGGAAGCGTCCAATCGTTTGGACGAGCATGCCGGCTGCGATGAATAGAATGAGTACGCCCGTCACTTGGAAGAAGCGTTTGACGGGAATCTTCATAGAGCCGGAAACGAATAAGTATCCGAAGATCAAGGCGAGTAACAGACCGGAAACCGCGCCATAACTCGTTAGTACTTTTTCGATTTCCCCACCTGAGATGGCAGCGAAGAAGAAGACGGTCTCAATTCCTTCTCGAACGATGACGAGGAAGGAGTGGATGATCATCGTGATGGCACTACCCGTCGAGACGGCAGCGGCGACCTTCGCTTGGGAGGCTTTTTGATTCTCTTTCGCTTCCTTTCCCATCCAGAGGACCATGTGTGTCAAGAGCAAGACGGAGACCATCATGATGCCGAGACGGAGATACGTATCGCTTCCGAAGCTCGCAAAACTCGTAAAGACGACTTGGAACAGGAACGCGACACCAAGGCTAGCGAGAAGTGCCAACCCTACACCTGCGTAGACCCACTTTTTATATTGTGGAGCGTTCAATCGATCGAGATAACCTAAGATCAACCCAACGATGAGAACAGCCTCGAGACACTCCCGAAGCGTAATCAAAAACGCTTGAAAATCCATCTGTCTTCCTCCTTATGAGCGGCGTTTCTTCTTCCATTGACCAATGACGACGATGACGATGAGGACGATGACGAGTCCGAGCGCAATCAATTTCCAAATCGCGTCCGTTCCGAACGTTTGACCGAGGAAGGAGTCTTCTTCTGTGAAGACGCCTGTTTTTTCTTCACCCGGCAGGACGAAAAGAGGCGTCAACGTATCTTCGATCATCGTAATGTTCTTCTTGAAGGATTCTTCATCACTCGCTTTTTTCCCGACCCCAAACAGACCAGGATTTCCGAGTGCTTTTAAGGATTCATCAAATGCAGTATACACGTCATCGGATGTTTGTGCATCCTTGCTTTCCTTGACGTAAGGTGCGAGCACATCGTATGTCCCGCGGGCTTTCGCGAGTAAGAGTTTCGCTTGACCGAAGTCCTCGAACTGCTCTTCAGCAAAGTGCAAGCGACGTTCGATGTTTTGACGGAGAGCGACGCGGTACGCTTGTTTGGCAGCCTCTGCATCTTCTTGTTCGAGAGCCGTGTCGATCTTCGCTTTCGCTTCAGGGAAATACAGTTTGAATTCTTTATCATAGGCGGCAAGCGTCTCTTTCGCAAGCGCGTAATCCTTGGCATCGAGTTGTTCTTCAAATTGTTTATACGCTTCCGCAAAAGCTTCCTTTCCTGGGTCTCCGTAACTATAAGCGGAAACCGTGGAAGTGCTCACGAACAGTGAGAGCAGGAGGAGCGGTAGCAAAAGAAGGCGTTTCATCCGAGGTGCTCCTTTCGTTCCATGCGTTCTTCAACGCTAAGCTGTGTGATCGGTCGTCGCCACTCCCGGTAAATCGCTGGGAGGACACGTTGGACATAATTCGGACGGATAAAGGACTTTCCTGCTTCCCGGACCCGATAACGAATCGGGACTTCGTGAAGGCGGAAGCCTTTTCGGACGAGATTGAGGGTCAATACTTGGGCATAGTTATAATCGTGAATGATCTCAGCATGGTGACACGCTGCGCGTGAAAAAGCACGCATCCCACTTTGACCATCATGGATTTTACGTTTCAATAAAAGGCATTGCAACCACGTGAAGACATGATTGCCGATATAGCGATAGAGCCGCATCCCGTCGACGGTACCGAGGAAGCGGGAACCGAATACGTAGTCGGCCTGATCGTGTAAGATCGGTCGGACGATATCCGGAATTTGATCGGCCGGATATTCGTTGTCGGCATCAATCATGACAGCAACATCAGCGCCGAGCTCGTAGGACTGGCGGAGTCCTTCCCGGACTGCAGCGCCGAGTCCTTGATTCTGTTCGAACCGATAGACATGTGCGCCGTGTTGACGCGCGATCGTACTCGTCGCATCCACTGAGCCGTCGTCGATGACGAGGGTCTCGACTGGAATGCCGTCAATCATGTCCGGAATTCGTTTTAAGACGAGCGGGAGCGACACTTCCTCATTGTGGGCTGGTAAAAAGACGATGATCTTCATTTAGACTTCGCCTCCTTGAACGCTTCTGTCAATAGCACACCACGGCTATCGTGCGGGATGTCTGCCCCTAGGATTTTGGTGATCGTCGGTCCGAGTGACAGGATATGACGGTGCGTATCGACTTTTAGACCGGCATGAACGTTCTTACCATACATCCAGAACGGGACGAACCGTTCGCCTTCATCCAAGTGACCGTGTCCACCGATTCCGTCCGCTTGACCGTGATCCGCCATGACGATAAGTGTCGCATCCTCGAGTTTACCAAGGCGATCGAGCTCCTCACAAAACTCGGAAAGGAGCGCATCCGCTTCCTCGATTTTTTCGACATACTCGGAATAGAGAGTGCCTCGACTGTGTCCTGTTTGATCCGTTCCGATCAACTGAATCGCGAGCAGATCCGGATCCTCTTCATGGACGATTTGTTTAGCACGCTCTACGATATTTCGATCCGCAACATCGTTATGCATGACTGCCGTGACGGTCCGTACGTCAGTTGAACCGAACGCATCGACAAGGTGTGCGATACCAAGGATTTTTCCTGACTTATCAACGGCACGGAGGCGATCGAAGACGGTATCCGTTTTAACGCCGGTCGTATTCCAGACCATGTTCGAATGAATACCATGATCTTCTGGGCGAGCACCGGTGAACATCGAACTGAAGCAGACAACGGTCCGGGCAGGGTAAACCGTCTCCATATTCGTATATTCCGTTCCTTCCTGACGCAATCGTTCGAGGAACGGCGTGTTTGCTGCCATGTAGCGATCTTTACGCATCCCGTCGACAATCAGAACATAGACTTTTTCTGAAGTCGGAAGATCGGCATCTGCCGTCATTGTCTCGGGCAACTTCGGTTTCCAGTCGAACAGGTAGTGATGTAAAATCCATGCAAAGACGAATAGACCAATTGGGAACCAGATGAACGTCATGTCGAGTGTCGATGCGTCACTTGCCGTCCACCAGTACATGAGCAACAGAGCAACCTTAGGCAGTTGCTCCTGCGCGTTACCACTTGTCGAATCACTATTCTTCAGAACGAGTTTCCAAAAACGCGTGAAGTTCGTCCAGCGCGTTCCGATCCGGAGATGATAATAGATCGTTCCCCAGAAAAAAATCGTAAAGAAGAAATAGAGACCTGCGCCATAGGCGAACAAAGGTAAGTAATCTGCATTCGTACCCCGAAGGAACAGCCAAACGATGACCGGGATCCAAAGGTAATTTCGTAAAAATAACGGAAAGTCATAACGCCAAAGCAAGATAAATAAAGGAAGCGTCACGATGAAACCAAGACCAGCTTCTGCGAGTGGCATCTGCGTCCATAAGGCGTACGTCAAGAAGACGCCGATCGTAAAAATGGGTGTGAAGGGTTTTCCTTCATTGAGTAAGTTCCAGGCGCGTGCTGCGAATTTTTCAAAGCGAGAAGCACTTTTCATCGTCTTCCTCCTTTCCAATCAGTGTATTTGAGCTGACGAACCAACAACCGAAGCGTAGCCGGATGCCGAATGAGAACGTACAGCGGAATGAGAAAAGCAAAGGCATATTTAAAGAAGTGCGTCATCAAGGCAACGTCGTACGCATGGGCAACACCGGCTTGCCGTAACACTGTACCCATCGCGAGTTCATACGTACCGAGGCCACCCGGCGTGAACTGAATCACACCGGACAGGACACCGGCACTCATCGCAATCAATGTCGTCGGGAAGGACACATCGATACCTGCTCCGTGCAAGAGGAGGAAGACGGCGAGTGCCTCGACTGCCCAAGCGAGCGTTCCGAACAGAACGAGCGATGGGAGATGCGGGACATGTCGGCGTAACACGAGCAATAACGCGGTCGCAAGGAGCGCGACGAGCAAGACGATTGGGTGAAACAACCAACCGATCAGAATGAAGGTACACAGAACGATCAAGTCAATACTTCGTTGTAAGACGAAGATCGCGCTCGTCTGTTTCCATGGAATTCCGACGGCTCTCGCCGTCACGAGTCGGATCATCTCTCCCAGTTTGACCGGTGAGAGATGATTGATCGTCAGTCCGAGATACAGGCTCGACAGGTATACAGCAGTCGGTGCACGTTTGGCATCGGCGCGGCGCCAGGCGACCGCGCGTAAATAAAAGGCGATCGCATACGTCAAGGTCGCAAGGATCGTCCAGGGACTCTTGAATAAAGCTTCAATGTACCGATACGAGACCGGTAACTCCAAGAAAAAACGGAGCAGTAAAAAGATGACAAGCCCGGTAAGCGTCAGATACAGAAACGTTCGAATCAGCGGTTTTGATGCCACGCGATCACCTGCTCCAGTCCAACATCGATCTCGATTGACGGTTGGTAACCGAATGCTTCTTTTGCAGCCGTCGTATCACTCCATGTCATCGTCACGTCCCCACGTCGTGCAGTTTGAGTCTGCACGGGCACATCAAACCGTTGACCGATCCGTTCAGCTAGAGTGCGGACGGAGACCGGCTGATTCGCGCCGAGGTTATACGTCCCGACTGCACGAGCCAGCAACGCCTGTTCCATTCCACGGGTGATGTCATCGATATACGTGAAGTCACGGATCGGATCACCGAAGACGGTGAGTGCCTCTCCGCGTAATGCCTGTTCGATGAATCGAAACAGCGCCATATCAGGACGACCCGAAGGACCATAGACCGTAAAGAAGCGAAACAGCGTCACGTTTACATCATATAAATGAGCATAAGCATGACAAAAGCTTTCGGCACTATACTTGGCTGCCGCATAAGGGCTGGCGACGTGTCCCGTTGCCTGATCTTCTTTCAGCGGACCAGTCTGTTCCCCGTAAACGGAAGAAGAAGACGCGAAAAAGACATGCGGCATGCCATGTCTTTTTGCGGCTTCTAACAAGGTCACCGTCATATCGATGTCCTCACGAATATAGTGATGCGGTTCCTTGAGCGAACGCGAAACACCTGGAAGAGCTGCGAGATGAAAGACGGCGTCGAACGATGTCTCCATCCAGGCGTCGAGATCGTGATGAACGTCACCCGTCGTAACGGTAACCCCGGCACGTCTTAATGCAGCTGCTCGTTCTTCTTTTAACTGAACATCATAGTAGTCCGTGAAAGCATCAAGTACATGGACGGTATGGTGCTGCTGGAGCCGGAGGGCGAGGGCGGCGCCAATGAAGCCGGCACCTCCTGTGATTCCGATATTCATCTTATCCCTCCGTTTCCATTTCCTTCTTAGTTAAGTGGTTCGAGTGCGTCTGTGATCCGTTCGCCTGTCGTTTCGGCCTTGACGTCGCCTTTTTCGACGAGTGCGAACCATTCGTTTGCGTCTTTTGCGACTTGCGCTGCTTTGTCCTTGCCGAGACGATTCTCAAGCGTCGGTTTCATCGCAACGACAAACATGTTCGCTTCCATTGCTTCTGCACGTGCTGTATCGACGTCTTTCTTCTCGATCGCTTCTTGTGCCTCTTCATGATAACCGTCGACTTTTTCAGTCAACGCTTTTGCGAACAATCCTTCGATTTCTTTGTAAGAAACGTCAGCTGGCTTTGTTTTTGAGAAATCATAGCGCTCTTTCAGTGTTTTGACAGCCTCTTCGTCTCCGCCCGCTAATGATTCTTCGATCGCGAGGAGGAAGCCATATCCTTCTGCTTGTTCCATTTGTAATTCTTTTTCGTCCGTGCCGGCTTTGACGCCATCCTCGATTTTTTGTGCATAACCGAGTGCAGCTAAATAGAAGGAACGATAAATCGATTTATCCGTCACTTGTTTCGCAACATTGAAGTCACCGATTTCTTTCGCGTCGATGGCTTCTTGCTGAGCTGCAAGACCTGATGTGATCGCTTGAGCGATGGCGTCTTCGTTTTTGAAGCCGTAGCTCGCGTCCCGTTTTTCAGCTGTCGGAATGAAGACGGTCTTCGCCATCGCTTCAACATCCTTGAGTGCTTCCGTTGCAGCTTCCGGTTTACCAGCTACGAGTGCTTCTTCAGCTTTTGCTTGCGTTGCTTTTTGTAATTTATAGAAATACGATTGTAGACCTTTATCAACGAGTTGACGAGCGATGTTCTCATCGAGATCCTTCGCTTCAACACCTGCTAAAGCAGACTGGATGACTTGTTCGATTTCTGGTGCTGTCGTCTCGACACCACCTTTTAGTTTCGATTCATAACTTGTCTTGACCATCTTCCAATCAATCGCTTGTCCTTCTTTTGCTTTGTCGAGTTCTGTTTTGATTGAGCTGAAGATCGTCAATTCATCTGTCAGTGTCGTTGCAGCGATCCCCGCATCTGCTGATTTTGTTTCTGTCGACTGTTCCGTTTTCTCTTTTTTCGGTGCAGTCGTATCCGTTTCATTCGAACCGCAGGCAGCCAAGATACCGGCTACCATGAAGATAGAAGCTACTTTTAAACGTTTTTTCATAATCGTGATTCCCCCAGAAGAATTAATAAGACGTTTTCCGTCATGTAGTCGTTTTCACAAATCTAACTATAGCGAGAATAATTCTCATTGTCAATTGAACTTTAAAGAAAAAAACGGCTTTGGAGCAGGGCTCCAAAGCCGTTTTAAAATGAGAAATTAGAACTGTTCGTACAGTTTTGTCAAATACGTGTAGACTTCGTCTGATGCTTGGAACATCATGACAGAATGTCCGAAGATGGCAGCTGGGTTAAAGCCGTGATCAAGATCAATCGTTGATGCGATCGTGACATCACGGTCGCTGTCGAGAACGACGCGGAAGTATTTGAACTCTTGGTTGAAGTCATTGATGGCGTTAAGAATCGGGAGATCCTCGACACCGTCTGGTACGTGTGTCACCGTACGAGCGAACAATTCGACATCTGTCGTCGTCTTACTGAAGACGATCATCATCATCGGTTCTGCTCCAGCAGGTGTTTTTTCTTGTGTCATGAAGAAGACGTGTGTCTCATTCTCACGTGCTTCCATTGGAATCCCTTTTTCAACGAGGAAAGCTTGAAAAGCTTCCAAGTGTTGTTGCTGTTGCGGCGCGATTCCTTGCTCGTTTGTTTCGGGTTGACGATCTTGGTGAATCGGTGTCACTTTATTGTTCTCGTTTGATTCGTTCGAGTTACGTTCCTGGTCCATTGCAAAATCCCCCTTTATATACTATAAATTCAGTTTCAAGCATTTCAGAAGGAATTGCAACTAATGTCCGTTAAGATAGGAAGAAAATACAAAAGAGTAGAGATATGTCATGTTTGTGAATCTGAGAGCAACTGACTTGAAAATACATACCTGACAGGGTATATTAAGTGGCAGATAGAAAATCGAGGAGGAATCATCAGATGAAAACGATCATCGTAGGCGGCGTCGCTGGTGGCGCTACGGCTGCAGCACGACTGCGTCGGATTGACGAAACGGCAGAAATCATTTTGCTTGAACGAGGAAAAGAGATTTCGTTCGCGAACTGTGGACTGCCTTACTATATCGGAGATGTCATCAAAGATCGCAATAAATTACTCGTCCAAACGCCAGAAGGCATGCATGCACGGTTTAATTTAGATGTCCGCAATTTGTCGGAAGCGATTCGGATCAACCGTGAAGCGAAGACAGTCACGATCCGCAACGTCGAAACGGGTGAAGAATACGATGAATCGTACGATCATCTGATTCTTTCTCCAGGTGCAAAACCGATCCGTCCGAACATTCCAGGACTCGATGACGCAACGAACGTCTTTACGTTACGGAACATCCCAGATACGGACCGGATGCGGGAATACGTTGATACAAATCGTCCTGATAAAGCACTTGTCATCGGCGGTGGATTCATCGGTCTTGAAATGGCAGAAAATCTTGCAGAACGTGGGGCGCACGTAACCCTCGTTGAGATGGCGGATCAAGTCATGGCTCCGATTGACCCGGAAATGGCAGCGATCGTTCATGAACATCTTCGTGCGAAAGGTGTCGAGTTGATTCTAGAAGATGGCGTTGCTCGTTTTGAAGAGGCAGGTCGCCGTGTCGTCCTGACAAGCGGAAGCGTGATCGAAACAGAGATGAATATTCTATCTATTGGTGTTACACCGGAGAACACGCTCGCAGCAGATGCAGGTTTAACACTTGGAATCAAACAGACGATTCAAGTCGACGACCAACTGCGGACATCCGATCCATCAATCTTTGCGATCGGTGACGCGATTGAAGTCAAAGATTATATCACGAAGGAAGCGACACATGTTCCGCTCGCATGGCCGGCAAACCGTCAAGGACGCCTCGTTGCTGACATCATCGCAGGACGCGACGTTCGATACAGCGGCACGCTCGGAACAGCGGTAGCAAAAGTCTTCGACTTGACAGTCGCTTCGACCGGCAACAACGAAAAACGGTTACGTCAGCTCGGTCTACGTTACGAAGCCGTGCATCTCCACCCGGGATCGCATGCGGGGTACTACCCAGGGGCGAGTCCAATTTCGATGAAGTTATTATTTGATCCGATCGAAGGAACGATCTACGGAGCGCAGGCAATCGGTATGACAGGAGTCGAGAAACGGATCGATGTCCTCGCGACAGCGATCAAAGGTGGATTGACAGTGCTTGATCTACCAGATCTTGAACTATCATATGCACCGCCGTATAGTTCAGCGAAAGATCCGGTCAACATGGCAGGATATATTGCGTCGAACATCGTGCTTGGTGACAGTGCGAACGTTCATTGGCACGAAATTGACGCGATCGTCGCCAATGGCGGCTTATTACTCGATGTCCGTGAACCATCGGAAAACGAGTTAGGCGCCATTCCAGGATCGGTCAATATCTCGTTACCGACGTTACGTGAGAAGTTGACTGATCTGCCGAAGAATCAAACGATCTATGTGACATGCCAAGTCGGATTACGTGGATATGTTGCGAGCCAACTATTGCAACAACACGGTTATGATGTGAAAAACTTAAGCGGCGGCTACAAAACATGGTCGGTCGTCCATCGTGATCAAGAAGCGCGAAGCCAAGTGAAGGAGGAGACAGCTGTGACGGTAACGGAGCGTGAGCCGAAAACGAAGACTACACCGGAACAAGTGACGCTGCTCGATACGTGCGGCTTACAGTGCCCAGGTCCAATCTTAGAGCTGAAAACAAAAATCGATCAGATGACGGACGGCGAGCAAATTTTCGTCAAGGCATCGGATCCAGGATTCTTGCCGGATGTTCAAGCATGGGCGAAAAAACTAGGTCACACGGTCCATTCAGCTGAAATGAATCAGGGAGTCGTCGAGGTCTTGCTTGAAAAAGGGCAAGGGGAGACACCTGCTGCAGCACCGGTTCAAGTCAATCCGGCAGATGATGCGACGATGGTCGTCTTCAGTGGTGATCTTGATAAAGCACTTGCCTCTTTCGTCATTGCGCAAGGTGCACAAGCGATGGGGAAACAAGTGACGATGTTCTTTACGTTCTGGGGCTTGAACATCATTCGAAAACCAGACGCACCGGCAGTCGAGAAAGCCGGCATTGAACGGATGATGGGCATGATGATGCCGAAACATGCCGGGGAGCTGCCACTCTCGAACATGAACATGGCAGGAGCCGGTCAAAAAATGATGAAAAAAGTCATGAAGGACAAACAAGTCGATGCGCTTGAAACGATGATGGCAAAAGCGCAAGCAGCCGGTGTCCGTATGATCGCCTGCACGATGTCGATGGATATCATGGGCATCAAGAAAGAGGAATTACTGGATGATATCGATTATGGTGGTGTCGCGAGTTATCTTGGTGCAACGGACGGTGCCAATCTGAATCTGTTCATCTAATCTAAAAACTGTTTATGTGAACGTGTCAAACCTGACATCTGATGTGAGGTTTGACACTTTTTTTGCGTCCTAAGGTATAGATGAGTTTGATTTTTCAAAAAAAATTGCGTATGATAAATCACATGTGAAAAAAACTTACATACAAATAGAGAGAAAAGATGGATGGAAGTGAGGAGATTTGATGGAAAAAGAAGTGATGAAACTAGTAAATCGAGCAAATGATTACTTATGGACGAATGTATTGATCACGTTACTCGTCGTGTTAGGCATTTATTTTACATTTCGGATGCGATTCGTTCAATTCCGGATGATTCCGGAGATGATTCGCTTATTGTTCCAAGGGACAGATGATGGAAAAGACGGTGTCTCCCCGTTTCAAGCATTCGCGATCAGTACGGCAGCACGTGTCGGTACCGGAAACATCGCGGGTGTAGCGGCTGCAATCGCACTCGGCGGTCCGGGAGCAGTCTTCTGGATGTGGTTAATTGCCTTGATTGGATCGGCGTCAGCATTCGTCGAAAGTACGCTTGCTCAGATTTACAAGGTACGTGACGGAAAAGAATGGCGTGGTGGTCCAGCCTATTACATGGAAAAAGCTCTTGGACAACGTTGGTTAGGAATCGTCTTTAGTGTTCTGATCACGATCTCATTTGGTTTTGTCTTCAACTCTGTCCAATCGAATACGATCTCGCTTTCTCTACAAAGTCAATATGGCGTGGATAAGATATGGATTACGGTCGGATTAGTCGTCTTGACGGCACTGATCATTTTTGGCGGTGTCCGCAGTATTGCGACAGTCGCTTCATTCATGGTTCCGATCATGGCAGGTGGTTATATCTTAATCGCCCTCTATATCATGGTGACGAATCTTGAAGTATTACCAAGTGTCTTTAAATTGATTTTCCAAGAAGGATTATTCGAGTTTAAGACATTAGCAGGGGGAGCAATCGGGGCGGCCGTTCTGAATGGTATTCGTCGCGGTTTGTTCTCGAACGAAGCCGGTATGGGTTCGGCACCTAACGCAGCAGCAACAGCGGAAGTCTCTCACCCGGTCAAACAAGGCTTGATTCAATCATTCGCGGTCTTCGTAGATACATTGATGGTCTGCTCGGCGACAGCGATGATCGTTCTCGTCAGTGGAGTTCCGACAAAAGATGCGAATGGAGATGCCTTAGCTGGTATTGATTTAGCACAGGGCGCACTTGCATCACAAGTTGGATCATTTGCGACAGGATTCATGGCACTCGCCATCTTCCTATTTGCGTTTAGTTCCGTCGTCGGAAACTACTACTACGGTGAATCGAACATCAACTTCATCCGTGAAAATAAACAAGTCATGATGGCATACCGCGTACTCGTCCTCGTCATGATCGTCTTCGGTTCACTTGTCGAGTCGGCTAGTCTCGTGTGGGCGTTAGCGGACATCTTCATGGGATTAATGGCGATTGTCAATCTGTATGCGATTTTCCGTCTTGCAAAGATAGCGAAGCTGGCTCTCGATGATTACATGACACAACGAAAAGCAGGGAAAGAGCCACGGTTTTATGCGGACTCGATTCCGAACTTGCCAGGGAAAGATACGCTTGAAGCATGGCAAGAATCAGAAAAAGACGAAAAAGCGATCTAAGGAAAGGGAGTCAGAGAAATCTGGCTCTTTTTTTGTATAGAACGAATTTAAAAAGGGAATACAGAGTACAGAAGGGAGGGGGAGAATGGAAAACGTACATTTCGTCCGCGTCACGGATGCGGTCTGGGAGTCGTTCGGAAACGATCCCCACATCATCATGGACTGGATATTATTCATTCATGAGACGCAACCCGATCATGAACAATTATTCGCTCTCGAACAGACGAATGCCATCTATCATTTGATGAATCAAATCGATATCTATATTGATCAAGACACGCATTACAACCTGGGACGAGCGATCGTTGGCGAAGAGTTGATCGTTAATGAGGAGAAAGCGGCGATTGTAGGCATTCTTCCCTTGCCACTCCTCATCATCTCGGCTGAGGTGATGCGGAATTTCGATCAACGGGCACTCGCTTCGATTCATGATGAAGCCGGAACACCGGGCGAATTCGAGGATGTCTGGGAACAGTTCGCCGATTTACGCGCCTATTTTCAAAAGGCAGAAGAAGCGGAAGATACGATTTTAATTTATTATGTCTGATCAGCTAAAATCATAAAAAAGAGACCCGCTTCCAAGTCGTAGACTGGAAACGGGTCTCTCGTCGTTCAGATGAATCAAGACAACTTCATATGGAAGACGTTCTCTTTTACGTGAATCGTCAGATTAAAAATCGATTTCGTCCGGATCCGGTCCGAGGCGGACATCCGTTGCGATACGGTCAATTTTCTCAAGATCATCGGCATCGAGTTGGAAATCAAAGACGTCGAAGTTTTCCGCAATGCGTTCTGGTGTAACGGATTTTGGAAGAGCGACGATGCCGTTGTCGAGATGCCAACGTAAGACGACTTGTGAAGGTGTCTTGCCGTGCTTCTCTGCGATTTCCTTGAAATCGTTAATTTCGAGGAATTTTCCTTGCATGAGTGGGCTCCATGCTTCGACTTGGATGTTGTGATCTTGCAAGTATTCATGCAGTTCATGTTGTGGTAATTGTGGATGCAACTCGACTTGGTTGATCATTGGTGCCATCAAGCCCTCTTCTGCCAATGTATCGAGGTGATGTTCTTTGAAGTTCGAGACACCGATCGCTTTGATCTTGCCTGCTTCATACAGTTCAACCATTGCTTTCCACGCTTCGATATAGCCTTCGACCGGCCAGTGGATGAGATAAAGGTCAAGATAATCTGTTTCGAGACGTTCGAGCGATTCTGCGAATGCTTCCTTCGTCCGACCGGCACGAATATCATCGTTCCAGACTTTTGACGTTAAGAAGAGATCCTCACGTTTCACGCCGCTTTCCTTGATTCCTTTTGCGACACCGCGCTCGTTTTTGTAGACAGCAGCCGTATCGATATGACGATAACCGACACGTAATGCTTCAGCGACAGCAGCAGGTGCTTCTGTCTCTTCATCTACTTGCCAGACACCAAATCCGATTTGGGGAATCGTAATACCGTTTGAAAGTTTTGCGTATTGCATGTGTTACTCCTCCTCATAAAACGTAGTTTAGATTTGCTCGTTTAGTTTAGCATGAACGAACGAAGACGTCCGTTTCCATGCTCATGGAAGAATGAAATAAGGTAAAATAGAAAAGAATCATGAGATTTAATCGTGTGTTAAAAGAGGGGGAGAAAAGATGGCTCAAAAGAATAAAAAGCTATCCAAATGTACTTGGCTTAGCATTGGCGCCTTGTTAGTAACGCAGGCAGTGGGTCTGTTTCTTAGTGCGCGAAAGTCAGGACGTAATCCATGGGTTTGGGGAGGTGCTGGACTCGTTCAATTCCCGCTTCCGGCAATCGCTTACTTAATCTTAGAACGACAAGCGAAGCAGAAAAAATAATAAAACAGGTTCAATCGTCGACGCGATTGGACCTGTTTTATGGTTACGAAGAAATTCTTTCTTGCTTCGTCGCTGTCTTCTTCATACGTGGCAATCCAAAGAAGATGGCAATCGATCCACAGACGAAGAGCAGGAACGGATAGAACAGATACGGAATCAGTTCCGGTGAAGCCGTTTTCGTCAATTCTGCTGCAATCAAGAGTTGCGCGCCATACGGAATGATGCCTTGGATACCACAAGAGAAGATATCGAGAATACTCGCTGATTTCTTACGATCAATCTCGTACGTATCAGCGATTTCAGCCGCCAGTGGTCCAGCGACGAGAATCGAGATCGTATTGTTCGCCGTTGCGAGATTCGTCGCACTGACGAGTGCTGCCATACTGAATTCGGCACCGCGACGCTGAGAAATCTTGCGCGTCAACGTCTCTTTCAAGTAGACGATTCCACCGTTGAACGTGATCAAGCTGACGAGACCACCCATGAGGAGTGTCAAGATGGAAATCTCCGCCATGCCCATCATTCCTTTTGACATCGAGAGGACGAAACCGCTTAAGCCGAAGCTACCGTCAATCATACCGATGATACCAGTGAGCAATGTACCACCGACGAGGACAAGGATGACGTTGACACCAAATAGCGCAAGGACGATGACAGCGAGATATGGAATCAGCTTGTAGAACTCGAATGCTTTGGCCGTTACCGCATCGCCAGAGCCAGAAACGAACGCAAGTAAGATGATTGTCAAGATAGCAGCTGGGAGAACGATCATGAAGTTCGTCCGGAACTTATCGCGCATGTTCGTTTTTTGGGTACGGACGGCAGCGATCGTTGTATCCGAGATGAACGACAGGTTATCGCCGAACATCGAACCACCAACGACTGACGCTGCTGCGATCGCAACGTTGATGCCTGTCGCTTCATGAATACCGAAGGCGATCGGCGCGAGTGCAGCAATCGTTCCAGTCGATGTTCCCATTGCCATCGAGATGAAGGCAGCGATGATGAACAGACCACTCATCAGTAATGACGGAGGTAGGAACGTCAAAGCAGCATTGACGGTTGCATCGATGGCACCGATTGCTTCTGCCGTTCCAGAAAACGTACCGGCTAATAAGAAGATGAAGACCATGATCATGATATCGGGATTTCCGGCACCCGTTGCGATTCGTTCGACCGTTTGATTGATGGATCCTTTCGTTGTGATTGCAGCAAAGATCAAAGCGATCAATGCGGCGATAAGGATCGGAAATTTGTAAAAGTCGTCATAGAAGATTCCGGCTCCGATGAAGAGGACCAGGAATACGACGAGGGGAAGCAGTGCCCATTTGTTAGGCGTGATCGTTTCATTCATTGTTGACACCTCGTTTCTCAAAGATACAAAAAAGACCCCTTCGCAAGAAAGAAGGAGGTCTTTATGAAATAAAGACGCTCTTCTTATCTCTCAAGCTTTCGCTTGCTGGATTTGGCACAGTACGAATCAAATCGTCCGCTGCCGAAACATCATTGGGCCAGTCCCTCCGTTTCTCGCGATAAAAAGAAGTCATTCAATTGTTGTAAAACACGTTTCTTACCGTACCGCATTGAGTAACGCGTGTCAACTGTACTTTACTGAAGTGCTTGTTTTAACGTCTGGACGTTTTCTTCCATCAATTTAAAATAAGAGCTGTTTTGCTGTGCTTTCGTGACGGACTCTAGATTATGAATCGTCACGGATTCAGCTCCGATTTCTTTTTGGATGACACGTGCGACCTTCGGTGAGACCGTCTCTTCGAACGCGACGTATTTCAAATCATGCATCCGTGCTTCTTTCACTAAAGCAGCCAGTTGCTTTTGTGACGGTTCATCGGAAGGAGAAATTCCCGCGATCGGCAGTTGCGTGAAACCATATCGTTCTGCGAGGTAACCGTAAGCGGCATGCGTAACGAGAAGTTCTTTTTTCGATCCATCAGCGACGGCTTGTTTGAATTCTTTATCTAGTGCGTCAGCTTGCTGATCGAACGCTTTTAAGTTTTTCTCGAATGTCGCTTTGTCTTTTGGTACTTCTTTTGATAGAGCGACTGTGATGGAACGTGCCATTGCTTTTGCATTGGTAGGATCGAGCCAGACGTGTGGATCGTATTTTCCGTGGTCATGGCCTTCTTCTTCATGCGCAGGTTCATCCGTTGCGTGATCATCGTGCCCTTCTTCTTCGTGGGCATGTTCGTCTTCACTATGCCCCTCTTCTTCATGTGCATGGAGTGTAGCATCAGATTCCAGTAAGTTGACGTCCTTACTCGTCTCGACGAAGCGGACGTCCGTGCCGTTTAGACTCTCCTGAATTTTTTTCGAATATGGCTCGAGCGTCGTGCCCGTTAAGAGGAACAAGTCACCCTTAGCAATTTCAGTGAGTTGTTTTGACGTCGGCTCGTAAGAGTGAGGATCTGCTCCAGGTGGGACGATCATCTTGACGTCGACTTGATCACCACCGATTTCGCGGGCAATAGCAGCTGTTGCGAACGTCGATGCATAGACTTCTGTCTGGGTTTTATCTGAAGTCGATGAATCGGTATTCGAACCGCAAGCGGCGAGGACACTTGCACTCGCGAAGGCGATTGTTAAAGCAGGAATAATTTTTTTCATTATATGATACCTCCATTATTAAAACGTAACAATTCCGATTTGGACTTTCTCACTATAGCGGAACGCTGGTGAAGCGTCAAGTAGGAATACCGAGACGTTCGACATCTTTTAAAACGGGGTAGAAGGATAATAAAGTGAAGAAACTAGCACGTCTTTTTGGAGGTGATCAAGTGAAACGTGAAACTGCATGGCTAATGGGGGGAGCTGCATTATTGACGACGGCAGCAGCGGGAGCGAGTATCTGGAACAATTATGGTGCACTACTTCGATGGACCGAACCCGCCTTGCCACTCACAGAAAAACAACTTGCACCGCGGACGCTCACCTACAAACAGGTGGGAGACCGCATCTTACAACTCGATCTCTATTATCCACCAGGAGAAGGACCGTTTCCAGTTGCCATCTATGCACACGGTGGTGCATTCGTTCGTGGAGAGCGCGATGACATGTTCTGCTTTAGTCCAATCGTTGATCGACTACTTGAACTCGGAGTTGCCGTCTGTAGTATTGAGTATCGTTTGTTCGAAGAGGGCAGTTATTTTCCGGATAACCTCGAAGATGTACGGGATGCGTTATGTTTTTTGAATAAGGAAGTAGAGGGTCTTCGCATTCTAAGAGGACGGATGATGGTATGGGGAGATTCAGCCGGAGCCGCACTCATGCTGACGACGGCACTTGCCCCATCTGCTTTCGTTGGTGAGCGCGATGAGCGGCACATGCCATTGATCAGTGGTGTGATCGCTTTATATCCACCGACGAACTTTTTGCTGTTTAATTTCATTCAGACTTGGATTGCCCATATTAAGTTCTACAAGGGGGGACGAGAAGAATGGCGCAAGCTGATGACGCACGTCTCACCCGTCACACATTTATCGTCGGATGCTCCGCCAATCATGCTCTTGCACGGTAAAAAAGATCCGATTGTTCCGTTTTCTCAAGCCTTGCATTTCGTTGAGAAGGGAGCGGATGTCGGAGCCGATGTTCGTTTGTTTTCCTTTCCGAATGGTACGCACTCACTTGCTAGTTTCGCTCAGACGGAAAATCCGTTAAAGATCGAACGATTGCTTGAACGAATTGAACATTTCACCTGTCAGGTACTACTGTTGCCACCTCGACAACTTCCGAATGGAAAACATGATACAATCAGTCATATTTCTTAAATGAGGGAGACAGAGACATGACTGAAATTTGTTTAGTGCGGCATGGTCAGACGGATTGGAACTTAAACGAACGGATTCAAGGAAGAGAAGATATCCCGTTGAATGCAACAGGAAGAAGACAAGCGGAACTCAGCGCCGCTTATCTATCGAATGAAAAGTGGGATGTCTTATTAGCAAGTCCCTTGTCGCGTGCCGTTGAGACGGCGGAAATCATCGGTCGTGCTGTTGGCTTAACGATTACAGCGACAGACGAGCGACTTGTCGAACGCGAATTCGGAGCCGCTTCCGGTGAACCAGTCGCAGCGATTTACGAGGCTGTTCAAGCGAACGATACGACACTTGTGCCGGGTCTTGAAACGGAACAAGCCATCCAGGATCGCGTGTTCGATGCGCTACAGGAAGCGACACGCATGTATGAAGGGAAACGAATTCTAATCGTCTGTCACTCGCATACGATCAAGGCAGCCTTATCATCGATTGATGCGACGTTCAGTTACCGGACACCTTTGAAAAACGCGTGTGCGAATTATATCCATCATACAGATCACTATACGATTGATCGAATCAACGTAGCGGACCACATCACGGATGAGGTCGAAAAACCTTAAGAAACGGGTGCGTTCGGATGCTCTGTCAAATATTGCTTGAATGTTTCTTTAGCGATGCTTGTGATATGGGCGCCACGTTTCGAACGACGATCCTTATATTCTTGAACGAGTTCTTCGCCAGCGAATCCATCTTCGACGACTTCGCGTAAGATCGATTCAGATAAATCATTCTTCATCATGACCATCTTACCCGTGAAGACATACGAGACGTTTTCGCTTAAGACAGTCCGTTCAAGGGGCGTGACGATCATCGCGGCAGGGTCATTATCAGGTCGTGAGATCGTGATTTCAATCAAAGCACGTAAATGTTTTGTGAACAATTCATCGACGATCGGCTGATCCGTTGGAGGAACGACGATTTCTGCAACCCACTGTGCCGTCTGTTCGGTACTGACCGTCAATCCGTCCTGAATGGCGACGGGAATCGTCGTATCACGTCCTGACTCGTCCATTAAAATGCGTAAAGTGCATAACTTAAAGGTTTTCATGAAAAAAATGCCCTCCCTTGATCGCTTACGATTTTCCTACAGTATACCGTGAGGAATGTGAGACGGGAAACTTTTCCTGACGAAATCCGTATGAACTATGTTTAAATAAGACTAGATACTACTAAACAGGAGGATCGTTCATTATGCCGCAAGTACTCATTGGAATATTAGGAATCCTGGGTATCGTTCTACTTGCCCACCATATCATCATGTATTGGCATGCTGAACCGACAGACCGCCCGACGCTTGCATATCGCATTGCGCTCCTGATTGCCTGTTTGCTACTCATTAGTGGAAGTGATCATTTAATCAGTATTTTCTACGCGGATTCCTTAGCTGAATTCGGTCAACGCATCACGTATATCGTCTTCATCGGAGGTGCACTTGGCTTCGCATGGTACTTTCGTAAGAAGATGGAACAAGCGCCAACAGAAATGACACCTGTCGGAAACGAAGCAGGATTAACATGAGAAAAAGCGCCGTTCATCCTGAGGGAGGAAGAACGGCGCTTTTTGGCGTCTTATTTTAACCCACTTGCCAGTCGGGTATCCCGAATCATGTCGAGTTTGAGCTTCCAGAGACGATCGCTGAATGTGACAGCATAGATCTCTGGCAAGCGCAGTCGTTTGTACTCTTCCCACAGACGACCAATCTGTGTTTCGTGGAAGTGGCGACTCTCTTCGATCGTCGGCACTGTATAGATCAACTCTCCATCCTTGAAGATCGGTTCAAGTAAGCGCTCGACCTTGAACTGTTCGATGCGGTTCCGGAACGATGGGTCCCGGACGTCGATGAGATCGACAGCTTCAAGTGTTGACGGATCTTCGTCCATCAACGTCACGTAATCGCCTTTGAACTTATCCGTCACCGGATCGATGATGCGATAGACTTCCTTGATATGGGGCGTCGTCGTCTTGGCTTTTGACGAGGATACTTTAATGACGGGTGCGAGCTCGCCATCTACTTCACGCGCGACCAGTTTATAAACCATCCCAAGAGCCGGTTGTTCGTAAGCTGTAATACCACGTGTTCCGACGAGGAACGTATTGGCTTGGGCACCTTGGATGCGTAAGTCCTGGATGACGTACTCATCGAGGTCCCCTGACAAGACGATGTCGACTTCCGGGAAGCCAGCTTCGTCAAGCATGTTACGGGCACGTTTTGACAAGTAAGATAAGTCGCCAGAATCGATCCGGATGCCGCGCAGTTTATGCCCTTTGGCTTGGAGTTCCTTCGCAACCGTGATCGCATTCGGAAGACCACTCTTGAGCGTATCGTACGTATCGACGAGTAATGTCGCCTGATCCGGATAATGAGAAGCGAATGTCCGGAATGCCGTCAATTCGTCATCGTGGAATTGAATGTCGGCATGTTCCATCGTTCCACCACACGGAATGCCGAAGTCGCGTCCTGCTGAAGCAAGACTTGTGACGTCAAAACCAGCCAGGTATGAAGCACGCGTACCGAAGTAAGCGGCATCGATGCCTTGCGCGCGACGGGCACCAGCTTCGAGGAACTTCGCACGGGGAGCCGATTGACGAATACGTGCGTATTTCGTCGCGATGAGCGATTCGTGGTTCGCGATGTTCAAAATCGCGGTCTGTAAGAGTTTTGCTTCAAAGATGCGTGCCTCGATCCGAATCAGTGGTTCGTTCGGGAAGACGATCTCGCCTTCTTTGACACTTGAAATCGAGCCATTGAACTTGAACTGACGCAGTTCATCCTTGAACTCATCCGGGAAGCCAATCATCTCTTGCAAGTACGTGATATCTTCTTCCGTGAAACGGAGTGTTTGAATATACTCGATGATATTTTCGAGACCCGCAAAGACGACATAGCCTCCTGCGAACGGATTCGAACGGTAGTAAACATCAAAGACGGCACGTTCATTATGACGTCCTTCTTTCCAATAGATATACATCCACCGTGGTAAGTACAGATCGGTATGGAGTGCAAGATTACGTTGTAACATGACGGACAGATCCCTTCTTATTCGCCGACGACTTCTGCGCCGATCGATTGTTTAAAGTGTGTAAGCGCCCACTCGTGACCAGTCGCGTTAAAGCTTGCGACCGCATCGGCATGAACGACGATACGATATCCGAGATTGTAGGCATCGACAGCTGTATGAAGGACACAAATGTCCGTACAGACACCGACGAGGTGGACTTCGTGGATACCGCGTTCACGCAAGCGTAAATCGAGGTCCGTCCCGGCGAACGCACTATAACGCGTCTTGTCGATGACGTGATCAGCGACCCGTGCCATGGCTGCGACTTTCCCGAACAGATCACGTCCATGTGTTCCGCGGATATTATGTGGCGGGAAGAGGACGGTTTCCGGGTGGAATGTATCGCCTTCTTCGTGAATATCGTTAGCGATGACGACGTAGTCTTCCGTTGAAAACTCCTCCATCAACGTAGCAATTCGATCTTCAATCGCTTGTCCTGGTTTTCCACAAGTCAGCTTTCCTTCGTCAGCAACGAAATCGATCGTGTAATCAATGACAATCAGAGCGCGCATATGCGTAAGCCCCTTTCCGATTTTGAATTAGTGTTCTCTTTCACATTGTACTCTATCTCACACAGAAGGCAAAAGGAAGAAATCGGATACAAACAGGTATAGAGAAGTAAAAGAATGGGGTATAAGGTATAGGACGAAAATGATAGTAGAGGAGGAGAAAGGGATGGCTAGGTTGAATGAGTATGAAGTGGAAGAGCGTCTTGAGCGGTTGCAAGATTGGAGTGTCGTGGATGATGAAATCGTCCGGACCTATACACTTGCATCGTTTCCTGCGGCACTGGATTTCGTACAGGAAGTCGGAAGTATCGCTGAAAACTTGAATCATCATCCACGAATCGTGATCGACTATAAAAACGTCACACTTGCAGCGACGACTCATGATGAAAACGGATTGACGGAAAAAGACTTTCAACTTGCGGAGGCCTGTGATGCCATCTAAACTTTCGATTACATTCGGTAGCGGTTCGTTCGTTGAACAAATTCGTTCCCGTGATGCTCATATTCGTGTCGCTAGCGGAAGCGGCGATGCCATCCTCTGGATGGAGACGGACTCGAAATCACCTTTTCAAAGTGGCAATACCTATACGTTGCTCGAATCACGTGGCAATTTTTCGGACGAAGGCAGTCTCTTCTACTGGTCGATTCCGGCAGATCAAAATAGCGGAGATCTATTCGTACATCAAGTGATGTCGAATCCGAAAGTCATCGGAGCAGAATATGGTGGCTTCCAGGCATTTCGGATTGGACGTGTCGAGAAGGGGACGGATCTTGCCTTATTGATTCAGTTCCAAGAGACAGGGGACGGAGCTCGTTATGCAAAATCAGTTGAACGTCTTACGGTAGACCAGTATGCTGAAGAGGCAGGGAAGTCGTTCGCGCCTTCTCCCGTCATGAAACGGTATCAAATCGTACCACCAACAAATGAGTGAGATGCAGGGGGACTAACAGATGAAAAAGAACTATTTTGTCGTAGCAACACTCGGTGGCGCACTCGTCGGCGCTACTTTATCACTACTGCATAAAGATACGCGCCAAGCGCAGTTTGCAGCAGTGAAACGGACATTCAGCGGCGCAGGAACACAATTGTCTGCTGTCAAACAAGATCCAAAAGGGCGCTTTGAAGAACTAAAAGCACTCTATACGGACAATCAGGAGACGATCCATAATCTGATTGACGACGTGAAGGACTTAGCAGAAGTACTTCGCAAATAAGCAAAAAAAGGACTCGCGCGTGTAGCGGAGTCCTTTTTTTTATGCCATTTTACAAGTAGCGGAAGAGTAATCCGAGTACGGCAAACGCGATGATGATATAGAAGAAGATCCGACCGAGTTGACCAGAACCGCTTACGAAGACAGGTCCACCGCTCGATCGACGACCGGTTTGGAACGGACGTGTGAATGGAACGGCACGATTACCAAAGACGAATCCGAAGAGGAATCCGAGGACGAAACCGTACAAATGACCAAAGACAGCAACGTTCGATCCGAGCAACGTAAAGACTGCCGTGACTGCAGTGAAGATATACACAAGACGCGTATCATCTGCTAGGATGACCGTCCGCTTGAATCGACTCAAGTAGACATAAAAACCAAGCAAACCAAGAATGGCACCCGATGCTCCAGCTTGACCATAAAACGGTTCATTGATTTTCGTGAAGTACGTCAAGATGTTCGCGAGCGTACCAACGAGCAAGTAAAAGGCAGCAAATCGACCATGACCAATCATCCGCTCAAGCGGTGGAGCGAAGATGACGAGAGCAAACGTATTGAACGCAATGTGCCAAAAATCGTAATGCAAGAACGTTGCTGTGACGACACGCCACCATTCACCTTGTTCGATTAAGAGATTGATGGATGCCCCTGCATTTAGAGGAGAGAATGTCAGATTAAGGAGTGGGCCCAACTGTTCGATGACAAACAGGGCAACTTGGATTAAAATGAACAACGAAACGACCGGATAAGAACGTGTGAACGTTTGTAGGTTTTCCGTTCGACTAAACATGACAACACCTCGCTTCATCTTCATTCTATATGAAGATGGCGAAGAATAGAACTGTGGAGGCGTCTCAGATGATTTATGGAATTGGAATCGATTTGGTCGAACTGGATCGAATCGAGCAAACGCTTGAGCGGCAGCCACGTTTTGCTGGAAGAATCTTAACACAGGCAGAGCAGGAACGATTTCAATCGCTTTCGGGACACCGTCGCATCGAGTACCTCGCTGGACGTTTCGCTGCAAAGGAAGCGTTCGTCAAAGCATTCGGAACCGGCGTCGGAAAAGAAGTTTCCTGGCAAGACGTTGAAGTTTTAAACGATGAGACAGGGCGACCGATCATGAGTGGACCATTCGATGGCGTCATCCACGTCTCGATCACACATTCAGAGCATTATGCATCTGCGCAAGTCTTATTAGAGAAGAGGGAATGGGATGTACCGACCAACTTGGATTGAAATCGATCGGGAAGCGATCGCACATAATATACGCGAAATCAAAACACGGATGGGCGAACAACAGGTGATGGCGGTCGTCAAGGCGGACGGCTATGGTCACGGGGCAGTGACGGTCGCTGAAATCGCTCTTGAGAACGGAGCCGACTTACTCGCTGTCGCGCTCCTCGAAGAAGCGATCGAGTTGCGAGAAGCGGGTATCCAAGCACCGATCTTGATGCTTGAGGCTTTACTACCGGAACATGCGACGGTCGCTTCGAATTATGATGTCGCCGTTCCTGTCTTTTCAGCCGATTGGCTTCAGGAAGCGAAACGTCATTTGACAGAAATCGATCATCTTCGTCTGCATATCAAGGTCGATACCGGAATGGGACGACTCGGACTGCAACATGTCGATGAGTTGAAGCGAATTCTTGCTGAATGTGATGATGATCTCGTCGAACTCGAAGGCATCTATACGCATTTCGCGACTGCTGACGAGTTGAACAGTCAGTTGTTCGAGCGCCAGCTCAAGACGTTTTTATCGTATGTCGCACTAGTACCGGATATCCGTTACATCCACTGTGCCAATTCGGCGGCAGCGATTCGTCTAGCAGGTCAAGCGCCGTTTAACGTCGTTCGAGTCGGTATCGCTCTATATGGGGCGATGCCGTCGGATGAGATGGCAGGACATTACGAGTTCTTAAAACCGGCGTTTTCACTGAAAAGTCGTCTGATGCAGGTCAAACAAGTCGAGCCCGGTCAAACGATCAGTTACGGGGCGACCTATACGGCACCGACGGATGAATGGATCGGTACCGTTCCGATTGGTTACGCGGATGGCTGGTCACGCAAGTTCCAAGGCTATTCGTTGATCGTAGACGGTCTGCCGTGCGAAATCGTCGGTCGTGTCTGCATGGATCGGCTCATGATTCGTTTACCGCGGGAATATCCGATTGGGACGGAAGTCATTCTGATTGGAGAAGGGGCACCGATCGAGGAAGCAGCCCATTGGCTTGGGACAATCAACTATGAAGTTCTCTGCCAATTCTCGAAGCGCGTGCCGCGTCAATGATTCGTACAAGACATCAATAAGATGGCAAAAATATGTTATTTGTTTGAATTTTGATTGTATTTTCTGAATTCGACTGATATATTGAAGTAGAAAGTGAGTCGTTCGTTAAGGTTTCAGTGAATCTGGAGGTGCCATTATCTTGGTCCAACAACGGGAAATGCAGTTTGTTGAGCGAAATGTAGCGAAGGAGACGATTGGGATGAAGTCGAACCATACGACCGAAGAACGCAAGCGTCAGCTACGTGAGGAATTGAAACGTGGTTACGAAGAAATGGCAGCAATCAATTTATCGATCGTTGGCGAAATGTTCCAGATTGAAACGGAGGCGGAGTTCTCACTCCTACGTCAAGTAAGCGGGGTGTAAGCTTTGATAGTCAAACGTGGCGACGTGTTTTATGCAAATTTGTCACCTGTGGTCGGATCGGAACAAGGGGGAGTTCGTCCCGTGCTTGTTCTACAAAATGATATTGGTAACCGATTCAGCCCGACAGTCATCGTGGCTGCGATCACGGCACAGATCGACAAAGCCAAACTACCGACCCATGTGGAAGTATATCGAGAGCGACACGGATTAGAACGTGATTCGGTCATCTTACTTGAGCAAATCCGTACAATTGATAAACGCCGTCTAACGGATAAAGTCACACATCTAGATCCAGACACGATGATGAAAGTAAATAGTGCCGTCGCAATCAGCTTAGGCTTGGTTGATTTTTAGGCACTTACATAGAAGCGCAACACAAGAAGAGTCGATACTAGCGTATGCGACTTTTTTTGACCTCTTTTTTTATGAAATGGGTTTTAAAGTTTTCTTTACGGGGAAACATACCCAAGTGACCTTTTTATAAAGGGATGAGGTAGGATGAATAGCAAGACCACATAGACAGATTTTCCTTGAGGAGGAACTTGAAGATGGATTTAACAATTAAAACAGAGCAGCTTGACGGTCAGACGCATCTTTATATCGCAGGTGAGATTGATACGTATACAGCACCAAAGCTTCGCCAAGAACTAGTCCCGGCAGTTGAAACAAACGATGTCGTCGTCCATTTGGATGAAGTACACTACATGGATTCGACAGGTCTCGGCGTGTTCGTCGGAGCACTCAAAGCAGCGAAAAAGAACGGTACATCGTTCACGCTCGTCGGCGTTTCTGAACGCATCCGTCGTCTATTCGAAATTACAGGTCTTTCAAGCATCATTACAATCGATAGTGGTGTAAGAGGTGGAACGCAATGAAGAACGAACAACTAAACATGACATTACCGGCAAAACCGGAATATGTAGCCATTGCCCGTCTGACGGTTTCAGGTGTCGCCAACCGGATGGGATACACGTATGATGACATCGAAGATATCAAGATCGCTGTCTCAGAAGCATGTGCGAACGCTGTTCAACATGCGTACGAAGGAAAAGAAGATGGTAGCATCGCCTTGACATGTAACGTCTATCCGGATGATCGTCTCGAGATTGTCGTCAAGGATAACGGCATTACGTTCGATAAAGATGAGGTCAAACGCCAAAGTGAACCGATTACGGATGCACACGATCTCGATTCCTTGCATGAAGGAGGACTCGGTATCTTGATGATCGAAGCATTGATGGATCAAGTAACGATCGAGAAAGCGAACGGCGTCACTGTCCATATGACAAAATATATGAATAGAGATGAGGTGGGTCAAAGTGCCAGCAAAGTCTCAACAACGCCATCACAGTGATGATGAAGTACTTCGACTGATTGATTTGTATCAGCAGGACGACCAAGATGAGGAAGTGCATGCGGCATTACTCGAGCGTTATTCAGACTTGGTAGAAGCTTTGGCCCGAAAGTTCTCGCGTGGTCGACCGATTCATGACGATCTTGTTCAGGTCGGCATGATTGGGTTGCTTGCAGCGCTTCGTCGCTTCGATAAGGAATTCGGTCGCAGTTTTGAGTCGTTTGCTGTTCCGACGATCATCGGTGAAATCAAACGTTTCATCCGCGATAAGACATGGAGCGTTCACGTTCCACGTCGCATCAAGGAACTCGGACCGAAAATCAAGAAGGCAGTCGAGGAGTTGACGACGGAGTTGCAACGCTCTCCGCGCATCGATGAGATTGCTGCGCGTCTTGAAGTATCGGAAGAGGAGGTCCTCGAAACACTTGAGATGGGTAAAAGCTATCAAGCGTTATCCGTTGATAGTTCGATTGAGGCAGATCAGGAAGGTAGTACTGTTACGTTACTCGACCTCGTCGGGAATCAAGAAAACGGCTATGACTCCGTCGATCAGCGTCTGATTCTTGAAAAGGCATTTGCTGTCTTAACGGACCGCGAACGTTCGATTCTCGAATGTGCCTACTACCGTAATATGAGTCAAAAAGAAACGGGCGAACTACTCGGCATTTCGCAAATGCACGTTTCCCGTCTCCAACGACGCGCTTTACAGAAGTTACGTGAAGCGATCAAAGTCGAACCAAATGAAGTATTCTCAAAAGACTGACCTCGTGTCAGTCTTTTTTCTTTTCCATGCGTTCTTCGGTATAATGAATGAGAGGTGAAGCAGATGGAAAAGAGAATCGCAAGTGAATTGAATGTACGTCCTGCGCAAGTGAAGGCAGTCTTACAATTGACGGAAGAAGGCGGTACGATTCCGTTCATCGCCCGCTACCGGAAAGAACAGACAGGTGAACTCGATGAGGTCGCGATCAAAGCGATTCTCGATCGACATAAACAATTAACACAACTTGAAAGTAGACGGAGTGACGTCCTTGAAAAAATCGAGGAGCAAGGTGCATTGACGCCGGAACTCCGTCGAACGCTCGAGGAAGCGACGACGTTACAACAAGTCGAAGATATCTATTTACCGTTTCGACCAAAACGTCGGACAAAGGCGGAAATTGCACGGGAAGCAGGGCTTGCACCACTTGCCGACTGGTTCCGCGACAAGTCTGCTTATGATGAAGCGACATTCCATCGCTTGAGCAATGGGCTGGATCCGGAAGAAGCGCTTACTGGGGCACAATCGATCATTGCCGAGGAGTGGGGCGAACAAGCGACGGTGCGTGAGTTCATTCGTAAGCAAATGCGCCGTTCAGCAGAAATCGTCACGAAACAGAAAAAGGATGCAGTCGATGAAAAAGGTGTCTTTGCACAGTATTATGCCTACAGTGAACGGATTCAACAGATCGTTCCGCACCGGATTCTTGCGATTAACCGTGCGGAAGCATTGAAAATCGTCTCTGTGAAAGTCGTGTTAGAGGAACAACAGGTTTTACCGACATTGCTTCGTTCCTACGCACAACTGGCGCCAAAGAAACGTGATATCGTCGAAGCGGCGATCACGACGGGCTATAAAAAATCGGTCTTTCCTGCCATCGAACGAGAAATTCGAAATGAACTGACGGAAAAGGCAGAGTTCCAAGCGATTGACGTCTTTGGTAAGAATCTCCGTCAACTCTACATGCAACCACCGATGAAAGGGAAAGTCATGTTGGGACTGGATCCGGCCTACCGGACAGGATGTAAGTGGGCAGTCATCGATCCGACAGGTGAAATGAAGGAAGTCGGCGTCATTTACGTGACGATGTCAGAGCAAAAAGCAAAAGAAGCACGTCAAACCCTTTCGCAGCTCGTTGATACATATGGAATCGAGTTGATTGCGATCGGGAACGGAACTGCTTCACGGGAAACAGAAGCATTTGTTGCGGACTGGATGAAGGGGCAAACAGATATCGCCTTTACAATCGTCGACGAGGCAGGGGCGAGTATTTATTCCGCTTCAGAGATTGCCCGGACGGAGTTTCCAGAGCTTCAGGTCGAACAACGATCCGCGATTTCGATTGCGCGTCGTTTGCAGGATCCACTCGCTGAACTTGTCAAAGTCGACCCGCAGTCTGTTGGAGTTGGTCAATATCAACATGATGTCTCGCAAACGAAACTGAAGGAGACGCTTGATTTTGTCGTCGAGACGGTCGTCAACCAAGTCGGAGTTGATGTTAATACAGCGTCAGAACCGCTTTTGAGTTACGTCGCAGGGATCACGAAGGCGACAGCGAAAAAAATCGTTGAACGCCGCTCGGAACTTGGGACGTTTAAGACACGCCAGGAATTATTGAAAGTTCCTCGTCTTGGTGCAAAAGCCTACGAACAGGCAGCAGGATTCCTGCGAATTCTAGAAGGTACGCATCCGCTCGACCGGACGCCGATTCATCCGGAACAGTACAAAACAGTCGAGAAGTTATTTAAGACACTAGGCTTAACGCTGGATCAAGTTGGAACGGATGCGGTGCGGGAACAATTGTCTACATTGTCATTACCGGAGATGGCACAGACGCTCGAGATCGGAGAGCCGACATTACGTGACATCATCGAAGCGTTACAACGTCCGGGTCGTGACCCTCGGGAAGCGCTCGATAAACCGTTGCTCCGCCAAGATGTTCTATCGATGGATATGATCCAAGTCGGGATGGAGTTCCAAGGGACAGTCCGGAATGTTCTTGATTTTGGTGCGTTCGTTGATATCGGAGTGAAAGAGAATGGTTTAATTCATATCTCGAAGCTCAGTCGTAAACGTGTCAAGCATCCACTTGATGTCGTCGCTGTCGGGGATATCGTGACAGTATGGGTGACGAATGTTGAACCAGAGCGGGGACGGATTGGTTTGACACTGGTTCCGCCGAAATGACGAATGAACAATTACAACGATACGTCGAGCAACTGTCGCTCGACGTATTTTCCTTACCGTTTCGACATAAAGCTTATTTTAATCCACGGCTGAAGACGACAGGTGGTCGCTATTTCTTAGGCGATCATCATTTAGACTTCAATAAACGATATATCGATGACATGAAAGTCTTCCGCGGAATCGTGATTCATGAACTGTGTCACTACCATTTACATCTAGCAGGAATGGGACACCGTCATCAAGATCAAGACTTCAAGGAATGGTTAGAGCGCTACGATGGGCTTCGATACAGTCCGAGAAGACAAGAAGACGAAAAAAAATCCTATCTTTATGAATGTGAGAAATGCAGCACATTATATAGAAGGAAAAGACGCATGAATACGGAAAGATATCGATGTGGTCGATGTCGTGGAAAGATTTTTTACAAAAGTAGTTGACGTTCATTTCGGAGCATGATAAATTATAGAAGTCGTCAAAACGACAGCAACTAAACAACTTATCGTCACTAAAAACTTTTTTAAAAAAGCATTGACGGAAAGAAAAAAAGTTGCTACTATATAAAAGTGTTCCGAACAGAGCGTAACGTTCCGCAATAGCTCAGCGGTAGAGCAACCGGCTGTTAACCGGTAGGTCGTAGGTTCAAATCCTACTTGCGGAGCCATTCTTTTGGAGATGTACCCAAGTGGCTATAAGGGGCGCCCCTGCTAAGGGTGTAGGCCGGGAAACTGGTGCGAGGGTTCGAATCCCTCCATCTCCGCCAGACCTCTTATGTGAAAATGTTTCTTGAGAATAATTATTAATTACGATATGGCCCGTTGGTCAAGCGGTTAAGACACCGCCCTTTCACGGCGGTAACACGGGTTCGAATCCCGTACGGGTCACCATATGGAGGATTAGCTCAGCTGGGAGAGCACCTGCCTTACAAGCAGGGGGTCGGCGGTTCGATCCCGTCATCCTCCACCATTTCTTTTTAAAGAGTTGTTTACAACTTCAAATTGCGGTCCTGTGGTGTAGCGGTTAACATGCCTGCCTGTCACGCAGGAGATCGCGGGTTCGAATCCCGTCAGGACCGCCATTTTTGGGCTGTAGCCAAGTGGTAAGGCACTGGATTTTGATTCCAGCACGCGAAGGTTCGATCCCTTCCAGCCCAGTTTTTATGTGTCATTAGCTCAGTTGGTAGAGCATCTGACTTTTAATCAGAGGGTCGCAGGTTCGAATCCTGCATGACACACCATTTTTAATTTCATATTTGCGGTCGTGGCGGAATCGGTAGACGCGCTAGGTTGAGGGCCTAGTGGTGGCAACATCGTGGAGGTTCAAGTCCTCTCGACCGCACCATATCGCACCCTTAGCTCAGCTGGATAGAGTACTTGACTACGAATCAAGGGGTCGGGAGTTCGAATCTCTCAGGGTGCACCATATTTTGTTTGCTTTGACGGGCCTATAGCTCAGCTGGTTAGAGCGCACGCCTGATAAGCGTGAGGTCGGTGGTTCGAGTCCACTTAGGCCCACCATTTTCAAAACAAACAATGACGAACTTTGAAAACTGAACGATGAGGCAAAAATCGTATTCTACGGAATACAAAAACGAATGAAGCGCAAGCTTCGTCAATCGTGACT
>NZ_JACSNH010000005.1:0-223596 GCF_018619045.1 Exiguobacterium sp. s161
AGTCACGATTGACGAAGCTTGCGCTTCATTCGTTTTTGTATTCCGTAGAATACGATTTTTGCCTCATCGTTCAGTTTTCAAAGTTCGTCGTGTCGTTTTCAGCGACTTTAATAAGATATCACGGAATAACTTAAGCGTCAATCCCTTTTTGAAATCTTTTTTCTTTCTCGTCACCGTCCAGTGCGTGTTGCTCTGTCGACATGTATTAATATACTATCTCGGTATAATACCGTCAATAGTTTTTCTAAAAAAACTTTTGAAATCTTTTTCCTTCTATATATAGCCAAAACAACACATAGAAAAAAATAAAGCCGATCGTCATACGACCGGCTCATACGTTACGAGTTCGACCCCTGCTCCTTTAGTTGTTTGATACGAAATCCTGATCAGACCTTTTCGCATGAAGAAATCAATCAGACTACTTAAATCCACTTTGACTTCTTGCAGTCGCTCTTCTTCCATCAATTCATACATCGTCCAAGGACTTGTCCGCTCACGCATGATTTCAAATAAATAGCGTCCTCCCGATAAGACCTTCGACTGCAGAAGATGCTCAAGTCCAATCAAGGCGAGGTGAATACGTTGATCTAATGTCTCTTCACTCATCAATAATTGTTCATACAGTTTATAGACATCCGGATCGTCGAGTCGCGCTTGTTCCCAGACGACCGTCTCGGGATGTTTTCCTTTTTCCAGAACAGATAATCGCGCGAGATGATGTAATGCATGATGGACGTGTGTATAGGCATCATAATGATGTCCGCGACTGAACAAGTTCCTTCCGTCTTGGAAACGACGCAAAAGTTTAGCGAACGAAATCGTCATCTGTAAACATCTTTCCTCATCAGGAAAGTTTAATAGCTGCCGTTTTAAATCAACTAAGTAATCATTTCGTTCAAAAACGATCGTTCCTTCTGCAATCCAGTGAATCGCGCGTCGATTGGCATTTAACAAAATCCAGCGTGATAAGACATCTTCATGTACAAGGTGTAACGACACCTTTAGTGTATTCAGTCGATAATGTTTAATCGTCCACTCGACTTCTGGGTCTCTCGTGATGACGACAAGAAGTGTATCAAATTGATCCGTCAGGGAATCCCGCGGTTGCCGTTTCTCAACAGCAATGATCCCTTGTGTTTCGCGATAAGCCGCGTACTCCGAATAAATCGTTCGTGTTGCTTGTTCCATGTACTTCTCACCCTTCTATACGAACTCGTCGTTACCATTTTCGACAAAAAAACAAGCTTTCCTTCTTCAGGCAATCCCACTTCTTATGCTAGACTGACAACAGGGGGAATTCACTTGAAAAAACAACGTAAAAATAAAATAAACCGCGCGAGAAACTTAGCTATGTTTCTTGTGTTCGGTGGGATGCTCGTCATGTATGGCGGTCTATTACTCAAACAATTTGAAATCATCATGGTCTTACTCATGCTTCTCGGTTTCGTCATGGTTCTCGCCAGTACGGCACTCTATTTCTTGATTGGTCTGACATCAACGAAGGCAGCTGTCGTCACTTGTCCGAACTGCGGAAAAGAAACAAAGGTCCTTGGTCGCGTCGACTTATGTATGCATTGCGATGAACCACTGACGATGGATCCGTCTCTTGAAGGAAAAGAATTCGATGAAAAATATAATAAACATAATAAACGAGCTCCCCGCTAAGGCAGCTCGTTTTTTTATTGGACATTCGATTGACAGTCCGGACAAGTTCCGTACACTTCTAATCGGTGACGATCGACTTTAAAGCCCGTTAAGTGCGCCGCAACCGTTTCGACATCATCGAGCACAGGATAGTTGAAATCAACGATCTTTCCACAGTTCTCACAGATCATGTGGTAATGGCGTGTCGTAACGAAATCGAAGCGACTTGAAGCGTCTCCGTAATTCATTTCCTCAACGATTCCCTTTTCTCGAAACACGCGTAAGTTATTATATACAGTCGCCACACTCATGTTTGGAAAACGATGTTCGAGTGCACGATAAATCTCATCCGCTGTCGGATGCGTGTGTCCCGTCGTTAAATATTCCAAAATCGCGTGACGTTGTGGTGTCATTCGAACGCCTGATTCCCGAAGTGACTTCACGGCGTCATCCAGCATTTCGTTAGCCACGTCCATCCCCTCATTTCTATCTTTCATTGATTATCAGATTGTAATCTTTATAATTAGTCTACCTACAAATAGGCATTCCGTCAACGGCTCTGCACCGGATTTGACGTCCATGATACAATCATATCGTGATATTTTTCACGAATCATCGATTGGAGGAATCCTCATGTCTACCCACACTACACGTCCTACTTCAGAGGCGTTATATGAAATCGCACAAGAGTGTATCGTTGGTGGCGTCAACAGCCCATCCCGTTCATTCAAAGCCGTCGGTGGCGGCGCACCTGTCTATATGGAACGCGGAGAAGGTGCTTACTTTTATGATGTCGATGGCAATCGCTATATCGATTACTTAGCAGCCTACGGTCCAATCATCACGGGACACGGTCATCCTCACATTACGGAAGCGATCACCCATGCTGCCCAAAACGGTCTTCTTTACGGCACACCACACCGTCTAGAAATCGACTTTGCACATAAACTACAAAAAGCGATCCCTTCGCTTGAAAAAGTACGCTTTACGAACTCGGGAACCGAAGCCGTCATGACGACGATTCGTGTCGCACGTGCGTATACGGGTCGTGAGCTCGTCGTGAAGTTCAGTGGATGTTACCACGGTCACTCGGATTTGATGCTGATTGCAGCAGGTAGTGGACCGGCGACACTTGGTTCTCCTGATTCAGCTGGTGTCACGAAAGCGACGGCAAAAGAAGTCATCACGACACCGTTCAATGATATCGAATCGTACCGTCAAATCATGGAACAATGGGGCGATCAAGTCGCTTGTGTACTCGTTGAACCGATCGTCGGAAACTTCGGTATCGTCGAACCGCAACCTGGATTCCTTGCTGCGGTCAACGAAATCACGCATGCACACGGCGCACTCGTCATCTATGATGAAGTCATCACAGCCTTCCGCTTCACGTACGGCAGTGCACAAGAGTTACTCGATATCCGTCCTGATATGACGGCACTCGGCAAAATCATCGGTGGTGGTTTACCGATCGGCGCTTATGGCGGTCGCAAAGAAATCATGGAACACGTCGCGCCACTCGGTCCGGCTTACCAAGCAGGTACGATGGCAGGTAACCCAGCATCCATGGCTGCGGGTATCGCTTGTCTTGAATTACTTGAGAAGCCTGGTGTCTATGAAAAACTTGATCACCTTGGCGCCTTACTCGAACAAGGTGTGCTAGAAGCAGCAAAACGTCATGACGTCACGATTACGATCAACCGTCTAAAAGGTGCCATGACGGTCTACTTCACGGATGAAACAGTCATCGATTACGATGGTGCAGAACGTGCAGATAGCGAGATGTTCGGACGTTTCTTCAAATTGATGCTAGAAGAAGGCGTCAACCTTGCCCCTTCGAAATACGAAGCGTGGTTCTTGACGACGGAACATACGGAAGCCGACATCACAGAGACGATCGCAGCAGTCGATCGTGCCTTTGCTCGACTCTAAGTCCCCCCACTAAAAAAGCAGCGACCTCGCAAAGGTCGCTGCTTTTGTGTTATTCGACGAGTTCCAGATTTTGAATGGCATACAGTTCGAAATAAGCGCCTCGTTTTTGCATGAGGACTTCGTGTGTTCCGATTTCCGTAATTTGACCATTTTCGATGACGACGATCTTATCGGCATCGGTAATCGTTGATAAACGGTGCGCGACAGTAAACGTCGTCCGTCCTTTCGCGAGACGCGCTAACGAATCTTGAATCATCGCTTCGCTCTCTAAATCGAGCGCACTCGTCGCCTCATCCAAAATCAGAATCGGCGGGTTCTTCAAGAAGACCCGAGCGATGGCTAGACGTTGCTTTTGACCACCCGATAACTTGACGCCTCGTTCACCGACCGGCGTATGATAGCCGTTCGGTAACCGTTCGATGAATTCGTGGGCATTCGCTGCTTTTGCCGCTGCGACGACTTCCTCATCCGTCGCCTCCGGATTCCCCATCTTAATGTTCATCTGAACCGACTCACTGAAGAGAATCGACTCCTGCATGACCATCCCGATCTGATCGCGAAGACCACGCAACTTCAAGTCACGAATATCAACGCCGTCAAGCGTGATCCGACCGGCAGACACATCATAGAAGCGTGGAATTAAACTGACGAGCGTCGATTTCCCACCACCTGACATCCCGACGAAAGCAATCCGTTCACCTGCCTGAACGTCAAGCGTTAAGCGATCAATCGCTAGCTCGCCGCCTTCTTCATAAGCGAAACTGATATTTTCGAACTGAACGTTCCCGCGGACATCTTTTGGATCGCGTGCATTCGGTTTTTCCGTGATGTCATATGGCTCATCTAAAAACTCAAACATTCGGTCCATCGAAGCGATCGACTGCGTCAACGTCGTTGAGGAGTTGACGAGACGACCGAGCGGCGCATACAGACGGTCGATATAACCAATGAACGCAACCATCGTCCCGAGTGTCACTTGTCCGTTCAAGACGAAGAACGCCGCTGTCCCGAAGATCAGGATCGGTGCGAAGTCCGTAATCGTCGAGACGACGACGTACGTCCGCGCATTCCAGTTCGTTTGACGCAGCGCCGCTTTTAAGAACCCATCATTTTGATGTTTGAACGCTTTGTTCTCGTGCGGTTCGAGTGCAAAACTACGAATTACTGCCATGCCGTTGACCCGTTCCGTCAAATGACCTTGTAGTTCCGCAAGGGCTGCCGAACGTTCCCGTGTCAATCCGCGTAAGCGACCGTAAAAGAACTTAACGGCGAGGGCGTAGAATGGTAACGGAATAATGGCGACGAGCGTCAACTTCGGATCAATCGTCCACATGATAGCGATCGCAATGAAAATCGTAATCATATCAAGCCATAGGTTCATTAATCCCGTGACGACGAAGTCTTTCGTCTGCTCGACATCATTGATGATTCGCGAGATGACTTCTCCGGTTTTCGTATTCGAATAAAAACGAAGCGATAATTTCTGAACATGATCAAACAATCGATTACGAACGTCAAATAAAATCTTCGACGCTGACCATTGCGCGAGGTATTGACGGACGTATTCAAGCGGTGGCTTGACGATCAGGAAGATGAAGACACCCGCTCCGATCAAATACGCCAATTGTTTACTTTTTTCCGCCATCGGCATCGTGTTTCCAGTTAGGATATTGTCGATGATGTACTTATACAACAACGGAAGTCCAAGTGGGATCGAGAACTTGATGATCCCGACGAAGACCGTCAGGAGAATCTGTTTTTGATACGGCTTGACGAACGCCATATAGCGGCGGATCGAACCTTGTTTCTTACGTTTTGCTTGTGTTGCCACGTGTTTCACTTCCTTCAATTAAAAAAAGACGATGGCGAACCATCATCTCCGATATCTTGTTTCATATTCACGATACCACATATCCACGAAAGCCGGGTTGAATGGACCCTTCCGACTGCGAATCCACTGAATCAGGATTTGGACATTGTCTTTCAAAATACGATCAATCGCCTTCGGATAATTCATCTCGCGGCGATGTTTCTCATATTCGTCCTCATCGAGGATCATGTAGGACATGTCCGGATACACTTTGATATCTAAATCGTAATCAATGTACTTGACTGCTCGATCTTTCTCATCGAACGTAGAAGGTGATCCAAGATTGCAGTAATAGTAAATGCCATCCTCCCGAATCATACAAATGACATTGAACCAGAGTTCTGTTGAAAAGTAACAGATTGCAGGCTCTCGTGTTCGCCACTGACGACCATCCGATTCACTGACCATGATGCGGTCATTGAACCCAATCAATTCTTCTTCCGTCGATTTCAGCACGAGCGTTTCTTCCCAAACTCTGTGTAAGCTCCCGTTATGTTTGAAACTTTGAATCTCAATCTTGCTACTTTCTTTTGGGAATCGACTCATGTGCTACTCCTTTCTAAAGCGTTTTTCTTCCATTCTGTTATACTCTCGTGCTTATTATACCCATTTTCAGAACGCATGAAAAACGAAAGGGTATTTTTTCAGAAAAATGACGGAATTCAGGCTTGAAAGTGATTCAAAATCGCACTTTTTCGTTGTTTGAACATCGGTTTCAAGATGAATGCTTCAATGACGAAGGCGGGCAAGAAGGATGCATACGTCACTTCATCCACGAAAAAGACGCCAGATTCACGTTCTTCGACTCGGTGCACATGGCACCATGACCGGAATGGATATGGCACTTTTGTACCAACATCGACGAAGACATATTCTTCTACGAAAGGAATCCAAGACGTCCACGAGACAAATAGTGGAGGAACACCAACGCGTAAACGAATCGTATTTCCCGCTCGTGTCCGCGTATCGCCCGACGTCTTCACTTGTGGAAATACCGTCAATCGACTTAAGGCCTTGGCGTCACTTAAAAAATCCCACGCTTGTTCCTTTGATGTATCGACACGTGTCTCAAAACGAAAAGTATGCATTAGATTTCCCCCTTTAATAGTCGATCAATCTTCATTTGCGCGACAGATACCGGATGCGTCGCATATGTTTCCTGATCAACCAGTACCGTCTGGTCCGGCTGTTCCGTCACGCGATATACAGCAATTTCCCAAATCCGGTGTGAGAAGACATGTCGAACGTGTCCGACAAGCGTTCCATTACGATCTTCTTCTGCTTCTCGAAGTGGATATTGCCACATACCTGCGAGCAAGCCCGTTTCTGCTCGTTGTTCAATTGCGATTTTTCCGTTCGTTTCATAGACGAGAGCATCATACGGAATAATTTGCGTCTTCCCTTTCTTCGTCTTCACAGGTAGTTCTTCCTGTGCATTTCGATCATATGCAAAACAAACGTCTTGAACAGGACAGAGTCCACACATCGGAGACTTCGGTGTACAGACCATCGCGCCGAGTTCCATCAAGCCTTGATTGAAACTTGACGGGTCAGCCGGATCAATCAATTGATGTACCGCCGCCTCAAACAATTTCCGTGTCTTCGGTGCAGCAATGTCTTCATAAATCCCAAGTACACGCGAGAGGACGCGCATCACGTTTCCGTCTACAGCTGGTTCTGCTTGCCCATAAGCAATCGATAGAACCGCTCCTGTCGTATACGGACCGACACCCTTCAGTTGACTGAACAATTCCTTTTCGTCCGGAACGATCCCATCATATTTTTCAACAACTTCCTGAACCGCGATTTGAAGATTCTTGACACGGGAATAGTACCCTAAGCCCTCCCAGTGCTTCAGGACTTCACTTTGATCCGCTTCTGCTAAATCATGCGGTGTCGGAAAACGTTTCGTAAAGCGCTCGTAATACGGAATGACTGTATCGACGCGCGTTTGTTGAAGCATGATTTCACTAATCCAGATATGATATGGGTTTTTGGTTCTTCGCCATGGGAGATCCCGCTGTTCACGAAGGAACCAGGCAATCAGTTCTGTGGTAAATTGTGTTTTATTAAAGTTTGTGAAATATTCTTGAACGACAGTCAAAAGGTTACCTCTTTTCTCTTGGATACGATATATTTATTAAAAATTACTCGGCAGAACCTCGATGGATTCACCATCACGATTTTATAGAAGGAGCGAATTCGCATTGGATACTGGTACGCATATCGGCATGGGACTTTGTCTCGCCGCCATCTCGACGCTACACCCTGACGTCGCAGCGAGCACGACGATGTTTGCTGCCGTGACGACGACGGCGCTCGTCGGCTCACACGCACCGGACTTCGATACTGTCTTTAAGTTTAAAGGAAACAGCGCCTACTTGCGTCAACACCGTGGAAAATCGCACGGGTTGATCGCTTTGCTCGCCTGGCCGTTATTACTTTCAATCGTCATCGGCACGTTATTCGGTGTACCTCCGACTTCATTATGGCTGATGGCGCAGATCGCTGTCGCTCTTCATGTCTTCGTCGATCTGTTTAACGCTTACGGTACACAAGCCTTACACCCGTTCAAAAAATCCTGGATCGGTTGGGGTGTCATCAATACATTTGATCCATATCTGTTCACGATGTATTATGCCGCGTTCGGGATTTGGCTACTAACGAGAGCGACGATCGTCATCTTCCCGATTTTGATCGCCATCGTCATCATCTATTACGCTGTGCAGTTTAAGTTACGAAACGATGCCCTCGCGACCGCAGCCCGCTATTATCGCGGCGCGCATAAACTGTTCATCTCCCCTGGCATGAAATGGGATGAGTGGCATGTCGCGGCACGTTTACGCGATGAGTATTCTGTCGTTAAGATTAACAGTGGAACGGTCGTCGAATGCGGAAACTTTCGGATCAAGGACGAACCACACGGTGACGCCTTGTACGAAATCGTCAAACAAAACGCGGACTTGCAAGCGTTTCTTGAGTTTTCGAAGATTCATACGTATACGGTCTCACGAAAGGACGGTATTGTCGAATACCGCTTTACGAACTTACGTTACTTCACGAAGGAAGTCTATCCATTCGTTGCCGTCGTCAGAATCGACGCTGCCACACAAGAGATCGTCAGCTCCTATACCGGCTGGGTGTTTAGCGAACGGACCTTGCAGAAAAAACTGTTCATCCCTGCATTATAAAGACAAAGCTCCGCGCAACGGAAATCCCGATGTGCGGAGCTTTTTTCATTCGACGTTTCGACCTGTCATCAAATGCTTGAATTTTTCGTTCGTCGTATTAAACCGGTGTAACATTGCCCCGTGCTGTTTAATCTGTTGTTCGACGAAATGAACCGCGACGGCTTCACCTTGATATTTCTCACCCGCGCGCGCGAGTGTCGCTTCGAAATCCTCCCACAGCACTTCGACCCACGTCAGTGCTTCTTCCGGGGTTAATACTTCATTCACTTGCAATAATTCTTCGGCCAGTTGCTGAAGGGCTTGTTCTCGATTCGTCATGTCTGTTCTCCCTCTCCTGTGAATAACGCGAGCGGAATCGCGACTTCCTGAGCGGTTCCTTCAAAATGTCCCCAGCCCATGACGCCATTGACGAAGTGTAACTCAAATCGTGCCTCTTCTCCTTCGATTCGGTAAAAGGCTCCCCGTTCGAATCGTTCCGGATCAATCAAATAACTTTTCGCAATGGCGATTTTTCGCGTCACGACTTCCACTTCACTGACGTTCCCGTGTTGCTCCGCTTTTCGTTTTTGTTCACTTAATTTCGTGATCAACATCTCAAGCTCGTATTTCGATAATTGACTCATCCGTGTCTCCATTACAAAAACTCCCCCTCTTCGTTTTTCAGTATAAACGAAAAGGAGGAGAAACTGGATGGATTAGCTTGATTTCAATTCAAGATTCCGTTTACTTTGTAACGCATACATTTTCGCATAAATCCCGGACGTTGCAAGGAGCACATCATGAGATCCTCGCTCGACGATCCGACCATGATCGAGAACAAGAATCTCATCCGCATCCTTGATCGTCGACAAGCGGTGGGCGATGATGAACGTCGTCCGCCCTTTCGTTAACGTCAGCAAAGCATCCTGAATGACCGCTTCCGTTTCCGAGTCAACGCTCGCTGTCGCTTCGTCAAGAACTAGGATCGCAGGGTCGAACGCTAGCGCACGGGCAAAACTGATCAACTGCCGTTCCCCCGCTGATAACGTGGCACCTTTTTCGATGACTGGTTCATCGAGCCCGTTCGGTAAACGATCAATGAACCGATCCGCACCGACAGCTTCGATCGCTTGTCGTACTCGTTCTTCGGAAATATCAGGATTGCCGAGTGTGATGTTCGAGCGAATCGTTCCTGTGAAGAGGAACGGATCCTGTAGGACGATCCCCATATGCTCACGGACCGCTTGTTTCGGTAAAGTCGTCACGTCCTGTCCGTCAATCAACAACTGTCCTTTTGACGGATCATAGAAACGCATCAGCAAGTTCATGATCGAACTTTTCCCACTGCCCGTGTGTCCGACGAGGGCAATCGTCGCGCCAGGACGAGCATCGATTTGAATCTCACGTAATACGGGATTTCCCGCTTCATAACTAAATTCGACGTCCTTGAAGGACACCGCCCCTTTAAACCGAGCAACACGACCTTGTTCGACCGGCTCTCCCTTTTCGTCGAGCAACTGGAACATTCGGTCCGCTGACACGAGTGCTTGTTGTAGCGGTGACAGCTGATTCATGATTTGGGTGACCGGTTCGAATAACCGGGACACGTAATCGATATACGCATATAAGATCCCGAGCGATAAAAACGAGCCGTTCGTCAGACTTTTCCCACCGACGACCCAAATCAACAAGGCGAGCGTCAAGTTTTTCAAAAAGTAGGATAAGTTGTGGGACATCAGGGCATCAAGTCGTAACAACTTTGCCCGTGTCTGATAGTTCTCTTCGTTCTTTTGTTCGAATTCAGCAAGGACTTCCTTCTCACGTGCATAAGCCTGAATGATCGGCATCGTCTGGATGTTCTCATTCAGTTGACCATTCATGTCGGCAACGAGGGAGCGGACCTTGAAGTTGTTTTTCGTCGCGAGTTTCTGGAACAGCTGAATCCAGAAATAGACGATCGGAATGATGATCAGCGAGACTAGTCCTAATCGATAATCGAGGAAGAACATCGCAACGAGAATCCCCGCCATCGTGATGATCCCCGAGAAGACCCGGGCGAGCACACCGAGATATAGATCGCGAATCGTTTCCGTATCATTCGTGACGCGACTGACGATTTTCCCGATCGGTGTCTGGTCAAAATAACGAACCGGTAACCGTTGCAGATGCGTAAAGACATCAAGACGCATCCGTTTAATGATTTTATGAGCAGATCGCTGGAGCAAGATTTGCTGAATCCAGTTCAAACCAGCTGCTACTAGCAGCAAGAGGACGTAGATCAAGGACAACCAGCCGATTGCTTTTAAGTCTTTTGAATAAAAATCATAGACCTGTCCTTGTGTCAGTTTTTGAATATTATCATACGTGTAGACGTCGTCTCCACGCGTGACCGTCATCGTATTTCCACTGATTTTCCGCTCTCCTCCACTGACGACTTGTTTCGGTACGAAAAAGTAGCCGTTGGTCGTTTGGACGATCGAGACGGATTGAACGATCTGACTTTTCGAGACGTCTTGTGCTTTGGCGAACTGACGGCCGTCATACGTGACCGCTCCGTCCGCTTTAACTTCGACCCAGTCCTTCTCAATTGCCACGATATGTTCATCAATGATGACTTTGGCAATATACGGACCTGTCAATTCCGCTCCGACTGCCAGTACGAGTAGAAACAACCCTAAGAAAATCGCTTGTTTCTCATGCATCGCATAGCGGATCAACGAACGGATCGTCGTCTTCCGACGTGCCGGATCGAGTTGGTATAATTCTAATTCATTCATGCAGAGGCACCTCCTTACATCTCTTCACTTTGTCGCTCGAATTGTTGAGCGTACCAGCCATTTTGTGCCATCAGGCTGTCATGTGTTCCTCGTTCAGAAATCATTCCGTCTTGCAAGACGATGATTTCGTCCGCATGTGCTACTGCCGACAAACGATGGGCAACAATTAATGTCGTGGATTGGTGGCGATTCGATCGAATCGAATCAATGATATGTGATTCCGTTTTCGCATCTACTGCTGATAGTGAATCATCCAGCAACAGCAACTCTGGTTTTTTTAACATCGCCCGCGCGATCGAGAGACGTTGCTTTTGTCCTCCTGATAACGTGACGCCACGTTCACCGACCATCGTCTCAAGTCCTTGTTCCAGCGTTTCGATATCTTTTTCAAACGATGCGAGACGAATCGCTTCCTGCAATTCTTCTTCTCTCGCTTCACCTGCACCGAATAGAATATTGTCCCGAACGGATTTTGAGAATAATAAATGTTCTTGTGAGACGTAACCGGTCCATCCGCGAACCGTCTCTAGCGCAACATCTTCATACGGTACGCCGTTGACCGTCAGCATATCCCGTCCGATTGGATACTCACGTAAGAATTGACGCAAGAACGTCGTTTTCCCGGATCCCGTTGGTCCGACGATACCGATCGTTGTTCCTTGTTCAATCGTCATATTCAAATCTCGCAAGACCGGATGGGCTGTCTCTGGATACGTGAACGTCAAATCGTTCATCTCGATCCGCTCGGGATGTTCGACGTGTTCCCGCGGTGTCGAAGCAATCAACGGTTTGACTCGCATCGTCGCTTCTAAGCGGTCAAGACTCGCTGTTCCGCGCTGGATGACATTGATCAATTCACCAAAGGCGTACATCGGCCAGATCAGCATCCCGAGATAGATGTTAAAGGCGACCAATTGTCCGAGCGTGATGTCGTTCGTAAAGACGAGATATGTCCCGAACGATAAGCCGATCAAGTAACTGAAGCCGACGAGCAGCTTGATGATTGGTTCAAACAAGACATCAATTTTTGCGACGTGCATGTTTTTCTCAAAGACATCCGTCGTGACATCGTCGAACCGTTTAACATCGACCGGTTCTTGTACGAACGAGCGGATGACACGCAGTCCGGAAATCGACTCGACGACCTGGTCATTCATCGTTCCGAACGAATCCTGGGCAGTGATGAAGCGTCCGTGAATTTGACTTCCGAGCTTATTCATCGCGTAGGCGAGAAGTGGCATCGGTAACAAGGCAGCAAGCGTCAGCTTCCAATCGATCGCCACACCCATGACGACGAGCGTGATCGCTGTCATGTTCAACGAGTCGACGAGCGTCAAGACACCAAATCCAGCAGTCCGCTCGACCGCCTTCAAGTCGTTCGTCGCGAGTGCCATCAAGTCTCCCGTCCGATTCTTTTGGTAGAACGTCGGCGTCAGTTTCAATAAGTGCGTAAAAAAGCGACTCCGAAGTGTCCGTTCTAGTAAAAATGCCGTTCCGAATAATTTCGCTAACCACAGATACGTCAAGATGAAGGAAACGATGGAAATGACTGTTAATCCGATGACGTATTGCAAGAGCGTCGCCTGGTCCATCGATCCCGACCGCAATCCGTCGATGACCTTACCGATCAGCCATGGCGGCGTTAAATCGATGAAGCCGGTGATGATCAATAAGACGACTGCTACGAGATACGATGATTTGTGTTCTTTTAGAAACCAACTCAATTGCAGAAATAAACGCATGAGGGTCCCCCCTTTACTGTGAAATGAAGTACTTTTTCCGAGCACGCAAAAAGGCATACGGATTTCCGGATGCAGTCCGAGAATCAGTATGCCTTGAAATGGGCATGATGCATTCTTGTTCGTCTGCGCGCTCGGGAGACGAATCCCCTTGCTCGCACATGAAATGAATTACTTATACGTGCTCAAGAGTCTCCGTCGTATTCAGCTGTTGGATATGAGTGAAACCAATTGGCTTTTTCATAGGACGGTTCCTCCTTTTCTTAGTCTGTGCGTAGAATAGCACAATTGTCGGATAATTGTCAATTTTTCGTCTTGCTTTTATTATTCCGCCTCTTCTTCTTTGACTTGTTCGAGGACTTGAGCCGCTAGACCGTATGGAAATCCTTTTCGAACGAGCGCTTGCTTCACTTTCTGTTCGCGTTCGAACGGTTCAAGTTGCCGGTATTTTGGATAATACTTGCGTGCTTGATAAAGGGCCGCTTGTTCTTCTTCGTCCCCTTCTTCAGCTCGGAACACCTCTTCGATACCCGCCTTGATCAAGTCGGACGAGAAACCGCGTTGCATGAGTGTCATCTGTAACTTTTGCGTCAGTTCCCGCATGGAACGCCGTTGCAGCTCTTTTTGCTTTTGCCGCAAAAACTTCAGGACTTTTTCGTATTCCTCTTCATTCGTAAACGTTACGATCGCTTCATCAATCGCCGCCTTCGGTATCTTCAATGCCTCAAGGTCGCGGCGAATCCGTCCCGGTCCTTGAGGTGTCGTCGCTTTTTTCGTTGCCGTATAAGCAAGTGCGAACTGTTGATCATCCAGATAGCGTTGCTCCGTCAATCGCTCGATTGCATGTTTGATCGCATGCTCCGGTGTCTCCTTCTCTGTTAGATAGGCGACGACTTCACTCGTCGCCCGCATGCGGTACGATAAATGATTCAATGAGAGACGATACGCTTTTTGCTGTTCTTCAGCCGTCAACACTTCCTTGACGAAGTCGTCATCGAGTTCCTTATCGCGTTGTAGATTGTATTTAATTAAGATATCGACGTCTACGGCAAAGGCATATTCCTCTTTGCCATCACGCTCGACATAGATATTGAATCGTTCACTGTTCTTTTTCTGCGTCGAGATCCGTTTGATCTTCATGTCGTTCCCTCCCCTAACCTGATTCGGTAGTTCTACGATATCATGAACAGGTAGGTCTATGTTTGAGTGAAACCATGGAACGGGAACAAATGGAGAGAAGCTACTTTTACTTATTTAGGGAGGATGGATTACATGAACATTGCGATTACCGGTGGAACCGGTATGATTGGTCAAGCCTTGACGAAACGTTTACTCGAGCAAGGACATCATATCTTTATCTTAACGCGTCATCCGAAAGCGAATGATGCGCATGTCACATATATCAAGTGGATGACAGAAGACGCAAAACCGGAACAGCACTTAGAGGGCGTTGATGCATTCATTCATCTGGCTGGTGCTTCGATCAACGACGGACGTTGGACGGATGAACGTAAACGCGTCATTCTCGACAGCCGCGTCAGTACGACGAAGGAGCTCGTGCGAATCGTTGAAGCACTCGATCAAAAACCAAATGTCGTGTTGTCTGCTTCTGCGGTTGGCATTTACGGACAAGATCGGCATCAAACCTTCTCTGAAGATCAACCCCTTCCACCGACCGCTGACTTCTTAAGTCATGTCTGTGTCGCGTGGGAAGATCTTGCTCGTCCGATTGCCGACGCTGGCATTCGACTCGTCCATCCACGAATCGGTGTCGTCTTAACGAAAGCCGGTGGCGCTTATCCGTTAATGCGCCTGCCTTATGTCTTGTTTGGTGGTGGGACGATGGGCGACGGAAAACAGTGGGTCTCCTGGGTCCACATCGATGATTTAGTCGATTTATTCCTATTCGCACTTGAGACCCCGACAGTCGAAGGACCGCTGAACATCACTGCGCCTCACCCGGAGACGATGCGCCGTTTCGGACAGACGATCGGAAAAGTCTTACATCGCCCACACTGGCTCCCGGCACCACGCTTCGCATTAGAACTCGCACTCGGTGAAAAGAGTACGATTGTACTAGAAGGAGCTCGTGTCGTCCCGAAAAAAGCGCTCGAAAACGGATACAAGTTTCGGTATGCTGAACTAAAGGATGCATTACGAGCAATCGAGCATTCAAACTAGTACAGGGGTGGACGATACTTGGATATCTTAATTCGAAATGCACATATCTATCCGATTACTTCGGACAGTTTTTACGGGGACATCCGCATTCGTGATGGGAAAATCATTGAAATCGGTGAATTACTGGATCATTTAGAAGACGATCAAGTCATTGAAGCAGAAGGTCACTTTTTATTGCCCGGTTTCATCGATGCCCATACACATCTCGGATTATATGACGAAGGTACCGGAACCGTCGGAAATGATGCGAATGAGACGATTTTCGCGATGACTCCTCATCTGCGTGCCATTGATGGCGTCTATCCGCTGGATGAAGGCTTTAAGGAAGCTGTCGAACACGGAATCACGACCGTTCAAGTCATGCCGGGTAGCATGAACATCATCGGTGGCGTCACGAGTGTCATCAAGACGCACGGACGATTCATCGATGATATGATTCTTCGAAAGTATGCAGGTCTGAAGGTGGCGCTCGGTGAAAACCCGAAGCGTGTCCATAGTGCTGGTCGTGCCGGTGAACTGACACGGATGGGCATCATGGGGATGTTGCGCGAAGCCTTTCTTGAAGTTCGGACACAATCGGTTTCTGAAACCTTTGCCCACCAGATGATCAAACGAGTCCTTGATCATAAGATGCCGCTTCGTGTACATGCGCACCGAGCAGATGATATCCTTTCTGCCATCCGTTTTGCGGAAGAGTTCGATCTCGATTTGCGTATCGAACATTGTACGGAAGGTCATCTCGTCGCAAAAGAGATGGAACAATTACCAATCGAAAAAGTGACGGTCGGACCCACCTTCACGCGAAAGTCTAAAATTGAACTGAAGAATAAGACATGGGAAACGTACCGGATTCTTCATGAGCATGGTCTCGAAATCTCGATTACAACCGATCATCCGTATACCCCTGTCCAGTACTTGAATCTCTGTGCCGGTCTAGCTGCACGAGAAGGTCTACCGGTCGACGTCGCCTTACGCGCGATCACGATTCATCCAGCCCATTCGCTCGGTGTGGACGATCGTGTCGGATCAATCGAGGTCGGAAAAGACGCGGATCTCGTCTTGTGGAGTCACTTCCCACTCGACTATTTAGCGAAGCCGCTCATGACGATGATTGATGGAAAAATCATTTTTGAACACGCTCAACTGAACTTGACTTAATCCCACCCCCGCCAGGTGTTTTTTGCACCTTTCGGGGGTTTTAGACGCTTACGGAAAACATCTTGTTTTTGTATCTTTTTTCACAAAAATTATTTTCTTGCAATTTTAAAAAAAGAAGGTAATATTATCTTATCCGACAACTGAAGAAGGCATACCATGCGCGGTTCAAACGAGTCAGACAGGTAGCTTTCGACAATCATTCTTGCGGTCCTAAAAGGAGGAATGGAAGTATGCTCAAGCAACGGGAGCTGAGCGACTGCGCTGATTTGTTCGAACTGATGCAGCATCAAGACGTATATCCGTACGTCCGCCAAAAAACACGGTACTTTGATGAATTTCTGTTTACTACAAAGCAGGCAATCGAAGAGGAAGAACGTGGTGAAATCGTATCACGTACCATCCTAGATGAATTCGATCAACCGATTGGTACGATTAGTTTACTCGATATCGAAGGACAATATGGGTTTCTCGGTACATGGTTAGGTAAACCGTATCATGGTAAAGGATACAATCATTTAGCGAAAGAAGCCTTCTTCTCTGAGCTGTTCTTCGAGCTTGGATATGAGAGTGTCTTCATGAAAATTCGCAAAAGCAATATTCGGTCACAAAAAGCTGCTGAAAAATTGCCGTATGCGTTCTGTGCGGATGAGTTGCGCCCTGCGCTTCTTGAGCAATTGAATGCTGGCGAGACACAGTTCACGCTATATGAAGTCTCAAAATCTAGTTTCCACATGTACATTCATGGTCGGGAACTCGAAACACTATACGATCACCAACAACTCGAAGCATGAGAGCCTTGTCTCTCATGCTTTTTTGTGTCCACGCATGCGCTTCTAAAGTTTGAAATGGTATGATAAATAAGAAAACTCATCTTTATGGAAGAAACACTTTCTTCTACAGGAAATGGAGCGAAGACTAATGCCAGAATCGTTTAACATTCTCGTAGTAGATGATGAAGCACAAATGCGTGATCTTCTCGTCTCGAATCTTGAAAAAGAACACTACACGACGATGACAGCTTCTAACGGACAAGAAGCGATCCATCTCATTCAACAAAATACATTCCATCTCGTTCTACTCGATGTCATGATGCCGGAAATGGACGGCTTGACAGCATGTATGCGCATCCGTGAATTCTCAAACGTTCCGATCATCATGCTGACGGCACGTTCGGATGAACTCGATCGTATTCACGGGCTGAAAATCGGAGCTGATGACTATATCACAAAACCATTCAGCCCTCGAGAATTGCTTGCTCGCATCGAAGCGACGCTTCGTCGTTCTCATCGCTTTACAGTTGATCAATCGGCTACCTTGACGCTCGGCATGCTTGAACTCGACACTGAAAGTCGGAGTGTCCACGTCAATGGCAAGCCGGTCAGTCTGACGCGTAAGGAATTTGATTTGTTGCACCTGTTCGCTCAAAACAATGATAAGGTCTTTTCTCGCGAACAGTTACTCGATCAAATCTGGGGTGCGGACTATATCGGGAACTTACGGACGGTCGATACACACATCAAAACACTTCGCTTAAAGCTCGGGGAAGCTGGTGGCTCGATTCAAACGGTCTGGGGCATCGGTTATAAATTCGAGGAAGTATGATTAAGCGCTATACGATCCGGCGCCGGATTTGGATCACGATTTGGTTCACAAGCGTTTTTTCCGCTATTTTATTCGTCCTGCTCACTTTCTATCTCTACGACCGGTTCTATCTTCAGACGCAGGAAGATATCTTATTGAACCGAGGCGAAAAGCTGATCAACATTTATGAATCTGAAGGATTATCTGGTGCTTTTTACGATGGAATGACTTATACGAATGAGTTGACGGAATCGAAAGTCTTCTTCATCGATTTCCTGAAGAAAAATCCAGCTGGACTGCGCTTTTTGACGAATGCGGATATCGAAGAACTTCGAAACGGTGAAACCGTCGTCTCCAGTCGGACCCATCCGATTGAAGGAACGGACATTTTGATGACCGGGTTTCCGATCATCGAAAACAATCGACTGGTCGGTACACTGATTTTATATCTGGAACTTGGCCAAATCAGTGAACCATTCCGCCCACTCCGTCTGATGATCTTCTTCATGATCGGACTGATCGTCTTGAATCTCGTCATCTTCGGACGACAAATCATCGATACGATCATCCGTCCGTTGATTGACATGAAGCGCGCCTCGACTGTTTATGCGCAAGGTGACTTTGATTACCGGATTCCGATTCAATCGGACGATGAGATCGGGGAGCTCGCAGAAACATTAAATAAGATGGCGGAATCGCTCGGAGAAGTCGACGAGCAGCGGAAGGAGTTCCTCGCGAACGTCAGCCACGAATTACGGACACCTCTCTCCTACATCCGTGGCTATACGGAGATGATGCAGGATGATTCGCTCGAGGAAGAAAAGCGTGCGCAGTATTACCAAATCATCGAGCGGGAAACGGAACGTCTGCAACGTCTCGTCAATGATCTGCTCGATCTCGCTCAACTTGAACGCGATTCCTATCCGATGTCGAAACAACCACTTGTCTTCAGTCAAGTACTTGAAGATGTCATTTACCGGATGGAACCAATCGCCCAGTCAAAAGGAGTCACGTTCGTCATGAATCTCGACCCGGATCAAATCGTCTTAGGCGATACGGACCGCCTCGAGCAAGTCTTCGGCAATTTACTCGATAACGCCTTACGGTACACACCGCCTGGAAAACAGATTTTTTTATCGACTGAAACGATCGGCGACCGGACGCATTGTCTTATCCGGGACGAAGGAGAAGGCATTCCGGAAGAGCATCTTGATCGACTGACAAAACGTTTTTACCGTGTCGATAAATCACGGACGCGTAAAGATGGCGGAACCGGTCTTGGTCTTGCGATCACAAAACACATCATCGATCGTCATGATGGAACGATCCGGTTCGACTCCGTTCTTGGAGAAGGAACGACTGTCCACATCGAGTTACCGCTTCTTCCGGATGAAGAGGATGGATTCGAATGATGGAACATCATGTCATCCAAACCTTTGAACTCTTCGGACCGTTCGCTCCGTTCGTTAGTGTCTTAGTCGGCGTCGTCGTCAGTGTACTTGGTGTCCTACCGAGTACGTTCGTCACCGCTGCGAATCTCGTCTATTTCGGTCTATGGATGGGCACATTGCTCTCTTTCATCGGTGAAGTCCTAGGTGCGGTTTGTGCGTTTCTACTTTACCGAAAAGGACTGCGGTATGCCCTTCGTCGCCCACTTCCGGATCGATTCGCTCGTTTGCAACAAAAACTACAAGCACAACAAGGACGCGAAGCTTTTTTGACGATCATCTTGCTGCGGCTGTTACCGTTCGTCCCGTCTGGCATCGTCAACATCGTCAGTGCCGCTAGTGGTATTTCGATTCTACTCTTCCTGACTGCCAGTACGATCGGAAAAATTCCAGCCATGTTAATCGAAGTATTCGCCGTCCATCAGTTCATGCAATCCTCATCCATCGTTCAATGGTCGATTGCAGGCGTGGCACTCGTTAGTTATCTGATCTATCGTATTCAACAAAAACGAGCATCATCGATATAAAACTACAGGTTTTCTGAAAGGAAGTATCGTTCATGGAGTTAAGACGTTTTGGAACATCCGACCTACTCGTATCCCCGCTTGGGTTCGGAGCCGGTCACATCGGTGCAGAACAGATGACGGACCGCGAAGCAGTCTATTTGCTCGAACAAGCACGTGATCTCGGCATCAATCTGATCGACACAGCACGCGGCTATGGCTTATCGGAGCAACGCGTCGGACAATTTCTAAAGAATCGTCGCCACGACATCATTCTGTCGACGAAAGTCGGCTATGATGTGCCCGGTGAGCAGGATTGGACCTTTGAAGCGGTCCATGGTGGCATCGATCAAGCCTTACAAACGATGCAAACGGATTACCTCGACATCGTACACCTCCATTCTTGTAGTCGAGAAATTCTCGCCCAGGGAGATGTCATCGAAGCGCTTGAACAAGCAAAACAAGCTGGAAAAATCCGCGTCATCGCTTATTCCGGTGATCGGGAAGACTTGACATATGCTATCGAAACGAATCGCTTCGACAGTTTCCAAACGTCGTTCAATCTGTTTGACCAACGTGTCGATGAAGTCCTGCTCACCCTTCTAGATCACGGTGTCATCGCCAAGCGTCCGATCGGTAACGCCCCGTGGCGCTTCACGGAGCGTCCGGTCGGACAGTACGTCGAACCTTACTGGGAACGTGCGCAACAACTCGCTTATCCACTCGAGGAATCGAGTTGGCTTGAAACTGCGCTTCGTTTCACGGTCTTTGAACCAGGAATCACGACGGCCATCATCGGTACGTCTCGACCAGAACACCTCGCTTTGAATCAGCAATTAATTGAGCGCGGTCCACTTCCTGCTGATCGTGTTGCTCGGTTGAAGGAACGCTTCACTGAATGTGACGCAACGTTCGGTTATCCTTCGCAAACATGATAAAAAGCCCGTATGTCCACTCGTTCAAGGGGTGCATACGGGCTTGTTACTTAGAACTTTTTCTTTTTCTTCTTTTCGAGCACGACGATCGCTTCGACGTGCGCTGTTTGTGGGAACATATCGTACGGCTGAATGTACGACACCTTGTATCCCGCTTTCATCAAGTGATCACAATCACGCGCAAGCGTCTGCGGGTTACACGAGACATAGATGATTTTTTTCGCTTTAGACGAGATCATCGCGTTCAACAATTGTGTATCGCAACCTGAGCGTGGTGGGTCGACGATGAAGACATCCGGAATCCAGCCTTCTTTAACCCAACGTGGAATCCACGCTTCTGCCTTACCGACGACGTAGTGGGCATGGTCGAATCCGTATTGCTTCATGTGCGCATTGGCATCTTCGACAGCTTCTTCAATGATTTCCATACCGCGGACTTCTTTTGCTCCTTTAGCGATCCAAAGTCCGATTGAACCAACACCTGCGTAGGCATCAACGACACGTTCTTCGCCTGTCAAAGCAGCAGCACGCGCGATCTCTTCATACATCCGCTCTGCTTGTTCCGGATTCAATTGGAAGAAGGCACGCGGAGACAGTTGATACGTGAATTCGCCCATTTCTTCTTCAATCCGTTCCACGCCACGCAAGACTTCCGTCTCTTCTCCGAAGACACGTGATGTCAACTTATCATTGATGTTCAGTGCGACCGAGACGACACCTGGGATATCCATGATATCGCGTGACAAACCTTCTAGATCACGGAAGCCGTCTTTAAAAGCAACCAGTACGACCTGAATTTCACCCGTTTTGATTCCTGTCCGGACGACGATATGGCGCATGACACCGTCTTGTTTTGCTGCATGATAAACGGGTACTTTATAGTCATTGAGTAATTTCGTGACAGCTTGGTTGACGCGAAGCGTGTCCTTGTTTTGGACGACACAATCATCGATCGCGACCAGACGATTCGAATTAGCGGAATAGAGACCGCTGACAATCTCATTCCCCTGTTTACCGACGACGAATTGCGACTTGTTGCGGTATTCCCATTCCTTCGAACCGATTGTCGGACGGATATCCGCTTTCTCGACATTCAATTTCGTTGATTTCAAGAAAGCGTTGCGAAGCATTTCTTCCTTATAACGCAATTGTCCATCGTAACTCATGTGTTGTAATTGACAGCCGCCACAGACACTATAGACCGGGCAAAGTGGAGTAACACGGTCTGGTGAACGATCGTCACGCTTTAAGATTTTTGCATTCGCATAGTTCGCATGAATTTCCGTGATCTCGATTTGTGCCGTTTCCCCGACGAGCAGTCCTGGGATGAAGACGATTTGTCGCTCGAGTGTTGCAATCCCTTCACCGTTGATCCCCATCCGAAGACACGTGACCGAACGGACCTCACCTGTCTTTAATTTGATTTTTGTTGCCATTGATTTCATCCTTTCCGTTTGTGCAAATGAAAAAGCGGTCTCAATCTACCGCTTTTTTCGTTTCTTCTTGTTCTTTCATATCCTTCGCATATCGAACGACCTTCGCCTTGAGTTGATCCAGTGATACGATCAGTCGTTCCAAATCTTCGATATCTGATGATTCATCGAGTGAATCGATTGTATGACAGAGAAGCTGCATTCTTGATTTTAGCACATTCATTTGACCAAGTTTATCAGTTCTTGCTTTTCCCATTATTCAGACTTCCTTTCTTCCGCTGGATTCCGACGTTATTTTAGCATACGATACGAAGTGGAGCACTAAAAAGGAGGAGTATCTATGTCACATTCATCACCCATCACGATTGCGAACGATCCGTGGGAAGCTTATCGCGACATTGAACAATACGGCACGGTCCGTTTGACGAACATTGAAGTCACGACAACAAAACTGTGTAACATGCGCTGTGAACATTGCGCCGTCGGTTACATGTTATCCAGTAGCGAGTCACCTGAAATCCCAGTCGAACTACTCATTCAACGTCTGGATGAAATCGAACATCTGCGTGCCTTCTCAATCACCGGCGGAGAACCGATGCTTTCAATGAAATCCGTCAAGGAGTATGTCGTCCCTTTACTTAAGTATGCCCACGAACGTGGCGCTAAAACCCAAATCAACTCAAATTTAACACTTCCGTTATCCCGTTATGAATTAATCATTCCTTATCTAGATGTCTTGCACATCTCACATAACTGGGGAACAGCCGACGATTTCATCGATGGTGGCTTTGCGATGATGGAACGAAAACCGTCACGTGAAGCACGGACGAAACTTTTCGAGACGATGAAAGAGAATGCCCGTGTTCTGAATGCACGTGGTGTCATCGTTTCTGCAGAGACGATGATCAATAAACGGACATTACCACACCTTGAAGCGATTCATAAGGAAATCGTCGATATGGGGTGTGTCCGTCATGAAGTGCACCCGATGTACCCCGCAGACTTCGCGTCAATGATCGAAGCAGCTAGTTTATCTGAAATCCGTGACGGAATTCATCGTTTGCTTGACGTCCGCGATCCGAACGTTTGGATGTTGTTCGGAACACTTCCTTTCTACGCATGTTCGATGGAAGAGGCAGATTTAGAATTGCACCGTCGCTTGCGTCAAGAAAAAAACGTATCGGTTCGCAATGACCCAGATGGTCGTTCTCGTCTTAACGTCAACATCTTTGATGGTGAAATCATCGTGACTGATTTCGGCGACGAACTCGCTTCGCTCGGTACGATTCATGAGACGTCTTTCAATGATGCGTATGCCCAGTGGCAAGAGACAGAACTGAATATAAGCTTGTCGTGTCACTGCCCTGCGGTGCACTGCCTTGGACCGAACGCGCTTGTGAAAAACGCTTATTACCCTGAGATTGATTTCACAAAACAATCGAGTCGGCTTTAAGAATCAAAAATAGGTTTTGAACGATGGCATCCCGGGAAAAATGTCACAAAGTAGACACATTCTGTTTTTCTAAAAGGGGTGACCGGGATGGAATGGCTCGTAGGTATTGTCGCAATCATCGGTACGTTCAGTATGGTCTTGTTCGTCATGATGGTTGGTATTCGCGCTTCACACAGCATCGAACATGATGAAGTGTTCGATCAGACAGACTGGGACGAACATCTTCTGCATATGCCGCGTCCGACACGTTTTGAACAAGAAAATAAATGAAGCACGCCCCGGTCTCCCGTTTCAGAGACCGGGGCGTGTTATGCTAAAAGAAAAAAGAAAGGTCGTCGTTACTTGTGTCACGTCGTTTTGCTCTTATCTTATCGATCGTCTTCATTTCCGGATTCACGCAAGGTCTGCTGATTCCACTGTTATCTATTTTACTTGAACGCCAAGGAACCCCCGCTTTCATCAACGGTCTCAGCGCTGCCGTTCTCTATATCGGTGTCATCGTCGCCGCCCCTCTCATGGAAGGTCCACTACGACGACGTGGTTATATTCCGGTCATCTCGTTTGGACTCGCTCTTGTTGCAGTAGCGGTTTTCTTATTTCCACTTCTTCCAAGCGTCATTGCTTGGATGATTTTACGGTTCCTCGTCGGATTTGGTGATCAGACGTTACACTATGGATCACAGGTTTGGGTGACGTCCATTACCCCAAATGAACGGTTAGGACGAACGATGTCACTATACGGAATGGCATTCGGTCTCGGTTTTGCTCTCGGTCCTCTTGCGGCACCTCTCGTCGATGTCATCAACTGGCTACCATTCGTGTTGACTGGTACATTGACTGTCATCGTCCTGATCTTATTATCGCGTATGCCGAACGAAAAACCGTCATCCGTCATGCCGGAGGAGCTGCAAAGCGCCGCCTCACGGTATAAACTTGTCCTATCAACTGCTTGGTTCACGTTACTTCCTGGCTTTACATATGGTTTTCTCGAAGCCACACTGAATGCCAGTTTTCCCGTTTTTGCGACGCGTAACGGGTACGGTCTATCTGAGACGAGTACCTTGATCACGACATTCGTCGTCAGCTCGTTGATCATGCAACTTCCACTTGGACGACTTGCGGATCACTTCGGAAAACGTCGGACGTTAGTAACCGTTCTTTCGATTGGCTCTGTCGCTTTCCTGGTTGCTTGCTTCGTCTTCGAGCGATATGGTTGGTTATTCGCGATTTTTGCTATTAGCGGGATGGCACTTGGCTCGACGTACTCGCTCGGTGTCGCCTATATGACGGAACAGTTACCGCGACACCTTCTTCCGACGGGCAACTTGCTTGCAGGGATTGCCTTTAGTCTTGGTTCGATCCTTGGACCGATTGCTGGTAGCTTGTTCGTTCTGCTTCCAGCTATGCTTTATTTCAGTCTATTCGTTCTGGTTCTAGCGACACTTGCGTTTCTCTTACGATACGCGAAACGTCACGAATCATCCCGGATCTAAAACAAAGGATCTTGCGCTAATGATGCGCAAGATCCTTTGTTTTATTTCACGATTCCTTCTTGCCGAAAACTCCGCCAGAGCTTATCGTCGATCGCATACGGCTGTTCTTTTGCACGCTTCAGCTCTTCTGTCTCGAGCAGCACGACGACCTCTCGACCGTTGATTGACCACACTGAATCGTAACCTCTCTCCGCCTCGATGATTTCCACATCCACATCTCCATGGGTTTCCTTCAATTGTTGACTGACGCACGTTACGACGAACCGGGCAAACTCATCACGTGGACGACGAGTGGCAATGATCTTTCGAACGATCTCATTCCGTTCCATTCGTTTTCATCTCCTTTCGTTTTATAGTCGCACTAGCCTTTCAGACAAGGCCGAATCGGTCTTCACTTGACCGTACAGAAAAAAGCCGAACAGGTCGGCTTGAGCAACGAACGATTGGGAGTTACTTTGATTGAAACTATTCTTGCACGATTCTGAATCTTCGTCAACCTCGCTTTTGAAACCATACAGGAAGGTACGTCGAGACTAAGATACCACTGACGACGAAGAGTAATCCAAGCAACGCTTGCGGTGGAATCGTCTCGCCGAGAATCAAGGCCGATAAACTGACACCATAGATCGGTACGAAGAACATGAACAACGACACTTTACTGACTGGATTATATTTCATTAGTAAATTCCAAAGTGTAAATCCAGTCGCTGATAAGAAGGCAAGATACATGAGCATCCAAGCACTTGTCGTTGAAAAGGTGAATGGTGCGACGTGACCATCGAGAATGACTCCTGCGATAAAGAGACCGATTGATCCAATGACCATCGCCCATCCAGTCATCGGTGCCACCGGATAACGTGCCGAGTATTCTTTGGCAATCAAGTTACCGAACGCCCCGGAAACCATTGCTGCGATCAATAATCCTTCCCCTACTCCAAACGAGACACCTTGCCCACCTTGTGGCCAGTTGGCCAAGATGACACCTGTGAATCCAAGGAATAAGGCGAGTCCTTTAAATCGATTCAGTCGATCGTCTTCATATCGAAAATGTGCCAGCAACATCTGGAAGAACGAAGTCGATCCGGCAATGATTGATCCTTGTACGCCAGTTGATAAAGATAGACCGATATAAAAGAAGACGTACTGCAAGAACGTCAAAAAGAAGCCGAGACGACTATAGGCGTAGGTCCGCTCCTTCAGTGTGATCGTCTGTTTGAAGACGAAGACACTGACGACAAGTAATAACACACCTGCTAAAAAGAAACGATAGCTCGCAAACAGTAATTGCTCTCCGTATTCGGAAGATGTGATCTGTAATAAGTCATAACTTTTTTTAATGAAGGGAAACGCACTTCCCCACAAAAAAGTCGTCAGTAACGCAAAGACGACGAGTCCAATCCGATGGGTTAAAATTTTTTGCATCTTTCTAGTTCCTTTCCTGTTCCTTTTCACTGAAGCATGGTATAGTAATTCTACAGATAATAATAATTATAATCTAGAGACAATGAAACTCATTATCAATCAGTTAAACTCATTGATATATCACATTCTCATTCTCTTTCTATAATGATTTCATTTCTCATTTACATTTTGAAAGGAGTTTTAATATGACGACTTCCACTACTACCGATGTTCAACAGCGTTCCGTATTCCGTCATGCTTGGGATGAGCATCACGAATTGATTCTAGCATTGTTTAGCGGAATATTGATTTTAGTTGCTTACGGACTCGAAAAATTCAATACGGCGTCTGCCGTTTATGTCACATTGTACTTATCGGCTTATGCAATCGGAGGATATGCGAAAGCGAAGGAAGGATTGACGGAGACGTATCAAGAAAAAACGTTGAACGTCGAATTGTTGATGATTTTAGCTGCCATCGGTGCGGCTGCTATCGGATACTGGATGGAAGGTGCGATCCTCATCTTCATCTTTGCGTTATCCGGTGCCCTTGAGACATACACGATGAATAAGAACGAACGTGCCTTGCAAAGCTTGATGTCCTTACAACCGGAGGAAGCAACACGTCTGAATGCAAACGGTCAACTCGAAGTCGTCGGAATCGAACAATTAGCGATCGGTAACCTCGTCTATGTTCGTCCTGGGGAGCGGATTCCAGTCGATGGTGTCATCGTTCGCGGTCAAGCCGCGATCGAAGAAGCATCGATTACAGGAGAATCGATTCCGGTTGAAAAACAAACAGGTGATACCGTTTATAACTCGACTGTCAACATGAATGGTGTCTTGACGATTGAGATGACGAAAGCTGCTGACGAATCGTTGTTCCAAAAAATCATTCATATGGTCCAAAACGCACAAAGTGAACAGTCTCCATCTGCTCAGTTCATCGAACGTTTCGAAAGCCGTTATGTCAAAATCGTCCTCCTCGTCGTCGCACTGATGATGGTCCTCCCTCATTACGTCGTTGGCTGGACATTTGAGACAAGTATTTACCGCGCGATGATTCTTCTCGTCGTCGCCTCACCTTGTGCCCTTGTTGCGTCGATTACACCTGCTGCCTTATCTGCAATTGCCGCATCTGCGAAAAATGGCGTTCTTTTTAAAGGAGGCGCCCACATCGAAACGCTCGGTCAAGTCGATACGATCGTCTTCGATAAAACGGGAACACTGACAACAGGGAAACCCGTCGTCACTGAAAGTCGTTACGCGGAAGGCATGGACGTCCGCGCAGTCCAACAAGCGGTCGCTTCCATCGAAGCGCAGTCGAACCATCCACTCGCACAAGCAATCGTCGATCACTTAAAAACCGATGTCCGCGAACCATCAACGTTTAAAGATGTGACAGGATACGGGATTGAAGCAACTGTCGATGGTGTCACGTATCGTATCGGTAAACGGGCGTTCCATGATGGTTTAGACGATCCATTCGTCGCAATCGAACAGTCATTGAAAGAGCAAGGGCATACGATCGTTTATGTCAGCAATGGAGCACAGATCGTAGCGCTTTATGCGTTACGTGATACGATTCGTCCGGAAGCCAAAACAGCGATTGCTGCCTTAAATGATCTCGGCATCGCAACGATCATGTTAACTGGTGACAATCCGGTCACGGCAGCTGCTATCTCACGTGAGGCGGGATTGACGGACTTCGTCGCTGAGTGCCTACCGGAAGATAAAGTCCGCTACATCAAACAATACCAAACAGAAGGTCGGACCGTCGCGATGGTCGGTGACGGCATTAACGATGCCCCAGCCCTTGCATTAGCACATGTCGGGATTGCGATGGGTGAAGGAACGGACGCTGCGCTTGAGACCGCTGACGTCGTCTTGATGAAAAATGATTTAGGTCGTCTTGCCTATGCTGTGCACAAAGCCCGGAAGATGAACCGGATCGTCAAACAAAACATCACGCTTGCGATCGGTGTCATCCTCCTATTGATCGCATCGAATTTGTCCCAGTTCCTCATCATGCCGTTCGCCGTCGTCGGACACGAAGGATCAACGATTCTCGTCATCCTGAACGGTTTACGCCTTCTTCAACAGGATGCTTTACCAAGTCTTCCACAGCGTTCATCTGAAAAACGATTAGCTGCTTAACCATCAAAAAAGCCTGACCGCCACATGGCAGTCAGGCTTTTTTGTACCTTCATCCGAACGTATTCGTCGGAATCGCATCAAGTTCGGCTTGTTCCTTCAAGCGCTTTTCTTCCATTTTCTTCGGATCCGCTTTTTTCATGAACCGTTCCCATGATGCGTTCAATTCAGAACCGAGTAAGATGATCAGCCCTGTGAAGTAGAGCCATAATAACAAGATGACGACACTACCGAGCGAACCGTACGTTTGATTGTAGTTCGAGAAGTTCGAGACGTAAAATCCGAATCCAACCGATAATAATTGCCAGACGATGACACCAAAAACAGCTCCTGGAATTGCTTCTTTGAATGTAATCGGGCGCTTTGGTGCGACGCGGTAAAAGATCGATAAGATACCGATCAATAGAATCGTCGACACGACATACCGTAAGACCGTCAGTAGGATTTTTTGCCCCATATCGATCGGAAGCACGAAATTGGCAAGATACGTGATGATCGGACCACCGAGCACATTCAAGACGATCAGCAGCAACATCCCGATTCCGAGTACAATCGTGAGCAATAAGGCAATCCCACGTGCTGCGACGAAACCACGTGGCGAGAAGTCACCATAGGCATGGTTTGCTGTCGTGATCAAACGATCGACCCCTTTGGAAGCGGACCAGACAGCAAGAATCGCACCAATCGATAACAGACCACCTTGTGGTTCCTTGATGGCTTGGAAAATCGTATCCGTGAATGTGTTGACGGCTCCACCTGGCGCTAAGTCGCGAATTTGTGATTCGAGCGTCTGACGATCGATGTCAAAGAAAGATAAGACGGAAATGACGAAAATGATACCTGGGAAAATGGATAAAAACCAGTAATAAGCGAGTGTCCCTGCATAATCCGTGATGTTATGATCGGACATTCGTTGCTTTAAGTTCAGGGCAAGCCCTTTTGGATCGCGTGAATGCGCCATCGTCATCTCTCCTTCATGAAAAAGAGGCAGTCAACGACCACCTCATTGTTTTAATATACTTTTCCCATTTTATTTCAACTAAAACCTCATTCGTTTTCAGAAAGGATTAATTCATAGAATGGTTCTGTCATTTCTGCCAGCTGTTTGGCAAGTGACGGTGGACGAACCGGTAACGAAGGTAGCTCCGAACGCTTGATCCAGACCGGTGTATAACCCGATCCTTCCTCTTCGAATTCTTCACCCGTACCCGTGCCAAACCGACCACCAATTGTTTTCGCCCAAAAATAAGGATTATCAAATCCATTAAAACGGACGATGGCGGCAATACCGGTCAACTCCACGTCGATTCCAAGTTCTTCATGTGCTTCACGAATCGCTGTTTCTTCTAACGATTCTCCATCATCTTTCCCACCGCCTGGAAAGACATAATACGTTTCGTTTGGTTTATCCCGACGAATCAACGCAACTTCATCTTGTTCGTTTCGTAAAATGATTGCACTTCGTTGAATCGGCATGACGCCACCTCCCTTTTATTATTTCGACTTATTGAAGAGCATCCAGCATTTCAGGAACGAGTCCATTCTCTGTCGAAGCGATGACTTCTGCTGCAACCTTCATACCAAGCTTCAATGCCTCTTCTGCTGACTTTTCTTGTGTCAATTCAGACAAGACAGCAGAGAAGAATGAGTCGCCTGCTCCCGTCGAGTCAACGACTTTTACTTTTTTCGTTCCGACATGACCTGATGTCGCTGTACGACGATCAACGTAGACCGCTCCGAGTTCACTCATCGTCACGACCGTGAACGGAGCACCCTTTTTCGCTAGCTCATTCGCTACATGAATCGCATCTTCAACAGTCACGATCGACAGATCAGACAGAATTTCCGCCTCTTCTCGGCTACAAATGAATCCAGTGAACCCTTGTAGCAGATGACGATTACGTTCGATGACGCTCAAGTGACCACAAACACCAAACAATGGCAACTCCATTTTACGGCATAGATGAATCAAACGTTCTAAAACCGTAACGGACAAATCAAGATCGATTGCAACGGCATCGACTCCATCGAGTGCATAGATTGATTGACGTAAGATCGCCTCTTCGAGCAACTTGGCATCTGGTTGTTTTGAGATCGATGTTTGCAAATCGCCTTCATTATCCATGACAGCTAGCCACATGCCCATTCCATGATCTTCTAACATTTCGACGTGATCCACATTTGCACCGTAAGATTTCAGCTCATCGAGCACTCCCACGCCAATCTGATCATTCGTAACCGTCGAGATAAAGCGAACTTCATTCCCGAGGACGGCTAGATTTTGTGCTACATTGCGTCCTGTTCCTCCATTTGAAAACGTGATGTCTCCTACGTTTTTCGCATCCTTATGCAAAGGAGCGAACGAAGTTCCTTTTATGTCGACGAATACTTTTCCGATTACCGCGATTTTATTCATTTCAGTTCCACCTCTAACCATATTTCCTGATTTCCGACCTTGTTTGATCTTTCAGGCACATTGCTTCAATTATAGTAAAATTTTAAATCAGTGACAACCGAAGTAGTTTTTTTCTAACTGTTCGCTATCTTCACGTTAAAAAAGCAGCAAGCGAATCGCCTGCTGCTCCAAAGAATCAGATATTCGCGATCACGAGACTGATTGCAAGTAATAGTCCGAAAATCGTGTTCACTTTACCGGTCTGTGCCATGCCAGGCATCAGCTTTTCCGGTGGCAAGTCTTCCCAGAAGAGACGGACCGCTTTGATCATGAGCGGAATACTCAATAACGCGAGTAACGCAAACCATGAGACTTCGAATGCGAGTACGGCAATAATGAGAGACAGGACAGCCGCCGCAAAAAATCCGATCAAGACGTACACGGCACGGCGATGTCCGACGAGACAGGCAATCGTTTTTCGTCCGTTGACCTTATCATTATCCAAGTCACGAATGTTATTCGCAAGTAGGATCGAACCAATCAAGATGGCGACTGGTACCGAAATCGCAACGGCTTCTGTCGGAACATAACCAATTTGTAAGTACGCCGAAATCGCGATGATGATATATCCCATGAAAAAGCCTGCAACGACTTCTCCAAACGGTGTATAGGCAATCGGAAGCGGTCCTCCTGTATAGATATATCCGACGAACATCGAAATGAGTCCTACGACAAGTAACCACCACGATGTCTCGATGCACAGATACACACCGAGTAATGCTGAGATGCCATACAATGTAAGTGCGAACGCTAGGATCGTTCCCGGCTTGAATCCGTCACGAACGATCGATCCACCGATTCCGACCGACTCCTCCGTATCTAAACCACGTTTGTAATCGTAGTATTCATTGAACAGATTCGTTGCGATTTGAATCAACATCGATGCGATCAACATCGCCACGAACAAATCCAAGCGTATCGATTCCACGCGTGGTGCGACAACTGCCGTACCGACGACGACCGGAACAAAACTTGCTGTTAATGTATGCGGTCGTGTCATTCGCCAATAGACAGCGATTGATTTATTCATATAATAACCCCTTTCCTGTCTAAGTGTAGCGGGTTTCGTTTTTTGCTGTCAATGTTCAATCCGAGATAGCTTATTCCTTCTTTTTTGTCCGCAAAAAGTTTACACTTAGATTAAGTGAAACATATCACAGTATCTATAGACTAGGGGGCAATGAGCGGTATGGCTTACGCTCAACAAGAGCTAAAACAGTGTATCGAACAGGCCGTCAGTCAGGCGAACGCCTCACAACGACCTATACTCGCTTCGTATTCATGGGAAATCGAAGCAATTGACATGCGTTCCCTCGAACAGGGTATCGAGGAACGATTTTATTTCGCGACACCTGATCGCTCGATGCGGGCCATCGGGTTTGGCATCGTACAACAACTTCAGGCTTCAGGAACGGATCGTTTTTTACGAATTCAATCGCAATGGGCAAACTTGAATCGCGATCATGTCGGTCATGATTTATTTGCGTTCAGCGGATTTTCGTTTACCGAACTTAAACAACCGGATTATCGTTGGTCTTCCTTCGGAGACGCTTCGATGACGATTCCGAAGTTTTTATTTCTAGAACAAGATGGCAAGACACGTGTGACGATTTTTGCTCGCGTCGAGCCAATGGATCAAGTCGATTCTATCTTAAATGAACTCTCACTCGATTTCGCCAAAGTCAATCAACCGCAACCATCGACTGAGGCAGGCGTCACGCGCTTACGACTATCGCGAGATGGGAATGAAGCCTTTGAAGCTTCGTTCCAGCAAGCGATGCACTACTTGGAGACGACACTTGAAAAAATCGTCCTGGCGCGCGAAGTCGTCTATGAGCTGGATCGTCCACTCGACGTAGCCGCTGTCGTCGCTGAACTCGAAGATACGCAGCCCGGCAGCTACGTCTTCTGTTTCCAACCAAATCCGGAAGAAGCCTTTATAGGCGCTACACCGGAACGACTCGTCTTAAAACGTGGACGTCGTCTTGAAACCGCAGCCGTCGCTGGTTCTGCACCACGCCACGCAACGGATGAGATGGACGAAGCACTCGGTCAATCGTTATTACAAGATCAAAAGAATCGGGTGGAGCACGGAATCGTCGCGGATTCGATCGAACGGACATTATCTGTATTTTCAGAGGAACTGGATTGTCCGGATACGCCGATTCTCTTGAAGAATCGCCATATTCAACATCTTTATACACCGATCACAGCTCATTTAAAAGAAGATGTGACGTTATTCCAATTAATCGAAAAACTGCATCCGACACCTGCACTTGGGGGCGAGCCCAAGCAGTTAGCAGTCGATGCCATCCAAGAAATCGAAACGTTCGAACGAGGATGGTACGGTTCACCTGTTGGTTGGATGAACGGACAGGATGACGGGGAATTCATCGTTGCCATTCGATCTGGATTGTTTACAGAACGGGCGGTCATTCTTTACGCCGGTTGCGGTCTTGTCGAAGGCTCTCATCTCGATAGTGAACTGGCAGAGACGGAAACTAAACTATCACCGATGGTACAAGCACTTGGACACATCGGTTCGATTGAAAAGGATGATATTTATGTTGACTAAGTGGATGCACACGTTAATCGATACGCTCGTCGCTTCTGGTGTCCGGGACTTCGTCATCAGTCCCGGTTCCCGTTCGACACCACTTGCCATTGCTGCTTTTCTGCATCCTTCTAGCCGTACCCACGTCCTTGTTGACGAACGGTCGGCTAGTTTTTTTGCTTTAGGTCTAACACGGACGGAAGAACGCGTTCGTCCCGTTGCGTTGATTTGTACAAGCGGTACCGCTGCGACGAACTATTATTCAGCAGTGACCGAAGCGAACATCTTTGAACTTCCGCTGATCGTCTTGACCGCCGATCGACCACACGAATTACGGAATGTCGGTGCGCCACAAGCTATTGATCAGGTCGATCTGTACGGGAAGCAGGTTCGCCATGCGTTTGATCTTCCGTTAGCAGAAGAAGCAAGTCTTCCTTACGTCGCTCATGTCGCACAACGCGCAACCTTACTCTCCCTGACGGAACCAGCTGGTCCGGTTCAAATCAATGTTCCGTTACGTGAACCGCTCGTGCCGGAACTCGATCTCTTACGGACAGGACGCCCGGTCGGTATTTTACCTGAACCGACACCGGGCGTAAACGACGCTTTAGCGACCACACTTCAAGAAGAGCGTCTTCTTTTTGTACTTGGACCACAACTTACTGCGGCGGACAGTCAGGTTGTCATCTCGTATGCGAAACAAGCAGGGATTCCGGTATTGGCGGATCCACTCAGTCAAGGACGACAATCGCATGATGCTCACGTTTTTGCCTATTACGATACATGGCTCAAACATCCAGCTACCGCTCAGCACGTCCGACCAGACCGAATCATTCGTTTCGGTGCCATGCCGACGTCAAAACCTTATCTGCTTTGGTCTCGGGATATTCCGACGACGGTCGTCGGTCATCCAGGAAACTGGCGCGATCCACAGCTTCATTCGGATTTCGTAATTGGTCACGCGCGACAACTCGCGCATCATGAATCTGTTCCGCACGATCCTGCGTATCTGACACTGTTGCAACAGGCGGAGCGACGCGTCGCCGCTGCTTTTGCGACAATCGATCAAGAGGAGATGACGGAATACAACGTCATCCGTGCATTGACGACGTTACAGGACGGAAGTCTCTTCGTTTCAAACAGCATGCCGATACGGGATGTCGATACGTTCCTACCGACAGGAACACCGCTTCGTCTACTCGCGAACCGAGGTGCGAACGGAATTGACGGCATTCTCTCAAGCGCTCTAGGAGCAACGTTTGACGCCATACACCGCTATTTACTCGTCGGCGACTTAGCGTTCATTCATGATATCAACGGTCTGATGACAGCACGGACGCTTCCGTTAACGATCATTCTCGTCAACAATGCGGGTGGCGGAATATTTAGTTTTTTACCGCAACAGCAACTCGAGCAAGAGGTGTTCGAGCCACTTTTCGGTACACCGCAGCATCTCGACTTCGCTTCTCTCGCTTCCGGATATGGCGTAACCTATCAGGCGATCGATTCCATCGCCGCGTTACGTCAAGCACTTGCGGAAGAGACGAACGTCACTCGGATTCTTGAAGTCAAGACGACACGAACAGAGAACGTACAGATGCACCGTTCGATCTGGGACGTGACGAATCATGCGTTAGCCGAGGTGTTCCAATGATTTTGCGTGGGCATACGTATCATGTGAAAATCGAGGGATCGGGTCCACCGCTCCTATTGCTTCATGGTTTTACAGGCTCGCTCTCGACGTGGGACATGCTAAGTGAGCATTTATCGACTCACTTCACCGTCTATCGCCTTGATTTGATGGGGCATGGAAAAACGACACCGGCGTCTGAGCAACGAATGCGTTTGACGCAACAGGTCAAGGATCTCGAGGCACTGCTCGCTATGCGATCCGAGCCATGGATCGTCCTCGGGTATTCGATGGGTGGCCGAATCGCTTTAATGCTGAGCGTCGTCTCTGAGCAAATCGCTCGGACGATCGCTGTTAGTACGACACCGGGTCTTAAGACGGCAATCGAGCGAAAAGTACGTCGTACATCGGATCGATTGCTTGCGGAGCGACTCGAAAAAGGCGGACTCGAAGCTTTCATCGATCACTGGGAGACACTTGGACTATTTAAACCCCAAGCCCTTCTCCCGGAATCGCAACGTACGCGACTGCGTCAGGAGCGCCTGTCCCAAACGGTTGAAGGTTTAAGTGCTTCGTTACGTACACAAGGTACAGGAAGCATGCCACCCCTATGGTCATGCCTTCCGAAAGAGATTGATTGGATCGTCGGGGCAGAGGATGAAAAATTCCGTGCCATCGCTTCACGAGCGGCATCACCTGAAAAAATTCACGTGATTTTGCACGCTTCGCACGCCCCACATATCGACCAACCGCAAAAGTTTGTTACAATGGTAGAGAATCTACTTATTCATCACTAACATATTGGGGGAATTCACATGAAATATGCTCCGGAATGGGTATCAGCCCGCAGCTATGAAGACATCAAATATGAACAATGGAACGGGATCGCGAAAATCACGATCAACCGTCCTGAAGTTCGCAATGCGTTCCGACCACACACGGTCCACGAACTCATCGACGCATTTTCACGTGCACGTGACGATCAAAATGTCGGCGTCATCATCTTAACAGGTGAAGGCGATCTCGCATTCTGTTCTGGCGGAGATCAAAAGGTACGTGGACATGGTGGATATGTCGGTGACGATGAAATTCCACGCTTGAACGTTCTTGATCTTCAACGTTTGATTCGTGTCATCCCAAAACCAGTCATCGCTATGGTCGCAGGTTATGCGATTGGCGGCGGACACGTCCTTCACCTCGTGTGTGACTTGACGATCGCTGCAGACAACGCCCGCTTCGGACAAACTGGTCCAAAAGTTGGTTCATTCGATGCTGGATATGGCTCTGGTTACCTCGCACGCGTTGTTGGACACAAGAAAGCGCGTGAAATCTGGTACCTCTGCCGTCAATATGACGCACAGCAAGCACTGGATATGGGACTCGTCAACACGGTCGTTCCACTCGCAGATCTCGAGCAAGAAACGATTCAATGGTGTGCTGAAATCCTTCAACATTCACCAACGGCTCTTCGTTTCCTCAAAGCGGCATTCAATGCTGATTCAGATGGTCTTGCAGGGATTCAGCAACTCGCAGGAGATGCAACGTTGTTGTACTACACAACGGACGAAGCAAAAGAAGGACGCGATGCGTTCAAAGAAAAACGCAATCCGGACTTCGGACAGTTCCCGCGTTTCCCATAATGAAAAAAAGGTTCAATCGTCTTACGACATTGAACCTTTTTCGTATATTCATCTCAAAAGGAAGTGACTATTTTGTATCCTTGGATCTATACACGGGCAAAAGAACAGCCGGATGACATCGCGCTCATTACGGAAACGGAGCGTTGGTCGTGGTCTGAACTATATACACGCGCACATCGCTTAGCAAGTACTTGGGCGACGATCGTGACACGTGGAGACCGGATTGCTCTTTACGGTCCATCGAGTGCGCGCTACATCGTCGCACTTCACGCAGCTCAATTGCTTGAATTGACCGTCGTCCCGATCAACACACGTTTGACGCAAACGGAAGTATTACGTCAATTCAAACAGGCAGATGTACGGCTCATCGTGACGGACCGGACACTTGATACAAGGATCCCGTGCGTGGCTTTCTCTTATGAAAAAGAAGCACCTGACCTGTTAATACGCCATATGCCCAAGCAATACGTCCAATCGATGCTCTTTACGAGTGGTACGACCGGACATCCGAAAGCCGTCGAACAAACGATGTTGAATCATTTTTCAAGTGCGACGAACGCCGCGCGTCATATCGGATCACTGCCAGAGGATCGTTTTTTGATCGTCACGCCGCTGTTCCATATGAGTGGATTAGCTGTCGTCTATCGGGCAGTCATCTATGGAGTACCAATCATTCTTGAGCCACATTTTTCACCAGAACGCGCATTACACTGGATTACGACGGAAAAGATCACCCATGTCTCACTCGTCTCGGTCATGCTTGATCGACTGCTCGAAGCCGGGCTACGTCGCCACGCACTTCGCGTCGTACTGACAGGAGGCGGTCCTGTACCATTACCGATTCTGACGCGTGCACTCGACCGCAATATCCCGGTCATGCAGACATACGGGATGACGGAAACCGCTTCTCAAATCGCAACCCTCTTGCCTGAGGATGCCTTACGAAAGATTGGATCGGCCGGACAAGCGATTCATCCGACACAAATTCGCATTACACGTCATCAAGAAATCGAAGTCAAAGGACCGACGATCATGAAAGGCTATTTTCATGAGGAAGAGAAAACGGCAGACGCCTTTACGGCAGACGGTTTTTTCAAGACTGGTGACTTAGGACGTCTGGACGCCGACGGATACCTCTATGTTCTCGATCGTCGAAGCGATCTCATCATCTCAGGTGGGGAAAACATTTATCCAGCTGAAGTCGAATCAGCACTTCTCTCGATTGATGGAATTCAAGAAGCAGGTGTCGTCGGACGATTTGATGCTAAATGGGGACAAGTTCCGGTCGCCTTCATTGTCAGTACACTCGATGAAGTCATCGTCCGAACGGAAATCAGTCAATTGCTCGCTAAATATAAATGTCCGGTTGATTATATCTATCGTAGCGCGCTGCCACGCAATGCGAACGGTAAACTATTGCGGAAGCAACTGAAGGAGTCATTATGAGTATCACTCTCCGGTCTGCCGAACTGTTCGATGTTCCGCTCGTCTTTCGTCGTCCGATGCAAACCGCCCTCTCGACGCTGACAGTACGCCAGACGACGATTTTGCGTCTGACCGATTCGGAAGGACGAGTGGGTTACGGGGAAGGTGTCGCGTTCGATACACCGTGGTATACATCGGAAACACAACACTCCCTCCAAGGAATTGCTCCACTGCTGTATCGGTTACTTGAACAACCGCTCCATCATCCAGCAGACGTTACGAATCGTTTCCGCATCGTGCAAGGTAATCCGATGGCAAAGGCGATGTTCGAAGGAGCGATCTATGAATTATTTGCAGCAGCTACCGGTCAATCGCTCGCCACGTATCTCGGAGGTGATGAATCATCTCTCGTACCTTGCGGGAAAGCACTCGGACGGGCTTCTGCAGCACAGACCGTCGAAGCCGTCGGACAAGCGATCGCTTCCGGATATGGACGGATCAAGCTGAAGCTCGCTCCGACGGATACCGTCGTTCTTGAGCAAGTACGTGCCGCTTTCCCTGATGCGCCCTTGATGTTTGACGCTAACGGCAGCTTCACTGAAGCAGACTTCCCTCTATTACAGCAGTGGGATTCATTCGGTCTCGTTATGATGGAACAGCCGCTCGCAGCGTCGGATTGGTCCGGACATCAACGTCTCGCTATACTCTTACAGACACCGATTTGTCTGGATGAATCCATCGTCGCTCCAGTGGATGCCGAGTTGATGAAGACGCTCCAAGCTGGTCAGATTCTGAACATCAAGCCGGCACGCGTCGGTGGACTGACGAACGCTTTGTCCCTTCGAACAAAAGCACCCTACTGGCTCGGTGGGATGTTCGAGAGCGGTATCGGGCGTCGTCAGACCCTTGCTTTTGCAACACTTCCTGGACTCGCTTATCCGATTGATATGGCAAGTACTGCCGATTATTTCGAAGAAGATTTGCTTGAGACTCCGTATCATGTCGAACACGGACACATTCGTTATTCCGCTCCAGCCGTATCCGAGTCACAGTTAAACAAATTGGCAACGTCCCGGATATCCTTATAATAGGAGTACTACAACAAAAAAGAGGCAATGGATTGACTTCCATTGTCTCTTTTTCGTATTTTACTATATAAGCTTTTCTTAGAACGATTCTTTGCCTTCGACTTTCGTCAAAATCTCATACCCGTCTTTTAAGACGACGACCGTGTGCTCGAATTGTGAGACGAGACTCCGGTTCGGTGTGTATAACGTCCAACCGTCCCGCTCATCTTCGATACAGAACTCATCTCCTGTTGAAATAAACGTCTCGACAGCGATGACTTGCCCTTCCTTCAACAAATCATTCTCTTCACGATTGAAGTAGTTCGAGATGGATTCTGGCTCACCATGGAGTGTCTTACCGAGACCATGTCCCGCTAAGTTACGGATGACCGTGAAACCGCTCTTACGTGTTTCGGCATAGATTGCTTTTCCGATCTGGTTGACCTTCGTTCCGGCTTTGACTTTTTCAAGTCCTTTCTCAAGCGCCGTCAATGACACTTCAACGAGTCGGACATCTTCCGGACGTTTTGCTTCTCCTGCGATGACCGTCTTCCCTGTGTCCGAGTAGTAACCGTTCTTCACAGCCGAGACATCGACATTGACGATATCACCTTCTTGAATGACATACTTCCCTGGGATACCGTGTGCTGCGATATCGTTGACACTGATACATGTCGCTCCTGGGAAATCGTACATGACGATTGGAGCAGACTCTGCTCCCTGTTCCTTCAGGATGCGTGCTCCGATGTCATCGAGTTCCTTCGTCGTGATTCCCGGTTTGACGGCATCCGCCATCTCATCGCGTGCCATGGCGACGATTCGTCCAATTTCTCGTAATGCCTCGTAATCATAATCTAACACTTTCATTTCCTCCTCATTCACTCAATCGTTCTTGATATAGATAATCTGCAGAGATATCCGCAAATAAGAACATCCCATTACTGAGCGGCATACTAAATGTCCGCGTTTGTTCACTCGAGCTGAAGTCGACGTACCGTTCGGATAAATATCCACTATGTCGTCGTTCCATCGCTACCGTCGTCCGGATGAAGTAAGGACGGAAACTCCAGTTGTACCCTTTGTAGAAGGAATACAGCTTCCACTCCCCACTCTTTTTACTGACGTTTGAAGATTGTTGGAATCCATTCGCATCCGTGATATAAAACCGTATGAATTCCGGCTCCATCTTCCGGGCGAGCGTCAGCAACCATTGATCGAGATCTTGCTCCGGCTTCAAGGACTGACAATCTTCATTAAATCGAACCGTCCAGTCTTGCTCTAGCTGAAACAAGCGATTCATCTGCTCGCGATCATATTTATAAAACATCGGGACTTCATGGATCAACACTTCCATACCAGGACAGGTCATGACCCATTCAGGTGATGCTTCTCCAAGTAGATTCCCCATGTAGTAACGTCCTCCGTGTTGCCACGCATACCGAAGTTGACCGAGATGACTGATATTCTTATACAAAAGTGGCGCTCCAAGCTGGTCGCAAAGATGCTCCATCGTCTGTAAGAGATGTGGATACGACGCTGAGACGGTCTTTTTTTCAATCATGGAGGATAAATCGACGATCAACATATCCGGCGACATCGAAAAGACACGTTCAAGACTCGTTGCTTCCGCACGGTCCAGCGCTACCTTCAGTCCAGAGTTCTGGTAATACGCGACGATCCGACCCAGACGGTCAAAATCATCGACTTGGACATCCGTCAAAGTAACGTACATCCGCTCTTTTGGAAACGACGAGTCGACCGTCCGTAAGACATGCAAGAAGTCCTCCCCACCGTTTTCAAACAGCCAAGCTGGACGACAACGGATCAGAATAAACGCTTGTGCATCGGAGGGTACTTTTTGGAATGCTTGACGGACGACATGCCCCATGACTTCGAGTTGATACTCGATTGGAACATCATCTTCCTGAAAAAATGGTTTTAACGGTTCTCCACGAAAATGGGACTGGATTTCATACCCTTCCACCTTAAAAGGGGCAGCGCCTACGATCGGTTGAAACCATGCCTCTATCTCTTCGGGATGAACGATGACATCTAATGCATCCATTCTATTCCCCCCTTGTACTCTTGTTCTATCTTAACAAAAAAAGAGCCTCTCTGTAACGAGAGAGCCCCTGTTTTACGATAACGTCGTATCTTTCCGCAATGCGATATACAAGTACACACCGAATGTCGCCGTCAAGTAGATGATACTCAGGACACCGTATTGGATTCCGACGGCTCCCCCCTTACCGATGGCTAACACAAGAAAGATGATGCCGCCAAATAATAAGGTCGCCAACGGAATATAACGAAAATGTCCTTTTGTCGTCCGCTCACAAATCTTTTTCGTCGCGACGATCAGTGCAACGAGACAGACGGATGCTGCTACATAAATGGTATACACGAATGATTCAGCCCTCTCCCTATCGTTCATGGCTCATTTTATCATGACCGCTCAGATAAATCATAAAAAAGAACCGACTTGTCTGTGACAAATCGGTTCGAATCGTTTACTTTTCAAAACGTGGTTTACGTCCACCACGGTTACGATCGCTTTCGCTACGGTTGCTACGTCCAGCATAACCGCCTTCACGACGATCTGATGAAGAAGATGAACGACCACCTTCACGACGCTCGCCACCGCGCGGGTTGTTTCCACGGTATCCGCCACTGCGGTTGCCGCTTCCACTTCCACCTTTGTTTCCGTAAGGACGACGGTTTCCACCACCGTTGCTACCGAAACGTTTCACGCGGATTGGTTCGATTGAAGAGATTTGGACTGGTGTTGCATCCGGCTCTTTCGTCAATCCTTTAAGTGCTGCTGAAAGAAGTTCCACTGCTTCGTACTCTTCTAAGAGTTCTTGTGCAAGTGTCGTATATTCTTTTGAGTCTTTTGCTTCAACGCGTTTGATGAGTTCTTGTGCAGCAAGCTTCAAGTTGCCTTCTAAGATTTCATCAAGTGTTGGTGCATGACGACGTGACATTTTTTTGTTCGTGACACGTTCGATTGTTTTGATTTGACCGAATTCACGTGGTGTAACGAATGTGACAGCCGATCCTGTTTTACCAGCACGACCCGTACGACCGATCCGGTGAACATAGCTCTCTGGATCTTGTGGGACGTCGAAGTTGTAGACGTGTGTGACACCAGAGATGTCAAGACCACGTGCTGCAACGTCTGTCGCGACGAGGATATCAATCGTTCCTTTTTTGAAACGACGGATGACTTGGTCACGTTTTGCTTGTGTTAAGTCACCGTGTAAACCGTCAGCTGTGTATCCACGTTGGATCAAACCTTCAGTCATTTCGTCAACACGTTTTTTCGTACGACCGAAGATGATTGAGAGTTCTGGAGAATCCGTGTCGATCAAACGGCAAAGAACGTCGAATTTTTGGCTTTCTTTCAATTCGATGAATGACTGGTCGATGTTTTCAACTGTCATTTCTTTTGCTTTGACTTTGATGTGTGTCGGAGTCGTCATGAAACGATCTGCGATTTTACGAATTTGTGGTGGCATCGTTGCTGAGAATAAGAGTGTTTGACGTGTTTCAGGAAGTGCACCGAGGATTTTCTCGATGTCTTCGACGAATCCCATGTTCAACATCTCATCTGCTTCGTCAAGGATGACCGTTTGAACGTGATCGAGGTTCAACGTCTTACGGTTCATGTGGTCCATCAAACGTCCTGGTGTCGCAACGACGATTTGTGGATTTTTGCGAAGTGCGCGGATTTGACGATCGATTTGCTGACCGCCGTAAACAGGAAGTGCATGAACGCGTTTTACTTCACCGATCCGGTTCAATTCTTCTGCTACTTGGATTGCGAGCTCACGTGTTGGAGCAAGAATCAACGCTTGGATGTTGCGTGATTTTGCGTCAAGACGCTCGATTGTTGGGATACCGAATGCTGCAGTTTTACCAGTACCTGTTTGTGCTTGACCAATTAAGTCAACGCCGCTGAGTCCGACTGGAATTGTTTCTGCTTGGATTGGTGTTGCTTCTTCGAAGCCCATTTTTAGGACACCTTTGATAAGTGCCTCACTAAGATTTAATTCACGAAATGTTGTCAATGCTAAATACTCTCCTTTGTCATATGAAAAGCGTCTGCCACTAAACAGACGCTACCGTAACGAATACAATCGACTACCTATTATAACAGAATCTATCACATAAAGATAGAGTGGTTTCTCTTATAATAATGTTTAGGGAAGTCACCATCATAATCGTTGCCATAAGGGCGAGGGAAAGGCGAAGTGCCCGGACCGTGCGATGTACGTCATCGCGTGCCCCCACTAGTGATGGGGTATATTCAGTAAATGGTCGCCGGTAATCAAACCAGCCGCAACCACCAAAATGATGAATTCCTTACTATCTATTCGAAACGCAGGCTTACTCGGTCCGATTATTTCGTCAACCGAATACCCGTTTCATTTTTTTCTATTTTTTTATCTTTCAACAGGCGACCGAGCGCTCGTTTGAATGCTGCCTTGCTGAGACCGAATACTTCATCGATCGTCTCGGGAGCTGTCTTATCACCATACGGCATCTGACCATCATGTTCAAGTAGATGGTTCAGAATCAACTCCGCGTCTGTATCAATGGCTTCAAAGGCACGTGGTCGTGCTGAAAGTAATACTGTACCATCTGGTTTTACATTTGTCACTCGTAATTTCAAGACTTCTCCAAGACGCGGCCAACGTTCCATCTCACGTTCATGCAAGAATCCGATCGATTGATCGTTGACCCAGACGTTAACGCCTGGTTCACGTTGTGAGAAGACGAGACCTTCGACGTCCATGTTGTTCCACTCCTCTGGAGCTGGCTTCGCACGTAAGTTGAAGTATGCATAAGGTGCAGGGTCTCCGAGTAACCGAAGCTTCTGATCATGTTTCAGACGAATGAAGAGTTGATCGCCTTCTTCTGGCCAGAACATCCGGCGCTGCGGCAAATCGTCGAGTGAGACGAGAACGTCTTTTTGAATACCGATGTTCGCGAACACTCCTGTGTTATAGCGTGTCCCATTGATCGTCGTCTTGACATAGTCTTCAAATGAAGCTTCTGGAATCGTCATCGATGATGCTAGACGCCCTTCATTATCTTGATACAAGAAGACTTCTACCTCTTCATCGAGGGCTACTTTCCGTGTTTGTTCATTGTTATGCAACAACACATCTTCATTTCCATCTGTCAGAAACACTCCGAACTCTGCTTCGCGTTCTACTTTTAATGTGACAACCTGTCCTGCGCGTAATCCCATTTCGGGTCATCTCCTCTCTGTATTTGAATCGATTCCAGTTCTTGTGAATCGTTCTGCTGTTCTTTCCCTACCATACTATACTCTTTTTCCATTCATCTCTGATATCGACACAATGGTGACAGTTGTGACATATTTGTGAACGGAACACATTTGCGTGATTTTTTTGAAAAAAAGATATATGATTAAATAACAGGAAAAAGAAGGTTTAGTTTAGGTAAATATGGGGGATAAAAATGTTTCATAACATTCAATCGCGTTCGTTCGCACGACGCTTCACGAAAACATTGGTTTTTGCATTTTTTGCGTTCCTTGCTACGATTGGAATTGTCTTCGCAGAAGGATCGAACAGTACGAATATGACACCGAAGACACCAGCGCTTCAGCAAATCGATCGCCCTTAAAATCTACACCTTCCGTGTGGATTTTTTATTTTTTCCGGACATTTACAGGACGATAAAGGAAAATTGCGTTTGACCTCGAATTAAATGAACATGCATCATTTTAATTTTTGAGGAGGAAACGGACGTGCTCTTCTACTTATTTACGACGATTACGGGTCTCATCACTACATACTTAAGTTTTGTTACCGGTTATTATACGAGTTCGATCGGTGTGTTCGTCTTTACACTAGCGATTTGTCTGTCACTATCATCGATCCGCCAGTTGATCCGTACGTCCTATCTGACTTACATTGAATACATTCAACACCGTCGTGTCAAAAAACAGTACGAACGGATGAAGAAACGAGAACAATCTTATCAAATCGGCTATCCTCATCGAGATTCGAGTACACCACTTGCATTCTCCGCGACAGACCAGCATGATAAGTAAAGAACACGATTTCATCACCTAGGAGGAACAGATTCATTATGAACGAAATCCCTTTATCAAACGGTTGGACACTTCGCTACTCTCCTGTCATCGATTTATGGTTGAAGGAAGATGGCGTACTGCTCGTAGATCACGAAGATAAGGTCCGCTTGACTCTCATTTTGGATGAGGAAACGATGGAAATCAAACAGATCGACAATACGAACGCCACGTTCTCTGTTGATCCGACGACACGTCGCCTCACCTTTGAACTTGGAGAAAGCGAAGAGGAATCTGAGCCTCGTTACTGGGAATAATCACGCAGACTGGGTGCGACGCCCGGTCTTTTTTTGTACAATAACATCAGCAATGAAAAAAGGAGCTGTCACTTCACCATGATCCGTACTGTCATTTGGTTCATTTATTTTGGACTTGTCTTACCCTGTACCTTACCGTTTTTACCAAGCGCAAAACGTCGAACGCATCTCGCGCGCTATGCATTCGTTCAGCGTGTAGCGAGCGTCTGGGCAAACTCTCTTCTCCGACTCGCTGGCGTTCGTGTCAACGTGACGGGTCGTGAGCATATCCCGGCAAACGAACCCGTCGTCTTCATCTCGAATCACCAAGGGAACTTCGATGTTCCGATTCTACTTGGAACAATCGATAAACCGAAAGCATTCATCTCAAAAATCGAAGTGAATAAAATTCCAATCGTCAATGTTTGGATGAATCTGATGGGATGTGTCATGATCGATCGAAAAGATCGACGCCAATCGCTGAAAGCGATTCGTTCTGGTGTCGAGACGATCAAGGACGGACAATCGATGATCATCTTCCCGGAAGGAACACGCTCTAAAGGCGGACCGATGGCGGAGTTCAAAGCGGGAAGCTTTACCCTTGCGACATCAAGTGGCGCACGCGTCGTTCCCGTCGCGATTTCAGGTAGTTACCGTGTCATGGAGGAAACGGGTAAGATTCGTCCGGCTACGGTCGAAGTCACAATCTTACCCTCGATTGATCCGAGCACGATGACACAAAAAGAACTCGTCCAGACAGTCGAACAGCAAATCAAACAGATTGTAGAAGGTGTCTAATATGTTAATGAAAGCAGAAAATCTCAAAAAAGAATTTGCCGATAAAATCGTCTTCGAAGATGTGACATTCTCCGTCTCACCTGGCGACCGGATTGGCATCATCGGCGTCAATGGTACCGGTAAGTCGACTCTCCTGCATATCTTGGCAGGTAAAGAGACGGCAGACGCTGGTACGATGCATCACCCGAATGATTATCGGATCCGCTTGCTATCGCAAACGACCGATTATCCGGAAGACCAAACGGTCATGGAAGTACTATTGTCTGGTGATACACCAACGATTAACGCCTTACGTCACTATGAAACGGCGCGTCTAGCACTCGAACAAGATCCGACGAGTGAAACGTTACTCAATCGCTTCATCATTGCTCAGACAGAAGTCGATGCTGCGCAAGCTTGGGACACGGAATCACGCTTAAAAATGATTTTAAACAAACTCGGTATCCTCGACTTGAACGCGTTGATCGGCTCGCTTTCCGGAGGACAACGCAAACGTGTCGGACTCGCTGAAGCTTTACTCGATGAAGCCGATCTTCTCCTGCTCGATGAGCCGACGAACGAACTGGATGCCGAAACGATCAGCTGGCTTGAAACTCAAATCAAGGAATACCGTGGTGCGATTCTACTGATCACCCACGATCGCTATTTCTTGAATCGTGTGACGAATCATATGATGGAGATCGCGAACGGTACAGCTTATTTCTATGTCGGAAACTATGAATCATTTCTTGAAAAACGTGCCGAACGTCGTGAACGGACAGCTTCTATGGAAGAAAAACGTCAAAACATCCTCCGTCGCGAACTCGCCTGGTTGCGTCGCGGAGCAAAGGCGCGGACGACGAAACAAAAAGCGCGGATCCAGCGCGTGGATGCTTTACAAGACCTCTCGTACGAGGAAGAAGAATCAACACTCGAAGTACAGGTCGGTTCGACCCGTCTTGGTAAAAAAGTCATCGAAGCGCATGATGTCTCGCATCGATTTGGTGAACGGACTCTTTTTGAATCGTTTAACGCTCTGATCGGACGGAAAGAACGGTATGGTATCGTCGGGCGAAACGGGAGCGGAAAATCAACACTTCTTTCAATCCTTGCGAAACGCTTAGAACCAACAACCGGTGAAATCATTCACGGCGAAACGGTGAAGATCGGCTTTTATGGGCAATTTGCCGAATTCACGCATCCCGAACGCCGTGTCATCGATGAGGTCGAACGAATCGCAAAAGTCATCACGACACTCGCTGGCGAGGAGATCACGGCAAGTCAGATGCTCGAACAGTTTCTCTTTAAACCGGAAGCCCAATATAAACAAATCGGTAAGCTGTCCGGCGGCGAAAAACGACGTCTGAAATTGTTGACAATTTTGATGGAAGAACCAAACGTCCTCTTCCTTGATGAGCCGACGAACGACTTGGATACTGAGACGTTATCCGTACTCGAAGATTATTTAGAATCATTCCCAGGCACCGTCATCACGGTCAGCCACGATCGCTACTTCCTCGACCGGGTCGTCAATCGCTTGATTGCATTTGAAGACGGGAATGTCGTCTTTTATTATGGACAATATACAGACTATCTTGAGCAAATGACAGCACCCGTTCCCTCAATCGTTGTTGAAAAGACGGTTGAGGTTGCTACAGCACCAAAGATAGAGACGCCAAAGAAACTAAGTTATCAGGAGCAACAAGATTGGGCAATCATTGAACAACAAATCGAAGAAAGTGAGGCAGAACTGGAGCAATTAGAAGCCGAACTTGCTTCGGCAGGAAGCAATCTCGGTAAAGTCAATGAACTGTATCAAGCCATTGAAAAAACGAAAGCGATGCTTGAAGAACGGATGGAGTATTGGACGTACCTTTCTGAAAAAATCGAGGCATTTGAAAACTATCGTCAATCTAATCAATAATTTCGATAAGCGGAGTTCTTCCTTAAAGAAGAACCCCGCTTTTTTCATGAAATGGGAATTGCCTCTTATTTTCATTTTAAATCTGAAAATAAATGTGAATTCAAACTAGATATCGGGTAATGTTATAGCATATTTCATTTTCATGGAAGGCTTGCGAAAGGAGGAGTTCCGGTGAAACGGATCGTTCAAAACATCTACCCTACCGTCGCATTCTACTTAGTTGTTACGTACACCCTACTATGGCTATTGCCACAAGATCGCTCGTTACAACTTTCAGCGATCATTAGTCTAGTCGGTTCTTTCGTCATCTTCCTACTTAGTCAATCGAAGGCTTTCAAACAATCTTCCATTCCATATAAATGGTTATCGGTCGCCTTTTTCTCGTATTTTCTAGGCGATCTCCTCAATATGATTGGTCGTCTTTTTCAATGGAACGCTGTTAACCTGAACGTCTTATTAGATCTGCCTTATACGGTTCATTTAACGATGATGGTCATCTTCTTATTTCGGCAGTTGGATTTGACTTTGTTTCAAAAACAAAAATTATTGATTCTTGATTCTTTAACATTGTTCACTGTATCAATGATTGCTGGATACATCGCTATTTTCCGCTTTGTCCCCTCTTATACTAGAACGGTACTCGAGCAAATCAGTTGGACCTTCTATGCCTTCTTGACGATTCTGTTGACGCTGTTCTTTTTCTTACTTTATGCTTCTGGACTAAAGCGAAACGTATCGAGATTAGGGTTCCTCTTCCTAGTACTCGGAACGTTCGTGCTCGGTATGACGAACTTTATTTTTTATACGTTGTTATTGAACGGTGAACCGCGAATAGCTGGATTATTGCTTCCGCTATACCCACTCAGCGGACTCTTCACCCTTGCCTTCATGAATACTCGCGCTCTTCCCATCAGTCATGAACAACAAGCAACTCTTATTCGGGTCGAAACACTTACGCGTTCCTTGATGTCGTACATCTTATTATCTGTACTGATTCTCTATATTACATTCTTCCCTGTCTCCCAAACCTTCTTCTCACTTTCCGTCGGCATTACGTTTTTATTATTTTTAACACGACAGCTTTTTTCATATCAGGAAAATCTGCTGTTGTTACAGGAAACAACAGCACTGCAAACGAATCTAGAAGACATTGTCCATCAAAAGACAGCACTCTTACAGTTAAGGGAAAAGGAACTAACATCGCTTTTTCTATCTTATCCAGAAATTGTTCTTGAAATCGATGCTACGTATCAGATTCGATCTGTCAATCCAGCTGCTGTCGAAGCTGGATGGAGCAATTTACCGCTCGGACCGAGCCAACGGCTACAACTTGATCGACTCATTCCATTGCTTCAACAAGCGCAGCTGATTTGTCCCTCTCACTTGCTACATGTACCGGCCACGGAGGAACATCCGGAAATCTTTTTGAATACGACAATCATCGATATCCCGGATCAACAACGCTATTTCGCCATCTTGGCGGATATCACGGAAGATTATCAACAGGAAGTATGGCTAGAACGTATGGGGTACTATGATTCGCTCACGCATTTGCCAAACCGGCGTTACTTCGAGGAACAACTTTATCTGACTCTGCCGACGTTAGAATACGGCTCCTTACTATTCATTGATTTAGACGGTTTCAAACAAATCAATGACACTTATGGGCATGATGTTGGTGACCTCGTGTTACAAGAGACGGCGAGCCGCCTTCAATCGATGACGACGTCAACTGATCTCGTTGCACGTCTTGGAGGAGATGAGTTCTTGATCTTCATTCAGGCATCTGCTTCGGAAACACGTCAGTTTGCCGAACACGTTCTCGAAGTTCTAAATCATCCGTTCTACATCCAGACACATACGCTTCAAGTCACACCATCAATCGGAATTTCCTTATACCCTGAAGTTGGTAAAAGCTGTGAACAATTATTGATTCGAGCAGATGAAGCCATGTACCATATTAAGAAGACCGAAAAAAACAATTTTTTGTTCGCTACTCAAATTAAACGTTAGGAGGGAGTCCATGCTTAAATCGAACTATTTCATCCGTTGGTTTCCTGCCATGCTCGTCATATCTTTTGCTCTAATGATCCTTGCTACATGGACTCCTTCCATTTCTAATCGGATCTTTGAACAAGTACTACAGTATGCCTCTCTTGGATTGATTGCTTACTTTATTCTTACTGCTTATCGTAAGGAACAAACATTGGTCGTACCCAGACGAAAGTTTTGGCTGATCGCTTTAGGATCACTGGTTTTAACCTGCATCGGTTCCGTTCTTGAGACATTACATTTCTTCGATCAAGACTTTCCAGTTCCATCTATTTATAGCCTGATTTTATTTTCAATATCTCATTACGTATTCTTATACGCGATTTTTTACCGAATCATCACAAAACGGACACTCGGACAACACGTGGTCGCTTTCGTCGATGCCGCGATCATCGTCGTTTTCGTAGCACTTGTTGCGTTTCATGTCCTCAATGAATTGACGAATCCGGGACTGCAAACTGTTCCTTATGCCATCATCGTCATTACGAATACATCACTCGGTTTATTCGTCTTCTTCTATTTCACGTTCATTCAAGAAACTCATTGGGTATCAAGAATGGCATTATTCTTATTGTTCTTATCCATTTTCATTCGCGGTATCTACGAAGTCTCAAGTGTTTATTTCCCGGACTTCTCAGCAAATTATCTATTGTTTTTCCCGATCTTGATCCGTTTGGCGCAAAGTGCAGCTATTTTATGGCATATTGATCATATTGAAGAAGGAACCACTCGAACGAAAGTCATTCCCCGTTCCTGGCTCCCTCTACTGGCCGTTCCTTTATTCATTCACTATATGGTGGAACAAGAAGGCGGGAAGCTCGATATCTTCATCATTTTAGTTTTACTAATCATTCGACAAATCTTGATTGCTCGTCAGCATAGGTTGATCGTTGCACAATTACACGAACGGAATGAACAACTCGCTTCACGCATCGAACATCGCAAACAACAAATCAAAGATAGTGAACAGCAAGTCATCCCACTCTTTCTCGGTCATCCTGACCCGATGATTCGACTCGATCAATCCGGAACGGCACTATACGCAAATTTAGCTGCCCAACGTCTGTTTCATTTACCCGACATGACGATTGAACATATTCCTCGTACGATGCGTCACTTATTAGAAACACTTGAGACAGATATCGATGAGCATGAAGATGAACAACACAGAAAGTATGAGATCATTGATATTCCGATTCAGATTGCTGCCACCTCGATGGGGCGTTTCACGATTTTACATGACGTCACTGAACGAAAGCTCCGGCAAAAAAGGATCGAATACCACGCCTACCATGACGCCTTGACAAGTATCGGAAACCGTCGTTCGTTGGAGCGAGATTTTTCAAACCATCTCCTCGAGATGAATTATCTTGCGGTAGTCGATTTAGACGGTTTTAAGCAAGTCAATGATACGTATGGTCATGAAGCAGGTGATTACGTATTGATCGAAGTCGCGAAACGATTGAGCGAGCATACGAATTCTTTAGAACAGGTGTATCGACTTGGTGGAGATGAGTTCGCGATCCTCTTACAAGCCGATGATGAACTGTCCTTACGTCGAAAATGTAAATCCTTCTTACACTTTTTAAGACGTCCTTACGTTTATAAAGGACAATCCTTATTCGTTTCTGCAAGCATCGGTGTGACCGCGTGTCATAAGGCTGATCTTGAAACATGCTTAAAGCAAGCCGACCTTGCCATGTATCGCGTGAAACATCGGGATAAAAACGATGTCGCCCTATATCGAGCAGATTCATGAAAAAAACCTAGAATACGTTGACCATAATCGGGTCATGTATTCTAGGTTTTTTCGATTATTCTTCTGGTCTCGGTGCAATATTGCCTTCTTCGATATCGAGGAGTAAGTCAATCAATTCCGCACAAAATTCTGGATACTGACGAAGCAACGCGTCTTCTCCTACTTCATCCACGAAGTCCGTCAACAAAGCGAGGACTTCTGGTACCAGTGCGCGCGCTACTTTCATATAGGCAATCGCAAAGCGCCATTTCCCAGAAATGTAGAGCAGTTTTCCAATCAACAAATCACCTGGTTTGACTTCAATCTCAGACAAATCCGTTTGATACGTCTGTTTTGACATTAAATCAACGACACCATCCACCTCGACTTGAAACAACGAAGGCATCGGGTCCGCTAATCCACGCAAGGCGCGGTAGAGGCTAGGCGATAACTCTTCTTTGACCTGCTCAAGAAAACGACCGTGCGGCGTTTTTCCTTGATCATCCGTCTCATAGAAGATTGCCCAATCTACGAATAAGTCCCGGAACAATTCAGCATCTTTTAAATACCAACGTCCCTCCGTCGCAATCTCTTCAATGAAAGCGACCCAATCCGTACTACGCGCTGTCGCTGCTTCTTGATACATTTTCTTCAAGGCTGCATTCATTTCCGCTTCAGAAACCGTCGTCGGAAACGGAATTACTTTTCGATCGTTCTTCATTTCGATCGCCCTTTCCGGTGAGGAGTAGCCGGTCGTTTAATCGTCTGAGGTGCTGTGAATTCACGTTTTGGAATGACTTCCCCACGGTAAATTTCCATCGCTTCCATCTCGACGCCCATTTGCTTCGCAAGTGTTTTTAAGTGTTTTAAGTCTTGATCCGTAACAAGAGCAAGTACCATTCCGTTCGCGTTTCCACGTCCCGTCCGACCTGAACGGTGTACGAAATCGTCAAGCGACTCCGGCAAATCATAATGGACGACATGCGTGACTGCTTCGATATCTAACCCACGTGCCGCAAGACCTGTCGTGACGAGTAAAGGAAACTCTCCCTTTTTATAAGAACGCAATGTCTCCATCCGCTCTCGTTTGCCTTTTTCAGCGTCTAAAATCCGGTATTTCAATGAGAATTTACTCAACTCGCCATTCAATGGTCCGAGGAAGGAACGGTTATTAATGAATGTCAGTACTTTTGATCCTTGCATGTTCGCCAGACGACGTAACAATTCCGGCTTCTGACGACGTGAAGTCTCCAAATAACCGAATGTCACTTGTGTGCTGACGGCACGCTCAACACGAATTGTCTCAGGATTATTCGCAAGCGTCCGTCCCCATTCTGCTGTCCGTTCCGGTAATGTAGCTGAGACGAATGCCAGTTGTCGATCGCGTAGTGCACTGTTTGCGATCCGCGTCGCCGAGTCACTCATACCACTCTCATAGATTTGATCCGCTTCGTCCAAGACGATCAATTTCACCTTATGCATCTTCAGCTTCTTCGAATCAATCAACTCAACGAGACGCCCTGGCGTTCCGACGATGATTTGTGGTTTTTTCTTCAATCGTTCATATTGTCGTTTTAATTCAACACCACCAATGAATGCACCGGATTTGATACCACTTCCTTGAGCAAACAATTGAATGACTTGATGAATTTGCATGACGAGTTCCCGTGTTGGTGCCGTGATCACGACTTGCACGTGTGGTTCTTCTACTTCAATCTTTTCTAAAGCTGGAATGACATAGGCAAGCGTCTTCCCTGTTCCTGTCGGCGCTTCCGCCAGGACATCTTTTCCTTCGCGCAACAACGGAATCGCTTGTTCTTGAACAGGCATCAACTCCGTAAAGCGTGCGCGTTCCCATGCTTCCTGTAAAAATGGTTTTGTAAAGTTCATAACGATTTCTCCTACTCTCTTAATTCCATCATGCCGTTACGTATTCGACATGATCTCCTGATGCATCACGGTATCCCCGTAATGTCTGTGTATATTCATTTCCTGCGTCGAGCAATCGAATATGGAATCGAATCTCGCTTTCACCGGCTTCTTCTTCTAAAATTTCGAATCCTTGGATGACACGATCCTGTAATTCTGCAGCGAGTGCCGGGTACTCCGCAAGACTCGCATACGTCGCTTTTACGTCAACCGGACGACGAACAAGCGCAATCCAATACGATTCATCATAGCCGATAAAGTCTTCATAATCAAAATCATCTTCAAATCGAATCCAGAATCCATCATTTTCGAATTCCGTGATCATTCCCGTTCGCGTTGAACCGTCCGATCCGATTTTCAGCGAGACCCAGTCTCCCGACTGATACTCTCCTTGTTGTGTTAATGATACATACTCCATTTGGCACACCTCCACGTTCTATATTCCCTTTTTCATTGTCAACGATACGTCTTAAAAATACAAGGCACCGTAGCGTGACATTCCTCACAGTTTCAACTGTTCTAGTGAATCTTTTTCAAATCAACTCATACAGTTTCCAAAAAACCTTGAATTAGCAATCTAAAACTGTTTTTTTCAAACTATTTTCATATGAATACAGAAGTAAAGAAAGCCCGTCATATCAACGTTTGTCCACTTGTTAAAACATTCACATGAACGTAAAGGGAATCTCCCCTTCCTTTTGTTACACTATTCACATAAGGAACTGATGATTAGCTCAATATTAAAGGAGTGGTATCCATGTTATTAGAAAAAACGAGTGCTTGGACGAACTTTACGTCTGGTGAATGGGTAAAGACGATCGATGTCGCAGATTTCATTCGACTCAACCGCACGGAATATACAGGAGATGATCACTTTTTAGTCGGTCCGACGCAAGCAACGGAACGTCTCTGGCAACAAATTCTACAGCTGACGAATGAAGAACGACAACGTGGTGGTGTATATGCCGTCGATGCTAAAACACCATCAACGATCCTCTCGCATGATGCAGGGTATCTGAATCGCTCACTTGAAAAAATCGTCGGTTTACAGACAGACGAACCGTTTAAACGTTCGATTCATCCGAACGGTGGGATTCGGATGGTGAATGATGCCCTAGCTGCGTATGGCTTTGAAGCAGACGAGACCGTCACGAAAACTTTCAGCGAGTACCGGAAGACACATAACCAAGGGGTTTTCGATGCCTATACCCCTGAAATGCGCGCTGCACGTAAAGCCGGTATTATCACCGGATTACCTGATGCTTATGGTCGCGGACGGATCATCGGTGACTATCGCCGTGTTGCTTTGTACGGAACGGCACGCTTGATCGAAGAACGTAAGAAGGATTTAAAGGCACGTGGCGGGTTCTTATCTGAATCGATGATTCGCGACCGTGAAGAGATGAATGAACAGTTGCGCGCATTAACGGAATTGACCGAGCTTGGAGCTCGCTATGGTTTCGATCTCTCCCGCCCTGCAGAAACAGCACAAGAAGCATTCCAGTGGGTCTATCTTGCCTATCTTGCTGCCATCAAAGAGCAAAACGGGGCAGCCATGTCACTCGGTCGAGTCTCGACGTTCCTTGATATTTATGTCGAACGTGATCTTGCGGCTGGTCGCTTGACGGAAGAGACTGCACAAGAACTCGTCGATCATTTCGTCATGAAGCTTCGGATCGTTAAGTTCTTACGGACACCAGACTACAACGATCTATTCTCAGGTGATCCGACGTGGGTAACGGAATCAATCGGTGGAATGAGTGAAGATGGACGATCAAACGTCACGAAAAGTTCATTCCGCTTCTTACACACTCTCTCGACACTTGGTCCGGCACCGGAACCGAATCTAACCGTTCTCTGGTCTACTCAGCTTCCACGCGGATTCAAGGAATTCTGTGCGAAGATGTCGATCGTTTCAAGCTCGATTCAATATGAAAACGATGATTTGATGTTACCGGTTTATGGAGATGATTACGGCATCGCTTGTTGTGTCTCCGCGATGAAAATCGGGAAACAGATGCAGTTCTTCGGTGCGCGAGCAAACCTGGCAAAAGCATTACTTTATACGATCAATGGCGGAATGGACGAGAAGCTCAAAATTCAAGTCGCCCCAGCAAGTCCATTGATGCTTGATGAAGTACTCGATTACGAAACCGTCATGGCGGCTTATGATCGTCAACTCGATTGGCTCGCAGAACTGTACGTCAACACACTGAATGTCATCCACTACATGCATGATAAGTACAGCTACGAACGGATTGAAATGGCTTTACATGATCCGGAAATCTTACGGACGATGGCATGCGGTATCGCTGGTTTATCGGTCGTCGCTGACAGTCTATCTGCCATCCGTTACGCAACAGTTCGTCCAATCCGAGATGCGGATGGGATTGCAGTTGATTTCAAGATCGAAGGCGAGTTTCCGAAGTTCGGGAATAACGATGAACGGGTCGATCAGATGGCGGTCGATCTCGTCACACTGTTCATGGAGAAAATCCGTAAACATCCAACGTATCGCAATGCCCTTCCGACGCAGTCTGTCCTGACGATTACTTCAAACGTCGTCTACGGTAAAAAAACAGGAAATACGCCAGATGGACGCCGTGCGGGTGAACCATTCGCACCGGGTGCTAACCCGATGCATGGACGTGACACTAGAGGAGCTGTCGCCGCACTGACATCTGTCGGAAAATTACCATATGAACATGCGCTCGACGGGATTTCCTACACGTTCTCGATCGTTCCAAAAGCACTTGGTAAGGATGAAGCCACACGCATTCGCAATACAGTCGGATTACTTGACGGATATATGGGTGGTACGACTTCAAAAGGACACCATTTGAATGTCAACGTCTTTGACCGTGAGACGTTACTCGATGCCATGGAGCATCCAGAACAATATCCACAGTTAACGATTCGGGTATCCGGTTATGCCGTCAACTTCATTAAACTGACGCGTGAACAACAGATCGATGTCATCAATCGAACGTTCCACGGTTCTCTCTAAAATGATGTGTAGTATGTGAAAGGAAGTGAGCAGGATGACCTATGGTATGATCCATTCCGTTGAATCATGTGGAACAGTCGATGGTCCTGGCATTCGATTCATCGTCTTTACGCAAGGATGTCCACTACGATGTCAATACTGTCATAACGTGGATACATGGGAGTTCGGTTGCGGACGGCGTGTCTCAGCAGACGAAGTCGTAAAAGAAGCGATCAGCTATCGCTCCTTTTTCGAGGCCACGGGTGGCGGAATCACCTTCTCTGGAGGTGAACCGCTCGCTCAGCCAGAATTCTTGGAGGCTGCTTTAACAGAAGCAAAACGCCATGGACTGCATACGGTCATCGATACCGCGGGATCCGTCGTCCCGAAAAACATCGATGCGATTCTCGATGCGACGGATCTAGTACTACTCGATATCAAACATATCGACGATGCCGCTTGTCGCGTCTTGACTGGACGGAGTAACGCCAATACACTCGCCTTCGCAAAACACCTAGCCGAGCGAAACATTCCCGTCTGGATTCGCCACGTCCTCGTTCCAGGTATTACGATGTCAGAACATTTCCTCCGCCAGACCGGCGAGTTCATCCGGACGCTCGGAAACGTCGAGCGCGTCGAAGTACTCCCGTATCATCAGCTCGGTGTCTATAAGTGGGAAAACCTCGGTCTTGCATATCCGTTAACTGATGTGCTTCCCCCTTCATCAGAAGAAACGGATACTGCGCAAACCTTACTTGAATCGTACTTGTGTTAACGTTTCCAGTTTGTTACAATGACGGCATAGACTATGAACAGGAGGTACAACACCGAAATGAAGCAATCACTCGTACACGTCGCTTGATGAATGAAATCATCTCTTTCGCAATGCAGTTGCGGATGTCTGACGCTACGAGTCTGCTCTTTTTCGGTGTGACCAACCTCTGGCCAGCACCTTCTTTGAGTTACACTCTGGCACACCATCCGCTCGCTTCGGATGGTGTGTTTTTCATTTCATCTTATCGGAAATGAACACTAAAGGAGCTGCTTTTATGCCTACTGAAACACTTACGATCCAACACCTATCGATGGACTACGACGAACGACGTCTTTTCTCGGACGTTTCTTTTCATATTCATACCGGTGAACATGTCGCCTTAATCGGTCCGAACGGCATCGGAAAAACGACACTGTTACACTTGATCGCTGACCAACTTCAGCCGACTGACGGTTCGATCAGGCGTCATTACAAAAAACTCGGTCTACTATCACAACACTTCGTAGCGGGCGATCACACCGTTCTTGATGTCGTCGAACGAGCGGATGCGGTTCGTTATCAACTTCGCGCTAATGCCATGAATGGTGACTTGACGATCTATCAACAAGCACTCGATCAGGACGCCTTCTCGCTTGAAGCAGATGCAACACGCGTCTTAAAAGAAGTCAAATTAGAGGAAGCACTCTGGACACACAAAGCATCTAGTTTAAGCGGTGGTGAACAGACGCGCCTCCAACTTGCCTGCCTGCTTCTGTCACGACCTGATTTCATCATTCTCGATGAACCGACGAATCATCTGGATCAAGAGACACTCGAGTGGCTCACGGAATGGGTCAACATGTCACGGACCTCGATTCTCTACGTCTCACACGAACGATTTTTCATCGACGCAACGGCTGATGCCGTCATTGAATTATCTGAATCAGGGGCAACGCGATACAGCGGAAACTATCAGTCCTATAAAGAACAAAAGGAACATCAAGCTCTGTCGCAACAACGAGCGTACGAAAAACAAGAACGCACACGTAAAGAGCTGACACGCATGATTCAGGGTTATCGGCAATGGCATCAAAAAGCCTCGAATCAAGCGAGTGAACGGGATCCCTATGCGAAAAAGAAGGCTGCTAAACATGCGACGAAGGTCAAGGCAAAAGAGCAGCAACTCGAGCGTCTACTCGAGGATCGTGTACAAAAACCACAGGTTGCACCGACTGTTCACGTCGCATTCGAACATGAAGCGATTCGTGCGAAACGACTGATTTCGTTTGAACGTGTCTCTTTCATGCATGAGACGAAACCGATCCTAAAGGATGTTTCGTTTACGGTAGAACATGGTGACCGAATTGCTGTCATCGGACCGAATGGAAGCGGAAAAACGACCTTACTGCGTCTCATCGAGGGCGAATATGCTCCTCATCAAGGGAACATAATCCGTCATCCTCGATTGAAGACCGGCTATTTTTCACAATCCCTTTCCCACTTACCGACATCAGGTACGTTGTTAGAGGCATTACTTGAGTACGGCACGATGAGTGAGACGGACGCCCGGACGTTGCTCGCCTGTTTTTTATTCCGTCGCGATGATGTTTACCGGTCGATTTCCGACGCCAGTATGGGTGAGAAATGTCGGATTGCTTTCTTACGCCTGTATTTTTCTGGTGCTCACTTGCTTATTCTCGATGAACCAACGAACTATTTGGACCTTGCGACTCGTGAACAAATCGAAGCCGCCCTCGATGTTTTCCCTGGTGAGCTCCTCTTCGTCTCCCACGATCGTTATTTTACTGATCGGCTGTCGAATCGGACGTTTGATTTAACGACTGGATTCAACGATCATCCGGTCGGAACGGCCACGGTACGAAACGCGCGCCGAAGTGACCCTGAAGCGATTCAATCCGACTTTCATCGTCTTGATGCGTTGACGGGTAACGTGCCGTTCCATACAGAAACAAATGAATTCCTTTCAAAAGAATAACGAGAAAAAAGCATCTGCATAGAAAAAGAGACTCCTTTTTCCGTTGCAGATGCTTTTCATATTTCAGTCGTATTATCGCTTTTGATACTTCACTTTCGTATGCGCTTGGGCCTGCTTGTGGATTTTTTTCCACTTTTCTTTCTCCGCCGCCTGCAACGCCACATTTTGCTTGCGTTCCGCATAAGCGATTTCTCGTTTTAGCTTGACGAAGCTATTCCAGCGTTCAGCAGTTAGTGTGCCATCTTCTAAAGCTGTCCGAACGGCACAGCCCGGTTCCTTATCATGTTTACAGTCTCGGAAACGACAGTTTTCAGCAAGCTCCTCAATATCGGAAAACGTCGACGATAAACCGTCACTTCCATCCCATAAGGCCAATTCTCGCATCCCCGGTGTATCAACGAGCAGTAGACCGTTCGATAGTCGTTTCAGTTCGCGATGCGTCGTCGTGTGACGTCCACGTTCATCGTCTTCTCGTACGCCACCCGTCTCCATTAACTGTTCTCCAGCTAAAGCATTGACGAGCGTCGACTTCCCGACGCCGGACGATCCGACTAACACGATCGTCTGCTTGATTTGTAACTGTTCACGCAACTCCTCTAATCCGTCGCCGGTCAAAGAATCAACGGCAAGGATTGGTGTTCCGAACGCGATCGCTTCGACAGCCTGCAGTTCCGTTTCAATCGACGGCATCAGACTTTTTTTCGTCAGGACGATGATTGGTGTCACCCCTGCATCCCAAGCAACCGTTAAATAACGTTCCAGTCGACGGACGTTGAAGTCATGTCCAAAAGCCATGACGAGCAAGGCAACGTCGACATTCGCGCAGATGATTTGTTCCTCGGTCTCCGTTCCTGCCGCTTTTCGGGAAAATTGAGAAGATCGTGGCAAGACACGTTCGATCCGTCCCTTCCCCGGTTCTCGCTCTGTTTGGATGATCCAGTCACCAACCGCTGGCAATTCAGCTTTCGTTCCCGATTGAAAACGCAATTTACCAGACAGTTCGCTCAGCGATTCTCCTGTTTCCGTCATGACGCGATAATGTGTTTGATAGACGGCTATGATCCGTCCTAATCGTTCTGTTCCTGTCGTTTCGTAGACAGGTGGTGTACCCCATTCGTTCAAATAGTTTCCTCCTCTGATTTAAGGGAGGGAAACCCCTCCCTGGTTTCCGATACATGTTACTTTTTTAGCGTTGATTGTTGCACTCATCAACATCACTCCTCTCGATTCAATTCCCTTATAGAGTATCATATGAATCATTGGTTCTGATAGCGCTTCCCTTAAAGTCAGACCTTCTCTCCGCCTTAAGCCCGAGAGCAAATACGGTCCAAAGAGTGTCGTAGGAATAGAAGGACTCCCGTATCATAAAGGTATCAACACAAGGGAGGCTTCCTCATGAAGCAATCGAAAGGAAAACAACTGGTGATGATTCTCGCCGGACTGGCGTTACTTGCCGTCGTTATCGGAACATTACCGCATATGATCGGACTTGGTTTAGGGGCGTTACTCGCGTTCTATTCGATCAGTAAGTTCATGCAATCGAACAAATGGCCAGCGAAACTCGGCTTCGGATTCCTAGCAGCCATCGGAATCGGACTTGCCCTCTCGAACATCTGGGCAGTCATCGGAATCGCAGCAGCCATCGCATTGTACGTCGGTTACATGCGTATGAAACTACAGCGTGTCAATGTTCAAGATCTCTTTAACCGTCGCCGTACATCAACGACACATTTCGAAGCAGACTGGAAAGACTTAGACGAAAAACGTTTCTAATCAAAATGTGTGACCCGATATCATTCGCCACTTCCAAGGAGGAATTTTTTCATGAAAAACGTATTTGATCAACTTAACGATTTTGCGACACAAATGATGACAGAAGTCAAAAAAGCAGCCGAACAGGGTGAAGTACCTGCTAAAAAGCTCGTTCGTCATATTCGATCTACAGAAGCTGATTTAAAAGAGATTGATCGACTTCTCGAGCGTCAACGGACATTACTGCAAGAATTAACGCATAAACAAGAAGAAGCGAAGGATTTAGCAGATAAACGCTTCAAGCAAGTCGAAATCGCAAACGAAGCCGGTGAACAACAACTGGCTGAGCGTGCAGCCATCGAATCGAAGCATTATGGGGAGCAATACCGCTTCTTCGAAGAACTCGTCGCTGAGACGAAACGCGAGCTGAATGAATTGGAACGTGAAGCCCTCGAGTTGAAGTTGAAGCTCGAAGATCTACAAAACAAACGGTACGAATGGATGATGCGTGAAAACGTCTCGAACTTAAAAAACAAGATGAACCAGGTGCTAGATCGCGAACCAAATGCTACTATAAAAGAAGAAGCACATCCGTTCACGGCAGAAGAGCCTGAAGCAAAACAACCAGCCGTTGATGAAGATGATATCGATGCGCGTATTGCTGAACTCGAACGCCGCATTCACCAATAAGCAGTCAATGATGAAGGAGGCGTATGCCTCCCTTTGTCATGTTAGAAAGGAGATTGATCGTGCGACGATTAAGTACGAAACAACTGGTCGGTTACGTATCGATCCTGTTCGCCCTCGGTCTGTTCTATGACCTATTGTCCGGTGCAGGAAATGTATTGTTTGGTGTCTTATTTCCGTTCCTGCTGTATTATGTCGGGATTCATTTCCGACGACGCAATCATGAAAAATTAGCAATCCTCTTCTACATCGTCGGTACGATCATTCTTGCTGGCGTCGTCCTTAGTTCGGCTGCCATCGGTTTTGTCATTGCTGGTATCTTGCTCTATCTTGGGATCATTCTCGTGACACGACATTCTGTCCGCGAATTTTTATTTTCACGGATTGCTCCGCATCAATATGAAGAGGAAGGGATTAAGATTCAACCCGCTTACTCCTTCTCGACTCAAGCCGATGCACCGTACGTCTTACAGGATTTGAGTGAACAGTTCATCGTCAAGGATTTAGAAATCGATTTGACGCACGCTTACGTCCCGGAAGGTGAGACCTTGATCGTCGTCAGTGGTGTCGTCGGGGACGTCCGAATTCTTTTACCGTCCGGCTACGACTATACACTCGACACGTCAATCGGCTTCGGAAGCGTCAAGACAGATATCCGCCGGATTCCGACCTTCTTTAATCGACGCATTCAATTCCGGGCACCGGAATACGGCGAAGCAACGCGGAAGGTTCGCATTCATGTCATGCTCGGTATTGGCAACGTGGAGGTGTCTTCGATATGAAGCGTGATCAATTCCCGCTTGGTGTCATTGCACTCCAAGTCATGACGGGCTTTTTGACTGCCGTCATGACGACGTTGTTATTCTTAAGTACACGACAAGTCGATTGGCATGTCCTATTCGTCCGTCAACAAGATTTCCCTGTCCTTCTACTCGTCATCGGACTCTCGTTATTACTACCGCTTGCCATCGGTAGCATGCATTACTTTTTCTTGCGACGTGACTTCAAACGTGTCACGACTGCCATCATTGAACTGGAACAAGGAAAAGATGTGACGATCGTTCCGGGTCCCTACTTTCATACGTTGACGCGCTTGTCGCGGATTGGAAAACGTATCGACGAACAAGTCGAGACCGTCCAAAAAATCAGTACACGTCCGCAACACGTTGAACAAGTAAGAGTTCAAGCCGTCACGGAGGAACGAAAGCGACTCGCACGTGATTTACACGACTCCGTTTCGCAACAGCTCTATGCCATCTCCATGATGACGACAGCAGCTAAACAGACGATTCTGTCTCAACCTGAAGCTGCAGCCAAACAGATCGAGATGGTCGAGACGATGGCGCAAACGGCGCAGTCTGAAATGCGCTCCCTCTTACTTCAGCTTCGCCCTGTCGAACTAGAAGGGATGACGTTACAACAAGGACTTTCGCAACTGCTCGAAGAATTATCTAGAAAGCAGTCCACACAGTTGAGTTGGAAGTTAGAAGAGATGACACTTCCACGACAAATCGAAAACGAGTTGTTCCGGATCGTCCAAGAAGGATTGACGAATGCATTACGTCATGCGAAAGCGTCTCATATGGATATCGAGCTCCGACAATTCAACGAAACGATCATTCTGAGCATGAATGATGATGGTGTTGGATTCGTCGTTGATGAAAAAAAACTTGCCTCTTATGGCATTAATTCGATGCGGGAACGAACGGCTGAGATGGGCGGAACGATTCGTCTCGTCAGTGTTCCAGGACAAGGAACCCAAATCGAAGTCAAACTTAGAAAAGATCGGATGGTGCAAGTATGATACGCGTATTATTAGTAGATGATCACGAGATGGTCCGGGCCGGTGTGTCTGCTTTCCTTTCCACACAACCAGACATCGAGGTCGTCGCCGAAGCGTCGGATGGTCAAGCAGGAGCCTTGCTTGCGCTTGAACACCGACCGGATGTCATCTTGATGGATTTAGTGATGGAGCCAGTCGATGGCGTCGAAGGAACGCGACTGATTCGCAAAGACTGGCCGGAAGCAAAAATTCTCGTCGTGACGAGTTTTCTTGATGATGAGAAAGTTTATCCTGTCATTGAAGCCGGTGCGATGAGTTATGTCTTAAAAACGGCTAGCGCCTTTGACATCGCAGAAGCGATTCGCAAGACGGCAAACGGTCAATCTGTCATGGCAGCACAAGTGACCGGTAAAATGATGGAACGTCTTCGTCGTCCTACGACACACTTGCATGACGATTTGACGGAACGTGAGCAGGAAGTTCTTCAATTGATGGCTCGTGGTATGGCGAACCAAGAAATCGCAGACGAATTATTCATTTCCTTAAAAACCGTTAAGACACACGTCTCGAACATCTTATCGAAACTCGATGTCGTAGACCGTACACAAGCTGTCGTCTATGCCTTCAAGCATAATCTCGTCAAATAAGATTTAGCCCTTCATTACTTATTCCTTAAGCTCACGCAAATAAGGGGCTGACTCAAAAGTCAGTCTCTACAAAGATAAGGGAGGCAGATTGATGATTTGCCTCCCTTATCTCGTAATAAAAAGAATGACGCGTCACACGCAACTCCTACAGGAAAAGCGCATTTATGCGTTGTCAGAGACAAACAAGCCCCCCTTTCTTGCTTAAATGAAGTAGGAAAGGGGGGCTTTGTCTCGCCTGAGGAAATGGTGTGTAATGACGCGTCATTCTTTTTTTTGAGTCAGTCCCCTCTTCACTGTCTTACCAGAGTCTCCATCCGGGAGCTCCTGGAGGGGCATTTTCAATCATATGCCAAATCGGTACCGTGTACGCAAACGCAATCAAAGCGAACGTCACGAAAATCCATAGCTTCCAATTTTCAAAGAAGAGTGGCGTTGCCATCGCCTCTTCTTCCGTTTCAGCAATCGGAAATTCTTCCGTTCCTTTTGGCGCTCGGAAGGCCAGTTGGAACATCGCATAGAGGAATAGCAGAATCGAGATGAATAAAATCGTTCCGCCGATCGCCATTGCGACATGATATGGAATCCAGTCAGCGACGATTGAATCCTTGAAGTAGGTGGCTGGTCCCGTCCGTCGTGGATTACCGAGTAATCCTGAGATGTGCATCGCAGTCGACATGAAGAGCATTCCGATCGTCCAGGCAGCCGTTTGAATAAGTCCAAGACGATTCATTGCCGCTGTTAACGTCCGACCACGTAAGAGCGGGACAAGCCAGTAGGCTGTTCCGAAGAACGTTAGTGCGACAGCAGCACCGACCGTGATATGAAAGTGTCCCGTAACCCATAATGTGTTATGAACGATGATGTTCAGCTGATGCGATGCATTAATGACACCACCTGCACCTGCTGGAATGAAGAACAACATCCCGATGAACGGTGCAAGGAACCGGACATCCCGATATGGCATTTTCTTCACCCAACCAAATATGCCAGTTGCTCCCTTACGGCGACCTGCTAGCTCAAATGTCGCAAACATCGAGAAGGCAGTCATCAATGATGGAATGATGACGAGGAATGTCAAGACGACTTGGACATACTTCCAAAATGCAGAAATCCCTGGCTCTAACAATTGATGGTGAAAACCTACAGGGAATGAAAAGAGTAGGAATAACAAGAACGACATGCGTGCTAACGCGTCAGAAAAAATCTTCCCACCAACGATTTTCGGAATGACCGTATACCAGACGATGTAGGCAGGTAACAACCAGAAATAGACGAGCGGATGACCAAAGTACCAAAATAGCGTCCGAGATAGCTCGATCCCGACCTTATCCGTCCAACCAAGAGATAAAGGAAGAAGTTGAAAGAGAATCGTTGCCGCTACGCCGAGTGTCGCAACCACCCATAACAAGGCAGTCATAATGCTCATGTAGGCTTGAAGCGGTGGATGAACACCAGGGTGTTCCCGCTTATAATCAGCATACATTCGGAACATGGCACCAGACGCGATCCACGTTCCGACGACGAAGATGACGAGTCCGATATAAAAAACAGGATGTGCCTTGAGTGGTGCATAGAACGTATAGAGGACGGAAGCTTCACCTGCAAGCACCATCCACGTGACGAGGACGACACCAAGAATCATGAACCAGAACCCGACCCATCCGAGACGTCGCGGAAACTCTTCAAAGCGTCCGAACGATTGACCTAAAAATGAGAACAATAATCCGAAAATGAATAACGTAGTAAAGACGATTGCAAGCATCAATCCGTGAGCAGTCAGAAGCTCATAGTATCCGATTCCAGCGATTTCTGGAATGGCACCTGTCCGTACCATCGTTTGTAGTAATCCACATAGACCACCGATCAATAAGGCGACAAGTGAAAAACTAACATGTGCAAAGGCCAGTTTCGCTTCCTTGACTCCGATGACGGTAGCGGGTAGACCACGCTCCATCTCGAACTGTCTTAGTTTATTTGATATAGCATTCATATTATTCCACCACCTTGATTTTCGTTGCCATCATATGATGGGCATTACCACAATATTCATTACAGACGACGAGATATTCGCCTGCTTCCTTGAACGTATACTCAATCGAATTAATATGTCCGGGAACGACCATCATATTGACGTTCGTCTTAACGATTTCAAATCCATGAACGACGTCCTTCGATGTCACGAGAAAATCGACTGTCGCCCCTTTAGGTATGACCATATCTTTTGGTGTAAACTGAAAAGCTTGTGAAAGGATGACCGCTTCATATCGGTTGTCATCAATTTTCTTTAGTCCTGGCTTATCAAACGGTTTCGTCTGATCGACTTTCGTCGGATCAATCAATGTCGCATCGGATGGCGGTTGATTTCCGGATGCAAAAGCGGATATACCGATGATCGTCAAGAAGATCGTGAGCATCGCTACTCCGAAGATCAGCCAGATTTTTTCTAAACGATGAATGTGCATCGTGATTCCTCCTTAACGTGATATGAACAATAGAAAGATTGAACTCCACATCCCGATGATGACACCTGCTACGATCAGGACGGCAACGAATGTTCCTTTTAGGTTCGATTCTGTCTTTTGACTCATCGTGATTACTCCTTTCCTACTCTGAACTTGTCTTTATTGTAAGAATTCAGCAAGTCTGGAAACTGTGATAAATATCACTTTAAATATGAAAATTCCGCACTTTTCATTTCGAAAACACACAGAAAGTTCACATCTAAACGAGCGTAGAAAAAACTTTTATACACAAAAATAACGCGAGACAGGAAAGTCCTGTTTCGCGTCGGGATGATTTGTACATCTTATTAAATTCGACAAACACCTGCTGGACACCCTTCACAATGACACAGATCCCGTAGATATTGCGGATCGTGAATGGTGATTTCTTTTGCTGTCATCGAAACGACCCCTTCTTTTTTCCACTGAGAAAACATACGATTAACGGTCTCACGTGGTGCACCAATCAATTGACCAAACTCACCGTCGGATGGTCGCTTCGCAAGACGATACGTTTCTCCCACTTGTTCCCCTTCCATCGCAATCAAGCGAAGTAACGTCGAAGCTAATGCCCCTGGTTTTCCAAACAGTAGTAAGTCACGTAATTTCGTTTCCGTTTGCTTCCGCATTAATGCTTGCCATCGCATGATCTCAAGCGCAAAGGCACCGTCTTTTTTCATAAGCTCTTCTAATTGGTTTTTCGATAAGAATCCGATGATGCTATCTTCCATCGTTTCAATACTGTAGGAACTCGGAAAAGCTTCTCCTACATCAAATTCGCCAAACAAATCTCCTTTGAAATATAAAAACATGAGTAATGGACTGCCTTTTTTCGTCAACTTCGATAGTTTGACGCCTCCTTGTTTCACATAAAACAACTTATCGTTCATTTCCCCTTCCCAACAGACAATGGAATCCTTTTTGAACGTCGTTTCTGTCATGAAGCTCTCAAGCAACGTTCGCGTTTCGAGTGATAAGACGAACGTATTGGCTTCAGTCGTTCCACAAGTTAGCATATCCATTTCTCCTCTCCTCTTCTTCTGCTTTTAGTATAGAACATCACAGTCGAAAAGAATGGATTTTCAAAAGATTGTCAAACTTTGTTCAATGTTTCACATTTGTTTTCGAAAATTTATCTGACGACCGCTTTCTAAAACTAAAGCAATCGTCAGATTGAGTATCATATATCTCCGTAATAATGATCAACGATGCGTTCCACTGCTTGACCAGGGGGATGATCATACCAACTCGTTTGAAATTCCTCCATGTGCTGACGGCACTCTTCTAGTATCGTCTCAGACATGATCCAATCCATCAATTGTTCCATTCGCTCCGTCTGTCGCACAGGCAATGGTTTCGGATACTGATCGACGAGACCTGGTAGTTGTCGATATGTATCGATATCCGGTGTATACAGGAACGCCGGAATGTTGAGGAGACAGCTTTCAAATGGAATGGAGGAATAATCAGTTACGAGCACATCTGTGATCAGCAAGTAATCATTGATTGAATACGTATCGTCCACAAGATGGATATGGCTAGAACGATAGGTCGAAAGCGCTCGAATCGTCGGATGCAATTTAACGAGAATCGTCCACCCCGCTTGAGCAAGTTTTTCAAACTGTTGAATCGTATGATCTTCTGTTTCTTTGTATTCCCGGTATGTCGGTGCATACAATAAGATCCGACGATTAGTCTTTGCGTATTGTTTTCTTAATTCCACTGTTTTCTGTTTTCGTTGCTCCTCATCAAACCAATAGTCCGTTCGTGGCATGCCGAACGCTTTAAAGTGGGATCGTTCTAAATCGTGCGGCATCATGAATTGTTCAGCACACCGCATTCCTGGAACAATAAAATCTCCGTATTCTTGATAGACACGTCGAAATCGTTTCTGTGTCGACGTGGACATCGAACGAGTTTTCGATGAGGTCAGCCCAAACTGTTTTAACGTTCCAGCGGCATGCCACAATTGAATCCGCCTTGTATTTTTTCGAGTAGAGGAAACGCTGAATTCTCCAATATAATTATCTAAAAAAACATGACGAGAAGTAGCTAAATGATAAGAAATCGTAATCAATCGCATTGGATGATAAGCAATTTTGCGACTGACATTCCAACAATCTGTCGCCCGCATATAGCGTTCGTCGAAGATAAGAACTTGCTTTTGTTGGTTGTTTCGTTGATTTAAGCGAAGATGTATTGGCATAGCATTTTCACCATAGCTCATCCAAAATAACGTCTTTTCTTGAATGGGTAAAAAACAAAATAGTTGATAGACTATTCGAAAGATAAATAAATAGATCGAAATCATCATTGAACGCATATTTAGTGACTCCCTTAAAAAAGAGACCTCACTCCCGCGAGGTCTCTTCATCCATTAATTCGAGCCTAGCTCATTCTTAATTTGGCTAGTTGAAATTCCTTCAGTGCGCTCCAAGTAAACGACTTCACAATGGTCTTTTAAGAAGTCGAATTCACCTTTCCAGTCATCACCCATAACGAATACATCAACATTATGTTTTTGAACGTCTTCTACTTTTTGTTCCCAGTTGTTCTCTGGAATGACTTCATCCACATAACGAATTGCTTCTAAGATTAATTTACGATTCTCATAGTTATGGTACGCTTGTTTATGCTTAAGACGATTGAATTCATCTGTCGAAATTGCCACGATGAGGTAATCTCCCATTTCTTTAGCGCGACGTAAAATATTGATATGTCCCCAATGTAACAAATCAAATGTACCGTACGTAATGACCTTCTTCATTTAAAAACACTCCCCGTTTATTTAATATTCTCTAAGATATCCAGCGCAGCTCTTTGTGCTGCGTGACCGTCATCCCATTCGCAATAATGACGACGAAATGCTTCACTTTTCAAATCGAATCGTCGCTCCCACGACTCGATCTGTCTGATTTCTTCAAAAAGAATTTGCTCTTCTTGAATCAACGGACCCGGTGCTTCTTCCTCAAAAGAAAAATAGAATCCTCTTAGATGATCACGATAATGTTTGAGATCATAGGTGTAGAATAGCATCGGACGTTTTAAGTGCGCATAATCGAACATCACTGAGGAATAATCCGTTATCAAGATATCTGCCGCTAAGTATAGCTCAGAAATTTCCGGATATCTAGAGGCATTCTTAATCGCTGAGACAGCACTCAAATCCAATTGATCGCCAACAAGATAATGGAGTCGTACAAGCATTGTATACTCATCTCCAAATTCTTCCTCAAATCGTTCAATGGAGAAAGGTAACGTAAATGAGTAGTTTCCTTGCTCAACGTAATCATCATCTCTCCATGTTGGAGCATATAAAATAATCTTTTTATCGGTTTCTATTTGATAATGTGCCTTTACCCGCTCAATAATACTTTCATGTTTTTCATTTTGGTACAGCACATCGTTTCTAGGATATCCGATTTCTAACATTTTTCCTTCGTATCCAAACGCTCTTTTGAAAATTTCACTCGAGTATGCGTTCGGAGAGAGAAGGACATCCCATTTTGCTGATTCTTTTACAAAATCTTTTTTATATTGATCAGTTGATGTGTTCGCCATTCGGACATCCACCATATCAAGCGCTAATTTTTTGAGTGGCGTTCCGTGCCATGTTTGATAATATAGAGTACCTTTTCGTTTTACTAGCCATGAAGGAAGGCGACTATTGGACACCCAAACGCGAGAAGTAGCTAATAAAAAAATCCATTTGATCGTCATCCGATTCACAGATGTCACCTGTTCATCCGTCATAGAAACACCGCGTTGTTTGCTGATGATCAATTCTAAGTCAACGTTCATCTTTTTCAACTCATCGTAGATGGCTTTAGGACTATCATTGTACTGTTTGCCCAAAAAGCTTTCAAACATGACACGATTTTTCCGTACCGGAAATAAGGTGAAGATTCGCATCATGACCCGAAGACTTTGCTCCACCATACCTGTTTTTTTCATGAGTCGAATTAATTTCTTCTTCACAATCAAAATCCCTCTCATACCACGTATTCAATACAGCTCATCATAACAAAAAGCGCATCCATTTGGAATTGCTATTTGTTCGCATGTAGCGGAAAGGTAAATCGAACGCCGTCGTGTTTTTGACGATTCCTTTACGATGGCTGAACGTCTCGAAACTATATTTGCCATGATATCCACCCATGCCACTCGCCCCGACTCCACCAAATGGTAAGTGATGTTGTGCGACGTGCATCAATGTGTCATTGACACATCCACCACCGAATGAAATCCGTTCAAGGATACGATGTTCGACGGCTTTGTTCTCTGTGAACAGATAAAGTGCAAGCGGTTTGTCACGATCATTGACGAACGCGATGACCTCTTCGATTTCACGGTAGGTCAACACCGGTAGGATCGGTCCAAAGATTTCGTCTTGCATCACTGGAGCATCCACCGCTACATTCGTCATGACGGTCGGCGCCATCTTACGCGTTTCCGGATCGACTTGTCCACCGAATTCGATCGTCCCTTGCGACAAGTAACTGCTGAGGCGATTCAGATGATCGTCCGATACGATTTTGACGTAGGATGAGACGCCGATGCCATTCCCGTACTGTTTGAAGGCTTCTTCTTCAATCAACTGCAAGAAACGTTCTTTAACGTCCTCATGAATCAATACGTAATCCGGGGCGATACATGTCTGTCCGGCATTCAGCCATTTTCCCCATGCGATCCGCTTCGCTGCTAGACGAAGATCCGCATCCTTGTGAACGATTGTCGGTGATTTACCACCCAGTTCAAGTGTGACCGGTGTCAAATGCTTCGCTGCAGCTTGATGCACGATTTTTCCGACGCGTGTGGAACCCGTAAAGAAGATATAATCAAAGCGTTCGTTTAATAAAGCGCTACTGACTTCAGCATCTCCTTCTATGACGATTCCGAATCGTTCATGGAATGCCGTTTCAAAAACTTCTCGTAATACACGAGAGACGTTCGGTGTCAGCTCGGATGGTTTAAGGACGACCGTATTCCCCGCTGCAATCGCACCAATGACCGGAGCAAGTGCCAGCTGGAAAGGATAGTTCCATGGCGCGATGACAAGAACGTTGCCATAGGGTTCATACTGGATTTCACTTTTTGAGCCGATATGCAGAAGCGGTGTTGCGACACGCTTCGGGCGTGCCAGTCGACGAAGTTGTCGCTCCATCCGTTGAATCTCCCCATAAACGAAACCGATTTCCGTCGTAAAAGCATCATGCTGTCCTTTATTGAGATCTTGTTTTAATGCCTCATAGATCGCCGCTTCATGCGTTTCAATCGCTTGGCGTAAGAATGTCAGCATGCTTAAGCGAAAAGCTAGACTACGTGTTGCACCTGTTTGGAAAAAGTGACGCTGTGTCTCAAGGCGCTCTGAAAGCACTGTCTCTGTCATCGTTGTCTCCATCCGAGAATCTCCCCTTTAACTGATCTATAACACTGCCTTTATCTTACCATATCTCTTTTCGACTATGAAAAAAGACGGAGAGGCTTCTCCGTCTTACTTCTTATAATTGAATCGCTGTTTCAAGCGCAACTTTCATCATATCGTTGAATGTCGTCTGACGCTCTTCCGATGTCGTTTCTTCACCTGTCAACAGATGATCTGAAATCGTCAGGATCGTCAGTGCGTTTACTTTATGTTTTGCTGCAAGTGTGTAAAGACCTGCCGCTTCCATCTCGATTGCGAGACATCCGAAATCCGCCCATTTTTTGAAGTGATGGAAATCATCTTGATAGAACTGATCCGTCGTGAAGATTTGACCGACTTTTGCATCGATACCTTGTTCTTTAGCTGCTGTATATGCTTTATGCAGCAGATCAAAAGAAGCTGTCGGTGCGTAGTCTAGTCCATTAAAACGGACACGGTTCTGTGCCATGTCATGCGAAGCACTCATCGCGATGACGACGTCACGAACTTTAACGTCTGGCGTGATCCCACCGGCAGTTCCGACACGGATCAAGTTCTTCGCACCGTATGACTGAACGAGTTCGTTCGCATAGATCGACATCGATGGTACACCCATACCTGTTCCTTGAACCGAAACTTTTTTCCCTTTATAAGTACCTGTGAAGCCATACATGCCTCGAACCTCGTTATAAAGAACAACATCCTCTAAAAACGTCTCAGCGATGTATTTAGCACGTAACGGATCTCCTGGAAGTAAGACCGTTTCGGCGATTTGTCCTTCAGCTGCGTTAATGTGTACACTCATGTACGATTCCTCCTCGATAGTCGTTTAAATCGACAACAATTCACGAAACTCATTCGGTGTCATACCGAATTGTTTTTTGAACACTTTCCGAAAATACTTATCGTCCTGATATCCGACTTCAAGTGCGATTTCGTAGATGCGTGCTTCCGTCTCACTCAATAATTCCTTCGCCCGATTCAAGCGAATCGTTTGGATGTAATCAGATAAGTTAACAGAAAAACGCTGTTTGAAGCGTCGTGATATATACTCTCGGCTCAAGTAAAACCGTTCGCTCATGAATTGCAGTGTCAATTCTTCCGCATAATGCGTTTCGATGTATTTGGCGATTTGATCAATCGCTTCCCCTGATTCCACTACCGGATGGATACATTCCATCGCGCGGGACAAGGCATCATTGAGTACATCTGGATCAACCGGCTTCAATAAATAATCAAAGGATTGATGCAAAATGGCACGTCGCATATACGTATAATCATCATACCCTGTCAGCACGATCGTGACGACCTTTGGATGATGATTTTTTGTCCATTCTAGTAATGTTAATCCGTCGAGTCCAGGCATTTCGACATCTGTCAGCATTAAATCAATCGTTCCAGTATCCAGTAATCGTTTCGCTTCTTCCCCATGTTCCGCCTCGTAAATATGTGAGACCTGCCAACTGTCCCATTCCCCGAGCAATTTGACCGCTTCCCGTACATGTCGTTCATCGTCTACGATCAACACGTTCATGCCAAGTCCCCCTTCTCATATGGAATCCGAATCACGATTTTGAATCCGCCCTCTACAGCTGAAGAAGAGAGCGTCATATTTGCTTGTTCCCCGTAAAAAATCAAGAGCCGTTCATAAATATTATGGAGACCAATGCCGCTCGTCTCGAGATCCTCTGGGCTACGATGCATGCGCATTTTACGATCAATCTCTTCAAGTCGTCCTGTTTCGAGGACGGCACCGCTATTCTCGATTTGAATAATGAGGCGTCCGCCATCCGTCCGGACTTTGTAAGCAAGATAGTTCTCCGTCGCTGCTAATTGCTGTCGAAAGCCGTGTTTAAAGTAATTTTCAGCGAACGGTTGCAAGATCATCTTCGGCACTTCAATGTCATTGAGATGCCACGGGACGTCAACGATATAACGGAAACGTTCCGGAAAACGTTGCTGTTGCAAACGAATATACGCTTGAAGATGATCGACTTCTTGTTTTAACGTCACGATCGTCTGCTCATTATTCATCGAGTAGCGCATCATTTGTGATAATCCGGTGATGGAGCGGTACGCGATCTTCCGGTCTCCTTGTAACGTCGTCGTTCCGATCGATTGTAAGGCATTGAATAAGAAGTGCGGATTGAGCTGAGATTGTAATGCCCGTAGCTCATTCGTCCGGTTTTCGAGTGCCAGTCGATACTCCCGTTTGATTAAACGATCAATCCGTTGAATCATGCGTTGGAACTGACGGTTGAGTAATCCAATCTCGTCATTCGTCGTCGCAACGAATCGTGCTGATAAATCCCCTTGTTCGACTCGCCAGACGTTTGCTGTCAACTGTTTGATTGGCTTCGTGATCTGCATGGCAACGAGACTTGCGGCAATGATCATAACGAACAGTGAGACGAGACCAATCAAAACAAGAATCAATGCCGTTTCATTCGCCCCTTGGATGACTGACGCATACGGAATCCGTTTGACGAGTATGAGTGGAACGCCATTCGTCATCGTCTTTGAGTAGACGATGAACGATTTTCCGACACGTAAACTCCCACTCTGCCCAGTGAATCGATCGACCGGTAGTTCCATCTCTGCCCCAGTCTGTGCCAACACACGCTGTTCTGTCATCAACCATAACGACTCTTCCGGATCATTCTCGAACAGTTTTAACTGTTGTTCAAATACACGGACGGGAATATCCACCGAAAGGAAGCCGAGTGGCTCATCTGTTTCGACACGATCGATGCGATAACGAAAACTAACGACTTGTTTTTCATCAAGAATCATCGTGTGCACATTATATGGTTCAATCGTGTGCGCTTCGTCAATCAACCAGCCGTTTTTTTGTTTCATCAATCGAAAATAATCCGTTTCTTGCATCCAATCAAACTTTCCTCGACTCGTTGTTTTCATGTTATAGACCGAATACTCCGAATAACCATTTAAAATGACGAAATGTAACTGCTCGATATCCTGACGTGATAAAAACAGACCTAACATCGCCCGCGAAACGACTCCATCAGATTCGTCTAGTTCCTGATCTGCCCCGACGCGCATGATGTTCATCAACGAACGATTCGCGTACAGACTCGTCGATAGACGGCGGATATCCTCTATATAATGGGTCACCTGTGTATTTCCCCGCGTCAATACGTTCAGGCTAGAACGTTCTGCCTGTTCAATGTTTTGGTGCCGCACATACAGATAGGAAATCGATGTCGCGAGGGCAGTCGGAATCAAGATCGCCAGGACGACGAGACGAATCAAACGCGTCCGGATACTTTTCATGAAAGGCGCCCCCATCCTTTTTCTTGTAATCAATCGTATCATAACCTTGAATCCGCTTACATCATTTCCTGATATTCTCTTTCATGATTCCTATAAAAAATTCTTTTTTGTTTCGACTTGATTCCGAATGAATTTTACTATAATATCATCAATGTTCGTTTTTTAATCAATTTGTTATGAAGGTGGTCCTTTTACCCATGTTTAAACTTGCCGCACATCAAACAACCGTAAAACGTGAAATCCAAGCTGGATTCGTGACGTTCATTACGATGGCCTATATTCTGCTCGTCAACCCAACGATTTTAGCAGATGCCGGTATCCCCCAAGCCCAAGCTTTTTCTGCGACGATCATCGCGACATTGATCGGTACGCTTCTGATGGGGCTTTATGCGAATCTACCAATCGCAGTCGCACCTGGAATGGGACTCAATGCGTATTTTACTTATACACTTGTCGTTGGTGAGAAGATTCCATATCAGACAGCACTCTCAGTTGTCTTCGTCGCTGGTGTCATTTTCTTATTGTTATCCCTCTCACCGATTCGTACGAAGCTGATTGAAATCATTCCGATGACATTAAAGCTTGCGATCACAGGTGGAATCGGTCTCTTCATTGCTTCACTCGGTCTCAAGATGTCAGGAATTTTAGTCGCTAGTGAAGATACACTCGTCACGATTGGCGCATTGACGTCACCAGAAGCATTGATCACACTCATCGGATTATTAGTTGCAGCGATCTTGACAATCAAACGTGTACCAGGTGCTATTTTATATGCCATGATCCTCTCTGGATTGATTGCATTCCTGACAGGTGAATTGAAGTTTTCCGATTCCTTCGTTGCGTTACCGACGTTACCAGAAGGATTGATCATCACGAATCCGTTCAACGCCATTCAAGACGTGTTCCAATACGGTCTGTTCAGCGGTGTCCTCTCCTTCGTTCTCGTGACGATGTTTGATACGACAGGTACGATGGTCGCTGTCGGAGAACAGGCTGGATTGATTGAAGAAGATGGATCATTGAAAAACAGCGAACGTGCCCTATTATCTGATTCGACTGCGATGGTCGCTGGTTCATTATTCGGAACAAGTCCTACAACGGCTTACGTAGAATCTGCAGCGGGTGTCGCTGCTGGTGGACGGACTGGACTCACATCCGTGACGGTCGGGATTCTATTCGCATTATCTGCCGTCTTTGGACCGTTCGTTCAATCGATTTCGAGCGTCCCTGCGATTACTGCGCCCGCATTGATCTTAGTCGGTGCCTTCATGATTCAAAACATCAAGCAGATTCCATGGGATGACTTCAGCGAAGCTTTCACGGCTTTCCTCGTCATCTTGATCATGCCATTATCCGGTAGTATCGCAACCGGTATCGCATTCGGTTTCATCGTCTATCCGATCATGAAAGCTATCCAAAAAGAGCGTGTCCACCCACTCATCTATGTGTTCGCGCTTCTCTTCTTCATCCAATTATTCTTCTTATCATAAAAAAACATGCCTGTTCCGTCAGTTAGTCGGAACAGGCATGTTTTTTAAATCACTTCTTATTTCTTCATTTTATCCCATGTTTTTGTGAAGTCCTGCAGCATCTCATCAGCTGTTTTTTGCTTACCAACGTATGCTTGCATGATCGCTCCGAACTCGTTTACAGCACCATCCGGATACTTGAACCAGTTCCATGAGATGGTTTTTCCATCTTTCGAGTACGCTTGAATATCATCTGCAAGCGGTCCTAAGTCCTTCGCTTCGATTGATTTGAAGGCAGGGATGAATTTAAATTTATTGACCATGTAGTCTTTTCCTGTGTCAGACGTCGCCATCCACTCGAGGAATTTCTTCGCTTCTGCTTTGTTCTTCGAGTTCTTATTGACGACCCAGTTGTTTGGTACGCCGACAGGCAGACGATCCATTTTTTCTTTATCATCATTGATCGGCATCGGGATGAAGCCCATGTTGATGTCCGGATTGACATCCGTGATCAATTGTTGTGCCCAGTTCCCTTGTTGGATCATCGCTGTCTTACCTTCAGCAAACTGAGAGACTTGTGTATTATAGTCTGTCGTTAACGGATTTTTATTTCCATACTCAATCGTCAAATCAAATAGATTCATGAATTCCTTGAACTGTTTATTGTCCTCGAACTTCGCTTTTCCAGAGTTGAGATCTGCAATGAACTGATCTGGATCATCCTGTTGTGCGACCGGAATGTTTAACAGGTGATTTCCAAGAACCCACCACTCCCCGTATCCTATCGAGAACGGTGTCACTCCATCTGCCTTCAGCTTCTTAGAAGCTTCCGTCAATTCCGTTAATGTTTTTGGAAGTTCCGTGATACCGGCTTTTTTGAAGATATCTTTATTGTAGATAAAGCCATACCCCTCAAGGTTCATTGGCATACCATACAATTTACCATCAATCGTCATTGGCTCTTTTGATAGCTCCGTTAGATCACCGACCCACTTTTCATCTGACAAATCTTCTAACTTATCTTGCCATGTCTTTGCTTCCGTAAAGCCACCGTTGTTAAAGACATCTGGTTCATTACCTGAAGCGAACTGTGATTTCAGAGCCGCGCCATAGTCCGATCCACCACCGACTGTTTGCACAACGACTTTCGTTCCGGTTTCCTTTTCATACGCTTTTGCCATCTTTTCCATGTCTTTTGCGATTTCAGCCTTGAATTGGAATACGTTGAGCGTCTTACCGTCTTTTGAACCACTATCTTTCGAGTCATCGCTATTCAATGTACCGCCACCACATGCTGCCAAAGCGACGACCATCGCCGTCGTGACGACAGGTAATGCTGCCCATCTTCTTTTACGCATTCGGATTCCCTCCCTGATTTCGTTTCATTTCGTGCTACATCTTCACAATAAATGAAAACGCTTGCAATGAAGAGAGAGAAAGTTGTCCGGTGTGGTGGAAAATATTGAACAATCGTTATCCGAGTCTTTTCATCGGAATTGTTGTATCATGAAACTAAAGATTCTTTTATGAATAGGAGTTTGATGCCATGTCCTTGCAACTCACGATTTTATTGATTGGTATATTGCTGTTTGCCGCCGTCTGAACGACGAAGTTATCAAGTCGTCTGAATATTCCTGCTCTACTGATTTTTATCGCCCTTGGTATGATTGCCGGAAGCGACATTACGGGGTTCATTCGTTTTGACGATGCAGAACTGGCTCAGCTTCTTGGAACCGTCGCCCTCATCATCATCTTATTCGAGGGTGGTCTGCAAACGGTTTGGAAGGAAGTGCGTCATGAATTAGCCCCTTCCCTCTCGCTTGCGACGTTCGGGGTCTTCATCGCTACATCCATCGTTGCCGTTGCTTCCCATTATATTCTGGGCTTTAGTTGGGCGAATGCTTTTTTACTCGGGGCAATCGTTGGTTCGACGGATGCCGCTGCTATCTTTTCTGTCTTGAGTGGTCAGCCGATTCGACGGAAAGTCGGATCAACACTCGAAGTTGAATCCGGTACGAATGACCCGATGGCCGTCTTTTTGACTGTCTTGTTCCTTGAGTTCGTGACAAACCCTGAAGAAGCATCGCTCTTATCGGGACTTGGATCACTCGTTTGGGAAATGGCGATGGGACTTCTGATTGGTTTGTTCATCGGATGGGCAGCTTCGACCTTGATCAATCGGATCGATTTGTCCTCTTCTAGCTTTTATCCGATCATGCTCATGTCGTTTGCTTTCCTGTCTTTCGGTTTAGCTGATACGTTCCATGCCAGTGGATTTTTAGCCGTTTATGTCACAGCGATCTACATCAGTAATCATGAACTCGTCTATCGACAGACACTCGTTCGCTTTACGATGAGTATGGCGCATCTTGCTCAAATCGGAATGTTCATCGTGCTCGGTCTGCTTGTCTTTCCGAAACAATTGCTCGATGTCCAGGTCATCCTGTCTTCCATTGCGCTGGCGCTGATCTTAATTTTCATCGCTCGTCCTTTGTCAGTCTGGGTGAGTCTTCTTCCGTTTCGTTATTCGTGGCAAGAGAAGGTCTTCATTTCCTTTGCTGGCCTAAAAGGAGCGGTACCGATCATTCTCGCGACATACCCTCTCGTTGCGGATATCGAGAATGCATCGATGATCTTCAATATCGTGTTTTTCACAGTCTTACTATCTACGCTAATTCAAGGGAGTATGTTGACGTTTCTTTCCGAGCGGTTACGACTGAACGAAACACAGACTTCTGCTATTCATACGGTCATTGAATTCATGTCGATTGGTAAACCGAACGCCGAAATTATTGAGTTAACGTTACCAATGTCCCATCCATTCATTGGAACGACGATCTCAGAGATTGATTTGCCACAAGAATTTTTGATCACTGCCATCATTCGTGATGATCAAATCATCACACCGCGTGGCGACACTGCCCTTGAAGGCAATGATCAGCTGTTATTGCTGACACCAAAACATCGCATCAAAACACTGAAGCGATTCCTGTTTCCTCCCGCTTGATCTGTTCATGAAACAACGCAGTGGATCTTCAGGATCCACTGCGTTGTTTTTTTACATATTCATGTATCTTGTTGTTTCGTTTGTGTGTCTTGCTTCTGTTCTTTACGCTTCGCTTTAGCACGACGGTAGAGAACGTATCCACCAAGAATCACGACGATTCCACCTAAGATCCACCATAACTCCTGTTCTAATCCTTTTAGCATGGATTCAGCACGTTCTACTCCGAATCGTTCACCGACCCAGATGTAAAAGAAGGAAACCGGAAAAAGTCCAATACTTGAAGCGAGTAAATAGCGTTTGAACGAAAGACCAAACAAACCACACGGAATCGAGACGACCGAGCGCACGACGGGGAAAAAGCGTCCGAACAAAGCAGACCATGTTCCGTATTTCCCGACGATGCGCTCCCCTTTCTCAATTTCTTTTTCTTTAATCAGTAACCATTTGCCGTACCGGATAAGTATCGGACGACCTGCATAACGACCTAGAAGATAAAAGACCGTCGCTCCCATCAGACTTCCTAAAAAACCGACCAGAACAGCAACTGTCCAACTGACTGTTCCGTTCGATACATATAGACCAAGTAATGGTAAGCCGACTTCTGCTGGGATCAATTCCGTACCAAGACCAACGATCATAATTCCTAAAAACAGCCAGAGATTGGATTCTCCGGCTGAGAACAACCATTCCAACATACAAGTAACCCTCCGTTCATCCTCTCGCTGGACGGAGGAGATAATAAATGATGACGACTAACGTCGTCCAGACGCCTGTGAAGATTCCGATGATCCCGACAATGAAGAAACCGAGTGCAACGATTGAGCCTGTCCGTTTATAATCCCGCCACATCGTTCGTAAGCCCTTAATGTTAAACCAAAGAAACGCAATGAACAAAATAGGGATGAGTATCCCAACAATTAATAGAGAAGACATGCTTTCACCTCTTTCTTATTTATTGTTATCCCCATTCTATCAGGAATCGACACGTCTTTCCTCCGCCTGAGGTCGTACGAACCTAAAAAAGGGCACGCTTCCGAATCGGAGCATGCCCTTTGCTTTATAAAACATCCTGTTTTAACGCTTTCTTACTATATATATGTCAGAGCAAGTGGATGCCTTCCGCTTGAAGACTTTTACGCGTCTCTTCTGACCAGACAGAAGCTTGGACTTCGCCGATATGACGCTTCTTCAATAAGAACATCGCCATACGAGATTGACCGATTCCTCCACCCATCGTTAACGGTAGACGCTCTTCGAGTACACCTTGATGGAATGGGAATGCCAATTTATCTTCTTCTTGAGCAATCGCTGTCTGTTTCAACAACGCTTCACGATCAACGCGAATACCCATTGAAGACAATTCGAATGCTCCGATTTCTGGGTGGTGTACTAAAATGTCACCGTTGAGCGTCCAGTCATCGTAGTCAGCCGCTCGACCATCATGCTTCTCACCTGAAGCCAGTGCGCCACCGATTTGCATGAGGAAAACAGCACCATATGCTTTCGTGACTTCTGTTTCACGTTCTTTCGTCGAAAGTGTCGGATACGCATCCTCTAACTCTTGTGTTGTCATAAAATGAATCGTTTCCGGTAAGATTGCTGAAATACCATACTCCGCTTCTACTTCTTGTTCGACTTGGCGAATCGTTGCATAAATCGCTTGTACCGTTTCTTGTAAATAAGCACTCGTCCGTTGTTCTTTCGTGATGATCCGTTCCCAGTCCCACTGATCGACGTGAATGGAGTGTGTCGCATCCAGCATCTCATCGCGACGAATCGCATGCATCAAAGTGTATAATCCTTCTCCCGCTTCAAATCCGTACGTATGAAGCGCTTGACGCTTCCACTTTGCAAGAGATTGTACGATTTCAAGATCTGCTGTGTGATCCAAGGCATCGAAGCGAATGATCCGCTCTACGCCGTTGAGATGATCGTTGACACCGAGTGTGCTTTCTACGAACAATGGTGCTTCGACACGTGTCAATCCGAGTGTCGTCGAAAAGCGTTCTTCAAAGCGTTTCTTTACGAGTGTGATAGCTTCCTGTGTGTGTTTCATCGATACGAGTGTTGTCATGGTGGTGTTCCTCCTCAATTGTGTTTTGAAAAAGAAGCCATAAAAAAGAGCCCTTCTTTCCCAAGAATATGGGACGAAAGACTCGGTTCCGCGGTACCACCCATGTTAGCAACGATGTTGCTCACTCAAAAGACGAATCACTTCATCTTCGGCCTTATGATAACGGACAGGCAACTCCGGCTACGCCTACTGACATTCGGGTTCGGGTAGCGACTCCGGGAGGTTCTTCGCATCTTGCTTCCGACTGGGCTCTCACCATCCCCAGCTCGCTATACGGTCGTACAAGGTGTTACTCTTCCCTTCAACGTCGTTGTTACAATTGAATTGAGAACATCGTACAACAGGTCGCAAGTGTTTGAAAAGACTTTTTTTCAAAAAAAATAAAAGTTGTCAGATTAATCTGACGTGTAAAACATGAAAAAAGCGTTCTCGCAGAATCGAGAACGCGCTTACAAAAATTATTTGATGGATCCACTCGTAATTCCTTGAATGATCTGTTTTTGCAAGGCAAAGAAGAACAACAATAACGGAATGATCCCGAGGACGAGTCCGGCAAGTGCTAAGTCCCACTGCTTCGTATACTGACCGAAGAAATAGAACGTCGCGAGTGGAATCGTTCGTAAATCGACGTCTCGTAACATCAGCGATGGCAGTAGGAAATCATTCCAAATCCAAAGCGTGTTCAAGATGATGATCGTGACCGTGATCGGCTTGAGTAATGGGAACACGATGCGCCAGAACACACCCCATTGTGAACAACCATCAATGATGGCCGCCTCCTCGATTTCTTCAGGAATCGACTTCATGAATCCATGGTATAAGAAGATTGATAATCCAGATCCAAAACCAAGATACATCAGAATCAATCCCCAATAACTGTTCTGCAATCCGAGATCACCAGACAGTTTCGATAAGGGAATCATGATCGACTGGAATGGAATGATCATCGCCGCAACGAATAAGAAAAAGATGATCGTTGACAAGCGTGTTTTCGTCCGGACGAGTTTCCAAGCTGCCATCGAACAAAAGATGATGATGACCGCGTTAGCGCCGACTGTAATGATGACGGAGTTTAAAAAGACTTTTCCGAAGTTCATGGCTTCCCATGCTTCTGAATAGTTGGACGTCATCCATTCTTTTGGTAGGCCAGATGTATTCGTAAAGATATCTCCCTGCGTCTTGAATGAATTCGAAACGACGTAATAAAACGGAATCATATACAGAAGCCCCATCAATAAGGCTGCCAGTTCGACCGTTCCAAGACGGAGTGAATAACGACCTCTCGTCTTTTTGGAGCGCTTCGGTTTCTCCTCTTGCGGAGTGGGTAACGGTTGTGCCGTACTCATGCTTCCACCTCCCGTTTTTTCGTCAGATAGACTTGAGTGACTGTAATCGCGGCGACAACAACGAAGAAGATGATCGCTTTAGCTGACCCGAGTCCAAGATTATTGTTCGTAAACGATTCTTTATAAATGTTTAAAGCAAGCATTTCGGTCGATTTGAATGGTCCACCATTCGTTAGGGATAAGTTCGTATCGAATAACTTGAAGGACCATGAAATCGTCAAGAACAAACAGATCGTGACCGACGGCATGATCAGTGGCAACGTAATGTTCCGTAACGTCGAGAGACGATTGGCACCATCGATTTTTGCTGCTTCAATCAGCTCTTGTGGCACGTTTTGTAGAGCTGCGATATAGATGACCATGATGTAACCGCCACCTTGCCAAATCGAAACGATGACGATACCCCAGAATCCTGTCCGGGCATCTCCCAACCATGGAAGTTCAAATATACTCCACCCTGTCAATTCACCGATCGATGCGAAGCCTTTGACATAGATGAACTGCCAAACGAATCCGAGGATCAACCCACCGATCAAGTTCGGCATGAAGAAAATCGTTCGTAAGAAATTACGCGTGCGAATATTTTGTGTCAATAAGAACGCCAAGATGAAACCGACGACATTCGTTAAGATGACGGCAACGACCGTATATTTCGTCGTCAACCAAAATGACTGCTGGAACTGCTCGTCACTCGTAAAGAGACGGACATAGTTATCAAAGCCGATCCAATTTAATTCTCCGGTTACACCGTTCCAATCCGTGAACGAATACATGACGCCATTGAAAAACGGTACAAGCACGATCACTGCGAATACAAGAAAGACCGGTCCGACGAAGAGCCAAAAATCAAGACCGCGTTTCCACTTCTTTTGTCCAGATGTCATTGTTTCATCCCTCCTCCACTCTACAGTACGTCTTTCTCTAGCACTTGAACACGTCACCATTTGACCCATTGGGTGGAAAATATTGAACGTTTTCTTTTGGCGCGTTCGCACTAGATACGCTACTATTAGAAAAAAGAGAGATCCAATCAAAGAGGGAGTCGATACCATGGAAAAGACCATTCGTTCGGACTTAGAAATCGCACAACAAACCGTCTTACGCCCGATTCGAGAAATTGCGGACCGGATTGGTTTGCAAGAAGAGGATTTTGATACGTACGGAAAGTATAAAGCGAAGTTGACAGACGGACTGTTGAACCGATTGGCAACGAAATCTGACGGTAAATTGATCCTTGTCACTGCCATCAATCCGACAGCCGCTGGTGAAGGAAAATCAACCGTCACTGTCGGACTCGGACAGGCGTTGCATCGGGCAAACCACAAGACGATGATTTGTTTACGGGAACCCTCACTCGGTCCGACGATGGGCTTAAAAGGTGGCGCGTGTGGTGGTGGCTATAGCCAAGTCCTACCGATGGAAGAGATCAATCTTCATTTCACAGGCGATATGCATGCGATCACATCTGCCCATAATACAATCAGTGCCTTGCTCGACAATCACCTGCATCAAGGTAACATCCTTGGCATCGATCCGCGTCGTATCGTCTGGAAACGCGTTCTTGATTTGAATGACCGTGCCTTGCGCCAAGTCACGATTGGTCTTGGTGGTCCTGCGCATGGCGTGCCGCGTCAAGATGGGTTCGATATCACGGTCGCTTCCGAGATCATGGCGGTCCTCTGTCTAGCAGACTCGATCACGGATCTCGAACGACGCTTGAGTCGCATCGTCGTCGCGTATACGTACGATCAACAGCCGGTTACGGTCAAAGATATTCAGGCGTCAGGAGCTGCGACGTTGCTTCTAAAAGATGCGTTTCGTCCGAACCTCGTTCAAACCGTCGAAGGAACACCGGCACTGATTCACGGTGGACCGTTCGCGAACATCGCACATGGTTGTAACTCTTTGATTGCAACGCAAACTGCACTGAAGCTAAGCGATTACGTTGTCACAGAAGCAGGATTCGGAGCTGATTTAGGTGCCGAAAAGTTCTTCAACATCAAATCACGAATTGGCGGACTCCACCCGGATGCCGTCGTCATCGTCGCTACGGTTCGTGCCTTGAAGATGCACGGAGGTGTAGACAAAACGCAACTCAGCGAAGAAAATCTCGCTGCCTTAACAGATGGTCTTGCGTTACTTGAAAAACACGTCGAGACGATGAGTCTATTCGGCGTTCCTGCCGTTGTTGCCTTGAACCGTTTCTTCACCGACACGGAAGCAGAACGGAACATGATCCTAGAATGGTGTCAGGATCGTAATATTCGTGTCGCGGAAAGTGAAGTCTTCAGTAAAGGGGGAGCTGGCGGTGAAGCACTCGTCACGGAAGTCATGCAAGCTCTTGAGGAACCGAGCCAGTTCCGCCCTCTGTATCCTGACGTCTTACCGCTTCGTCAAAAGATCGAGCGTATCGCAAAGCGTGTCTACGGTGCAGCCGACGTTCATTTTGAAGACAAAGCACTCCGCGAACTCGAACGGTGTACGGAGATGGGGTTGAATGAGTTACCGATTTGTATGGCAAAAACACCATTTTCTTTAACCGATGACCCTGCTCGTTATGGTCGTGTCGAAGACTTCACGATCACGGTCCGCGAAATCCGACCATCGGTTGGTGCAGGGTTCATCGTTGCATTGACTGGGAATGTATTAACGATGCCAGGATTACCCGCAGTTCCCGCCGCCTTCCACATGGGCGTTTCGGAAGACGGACAGGTATTCGGACTTTCTTGATGAGAGGATGAGTTACATGACGATTGATCATTCACATTGGATAGCCTCTGACGGCTATACTACGACATTGCATAGCCTCGAAGCCCATGACCCTAAAGGAGTCGTGATCGTCTTTCACGGGATGATGGAGCATGGCGCACGGTATGAGGAATTCGCAGAATTCCTCTATGCTCATCATTACCACACGATCATCGCAGACTTACGCTGTTTCGGAACTCGAGCAGCACAGCTCGGAACGCTCGGACACCTCGAGCCGAATCAAGGGTTTAAACAATTGATGCAGGACGCAGAAGAACTCGTCTCTGACATCAAAGAGCGTTATCCGACATTGCCGGTGTTCATTTTTGGTCATAGTTTTGGTTCGTTGATCGCTCGCCGGATTGGTCAAACACTCGGTCATACAGTAGCTGGAATCATCGCGAGTGGCCCTCCGACTAGCACAGGCTTACTCGGTGATGTCAGCCAAAAACTCGTCGAACGTCAAATCCATCAGCTGTCAGCAACACACCCTGCTGAGCGGTTCGGACAACTCGTGTTCGGGCGGTATAACTTACGCTTCTTCCCAGCACTTTCTAAAAATGCTTGGCTCTCTTCGGATCCTCAATCCGTCATGCGCTATGATGCAGATCCATTGTCCGGTCAAACGGTCACGCTTGGGTTCTTCCACGAACTCTTGCATGCAACGAAGCTCGTCAACGCACTTGCTTCCGTCTATCAGCATCCACGTCACTTACCCCTCTTATTGCTTGCTGGTGGGGATGACGCGGTCGCGTTCGATGGAAAAGGTATCCATCATCTATTTGACATGTATAATCGTGTTCGTGTCGATGCTGTACAGCTGACGATTTATCGAGGGTTACGTCATGAGCTCTTCCATGAGTTCGAACGCATCCGCGTTTTTGCCGATATCGCGAGCTGGTTGAATAAGCAAGTCAACCCTGCAGCTAAACAGTCATCTTCCCGTTCTTCTTAAGCCACACCGATCAATATAAAAAAAGGCAGCGGATCCTTGCGATCCGCTGCCTTTTGCACTTCTATCGTATCCTTCATTGAATCCAAGTCAGTGAAGAAATCATTGCTTCGATTTCCTCGATTTCAAGCGTCTCGCGTTCAGCAGAGTACGTCAATAAGACTAACCGTTCCCCGTCCGAATACGCGTAGATCCGTAAGAAGATATCTTCTTCTTTCCCATCTACCGCAAGCAATGCTTCTTTTGTTGAATTACGACGGACTTCAAGTGCTCCTGTTAGTTCGATGCCGAACTCTTCCACCAACAGGTTGATTTCTTGTTCCGCCGCCTCATACGGTGTCAATTCTTCTGAATCGGACTCATAAATGGATAATTGGAGCGTTCCCATTGCATTTTCATCCGTCGAATAAAAACTAACATATGTCTCTTCTTCTTGATATTCGAATACCTTTGGATATTCTAGCGTGATCCAATGATCGACTGTGTACTGTTTCATTTGAATTCCTCCATTCGTTGTATCTCTTCAAAGCGGATACCCGTCACAGCCATACGCTCGAATTGGCGAGCGAGTTGAGCAGATACGAATATGCGATGCGTGCGTTCATCTCGCATAAGATGATGCGGACAAACCGAATCGCTGATTCGTCGCTCTGTCAAAAAATAGACACGTCGTCTCGGTACCAGACGGAATACATCCGTCGTATGTAGATGTTCGATCCGACTGACAGATAAGAGATTGAGAAGATAGTACGGAACCACTCCGTCCTTCGTCTCAAGATGTACCTTGAGACATTGTACAGAAAAAGGCGCGTATGCTGCAATGACGCGTTGCACACGTTCCGAGACGAGCGGCAGATCGAATGTGTTTGGAAGGACATCCGGTAGCAAATCCGCATCTTGATTGATGGAAAAAGCAAGTACACCTACGTTATTGAACCACTCTCCTATCAATAAGCGATGACGATCGAATTGGTGGTGACAAATCGCTTCCCATCCTTTTCCCATCGATTGTTCGCTCCAAACTCGCACTTCATTCACCAGACACTCTCTCCTCTACCCAACTTTACCCATATTGCAAATCAAGATTACCATTGGAAACGATTAACTAGTATTATTGTACACCGAATCTTAAAAGAAATTGCTTTTTTTCATAAAAGTTATGGAAATGCTCTCTTTGCTATGCTACTATATTTCATGTAGCCGATACGCGGGTGTAGTTTAATGGTAAAACCTCAGCCTTCCAAGCTGATGACGAGAGTTCGATTCTCTTCACCCGCTCCAATTATGACATAACATAGGTCTAGGACCATTTCCCTCTAGAGGGCAGGCGACTCGCGACGTGCGAGTCGTCTTTTTTATTGATTCTGCTGATGATTCCAACGAATTTATGGGTATACAACGATATAGATAGAGATTCGTAAAGGAGGATTCGTATGATTCAGATGAAAATGCCTGGCGTGACGATTTATCAAAGTACACTCATGAAAACGACCTCAACATTGATCGAGACGCCTGATTGTCTGATTGTCGTCGATCCTGGCTGGCTTCCCGATGAAATTGCAACGATTCGTCGAGACGTCGAAATCGTGCGTCGTGAACGACCGTTATATGTCGTCTATACGCATGCTCATTTTGATCATATTTTAGGTGCCTACGCCTTTACGGATGCCATCGTCATCGCTTCGAAACCATTCATCGATGTCGACCGACAAGAAGCGCTAAAAGCCGTTCAAGACTTTAACGATGAATTTTACATCGACTCCCCCGTACTATTTCCAGATGTGACGCATGTCATCCATGAGTCTGAAACGATTTTGACGATTGGTCAGACGAAACTGATTTTCTTTTTGACACCTGGTCATGAATCGACTCATCTTTCCTTCATCGTCATGCCACTCCATTTGTTAGTCTGCGGCGACTATGCTTCCGATGTTGAAATCCCCTTGATTGAACACGATTCCTCTGAGTATTTGACGACGCTCGAGCTACTCGAGTCATTCATTTACGAATATGAAGTCAAACTCTTGATACCCGGACATGGTCATATTTGTGATGTCCGAACAGAGATGATTGAACGACTTCATCAGAGCTATGATTATATCCTCGCACTCCGTGCCGGAAAAGAATCCGACTGGGCTCCGTCCTGGCAAACGACGCCATTCATGAAACGTCTGCACGAAAAAAATAAGCGACAAGTCAAAAAAGAACAAGAGGAACGATTAGCTCGACGCCATTATGATTAACTCCGCTCAATCAAAAGACTCGGTCGCCAAATCGGCGACCGAGTCTTTTATAGTTATCCAAGTAATGTGACGAGCAACGCTTTTTGTGCGTGGAGGCGATTCTCGGCTTGATCGAAGATGACAGATTGCTTGCCATCGATGACGTCTGCCGTGACTTCCTCACCGCGATGCGCCGGCAGACAATGCAGGAAAATAGCTTCATTCTTCGCTTGATTCATGATATTGGCATTGACTTGATATCCTTCAAATTCTTGCAAACGCATCGTCGCCTCTTCTTCTTGTCCCATACTCGCAAAGACATCCGTATACACGACGTCCGCACCACTTGCCGCTTCCTCGGGATCCGTCATGACGATGATGTTTCCACCCGTTTCCTTCGCGATGACTTGTGCCTCATGAACGACTTGTGGATCAGGAGCATACTCCGCCGGCGCACAGATGCGGACTTCCATTCCACTGAGCGCTCCACCAATCATCAGCGAATGCGCCATGTTATTTCCGTCCCCGATATATGTCAAAATCTTCCCAGACCGGTTTCCAAATGTCTCTTCGATCGTTAACAAGTCAGCAAGCACTTGGCACGGATGATGCAGATCCGTCAATCCATTGATGATTGGAATCGTACCGTGTGCCGCAAGCGTGTCGACGATCTCATGACCGAACGTCCGGATCATGAGGGCATCGACGTAACGGCTCATGACTTGAATCGTATCCGAGAGCGGCTCCCCCCGCCCGATTTGCATATCTGCTCCACTCAGTACGATCGGATGTCCACCGAGCTCGACAACACCCACCTCAAATGATAGACGTGTTCGCGTCGATGCCTTTTCAAACAATAAGGCCACTTTTTTATGGCTTAATGCGTTTTGGTAGACACTTGGCTGATGCTTGATATCTTTCGCGAGCGCCAATAGCTCCGTCAATGCTTCCGGCGTCAGTTCCGCCATCGTCAAGAAATGTTGTAGTTGTTGCATCGTCTTCATTTTACTTCCTCCTTGATCGGCTCTGTCCATGTATGAAGTGGCTTCACAGCATAAGGGGACTTTTCTGTCGCTTGTAGATGATAATGTGCTAGTTCAGGTTCTGTCAGAACTTGTACCCCGGCAGCAAGCGCTGCTTCGCGACTCGCTTTTTCTTCTGTCACGTGCGAATAGAAAATCGCACATTGTGCCCAGTCGATCGTTCCATCTAACGCTACACCCGTTCCGAAAGCCTCTGTATCTGCTCCAGCAACGATGACGTCTCTTGTCGTCAAATGTCGTTTCGTCGTTTCGTCAAAGATAAAACGTTCCAGCGCCAGTCCGTCTGTCGTCCATTGCAGCGTTTCACCTGTCGAACGCATGACGGGACCTGTTTTCGGATCGACGCCCTGTAGTTTCAACGTTGAAAAAACAGGGGTCTTGACGGCATGGAAATCAAGTTTCGTCTGTTCCGTTGGTAGTGCGACCGCTTGACCGACCGCAGCTTGAACTGCCCACTGCAAGATCGGTTGACCTGTTACTTTGGCGACGATCGGTAACGTTCGGGAGGCACGCGGATTGATTTCTAGCACGTAGACTTGATCGTCATGCAAGACGAATTGGATATTGTACGCTCCTTTATAATCCATTCGTTGCCCGATCATCTGTGCGATTCGCTCGATTTCGCTCTGAACGGTAGCGTTGAGCGATACAGGTGGCAGAATCATCGTCGAATCTCCAGAGTGAACCCCTGCCCGTTCCAATTGCTCCATCAAAATCGGAACGTACGTCGTTGTTCCGTCCGTAATGCAGTCGACTTCGATTTCCTTTCCTTGGAGGTAGGCATCCACGAGGACCGGGAATGCTAATTCGGAAACGATCGTCTCTAATTGCTCTTGATCGTGGATGATATGCATTCCTTTACCTCCAATGACATAGGAAGGACGAATCATAACCGGATAACCAATCGTTGTTGCGACTTCTATCATTTGTTCGTGCGTCGCCACTTCTTGTCCCGGAATACGATCGATACCAATGTCATCTAAAAATTGATAGAACCGCTCACGGTCTTCCATTTGATCGATGACATCTGCCGTCGTTCCGAGAAGATGATAACCGGCTTTCTCCAAACCAGACGCAAGCGCAATCCCTGTTTGTCCTCCGAACTGGACTAAAACGTCTTCGCAATCCTCTGCTTCTAGCACATGCATGACGTCTTCAAGTGTCAACGGCTCGACATACAGGCGATCTGCGACTTCGAAGTCGGTCGAGACGGTCTCCGGGTTATTGTTGATCATGATTGTTTCGTAACCGGATGCTTGTAATGCACGTACCGCGTGAACGGAACAATAATCAAATTCGATTCCTTGACCGATCCGAATTGGTCCCGCACCGATGACAGCAACTTTCTTTTTCGTCGATGCTGTGACTTCCGTTTGACCACTCCAGTTTCCGTAGAAATAAGGCGTCGCACTCTTGAACTCACCTGCACATGTATCGATCATATGATAGACAGGGAGGATGCCTTTTTCTTTACGTAAGTGCTCGATCTCTACAGCACTGACACCCGTCAGAAGCGCAATCTGTTCATCCGTAAAGCCCATCATTTTGGTTTGCTTTAGAGAACTTTCATTCGATACATCGATTTTTTGTTGCTGATCGACAAGACGTTGAAGTACTTTGACGAATAAAGCTTGTACTTTCGTCTGTTCAACGAGTTCTTCGACGGTCGTCTCCTTGCGATCGAGTAGTGCGAGCATCGCAAGCAAGCGACGGTCCGTCGGAGCCTTTATTTCTTTCCACAATACGTCAGCCTCCGCTGTTTTCATACATGTCGGATAAAGAGGTGATTGCTCAACTCCCGCACCGCGCCACGCCTTTTGTAACGCTTCTTCTAGCGTCTTCCCCATCGCCATGCTCTCACCCGTCGCCTTCATTTGTGTTCCAAGCGTCCGGTTACTGCCGGTAAATAGATCAAATGGGAAACAAGGCACTTTTGCCGTGATATAATCCATCGTCGGTTCAAAACTCGCCATCGTCTCTTTCGTGACAGGATTGATGCAATCGTCGAGTCGCTCACCGAGCGCAAGACGTGTCGCTAATTTTGCGATCGGATATCCCGTCGCCTTGGAAGCAAGTGCCGAAGAACGACTGACACGCGGATTGACTTCAATGACGAAATAACGTTCTTCCGTCGGATGGATCGCGAATTGTATGTTGCATCCACCGATGACACCGAGATGCGATACGATTTTACGCGCTTCCGTCCGCAATTGTTGATTCATTCGATCCGAAATCGACTGAATCGGTGCAAAGACGACCGAGTCCCCGGTATGGACACCGACAGGATCGATGTTTTCCATGTTACAAACGATGATCGTCGTATCTGCGCTGTCACGCATGACTTCGTATTCGACTTCTTTATAGCCAGCGATACTCACTTCAACTAAACACTGTGAAATTGGACTCGCTTGTAAGCCGTTCTGCGCTAACAGACGTGCATCGTCCTTCGTCACTGCGATTCCGCCGCCCGTTCCACCGAGCGTAAAGGCTGGTCGGATGACGAGTGGTACCCCGTGTACTGCCATGAATTCCTCAAGCTCTGCTAACGACTCGATCGTTTGACTTTCCGGGAGCGGTTGCGCGAGTTCGATCATCTTTTGCTTGAATCGTTCACGATCTTCTCCGTCTCGGATCGTCTCAAGCGAAGTTCCTAGAAGTTCGACACCGTATTGTTCAAGTACGCCTGCTTCTTCGAGTGACATCGCAAGATTGAGTGCCGTTTGACCGCCGACCGTCGCTAGGAGATGGGATGGTCGATCTTGTTCGATGATGGCCGTTGCTTTTTCAAGAGTCATCGCCTCAATATAGACATGATCTGCCGTGCTCGGATCCGTCATGATAGTAGCCGGATTCGAATTCATTAAGATGACCTCGCATCCCGCTTCTCGAAGCGCCTGACAGGCTTGTGTGCCGGAATAATCAAATTCTGCTGCTTGCCCGATGACGATTGGACCCGAACCGATAACGAGTACTTTCTGTTTATCCCACATATGCTACCTCCTGATGTAATACGCTATTTACGAATTGATCGAAGACGACCATCGCCTCTGTTGGTCCTGGGCTCGCTTCTGGGTGAAACTGGACTGTCATGATTGGCAGAGCCGGATGAATCAATCCTTCAACGGACCCATCATTGATGTGTTCGTACGCAAGTTCCATCTCAGACGCTTCGATGCTTTTAACATCAACGGCATAGCCATGATTCTGAGATGTCATGAACACTTGCCCGGATGCTAGATGACGTACGGGATGGTTCGCTCCTCGGTGTCCATGATGTTGTTTTAATAAGGTACAACCAAACGCATGAGCGAGAACCTGATGTCCCATACAAATACCAAGTGTCGGATAGCTCGTCGCCAGTTCATGGATTCCTGAAAGGAACGGGTCTAGTTGCGTCGGATCACCAGGTCCGTTGGAAAACAGTAGACCATCTGGCGCCAGCGCTTGAATCCGTTCCGGTGTCGTATCATATGGCACGACCGTTACACGCATATGGCGTTCAAGCAAAGTATCAATCATCGATTGTTTCACGCCGTAATCGATACAGACGATGTGCCCCTGTTCGACTTCCGGTACGTATTCGATGTTTGAAGTCGTTGATACTGAAGCGATGTATGCTGTGTCGATTGACGCAGTGACAGTCATATCTACTTGCATCATGTCACCGAATTGATCGCCTTCCGTCCGTAATAGATGCACAAGAGAACGCGTATCGACTCCCGACAAAATCGGCACATTCGCTTCGCTCAACCAGCTCGCGAGTGATGTTCCTTCCCCGTCCTCTGCTAATGTTTGAACGATGACACCAGCGACTTGAATCTGGTTGCTTTCTGACGCTTCCGCTTGAATACCGTATTGACCGATCAACGGGTATGTGAAGACAAGAATTTGTCCTTGATAAGATGGATCCGTCAAGACTTCCTGATATCCTGTCATTCCTGTAAAAAAGACGACCTCTCCTTTGACTGGAGCTGTTCCTTGCCACGAACCGGTAAACGTCGTTCCGTTCGCAAGCGTTAGTTTTCCGGATTGTTTCATACGATGACCTCCTGTTGACAAACGAGTTGTATTTTTTCGATGGCGTCCATGAGTTCCTGTTCCGTTACGAACAATGATGGCAATAAGCGAATGACATGAGGACCAGCCGATACGACGAGAAGACCATTCTCACGTAAGGCGTCAATCAGCGTTGCAACAGGCATCACACACTCGATACCAATCATCAAGCCACGTCCACGAATAGAACTCACGATCGACTTGGGTAATTTATTTTCTAGTTGTTGACGTAAATATTCGCCTTTTCCTTGAACGTCTGCCATGACAGTGTCATTTAACAAAAGGTCAAGTGTGGCTTCCGCAGCTGTCATCGCGAGTGGATTTCCACCAAAGGTCGAACCATGCGATCCAGGTGTGAATACTTCCGCCGCCTCCTCCGTCGCGAGTAACGCACCAACCGCGAGTCCACTCCCAAGTCCTTTCGCAAGAGTGATGATATCCGGTACGAGGGGTGTTTGTTCAAATGCAAAACGAGATCCCGTCCGACCGATGCCGGTCTGTACTTCGTCGACGATGATTTTGACATCGTATTGTTGCGCCTTCTTCATCAACGCTTCTAGCCACGCATCGTCGGCGACGACGACTCCGCCCTCTCCTTGAATGATTTCGAGCCATACGGCAGCAGTTTGTTCCGTAATCGCTGATAAGCTCTCCATCTCGTTAAACGGTAGATGTTTGAAGCCATTTACCATCTCCCCGTATCCCGCCTTGATTTTCTCCTGTCCTGTTGCGCCCATCATCGCAAATGTCCGCCCGTGGAAAGATTGTTTAAACGTGACGACTTCCGTTTTCCCTGTCCATTTTCGAACGAGTTTGTACGCCGCCTCGTTTGCTTCCGCACCACTGTTACAAAAGAAGGCATGACTGAGATGACTGTCTTCCGTCAGTCGCTCGGCGACCCGCTCTTGTGCCGCGATTTGAAACAGATTCGACGTATGCCAAATTTGATTCAATTGTTCCTCTAGCCGTTGCTGAATATAAGGATGACGGTGTCCTGTGTTGCATACAGCGATTCCCATGATGAAATCCAGATACGTCTTGCCTGTCGCATCTTCTACGATCGACCCTTGTCCTTTGACCAATTCCACATCAGTACGTTGATAAGTGGGTAGTAGTGCACTCATGTAATTCCTCCTTGATTCGTGTCCCTGCAGCTAACGCATTTTTCCCAGACCGAATGACGACCTCTGGAATACCATGCTGAGTGGCCTGCATCATCGCTTCGACCTTCGGAATCATTCCCCCGTAGATTTCTCCCAACGCTATCGCAGCTTCGATGGCTGCAGACGTGATTTCTGATTGATAGTCACCGTTTACTTTTACACCCTCGACATCCGTCAACAATTCAAATCGGTCGACAGACCAAGCCTTCGCGACAGCAATCGCACACGCATCCCCGTTACTGTTCAATACACCTTGCTCCCCTGTGACAAGGGATGTGACGACAGGCACATAGCCATTCGTACTCAACACCGTGAATAATCGTGGATGAATGTGCGTGATCTGACCGACTGCCCCGAGTCCTTTGATCGTTTTACCATGGACGCTTGCTCCGTCTAACCCGCTCATCCCGACGGCAGGAATCCCTGCTTGATTCAACTGCTGGACGATCCCGGATTGGACTTCCCCTGCTAAGATCCGTCGTGCCCCGAGTAAGACACCATCCGTCGTTACACGGACACCGTTTCGAAACACGGGTTTGATTCCCTCTTGTTCACAGTAACTCGATAGAAGAGGACCGCCCCCATGGACGATCAATAATTCGTTACCGGTTTCGACCCACGCTTTCCATTCCTCGAAATACCGCGCATCCAGTTGCTCCAACACACTACCACCTAGTTTGATGACTTTTCGTTTCGTCATGTCCGGTAACTCGCATTGATTTTGACGTAATCGTACGTCAGGTCACAGCCGTAAGCGTGTCCTTGTCCTACTCCATCATGCAAATCGATATGAATATGGACATCCTGCTTTGCCAGTTCCTGCGATGCAACTGCTTCATCGAATAAGACAGGCATGCTCTGTTGCAACACCCACTGCGAACCAATTTTGATGTCAACGTTTGATACATCGAGTGGCTCCTTAATACTTCCGACAGCAGCGATGATTCGTCCCCAGTTCGCATCTTCCCCAAAGATGGCTGTTTTGACGAGAGACGATCCGACGACTTGTTTGGCGATCATTCGTGCTACTTCATCGGTTTGTGTTCCCGCTACCGTCACCTCAATCAACTTCGTCGCGCCTTCCCCGTCCCGCGCAATCTGTTTCGCTAAATCTTGGCAAACCGTTTCGATCGCCTGTTCGAATGCCAACGCTTCGTCCGTGCCTTCAACGATCGTTGCGCCCCCTGCAGCTCCGCTCGCTAAAATCATGACCATGTCATTTGTCGAACTGTCTCCATCTACGGTAATGCAGTTGAACGTCCGATGAATCGTCCGACGCAACACCGTCTGTAAGACATCCGGTTCAATCGTTGCATCGGTCGTCAAGAAACCAAGCATCGTCGCCATGTTCGGATGAATCATCCCTGATCCTTTCGCCACGCCACATACTGAAATTTGGACATCCCCTTGCATGTATTGTTGACCAGCTGTTTTCGTACCAGTATCGGTCGTCAGGATCGCATGAGCAAAATCATCCGCGGCATCCTTGTCATTTGTAGGCATCAGCTGTGGAATACCTGCCAGTAACGTATCAATGGCTAACGGTTGACCGATGATCCCTGTTGAAGCAATCGCGACTTGTTCTGGAGCAACATTTAAACTTTTCGCCATCGCTTGTTGCGACATATACGCATGGGATAACCCTAGTTCCCCTGTACACGCATTCGCATTCCCGCTGTTAACGAGGACGGCATGAATACGACCTTGTGACGCCTGAATCGCTTGTTTCGTCACGGTGATTGGTGCTGCTTGCACCTGATTCGTCGTATAGACAGCTGCAGCGCTTGCTCCTACTTCACACCAGATCAGACCTAAATCCTTCCGCTTTCGTTTCAGACCCACATGTATTCCCGATGCTTGAAATCCCTTCGGTGTCGTGATCGTCAATGGGGTCTTTACTTGTACTTGCCACACAGGCGTTCCTCCTCTTTCTTTTTCTCTTGATTAAATGTAGATCGGCTGTTGCGTTAAACCGGATGTCTCATCAAAACCAGCTAGAATGTTGGCATTTTGAACGGCTTGTCCGGCAGCTCCTTTTTGCATGTTATCGATGACTGAAACGATGGTCACTCGCCCTGTCCGATCATCCTTATAAACGGTCAAATCACAGTGATTACTCCCGACGACGGATTTGATTTCCGGATCAGCCTGTTGGATTCGGACGAATGGTTCCGTTGCATACTGGTCCGTCAACCAAGATCGCCACTCCGTTTCCGATAAATCGATCAACGGCTGAACCGTCATAATCGCCATGATGCCTCGATTGATCGGTAGTAGTTGGGTCGAGAACGTAATCGGATGCGATGATCCGGTCCATTCGAAAAGCGCCTGCTCAATTTCCGGGATGTGCTGATGCTGATTCACTTTATACAAGCGAACGTTTTCGCTTGAATGGACATGATGCGTTTGTGCCGTCAACGTTTTCCCTGCTCCCGTCAGACCAGAAGAAGCTTGAATGATGATTTGAGATGGATCGATTTTTTTCTCTTTTAAGAATGGTGTTAGTCCAAGCAAAACTGCTGTCGCGTAACAGCCTGGATTCGCAATCTATTTGCTCGCAGTAACAGCTTGACGATTCCATTCTGGTAATCCATAAGTTGCTCTTTGTTGCAACTGGGCATCAATGGGTTCCTTGTCATACCACGTTGCATATGCTTCAGCTGGAAGTCTCAAATCGCCACTTAAATCAATGACGTAACCGGACCAGTTTTGAAGTTGTTCTAAGTAATGCTTTGAAATCCCACTCGGTGTCGCTAAGAACACCATATCCGTATCGGTTTCCATCAAATGCTCCACCGAAAAGGAAGATAACGAGGAATATGTTTTTTTATTCATAAATGGGAATACGTCATGCATGGATTCCCCTGCCATCGAGTCACTCATCAAACAGATGATCTCAAATGAAGGATGTGACTCTAGTAGGCGAATCAGTTCAATTCCGGTGTATCCTGTTGCTCCGATGATGGTACATTTCATATCTGTACGCTCCCCTTCAAAGAATGTTATACCGATTTAAACATATGTATATTTATACTGTCAATTGAATTTTTATTAGTTTTTATACAAAAAAAGAAGCGTTGAAGCGATTGTCTTCTATAAGACAGTCCCTTCAACGCTTCTTTTATACGCACCTACTTAACGCTTTTCCGCACGTTGCGCTACGAGATGATCAATCCCAAATACGCCTGCACCCATAATCGCGACGACTACTACAAAAATCAATGTAAACATATGTATCCTCCTCATCGTTCACAAAAATGTCATTTGATACTTCTTATTGTGCAAGATTTGAGCTAAAAAAGAAAGCGTTTACGACAAAAAAACGTCACATTTTCGTTTTTTTATATTTTTCATAGAAACTCTTATGGTTGACGTCCTCCAGAATATTCGTTAATATTACGTTTGTTCAACGCTTTTGTGCATAAAAGCGTGTTAGCAACAGAGAGTCAACATACTTTCATATTCATATAAGGAGGTGGAAGCATGCGCATGTCATTCCGTGAATCCGCAGCTATCCTAGGAATCAGTATCATCATCTTATTGTCCGCGTTATTCGGTGCTAAAGCCGAACCGCATCTTGCCATCTTGTCCAGTCTTATTTTCGTCTCAGGATATGCCGTTTACCGGGGTTTTAAGTTCGAGGATGTCGAACACCATATGATTCAAGGTATTCGGGAAGCCATCAAACCGATCCTGATCATGTTGCTCGTCGGTATGACGATTGCGGTCTGGATGATGAGTGGCGCAGTGCCGACCCTTCTCCATTTTGGTTTATCTACACTTTCAGCGACTTGGTTCGCACCAAGCGCTCTTCTGATTGCGATGGTCGTCTCGACCTTTACAGGTAGTTCGTTTACAACGATCGGTACGGTTGGTGTTGCCTTGATGGGAATTGCAATCGCACTAGGCGTTAATCCAGCACTTGCAGCAGGCGCTATCATCAGTGGAGCCTGTTTCGGAGATAAGATGTCACCTTTATCAGATACGACGAATTTCGCACCAGGAATCGTCAACGTATCCGTATTCGATCATATTCGTTTCATGATGGGGACGACGATTCCCGCTATCACGATCACATTCATCTTATTCTTCATCTTCGGACGTAGTAGTGGAAATGTCGATTCGTCAGCTGTTCAAACGACACAACAAGAGTTAGCTCGTTTGTTCGACTTGTCACCTTGGACATTGCTTTCACCATTGCTCGTCATGGTGTTAGCATTACGTAAGATGCCGGTCGTCCCAACACTTGTTGCTGGCGTTTTAAGTGGATTGTTGTTAACAGGTTTTGTACAAGGAAACTGGAACATCTCGAACTGGATGGCAGTCATTCAGAACGGATTAAAATTAGAATCGTCTAGTAAGACCGTCACGGCAATCATTACTAAAGGTGGATTGCAATCGATGATGTGGTCCGTTTCACTCGTCATGCTCGCGCTCGCTTTCGGTGGCGTCTTGCGTGGTATCGGTGTCATCGATGTCGTCATTGAACGAACGGTTTCCCGATTGAAGCGCGATGGCAGCATCATTTCATCGGTTGCCTTATCATCGATCGGTGTTAACTTCATGGCTGGAGAGCAATACTTGTCCATCTTGCTTCCGGGTCAAGCATTTAAGAAAATCTTTGAAGAGCGTCAGATTGATCCGCGTTTCCTTTCTCGTTCACTCGAAGATGGAGGAACACTCGTCAACCCACTCATTCCGTGGGGAGTTTCTGGAGCATTCTTTGCTTCTACTCTTGGTGTCCCGGTAACTGAATACATCCCGTTCGCATTCTTTTTACTCCTTTCACCATTGTTTACGTTTTTACTCGCATTTCTTCGTCCAACGAAAATCGAAACAAAACAATCTCTCGCTTCTTAAGTCTATTTCATATTAAAGATCCGATATGTCCTATCGGGTCTTTTTTTCTTACCAGTATCTCCTTTATTTCCTGTTAAATACGTCAGATTTAAGACGAAAACGGCTTGGAATCACGTTTTTTTAAAGAATCATGTGTAAAGATGAAATGAACTGGGAATATACCAAACATAAGATTAAAAATTACAAAGAATGATAGAGAGAGAGTACGTTCCTGATCGACCAAGGGATGACTTCGATGTAATTTGTGGGAGGAGTTAATATGATCAAACGTGGTACGCTGGAGCGACTTGACGGCAAATATGCTGTCCTGCTATGGGAAAATGGTTCAAGTTTCATTCCACGACGTTATTTACCACCTGAAGCAAGGTTAGGCGATACGATTATTTTTGACGGTACAACCTATACGTTAGATGTCAGTAATTCATCACCCTCTTCCTTTCAAACATTTTCGTTTCGGCAAATGGGTTGATGATCGATAAAAAGCCATTCAGTACCATGAATTGACTATAGAGAAGGAGTTTCTCTCATCAGTCTTTCATGAAATGAATGGCTTTTTCGCTTTATCTACGCACATATAGGGAGTGACCATGACAAGATGGGCAGGAAAAGTGATCGATATCGGATATTTCGATTCGCTCTAGTATCGTCTGATCATGTGGGCATTCGTAAAGTGGTTGAACGACATCTAGTTGTAAAAATAGGGCACACCAAAACCGATTCGAAAATCGGTGACAAGTCGGACAGTGGTATAAATCCAATTGATACGGTACCCAATCATCCGCTAATTCCTCCTGATAAAGCTGATAGTGCTGAATTAATCGAAATCGATTCCAGTCGTCTACATACGTCCGCTGTAAAATCGGTTCATGCATCGACGGAACGAACCAAAGCGGGAGACCTGTCATGAACGCTTCGACCCCTTGCGTCAAGACAGCAGGAAATGTCGGCCAACCATCTAGTTGACCGAGTTGGAATGTTTGTCGAAAGGAGCAGTTGTGGCATAGGAGTTCCATTGTCATCCTCCTGTTCGTTTCACCATCTCTTTTAACATCTGTTCCGTTACAGGACCGATGTGCTTTGAAAGAATCTTTCCTTTCCGGTCTAATACATAAGTCGCTGGCATTGCTACGAGGCGATAAGCATCTTCTGACGTTCCCTTTCGATCATATAACACAGGATATTCAACAGGTGTCTGCTTCAGAAAATCGGCAACATCCGAAACACGTCGTTCTGATGTCGTGACATTGATCCCGTAAACGGGTACATCTGTATGTCGTGCAAAGGCATTTAGTTCTGGAATCTCTTGTTTACAAGGTGGACACCACGTTGCCCAAAAATTAATGACAAAGACATCATGATTGATTTCGTCAAGATCGATGGTTTTTCCTTCTTGATGTAAGGATAGATTCGGGGCTTCCATCCCTACTTCGAGACCACCTTGTGATACTTGTTTTTGTTGTTGCTCCACTTTTTTTTGTTTCGCATCATATGTTTGATAACTTTGATAGGCAATACCGATAATAGCAATCGCTAGGATCAGATAGACCAACGGTTTTTTCACATCTAACCCCCTCCTTCTTTGTTCAGTGTAGCAGACTTCCTCTTTTCGACTATCTACTTTTATCAACAAAAAAGCGAACTCTTCCGTCTTATATGCGGAAATGAGTTCGCTTCATTTTAGAGAATTCACGTTTTAACGAGACACACGGTTAGTTAAAACGTGGTAATTGTTTTTTGACTTGACGGTTATCTTTAACGCTACCGACAGCTTCCGCTCCCCCTAAGGCCTCATTCAAGGAAGTCTTCCCTTCCTTGACTTCTAGACGTCGATTGAATACCGATCGATTATCGACAGAAGCAACGAGAATCGATGCGACATCCGTTTCCGAAATCGTCGCGTCCTTCGTGTCCTTCAAATCTTCATCGGCTTCAATCAAGCCACGTCCTTCACCTGTTGTGATGGCAACCGGACAAATGATCGTATACGTCAAACCACTATGTTCAATCTGCTCCTCTGCTGCATTCTTAGCAGCATAGAACGGATAGACATCTTTCTTGAATTGCTCAGGTCGATCTGCACCATAAGCGCTCAGTAGCACGAAATGACGTACTCGCGCTTTTTTAGCTGCATCAATTGTTTTCAAAGCGACTGTTCGATCCAGCAGTTCTATTTCAGTTGCTTCGCCGTCTACTCCTGCGGTCGCCGCACAAATGACTGCATCCTGCCCTGCGACTCCGTGCTCAATGACTTTTTCGAGTTCTGTTTCGATATCGACGTAATGCGCCTTGACACCGAGTTTTTCGAATCGTTCCACCAGATGTTCATGACGAACGATGACCGTGACCTGATGACCCTTGGCAAGCGATTTGACGACGCGCGCTCCAATCGTACCGGATGCACCTACGACTAGTACTTTCATATGGGGGGTCCCTCCTCGATAAGTTAGTCACCTTCGTGGAATGTCGTGATGTCATGTCCAAAAATCATCGATTTCAGAGATAACCTAAAACAATCCACCAAAGGAGCAACGTACATCAATTTATACCCGCAATGACCGGAAGGAAACCCCTTCCCTTTAGTTCTTCAATGTGCCATAAAACGTCGTATCGAGCTGATCACGTAGTTCTTGCAGTGCCTTCTCATTCGGTAAATCATAGAAAATACCATTCAGTCGCTGACTGACCGCCTCGATTTCATAATGTTTTCGTTCTGACATCAAGGCAATCGATAACCCTGCCGTTGCCATCTCGCGGACGCTTAAATCGAGGTTCATCTCTTCTTTCATATACGTGTGCGCTGCTGGAATTTTCGACCATCCAGTCGGCTTCATCAAGTGTGTCGCGACGGCTTGGATGACTTCCGACTGACGATTCGCGCGCGCTCCGTCATTATCCGTTTTTCGATGTCTTGAATAGGCAAGTGCCATCGCACCATCCATATGGTATTCCTTCCCTTTTTGGAATGAATACTGATTTGCTTTCCCACTCGCATCCTGCTCGGAGAACGTTCCTGTCGAGACAAGGTCGATTCCGCCGATTTGATCCACTAATCCGATGAAACTATCGAAGGAGATGACGATCTTTCCATCGATTTCTTCATCGAGTAGACCCGAAACAGCATCTTGCGTACATTCTTCTCCACCGAAGGCAAAGGCATGTGTGATTTTATCCTTCTTTCCATTCTCACAGGAAATCGGTGTATACGTGTCTCGAGGAATCGACGTCAGTTGAATCGTTCGAGAAAGTGGAATGAATTGCATGACCGACAGGGAGTCTGAACGTGATCCACGCAACGACTCTCCAGGTCGTGCATCACTACCGATCAATAAGAACGTGAATGGTTGTGAGGCAAAAAGAACGAATGCGATGAGCAACAATAAAAATAGCCCAAGAAGCTTTCGTTTAAAACGACGTTTTTTCTTGATTTTTTTAGGATGAGCTTCGCGTGAAGAGACGTCAGGATTCTGCTGTACCGATTGCTCTGATCGACCCGCCTTCCTCGAGCGTCTCGAGCGTTCCCGATTAGCAAACAATCGTGATCCGGCACCCCCGATCATCTGTGCGACCTGTTTAAGCATGCCGCTCCCGGAACGACGCGATGTACTTTTTCGATCTCGCGGTTGCTCTTCGACATATCGATGGTACGTAGCCGGTTCTTGCTGCTTCTCAAAGGATTCTTGAGAAAATGATTCGTCCGGCGCGTACGCTTTCGAAAAAGCTTCTTCTTGCCTAGCCTGCTCTTCTTCTTGTCTAGCTTGTTCTTCTAACTGCATACGTCGTCGCTCCAAGCGAGAGCGGTGTGGTTGATGTTCTGCCATTCAGATACCTCCGTATCAATCTTTTGCGATCTGTTTCTCTTTCAAGAACTCGCGGAGATACGTCCGTTTCGGTTCGTGCATCGAGGCAGCCATCTGTTTGACCCACCCTTCTGTCCGTTGACCACCGGTCCGTTCTCCGTAATACGATGACGTTGACTCTTCGTATCCTGTCAGTAACTCACGCATCGTATCGTCATCAGTATACGTATTCCGGTGGAAGACCGCATCCATCGGAAGGCGGGGTTTTTTACCCGGTTGTTGATCCGGAAGACCGACCGCGACTCCGAATAATGGTACAACGTGATCTGGAAGTTGTAAGAGTTCGCTGACACGACGAGCATCATTTCGTAGTGAACCGATGTAGACCGTTCCGTAGCCGAGCGACTCGGCAGCTACGACTAAATTTTGAGCGGCAAGTCCCGCATCGACAGCCCCTACGACAAGCGCTTCCGTCGTCTCGATCGTCCGGCTCACGTCGCCTCCTGCTAGTTCTGCCGCTAACGTATGTTTGTGGTAATCCATACAAAAGACGAAGAAGTAACTGTTTTCTGCCACATATCGTTGACCACTTGCAACGTCGACTAATTGTCGTTTCAATCCTTCGTCTTCGACACCGATGATCGCATAGGCTTGCTGATAAGAGGATGTCGAGGCAGCTTGTGCAGCTTTTATGAGTGTTTCAATCGTCTCTTCGTCTAATTGATGTTGTTTGAATTTCCGGATTGACCGGTGGTTGAGTAAATGTTGAATGGTTTCATTCATGTGTAATCGTCCCCTTCTGTAATGAGTCTTCTTATTTAAGATAGTCGTCTCTGACTAAAAAGCGCAAATGAAGAGGTTCGGTTTATGAAAAAAGCGGGAATTGAATAGTGTTGTACTGTGCTTTTCTTGCGAAGGAGGGCGATCATGAGAATACGGAAACTGCGACTCTTACTAGAACAATATGGCGATACGACCCTTCGCGATATCATCGTCGAAATCTATCGTCAACTCCCGAGACAAGTCATCGAAGAGAAAGAGTTCGACGCCATGTTGACACAGTTCGTGAAGTATAAGGATTTGCAAAAAGAACAGGAACAACCGACCGTCGAACAGACGATTGCTCAGACGGAACGGTTTATTCAATTAGCATACGATCTCCAGTACCTTGAGCCAAATCCGATCGTACCGCTTCGCGAACAAAAGAATTGGTATATCACCGCAAAACGCCTGTTGAAGCATTTACGCCATTACGCTCATCGTAAAAACGGAACCCGGATTGCCTTTGAGGAATTTTTCTTTCTTCTTTCGTCGGCTGCCGGGGAAGAACCTTTATTTTTAAGTAATGATCCGTTTCGATTATTGAAAGTCTCGCAAGTCGATTTTTTTCAAGAATTAGTCGGCTATTATAAAAATGATAGTCATGGTGTCGAGTGGATGGAACGCGCCCTCTATACAGCGTTGAAGGTTCCGATGGACGTCGATACCGAGCGCAGTGACCTTTTGCTTGCCGTACTTGCCCATTGCGAGAAACCCGAACATCAAGAAGCATATATCCATTGCTTGAATGCGCATGCTAAAAAACTACAGTCGCATGTTCGGATTGATGCAGACGCTTTATCCACCTATCAAGAAATTCGTTTCGCAGAGCTACATGCTCTTATTTCCCTACGCGCGTTAGATCGAGCGGAGACGATGCTTTTCACTGAATATATCCCATATTTTTCGCATCGCTCGACTCCGTTTCGATATTACCTCGATCTCCTCGAACGTGCTGGACTCGAACAAGAACACGAACGAATGGCACGCGTTGGTCGAAAAAAACGAATTCATTTCTAAGAGTAGATTCTTCTTATTCACACGTAGTAGACAATAAAAGGCAAGTGACGATGGAGTCGTCACTTGCCTTTTATTAGTCAGATTCATTTCAATCGGAGGCATTGACGATGCCAAGTCCAACTGTTGCGAGTAATGCAATACAAGCAAATAGGAATGCCATGTCGTTCGGTGAATCGAATCCTTCATAGATCGGTTCTTTTCGATCGACGATAATATGACTTTGTGCTCCATAATCGCCGTATGTCGTAGACATACTGATATCAGGCTCGTCATAATCCTTTGCTTCTCCTACTGTCGCATCAGCGAGAAGTAAAAAGAGTGTTAATCCAATCACGCCCCAAAGATATTTCATAATCAATTAACCTCATTTTCTTAAATAATCCATCTACTTTCCGTTTCAAAAACAATATATAAATACCTTTAATTTACTGTAAAATAATAGGTGAATAAACTTCATATAATTAAAGGAGGACTATGATTTTGTCTATCGTACATTATAATCAACTGTCACGGAATCAAAAACGACATGTTCACCAACTATTACAACATAATCAATGGGCACACGACATTCCTTTTTTTCAATTACTTGAAGGTCATCAATTCGTTTATCTCAAACATGATCTAGTCTATGCGACTCTTGGTTATCGTATTTCAAATGAAATGACTTGTCTGATGAACGGTGCCTACTCAAATATCTCCGCATTTCACCTTCTTGCGAAACACTTACATGAGTATCTTGTTCGTCAAGGTGCCCAACAAATTAAAGTACAGGTCGTTCCGCCTCAAGATGGTGCGCTATCATCGGTTTGGAAAACACTCGGATATACACTTTCTGCTGAACAATTTCGCTTAATCGGAATTTCAAATGACCGTGTATCATCTTTACGCTTTCAACCTATACATGCCCGTAATCAAGAATTATACCTCACTCTTCGAAATCACTCTATAAAAGGATGTGATCATCTTTTTCCATATCATCAAGAACATTATGAACAATTCAGCCATTCAAACACATCACCTTATTTAATATACGACCAACAATTAGTGATCGGTACACTGCTCTATCAAAAATATGGTCGTACGATTCGTCTCCTTGAAATCACGTGTTTGCCCGAGTTGAAATATCAAGGTTACGGTCGGCGAATTCTAGATACCTTTCAAGCCAAATTGTGTAAAGCAAACATCAAGACGTTCGAAACCATTTTTCATTCCACAAACTTAGATGTGTTGAGACTATACCAAAAAAGTACATTTTGCGATATCCAACTTTTTTCTCATTGGCATACGTTTCAAGTTCAAAATAAATCGTTAACCACGTAATCGTTCAATCACTTCATCGTATTCAGGTAACACATACTCCGCATCCATTTCCCGAAAATCAACATGACCCGTTTTACGAAGCACTAGCCCCATCTCGTACAACTGTTCGATATAGGCATCTCCCCATGTCAAGGCAAGTCCAGGTTGGTGATTATGAAAAGCAAGCAAGGCATCTTCAATCATTTCAGAAGCAATGGACGCTTGCATCACACGGTTCAATAAAGATTGGAACAGTACGGTTTGTCGTCCGATCAGCGCATAAAACGGGAAATAATGTTTAGCATAAACAAACGTCGCTAGATAGGCATCCGCCTCAATCGTCTTTAGTAACAATGGTGAAGCGGGACGTTGTAATCGTTCTGCAAGTCCAACGGTCGCCTTGCATTCGCACAGCTGATCCAGCACTCGAACCGTCAACTCCTCTTCGATATCGAGCAATAAGACGAGATCAAGTAGACTCAATTCATGCGTCTCCATGAATTGATCACTGCGTTGAAGATGCATCGTATAAGTAAAGTCCAGCTTTTCAGCAACAAGTGCCCACAACTCGGAATGGCGCGCCGCATATAGACCTACCGGAAAGTGAAGGGGTTGGCGGACAATCGAGCGATGCCCTTCAAGTGTATAGACTTGATTGACGTCTAGACCGTATGCTAGCAGCATTTCGAGTAACTGCTGACGATTTTGACACGTGACGAGTGTTTGGAACAGACGATCGACTTCGACGAGTGGTTGTTTCATTTCAAGCGCTATTTTTAAATGAGCAGGTGAATCCTGCTCTAGCGCCCGCTTAATGAATTGTAAGGCCTGTTGTTCCGCATCGTTCAGTTGGGCAACATGTGTCCGAAACATTTCGATGTCAAGTTCCCGGAAGGCTTGTAACGCCGGTGCAATTGATTGATTTTTTATAAAGGGTTTCCACATGATTCCCTCGACCTCCTCATTCCAGTATCTCTTCGTAGTGTACGCAATATCCTATCGTCTTGAAAGCAAAAAATGGAGAATCTTCCGTCGTTTCAGGAAGATTCTCCATTTTTTATTTTTTACCGACTTTTAAATGAGCGTTTCGAAAGACGGCATCTTGTTTTCCTGTCTTTTCAACACTTGTTCCGACAGATCCCAGGTATTCGATTTCATCCTTTGGCTGAATGAACTCATATGTGATAGCAGGTTCACCCCGAAGTCGAACGTGTATGATTTGTCGATGTCTTAAAGAGAATGATGCGCGCACTTCAAGAAAGGAGGAAGCTGATAAATCATGTTGCCGCTCTAAAATCGTCATCAACTCTTTTTCAGAGTCACGATAGTTCCCCTGCAATTGAGCATACGAAATACCGACTCCTAAAGATAGGATACCAATTAGACTAAGAGCGAAAATGACCAGCACTTTCTTCATGACTGATCCACCTCCGAAAAAGTTCATTCTACTTATTCATCGGTTCATCGATCGTCGACGTGAAGTCTTTTTTTGAATCCTTTGCGTGAAACTGCATGTCCACATGTGGAATATCATCTTCTAAATAAGGGTCGGATACGGTTTCGAAACCAAACGATCCGTAAAACCCTTCTAGGTGTGCTTGTGCCTGTAAGTAGATCGCAGCTTCTTTCTGCAAATGCACCATCGCTCTCTCCATCATTTGTCTCGCTAACCCAACCGATCGGTGAGCATGGTGAACAGCTACCCGTCCAATCGCGACTCCTTTTGTCGGGTGATCGTACATCCGAAGACATCCGACGATTTGACCACTCTCACTCCGGACGATTAGGTGTGTCGCTTGTTGATCTTGATCATCTAGCTCCGGATACGCGCACTCCTGCTCGACGACGAAGATATCCGTCCGTAATTTCAAAAGTGCATATAAGGTATCAGGTGTCATGGAGTGAAAAGACGCGAAGTTAAATTCGTACATAAAAACTCTCCTCTTTAGTTACGACAAAGTCGTGATAGTTGTCCAGCGTAAATCGTGACAGGAATGCCTCTAAACACCGTATCTTTTTCCCAGTTCAGTCCGTTGGCACGAGCGACGTTTTGCGAAGCATGATTATCGGGATGAATGATCGAGATGATTCGATCATGCCCTCGATTGAACGCCTCCATCATTAATTGTTTTGCTGCTTCACGACCATAACCGACTTTCCAGTGCTTTGGTTCGAGCCAATAACCGACCTCTAACTCTTCTTTCCCATCGACTTCCTGCATCAATAATCCGGCGAAGCCAATCGGTTCATTCGTTTCTTTTATGAACAACAGTAAAAAACCAGTTTGTCGCTCATCCGAGTATCGCTCCAATTGCCGTTCGAACCACTCTCGTGCCTCATCTTCACTCAAGGCAATGCCTCCATTGATATAACGCATGACTTGCTCATTTTGAACAAGTGACTTATAAAAACTGAAATCTTCTTCTTCAAACGGTCGCATCCATAAACGTTCACTTTCCATCGTCATCGCCTCCTTCTATACTTCTCTTTTCCCGAGTTCTTTTCGCTTCATTCCTCTTCCTGCCCCTGCTTTCCTTGTGACATTTTTCATTACTAATCGATGACATTCACTCCCTAGTGCTTGCAATTCCCGGCATAAGTCGGTATTTTGGGAACAGTATGTTGAACAACGACCGCACGATTAATGTTAAAATATATTTTGAGCGCATGAGCGCTGGTAGGAATTCATGAAAAGGACTGAGACCATAATGACTGAACAAGTAATGACGGGACTGTATGAAGGCATTTCAAAAGAGTCCGTACTAATCAATGAACCTTTAAAATATCATACGTATACAAAAATGGGAGGAATCGCGGATTTATTCATCATTCCAACCTCTTATGAAGAAACGGCTTTTGTCGTCCGATATGCTTACGAACAAGGTATTCCCTTGACGTTGCTTGGAAACGGATCGAATCTTGTCGTACGTGACGGCGGCATCCGCGGCATTGTCCTCTCCTTTGAGAAGTTAACCGATATCTCGGTTGAAGGACATGAACTCGTTGCTCAAAGTGGTGCAGCAATCATCGAAGCGTCTCGTGTAGCTTACGCGCATCAGCTCAGCGGTCTTGAATTCGCTTGTGGGATTCCAGGAACGATTGGTGGCGCATTGATCATGAATGCGGGAGCATACGGTGGTGAAGTCAAGGATTGCCTCCATAGCGCTACTGTATTGACACGACAAGGAGAACTGTTGAACATTTCGCATGATGAACTCGAACTGGGATACCGGACAAGTTGCTTCTCGAAGAAAGAATACATCATCCTCGAAGGTCGATTTGCCTTAACAGAGGGTGACCCAGCACTAATCAAGGAAGTCATGGATGATTTGACGCATAAGCGAGAAACGAAACAACCACTCGAGTACCCTTCTTGTGGTAGCGTCTTTAAACGTCCAGAAGGCTATTTTGCAGGGAAGCTGATTCAAGATAGCAACTTACAGGGAACACGCATCGGTGGCGCTGAAGTGTCCAAGAAACACGCTGGTTTCATCGTCAACGTCGAGAATGCGTCAGCATCCGACTATATCGCGCTCATTCGTCATGTCCAAGAAACGGTTCAAGAAAAATTCGGTATCTTACTTGAGACAGAAGTGAAAATTATCGGTGAAGAAGCATAACAAGAATCTTACAAGAAAAGGTGAGCTCCGTATTCGGACTCACCTTTTTGTTCGTTTAGATTGACCAGTTTCCGTCACGCATGACTGATTCACGCGTTCCGTCTGCAAGTTCTCCTTCAATCGATAGATCCGCTGATCCAATCATGAAGTCGACATGCGTCATCGAGTCGTTCGCGCCTTGTGCTTCTAGTTCTTCTGCTGAAAGGCTAGGACCACTTTCGAGACACGTCGAGTACGCACGACCAATCGCTAAGTGGCATGAAGCATTTTCATCAAACAATGTATTATAGAATAGGATACCCGAGTCAGAAATCGGCGAACGGTGTGGCACGAGCGCAACTTCTCCAAGATAACGTGCACCTTCATCAAGTGAAATCAAGTCATCTAATGCTTCTTGACCCTGTTTCGCTTCCGCTTTAACGATTTTTCCGTTCTCGAACCAGAGTGTGAACTCATCAATCAAGTTCCCACTATAGCTAAGCGGTTTTGTGCTCGAGACGTGTCCGTTGACTCCTGTCTTTTTCGGTAACGTGAACACTTCTTCTGTCGGCAGATTCGCGATGAAATCAACACCATCTGCATTCGGACCACCGCCACCTAACCAAACATGACGTTCTGGTAATTCGATTGATAATTCTGTTCCTGGAGCTGTGTAGTGCAATGTTTTGTATTTCTTCTCTGTCAGGAATTTTGCTTTTGAACGCAGATTATGATCATGATCCGCCCATGCAGCGACCGGATCCGCTTGATCGGCACGTGTAGCCTTTAAAATAGCTGACCAGAGCTCTTCAACAGCATTCTCTGAATCAGGGAATACTTTCTTCGCCCAGCTTTCAGAAGGTGCTGCTACGACACACCAGCTGACATTGTCACTCATGACGAACTTCCGCCAATTAGCAAGAGCGACACCGGCTGCTTTATTCGCACGTGCGATTCGGCTCGAGTCCACGCCATTCAATAAATCCGGATCTTCACTGACGACCGATAAGAACGCTGTCTTTTCTTCTGCCAGTTGGTCGTAACGTGCTTTTAACCAATCCGGGAACGTATCAAACGACTCTTCCGGTGCATCGAAATAACGGATTTTCGTCATCTCATCATCTGACCATTGTACATATACTTGCGTAGCTCCTACTTCGTAGGCGACACGCGTGATTTCACGAACGAGCGGCAAATTTTCGATTCCTGCACGCACCTCGAGTTGTTGTCCTGGTTGTAGATTAATTCCCGTACGCACGGCTAAAGACGCGTATTGTTTTAATTCTGCTTGTGTCGGCATTATGTAATCCCCTTTCTTGTATCTTTATTTTCACGAAATAGTTGCAATTTTGCAAGAAATAAGGCGAAACTAGAAAGAGAAGAGAAGGAGGCATCACCATGGAATTCACACCCGGCGATTTTAAATCGGCTTATACGTATTTTCACTGACAGGCACTCGACCTCGTTGGTGATGAAAAAGCACAGCAAGAATTGTTAGTTCGAGCAGAAATCGGACTTGCGCACTTGACGCAAGATATCGCGTCTACAGAAAGCTCGGACATCGAACGCGAGGCAGAACTCGTCCTTTATTTTCAATTAAAACAACTGCTTGAAATGCTTCGTGCTCTCTATCAGAAAAAATTCGAAATGCATGCGGAGCAGGAACAATTGTTATTGACGGCCGTTCTGTACTTCACGTCTCCTGTTGACGCCTTACCGGACGATAACGTCCTCGGGCTCTTCGATGATGCACAAATCGTCGAGACGATTTACGAAGAACTGGCTGCAGACGTCGATCGCTTTCAACATATGGAATGAATGAAAAAAGCAGCTGTCGCGACAGCTGCTCTTTTTTATGCATTTTGTTTCGAAGCAATATGAACAGGTGTCGTGGATTGACGTGATTCATCTACTTCTAATTTTTCTTTATTCAGCCACGTATAGATCATTCCCATGAAGACTGCTCCACCAATGATGTTACCGGCTAAAGCTGGCAACAGGTTGTGCATCGCTCCGGCAAATGTGATCGTATCCGGATGTGGTACGACTAACGCAATGGAGAACAAGGCCATATTGGCGATGACGTGATCAAATCCAGATGCGAAGAAGACTGCGACCAGTACCATCATCATCATGATCTGCGCCAACTCATTCTTCATGTTCTTTGGAATGAAAATCGCTAAACAGACCATCCAGTTACAGAAGATAGCTCGTGTGAAGATTTCCCACGTCGTATGGTGGATCTTCGTTTCTGAGACAGAAAATAACCAGTTGTTCATACCAAGCTCTTGGATGATTCCTGTTTGAGAAAAGAGTAGCGCAAATGCTAATCCTCCAAGTCCATTTCCAATCAGACAGATCAACCAGACCTTCATCGTATCCATCTTCGTCGTATAGCCGCGCATCGTCGCCGTCGTGAAATACATCGTATTTCCTGTGAACAGCTCTGCCCCACCGTAAACGATCAGGACGAGTGCCACTCCGAAGGTCAGTCCACCAACAAGTGTCGCAACAGGTGACTCCGCCATATATAGACCGTTAATTGCTTTTAAGGTAAAAATAATTGCAAATCCAATGAAAATCCCTGCTAGCATGGCACGAACTAAGTACTCGAGAGGACGCATTTGTAGCATGCACGTCGACTTGATTGCTTTATTCCGTAATCCTTCTAATGCTTCTACCTCGTTCATCGTAGAAACCTCTCTTTCTTTTGTTCAACACTTCACAATGTTTGTTCATTTATTATCATACTTCCATCTTAAAAGATGTTCAAGTATTGAATAGACCTGTTTTATCGTTTTTATAAAAGAACGAGATGTAAACGATATCATTGTGTCGAGATTGTGAAAAATGCCTTTTCTTGCTTTATACAACTAATTAGTTTGAATTCGTAGTCGTGATGCGAAGCGTTCAAAGAAAGTATTTCGCCTTGATGCATCGAGCACATAACCATCAATGACGACCCGATTAAAGCGTCTAGAAGAGGAAGTAGCTCGTTCAATATCGGTCGGAGTGTAGGCGTCGAATGTTTTCCGGTCCATCGTAAAATCTGCACCTGAATACGGATCCGTGTAGTAAATTTCGAGATCGGTCAAATCAGGAATCGTTGAAAATAAAACAAGTGTATGATGCATCAGCACTTTAGATAACCGAGCTTTCAAAAAATCCTGATTCACTTGTAGTGTTCCAGTATCGGTACCAATCCAGGCTTGTCGCTCTTTTCCTGTAACCTCATAAACAAGCCGCAACGATTCCCCTTCGACATCTACCTGTTTTAATTCTGATGAGAACGGAAGTTGTTCGGCTAATTGACGAACCGCTACCGTATTCATCATCGAAGCACCCACTTGTCTCGCTACGAGATCTCCATCATGCCAAATAGACGTTCGATTTTCTTCATCCGATGGTTGAAAAATGCGAATACCAATTAGTATTACTAAACAAATACAACCAATAAGCAAGAACGTTTTTTTCATTTTCATCACCTTCCTAAAAAAACGTACCCTTTTTCATCTTTTTTCATAAGAAGGGTTGAAATTTTATGCATATGGGCGTACTCTTGCAGGCAGATACTCACAGAAGGAGGAGCATGAGGTCACTCATCATATTGCCATGACTACAACACACCCACAGAAAAAGAGAGTTGAAAAAATTAGTTTTTTAATCATCGGTACATTGCTTTATTCCCTTTACATCAGTTTACTACTATCTCCAAATGATATCGGATCAGGTGGTATCATGGGGATCACACTCATCATCCAAGAGCTCTTCCACACGCCAATCGGTTTAACGCAATTGCTTTTAAACATCCCACTCTTCCTTTTAGGTTTTCGTTTTCTGCGTAAACGGTTCATGTTCTTATCCGGCATCATCGTCGTTGCTTCCTCTTTTTTAATCGACTGGATTCCGACTCAAATTGTTCCGGAATCTTTAAATGATCCGCTCGTCGCCTCCATCTTTGCCGGTCTAGTCTCTGGACTTGCGATGGCATTGATATTCTTCGGTGGTGCTTCAACTGGAGGGCTTGATATTCTTGGAAAGTTTTTCTTCGCTCGTTTTCATAACTGGCCACTTCCTCGCATATTTCTGATGCAAGATCTTGTCATCTACATCCTTGTTTGGTGGGTGTTTGACTTAAAACACGTTATGTACGCGCTCATCATGAGCTTCGTTCGCGCCAAAGCCCTTCAGACGGTTTACAGTTTCTATTCTGCTTCTAAGCAATGTATCATCATTTGTGAGAAAGCAGATGAAATCAATGAAGTCATTACAAAAGAACTCGGTCGTGGTGTCACGATTCTCGATGCACGTGGAGGATATTCCAACCGAACGAAAAAAATGGTCTATGTCGTCGTTCAAAATAATGAAATCGTCCGTTTGCAAGAGATCGTCTCTTCCGTTGAGCCAAATGCATTCGTTACATTCTCAGAAATTCATACGGTTTTCGGAAACTATAAGGAACATTCCTATTCGTTTTAACCAAGCGCAGCCAAGCTGCGCTTTTTCTTCTACATAAAACAGCTTCTCGGATTGCACTAGCTTTCCTGCTTTTTTATTCAGAATACTGACTTCTTACTTTCCTATCCCTATTCAAAAAATAGACAGGCTTCACTTTTCTTGTAATAGTAGTTAAGCTAATGACATGTCTTTTTATTTAAAGGAATGATTGCATGCACTCACTATGGCGTCAGCGTGTTCTGCTGATTCTTTTGATCAGCTTATTTGCCTCTATACCAATCATTTATGCCTTATCTGGTTATCGGACAATTGCGGCGATGACAGCGCAGATGAAGGATCATGATATACCGTTAATTAATCAAGTCGATCAGTTGGTTGAACATAATCGAGATCGAGCAAACGCAGTCCGCGGCCTCTTATTGTACGAAGATAATCGTTATATTGAACAATATTATTTTTCGACTTCGAAAATTCATGACTTACGTAATAGTCTGAATCAATCTTCGACTACTCCAGGAACAATTAAAGATCTTCTTCGTCGCAACAATGTCTGGGAGTCAGAAATCGAACGGGTTTTCGTCGTATATGAACGCCAAAGTCCAGCAGCAGCAAAACGTCTCGCCAGACAATCGACTCAAACGACTCAGACGATCCTTGAAGACTTATCACGTGTAAAAGATGATTTATATCGAACGCTTCAGGCAAAATTACAACAATCGGATGCGTTAATTGCTACATATAAATGGATGTGCCTCGGCCTGTTAATTCTGTCCTTTTTGATGATTAGTGCAACGATTTTTTTCTTCCATCGCTTCGTTCCTTCCATATCAGAGAAATCAGCACAAGAATAAACAAAAAGGAGCTGACTCAAAAGTCAGTCTTTACAAAGATAAGGGTGGCAGATCATCATTCTGCCACCCTTATCTCGTAACAAAAAGAATGACGCGTCACACGCCACTTCTACAGGAACAAGCGCGATTTTGCGCTATCAGAGACGAACGAGACCCGCTTTTCTGCTGGAATGAAGCAAGAAAGCCAGCTTGTGTCTCGCCTGAGGAAAGGGTCTGAAAAGATGAGTTATTCTTTTTTCGAGTCAGCCTCTTCAGATTATAGAGGCGTCATCTTGATTGACAGGACGAGGTCGATGCTTGTCCTAGGAAAACGATCCGAGATGAACAAAAAAAGCGCAGCAATAGCTACGCTTTTCGTTATTCTAAAGAATCATTCACGTACTGCTTTTCCCTCATGCACATGTTCCATAGCCATATGCACAAGCGATGAGACATGATGATCATCCAGGGAATAATAGACGACTTTGCCTTCTTTTCGGAACTTGACGAGTCCTTGTTTCAACAAAGACCGAAGATGGTGAGACGCCGTCGCAATCGAACAGTCGACAGAGGCTGAGACATCACAAACGCATAGTTCTTCTTCAATCGTCAACGCATAAACGATTCGCAGTCGTGTCGCATCCGAAAGAATCTTAAATAGCTTTCCGATTTCAAGTGTTGGGATCGTATCCACGACTTGTCCGATTTCAGACGCACGTTGTTCGTCAATCGCAATCGTTTCACAACGGGGAATATCCATGTCCGTCACCTCGTTTTTACCTATATTGCACCATGGGAAAACAGAACATTGCAAGTTTAGCGCATGCGCCTACGAATGAGCCAAAATACGAACCATCCTCCAACATAATCTCCGATATCCCAGACGATTCGATTTTGATCGACAGCGCGTACGCCGATATCAATGATTTTCGTACTCTCTAATCGGTTCGAATAGCGCTGTCGTAGCCGAGTCGGAATCGGTAGACGAAGAAGTACCCGGTAATAGATGTCTAAATGAGTATGTCCCCAAATTTCCGTCGCAATCGAGCTCGTTTTAATATACAACGGACGTTTGTAGCGTCTTTCATACTTTTCTTTCAATAAAAGGGCCATCTCATAAGATATACGATTAGGACGCGGAAATAAGACTTTTCCTAGATGGTAGATCCCCTGATTATCGACTCGAATGATTTGTGGTTCTAACCGATATCGAATCCAATAGCCGCGAAAACGGATCGTCTGCCATTTCAATACAATCACCTCTGAACGGATTATACCCTGTTCTAAAGTGATTGATGCCATTCTCGCACAGCATCTGTCATTTGCTGCGCAGCGAGTTGCCGATCTTCTTTAGCGAAAATTTCTGAAATGACGGCGTACCCTTCTAGCGGGATGGGAAGGGTGGAGACATTTGTTGCTGTGATTCCACCAATACCGATTAGAGGTAATCGTACGGCTTCCCGAATCGCCTGAAGCATCGTATGCGACATGGAATCAGCGTCCGCTTTGGATGACGTCGCAAATAGAGATCCCACGCCTAAATAAGAGGCTCCGTCTCGTTCTGCTTCAATCGCTTGTGCAACAGTGGCTACCGACACACCAATTACAGCATCTGGTAAAAGGCGACGTGCTGCGGTTAAAGGAATGTCTTCTTGTCCGATATGCAAACCAGCTCCGACGAGTAACGCGATATCGATCCGGTCATTGATGATCAAAGGAATGTCATGTCGATCCGTCAGTCTCTTCAACCGAACTGCCTGATCGTAGAATTCCTTTCCTTGTGCGGTTTTTTCTCGTAGTTGCACGATCGTCGCACCACCTAAAACAGCTTCCTCAACGACCGTCTCGATCGCGACGCCAGGATGGTACCGACGATCCGTCACTGCATAGATGGAGTAATCAATTGACACGTTCTGTCACCTCCACCAGTTCTTGCTCCGTCATGAGGCTGATCGCATTGAACAATTCTCGTTTAAAATCACCAAGACCTTGCGCAGAGACTGCTTGTTCTCCTGCTTTTCCCATGACGAATGTTCCGTGAACAGCCGCCTCAAACGCCGTATATCCTGCGCCGAGGAAGCTCGCAATCAAGGAAGCCGTCATACAGCCCGTACCCGTGATGTCTCCTAGACGAGGTGTTCCTACATGTAATTCCATTTCGCGCGTTCCATCCGTGATATAGTCGTTCGGACCTGTCACGACGAGGACAGATTTGTGTTTGCGAGCGAATGCACGAATACTTTCTCGATCCATCATTGCATCTCCCGCAGCATCGACTCCCTTAGTTCGTCCGTCTTCCCCAAGTAACGTCTTGATTTCAGAAGTATTTCCTTTGATGACCGTACACCCGAGATCAATGAGTTCTTTAGAAAAGGCAGTACGTAATGTCGTTGCCCCTGCTCCAACTGGATCAAGAACGATCGGGACATTCAAACGTCCCGCTTCACGGGCTGCAAGTCGTTGAGCTGCTTGCATGTCTGCATCGATCGTACCAATGTTTAAGACAAGAGCTTGCGCGAGTCTAACCATTTCTTCTACTTCGCGAATGTCTTCCGCCATGACGGGTGATGCTCCAACAGCGAGTGTGACGTTTGCGCAGTCATTGATCGTCACCGTGTTCGTCAGATGGTGAATGAGTGGTTTGTGTTCAAGAATGGTCGTAAACATGTGTATCCCTCCAAAGTGAATGAAAATGATGTGTCGGTCCAATACCTTGTCCGAGAGCAAATCCATGACGAATCGCCTCCGTGACATAGCTCTTTGCTTGTCTTACACTATCTGTCAAATCTTCTCCAAGCGCCATCCGCGCCGCAATCGCCGCAGATAAGGTACAACCAGTTCCATGAGTATGTTGATTGTCTAACCGTTCCGATGTGAAGCGGTGTTCTACTTCCCCATCAAACAACAAATCCGTCGCAGCTCCTGAGAGATGTCCACCTTTTAGTAATACTGCCCCTGTCTGTGTAGCTAATTGATGCATCGCCAGTCGCATTTCATCTAGATTGGTGACCGATCGTCCTGTTAAACGCTCCGCTTCCGGTAAATTTGGTGTGACGAGTGTCGCAAGCGGTAAAAGCTCCGAAATCAATGCTTGTTCAGCCTCCGTCCGCAATAGGGCATGACCGCCTTTAGCGACCATGACGGGATCTAATATGATCGGAACTGTCTGTTTGCGGAGATGTGTAGCAATGACACGAATCGTCTGCGCATTCGAGACCATTCCGATTTTGATCGCATCGACACGAATGTCTGAAAAAATCGACGTTAACTGGGCATCTACGATTTCTGGAGATAACTCTTCCACCGCTTGAACACCCAACGTATTTTGCGCCGTGACAGCTGTCAGGACGCTCATTCCATAAACGCCTAAAGCCGAAAAGGTTTTTAAATCTGCTTGAATCCCAGCTCCACCACCGGAGTCGGATCCTGCAATCGTCAGTACATGTTTCATGTTCTTTTCACCTTCCCATCGAGCAATGTAAGGGAGTCGTGACCGACAAAAAAAGCGTCGACCGCTGTAAAAAAGCAGTCGACGCTATACGAAAGCGTTATACACGCATTCCGGTATCCGTTCGGCTCAACTTTCCTACGCTGGTATTATCCAGTTCAGGTAATAGGGTCGAAAACAGATTGGTTTTCCTCTCAGCCGGATTCCTCCAGCTCCCCTAGTTGCTCAAGTATTCGTTTCGCCTTAACTGTAGCACAGCAGCAAAAAAAAAACGAGCCGAAGCCCGTTTTTTGATTACAGATATGCCAATGGATTCACTGCATTCAGAGGAGAAGAAGCACTATATTGATAACCTCCGACATGTAGTTCGAAATGTAAGTGTGGTCCTGTTGAATTTCCTGTACTACCAAGTGTTCCGACTTGCTGACCTTGAGAGACCGTTTGTCCTGCATGAACAGATAATGAGCTCATATGAGCGTAAACCGTCGTATAGACTTTTCCATCCAAGAAATGCGAAATCATGACGTGGTTTCCGTAAGGTCCACCACCTGATGCTGTAATGACGGTTCCGGCTGCTGCTGCGACGATCGGAGATCCGACGGGACCTTTGAAATCGACGCCATTATGGAATGTATAACCGTTTGCTCCACTAGCTGGTCCGAACCCTTGTGATACCCCACCAGAAGATGGTCGGACAAATTTCCCACCACCTGAAGCGATTGGTGTTGTATCTGAACTTGTTGATTCTGTATTCTTATTGGCTTGTTTTGCTGCTTGAGCACTTGCTTTAGCAGCTTTTTCAGCTGCCGCTTTCTCTGCTGCTGCTTTTTCAGCCGCTGCTTTAGCCGCTGCCTTCGCTGCCGCAATCGCACGTTCTTGCGCTTCGAGAGTCGCTTGCAGTTCTTTTGCGTCTAACAGTTCTGTCGTAAACTTCGTCTTCCCTTTTCGTAATTTTTTGAGTGTAGCACTACGCTCTTTCATTTGAACTTTTAACGCTTTTTTTTGTTCAAGCAATACTTTCTTTTCTTGCATTTGCTCCGCTTTTTTCTCAACAAGTGCTTGTTTTGCTTCTGCTAATTTTTGTTGTGTCGCGATGTAATCTGAAATCATTTTATCATCTTGTTCAGCAATCTTTTTACCCGCCATGACACGGCTGAATAAATCACCTAAATCCTTTGATCCAAAAATGACTTCTTCCCACTTAATCGAGTTTCCATCGTTTTCTTGGAAAACACGTAAACGATCACCGAGTAGTTCTTCCTGCTTCTGTAGCATCTCCTCGTAACGAACGATGTCTGCCTTTAACTCATCGATTCGATTGCTTAACTGTTTAATTTGTTTATTTTTTTCGGAAACTTGGAAAATCTTTTCGTTAATCGCTGCGTCGATTCGATTGATTTGACGTTGTTCTTTTGAAATTTTAGCTTCTTGCTTTTTAATCTCTTTTTCTAATTTACGTTGTTCAGCGGCATTTTCAGCCTTTTTTTCTTTAATCGTTGCTGCCGCGATCGGTTGTGTACCTGTTGTAAGTAATGCCCCTAAAACAATGGTAGAAATTAGTTTTTTTAGCATATATCGTTTTCCTCACTTATGTATTTTCATTTTTTATTATAGTATTCAAGTTTCTCTCATATCTGAAATAGATTATAGCACCCTAATCGTTTCAAAAAAATTTCATTTACATTTCAAGTGAAAACGTTTTTTTGTAATATATATATTTCTTATCAAATATAAAAAAAAAGAATCGTTGCATATGCAACGATTCTTAACTGTTTAAAACATAGTCATTGGATTTACTGAGTTAGCTGGACCTGTTGCACTGTAGCTGTATCCACCAACGTGAATTTCGAAGTGCAAGTGTGGACCTGTTGAGTTTCCTGTGCTACCACGTGTACCGATTTGTTGACCTTGGCTGACGCGTTGACCTGCACTAGCGTTCAATGAACTCATATGTGCATAGACTGTCGTATATGTCTTCCCGTTCAATTGGTGAGCAATCATGATGTGATTTCCGTAAGGTCCGCCACCTGATGCTGTAATGACTGTACCTGTTGCAGCTGCCACGATCGGCGTACCGACTGGACCACCGAAGTCAATCCCGTTATGGAACGTATAACCGTTTTCTCCGCCTGCAGAACCATACCCTTGTGTCACAGCACCAGCAGTTGGATGAATGAAGAGTCCGCCTGATGATGGTGACGGTTTAGGTGTCGCAGGAGCTGACGGTGCTGGCGCAGTTGGTGCTGGTGTAGATGGTTTTGGTGCCGATTGTTTCGTCGAACCAGAAGGTTTTGCTGACTGCGCTGCCTTCTCTTGTGCTGCTTGCTGAGCTGCCGCTTCTTTAGCTGCTTGTTGTTCCGCTTCTTTCTGAGCTGCTGCTTGAGCTGCTTCAGCCTCTGCCCGTGCTTTTGCTTCACGTGCCGCTTGAGCTTGACGCTCTTTTTCGATTCGAGCTTCTCGTTCACGCGCTGCTTTTTCAGCTGCAATCGCTTTTTCTTGAGCGATCAAAATTTGCTGGACTTCTTTTGCATCCATCAATTGTGTTTCGAACTTTTCTTTTTTCTTACGTAGTTCTTTTAAGCGTTTGTTCCGCTCTTTTAATTGTGATTCAAGATCCGCTTGTTGACGTTTTAATTCTTTTTTCTCAACGACCAACTGCGCTTTCTTTTCTTTTACTTTTTGTTGCGTATCCGCTAATTGCTTTTGCGTATTTTGGTAATCCGTGATCATTTTATCATCTTGTTTTGAAATGGATTTCCCTGCCATGACACGGCTTACGAGGTCACCAACGTTTTTAGCGCCAAAGATGACTTCTTCCCATTTAATTGAGTTTCCATCATTCTCTTGCATGACACGAAGACGATCACCGAGTAGTTTTTCTTGGCGTTTTAGTTTCGCTTTATATTTCTCGATTTCTTTTCCAAGCTCAACGATTTCACGTTCTGTTGCTTTGATTTGACGATCTTTTGTTTCGACAGCAAAGATTTTTTCGTTCAACGCTTCGTCTAGTCGATTGACTTCTTGCTGTGTTTTAGAGATTTTTTTACCTTCTTGATTAACAGAAGACTCTAAGTTTTTTTGTTTTTTAGCATTGTCTTGTTGCTGTTGTTCGTTTTTGGCTTTCTGTTCACTTAAATCGTCTGCTGCTGCAAAATGAGGTGCTGATGAAAGAACTAGTGCGGAAACGATGAGCGACGCGAACGTTTTTTTCATGTAGTATTCCCTCTTTTTCTGTAGTGTATGTTTTATGATTTATCGTAGAATATTTAAGTTAAATTTAAATTCTGTAATCTTTTTTCTTTTTTATAAGAACGTTTTTGATTATAGCATTCATTCCTCTTCCATAATATTTCAGTGATATTTCAATTTAAATAAATCTTTCCTCTTCTATGTAATAGAAACATTTGGAAGGTAACTCATCGTTGCAACTTTGGAGTGTTTTTGGGAAACTGAAGCGAACAGAAGGAGGATATCATATGAAATTAGACCACACTGGAATTGCCGTTCGCGACATGCAGGAAGCCATTTCATTTTATACAAACGTACTTGGAGGAACCTTAACAAAAGAGTACTCGAATCCTGCGCCAGGTGTCGCTTCCAATATTGCGGTCATCGAGTTCGATGATGCGCACATCGAGTTGTTAACGCCAACAAGTCCGGATAGTCCCATCGCACGTTTTTTGAAACAACGCGGGAAAGGTGTCCATCACATTGCTTATCGTGTAGAGGATTTAGATCAAGCGATTGAAGAAGCAAAACAACGAGGATTAACATTTTTAGAAGATACGTATCGAACGACGCCGTTCGGGCGACGACTGATTTATATGAATCCCCGGCATTCACACGGCGTCATTACAGAACTCTGTGATTATCCAGAAAATCTATAAAAAATCAGCACTGCGATAGCGCAGTGCTGATTTTTCGTTTCATGGTATTAGCCAAGTTTTGCAACGATTTCCCGGTTGAATGCAGGAATATCATCTGGTTGACGACTTGAGACGAAATTATCGTCGACGACGACTTCTTCATCTGCAAAGTCCACACCAGCATTTTCTAAATCAATTCGAATTGATTTATAACCTGTCATTTTTCTTCCTTTGACGATTTTTGCATTAATCATCAATTGTGGTCCATGGCAGATCGAGAAAATTGGTTTTTTCGACATATCGAATTCTTCGACGAATGAGACAAAACGCTCGTCTTCTCGAAGTAAATCTGGTGAAAAACCGCCTGGAATCAGGAGAGCATCGTAGTCTGCTGCTGAAGTCTCATCAATCGAGAGATCAACATTTACTTTTGCCTCTTCCTGTTTGCCGACGAGTTCTGCACCTTTTTTAGCACCAATGACAGTGATCTCGTGCCCTGCTTCTTTTAATGCATCAACCGGTCCTGTGAATTCTACATCTTCAAAATGATCGGCGAGTACGACTGCTACTTTTTTAGACATGTGATTCATCCCCCAAGTTGTTTGATTTAAATCGGATCTTCTCCGCGATCTCGTGGAGAAACCGTATCATCTGGCATTTCGTCTTTTCCTTTTAGGATTTCCTTTTGTTGCTCCTCTGTCAGTTTCCGTTCTTTATCCGACAGACGATCCCGTTCATCTTCAAACTCTTCATTTGGACGATCGGTTTCTTTCGGTGCCATGGAAAACCCTCCTTTTGATTCGTCGATTATGCTTATAGTGAATCGACGACTTTAACAGAAAGATCAACATCAATGTTGCCACGTGTCGCTTTTGAGTACGGGCAGAAATTGTGTGTCTTCTCTAGTAAGTCTTCGGCTTCTTCCTGCGATACGCCAACGACCTCGACGACGAGTTTCGCTGCAATTTTTACACCGTTATCCGCTTCATCCTGTAAGAGGCTGACTTCTGAATTCGTCCGCGTCTCGACTCGTTTTTTTGCTTGGCGCGCCATTAAGTTATAGGCACCATCAAAACAAGCGGCATATCCTGCTGCGAATAACTGTTCCGGGTTTGATGTCGGAATGTCTTCTTTGCCTTTTGTTCCTGGCATGACTAAATCGAGATTAATGACGTTATCGTCTGAAGCGACTTTCCCGTCGCGACCACCGACTGCAGATGCACGTGAAGTAAGAATGACGTTTGACATGATAAAAAACCCCTTTTCCTGTTGAATTAAAAAATGCTTTTTTTGCCACATAGACAGTAATACCCGTCACTGAGGGAGATAAACACAAGATGTGTCTATCACCTTAGCTAATCATTTTTTAAGTAGACAAAAAAAGACGATGAACTCGAAGTTCATCGTCTTGCACATTCTATTTCTTATCCAATCTCTTCTGTTGCAGTTTCTTCTTGATCAGGCAATTGAAGATAAATCGATTTCACTTGATGATTATCGACTTCCATGACTTTGATCGTGTATTCCTGATAGCGGAATTCTTGACCACTCGACACTTCCGTATCCTGTGCCATGACCCAGCCACCAATCGTATCGATGTCTTCTTCTTCGATTCCTAAGTTAAAGCGTTCATTTAGGTCATCAATCAAGACACGGCCTGAGATGCGGTATAATCGCTCATGAATTTGTTCGATATCTGCTTTCTCATCTTTATCGAATTCATCTCGGATTTCTCCGACGATTTCTTCCAAGATGTCTTCCATCGTGATGACACCAGCCGTACCACCGTATTCATCGATGACGAGTGCCATCGGTGTCCGTTCCACCTGCATTTTCAGCATGGCATCTTGAAGCGGCGAATATTCGGATACAATCGGCAAGTTGTGGATGTAATAGCTTAATGCTTTTCCTTTATTCGCCATATGATCCGTAAATAATTGTTTCGCATTGATGAAGCCAAGGATTTTATCCTTATCTCCTTCTTCCGCTACTGGGTAACGTGTGAACTGATACTCTTCAACGAGGCGAATGATGTCCTCCATCGATGCATCGTTCGAAATCGTGATTAAGTCCGTCCGCGGTAACATGATGTCTTTCGCGATCCGCTCATCGAACGAGAAGATGTTCTGCATGTAGGAAAGCTCAGTCTGGTTGATTTCTCCACTCTTATAACTCTGTGTCATGATGATTTTAATCTCTTCTTCAGAATGGACTTCTTCGTGTCCCGCTGGCTCGACGCCAAACAACCGAAGAATGATTCGTGCTGAACCGTTCAATGTCCAGATGAAAGGTTTCATGATTTTACCGAACCAATATAGTGGTGGCGCGAGTAACATCGTGATGGCTTCCGTTTTTTGAATCGCTAAAGATTTTGGAGCAAGTTCTCCAAGCACGACATGAAGAAACGTTACAATCGAGAAAGCAAGAACGAACGAAATGATCGTCGAGACGGAGTTCGGAATGTCAATCTCTTCGAACAACATACCGAGAATCGCACCTACCGTTGATTCTCCTAACCACCCGAGACCAAGCGCTGTCACGGTAATTCCAAGTTGACAGGCCGATAAATAATAATCCAAATTCTCAAGTAGTCTCTTCGCCACTTTCGCAGTCTTGCTTCCTTCTGTAATCAACTGATCGATTCGAGACATTCGCATTTTGACGACCGAAAATTCGGCAGCTACAAAAAAAGCGGTTAAGACGATGAGTAGTGCAATGACGAGTAGCCGAATGATGATCGTCGTCGTGTCGAATGTCTCCATTGAGTGTGTACTGTCCAATCGTTTCCCCGAAGAAAGGGGATTCACCTCCATTAATATAAAGCCAGATGCCGAGGCACCTGGTGGTTTACAGCAAAAAGAAGCTTCAAACTTTCAAAGCTTCCCTACTTTTTCATATTCATACTATAACGGAACTTTCATAAAATGTGTACTTGAAGACATCATTTCAGACCGTCAGACGACATAGAGAATAAAGATTACAATCATCAGTAACATCGCGATTCCCTTTAACAAGGCACTTGATAGGATACCAAGGACTGTTCCGATCCCAACTGAAACCGAGGTTTGCCATGTCTTTTTACTAATGATTTTTTCCGTCAAGATGGCAAAGACGAACGGGAAAATTAATAATCCGATACCTGGCAAAATAAACGGTCCCGCAATCAATCCGACTGTCGTTGCAATCTTAGCCGCTTGTGAGCCTCCTCGTCGATCGACGGTGTAGGCGCTGACGAGATAATCGAGTGTGAATAAGAGAATGATGAAAATCGCTTGAATCACCCAAAAACTAATCGATAGTTCAGAGAACCCGAATCCGAATCCATAAATCAAAAAACCAACTACTAAAATCGGCGCACTTGGGATGATCGGATACACGAGACCTGCAAAAGCGACTAGAAAACAGACGACGATCAGACTCCATAACAAGATTGTCACTTTCTATTCCTCCCTTCTTTTGATTCTCTTGCTCTTTTTACGTCGAAGGGGAGACAAAAGTTTCATTCAACGCCCGATGGATTTGATTTTGTAAAAAATCACGATCCCAGTCGTTCATTGTTTTAAAATGTACTTCCGAACAGATGTATGGAATGAATCGTTGAATCGTTTCATAGTGAGCAGGTAAGGCTTGCCGCTTCATCGTTACAAGCGACTCGAGCATCGTTGCGAGAACTGAAATATCCTCTGCTCCGTAATGTCGGAGTTGATAAAACGTCGTGTACAACAATTGTTGGTAGGTTTCCCTGACGATGATATGTTGCTGGTCCTTTCCAACAACTAGTACACCATCTGGTATTACGGCATACTGTCGCATTAAGTCACCAATGATCCGAACCGCATGTCTCGCTGTATTCGGATCATTGATTCCTGGAGAAATCGCACGTAAAGCAACTTCACTTAATTTTTCAAGAACAAATGCAAAATCCTGTTCTGAAGATTTCGTCGGCCCAATTAAGATACTTTCATTGATATCCCGGCAAGTCGCCCGTCCGATGGCTTCTCCCTCTGTTACGAATGAGCCGACCGTTCGATCAATATACACGCGGTCTTTCTGATCAAAAGCATCATAATCGACTGCTTGAATATATCCGGTTCGAGTTGCCTGAATAAGATGTGGATAATTTGTCGTCATCTTTCTTTCAGTAATCTTTTGTTCTCCCGATTCTAGATGTTCGACTTGCCGTTTCAATAATTCGTTCCCTTCTTCGTGTAATCGATCCAGTAATGTCGTCACGCGAATCGACTGGCTGACGATATGAATGAATGCGACGAATGCCACGATCGATATCAACACGACGAGAACCGCTACTGTTGAAGCGACGACACTCGTCTTCAAAGCCGGACGAAGGAAAAAGAGCATCGTCATCGAGTAACTGACCGCTCCAATGAATATGCCAAAGATGTGTTGCACCTGTCGATTCTCGATGAAATTAGGCAATGTCCGAGGTGAGAACTGTGATGAATAGGTCGTCAATACAACCAGGATGGTCGAGAACGTGAATGTCATCATGGCGAGCAGTCCGGTAAAGACCGAACTATGGATCGTCTGCGCTAAGCCAAGTGTCGTTTGCCACTCTTTTGGAAACCAGTCTGATATATACACATCTAACCACGTCACGATTCCCGTCAAACCAATCCCAATGAGACCATATAACAATGGCCACCACCAATTGATTTCTCGAGACAGGACTTTCAGCTTCTTCAAAATAAAATTCCTCCTTTTTATAGCACTATACTGATTGATTTCCTGATTTAAAGCGCTTTAAAACCCATCTGACTGACTGACTTCGAGCAATATGTTTGGTCGAAGTGCACGGATGTGTTTTACTTCTTTTCATAACGTGAATAACTTAATTGTTATGAAAACGAATGGGAGATGAAATGATATGGCTCAACAAAACGAAGCTACATTGCATACAGATTTCACGAAAATTTATATTGACGGTCAGTGGCGCACAGGCGCAAGTGACAGCAACATGACGAACACGAATCCTTTCACGGGTGAAGAGCTCTTTACAATCTCTGCAGCGAATCAACAAGATTTAGATGACGCATATGAAGCGGCTCAAGTCGCTCAAAAAGACTGGGCGAAAGTTCCTGCCTTAAAACGCCAAGGCTTGATCGAAAACTTCTTGAAAGTCTTGTACGAGGAGAAAGAAACGATCATCGAATGGTTAATCAAAGAGTCAGGAAGTACACGTATTAAAGCGGAAGGCGAATTCCTTGCTTCTGTCTTGATCGTCAAGGAAGCTGCGACATTCCCACTTCGGATGCACGGTGAAATTCGTCCATCGGTCGTACCAGGTAAAGAAAACCGGATCTACCGTAAAGCACTTGGCGTCATCGGTGTCATCAGTCCATGGAACTTCCCGTTCCACTTAGCTGTACGGTCGATCGCTACTGCTATTGCCATCGGGAACGCAGTCGTTGTCAAACCAGCTACGGACACACCTGTTTCAGGCGGATTGATTTTTGCTAGTCTGTTTGAAAAAGCTGGATTGCCAAAAGGTGTCTTGAATGTCATCGTCGGTCGCGGTTCAGAAATCGGTGATGCTATCGTCGAACATCCTGTACCACGTTTGATTTCATTCACAGGATCAACTGAAGTAGGTCGTCATATCGGTGAACTTGCTGGTAAACATCTAAAGAAAACAGCGCTTGAACTTGGCGGAAACAACGTCTTCGTCGTACTTGATGATGCTGATCTCGATCGCGCGGTCGAATCTGCTGTCTACAGCAAGTTCTATCACCAAGGTCAAATTTGTATGTCGACGAACCGAATTCTCGTCGCTTCTTCGATTCATGATGAATTCGTCGAGAAATACGTTGCTCGTGTAAAAGAGCTACAATACGGTGATCCATCACATGAGCGGACACAAGTCGGACCGCTCATCAACCAATCACAAGTTGAACGGATTCTTGAAGATCTCGAGAAAACAAAAGCTGCGGGTGCAACCGTTCGTGTCGGCGGCGAAGCAAAAGATAACGTCATCGCACCTACTGTCGTCACTGGTGTTACGAATGATATGCCACTCGCTAAAAATGAAATCTTCGGACCGGTTGCTGTCATCATCCCGTTCGATACGGATGAAGAGGCACTCGAAATCGCGAACTCACTTCCATACGGATTGAGTGGCGCTGTCCATGGTTCTTCTATTGAACGCGCGACTGCCTTTGCGCTTGAAGTCGAGACAGGTATGATTCACATCAACGATCAATCGGTCAACGATGAGCCACATATGCCATTTGGTGGTGAAAAAGATTCAGGACTCGGTCGCTTCAACGGTGAGTGGGTACTTGAAGAATTCTCGACTGTCCAATGGTTGTCTGTCATGCACGATCGTCGTCAATACAAACCATTCTTCGAGTAATATATGAGTAGGGTTTTCCCCCTACTCTACATACTTTTGTTAAGGAGTGATTTCACATGCCGTTATTACGATTCGACGTCATTGAAGGACGTTCAGAAGAAGAGTTAAAAACGTTACTCGACACCGCACACGATGCGATGGTCGAAGCATTTGATGTGCCGGAGCGCGATCGTTATCAAATCGTGCATACGCATAAAGCACATGAGATGGTCATTCAAGATACAGGACTTGGATTTGAACGGAGTAAAGATATCGTTCTTATTAGTGTAACGAGTAAAACGCGGACGGAAGAGAAAAAACAACGTCTCTACCACTTACTCGCCGAACGCTTACAAGCAAACTGCGGACTCGCACCGACTGATTTGATGGTGTCGATCGTCGAAAATGATGCAGCCGACTGGAGCTTCGGTCTTGGCGAAGCACAGTTTTTAACGGGTAAACTATGATCGTCTGTAAATAGAACAAAAAGGGACGTATGTTATCGGTAATTTCCGGTAACATACGTCCCTTTATTTGTTCTTACTTCATTAAACAAAAGAGAACCTTCACATGACTTACTCCTTCGTTTCTTCCGCCTTCTCCCGCGGATTTTCCCGTTGCAGCGGTGCTTTCCAACTAAATTGATCAGGTTCTGGAACGAAATCGAGACCACCTGGATGAAACGGTTGGCACCGTAACAATCGACGCGTCGTCAAATAACTCCCTTTTACTGCACCATGACGTTCAATCGCCTCCATCCCGTAATGGGAGCATGTTGGATAAAATCGACATGTGGCTGGCTTCATGGGAGAGATGACTTTCTGATAAAAACGAATTCCTCCCATTAAGACACGTTTCATAACGTCCCTTCTTTCCTCTTTTTTTCTAGTGTAACGCATCTGTCCATCATTTTCAGATGTTCTGCCTTATACTAAAAGCAGATTTAAAAGAAGGATGTGTTGAGATGAAGGCATTAACTTTCCACGAATTTGGAGGTTCTGATGTATTACGCTTCGAAGACGTACCAACGCCAACAATCACTGAACAGGAAGTTCTGATTGAAATGAAAGCGATCGGTCTGAATTTTGCAGACATCTATCGCCGAAAAGGAAACTATCATTTAGAAGGTCAGCCTCCCTATATTTTAGGGTATGAAGGAGCTGGAATCATCACAGCGGTCGGTGCAGGCGTTTCAACATTCCATGTAGGTCAACGAGTTGCTTTTGCGGACGTTCCGCTTGCGAACGCTGAGTACGTCGCAGCACCCGTTGATAAATTGATTCCGCTTCCTGATGGTATCTCATACGAAACAGCAGCTTCTGTCTTATTACAAGGGTTAACAGCGCATTATTTAACTCGAGATAGCTATCATGTCCAACCGGGGGATACCGTCTTAGTTCATGCCGCTGCCGGTGGCGTTGGGCAGTTGTTGACACAGCTCATTCGGTTGCTTGGGGCAACTCCGATTGGATTAACGTCTTCTCCTGAGAAAGCACGGATTGCTAAAACTGCTGGCTGTGAATCTGTCTATTTATATTCAGAGAACTGGGTCGAGCACGTACTCGCGCAAACTTCTGGTAAAGGGGTCGATGTCGTTTATGAGTCTATCGGTTCTACCTTAATGGATAGTTTCCATGTCACAAAAGTCCATGGAACAGTTGTCTTCTACGGTATGGCAGGCGGTGATCCTGCACCTGTTGATCCCCGCTTTTTGATGGATACGTCCAAAACATTGACGGGTGGTGATCTTTGGAACGTATTAACATCTTCTGAAGAACGCATCCGTAGATCCGGTGAATTATTTGATTGGATTCTATCTAATCATCTCACCCTGTCTTCGCCTACAACATTCAGATTATCTGATGGCAAAGCGGCACATGACTTTTTGGAAAGCCGACGCAGCACAGGAAAACTACTTTTGCTCCCTTAACTCGCTTTTTTCGAGACGACTCCCTGCGAGTCGTCTTTTTTATGTGAAATCAAGATTATCGATTGCTTTTTTTTAATGAAGAGAGTAAAGTAAACCTCATCAAAACCTAAAACTCAAATTAGTTTTGAGTTTTAGAAAGGGGATTTGTATTTATGTTTCGCTCAGAATGGAAGAAATTGAAGAGTCCGATGATGATCGTCGTCATTCTCGCCCTCATCCTCGTACCGTTTCTCTACAACTCCATCTTCTTATCTGCATTCTGGGACCCATACGGTCGTACAGAAGATATTAAGGTTGCTATCGTCAACGAAGACAAAGCAACGAAGTTTAAAGGAGAAAAAGTCGACATCGGGGATCAGTTCGTCGACAAACTCAAAAAAAATGATGATTTTGATTGGCAGTTCTTGTCTCAGGACAAAGCCGAAAAAGAACTACGCGACGGAAAAGTCTACATGACGGTTGTCATCCCGAAGAATTTCTCTAAAAATGCAACGACACTACTCGATGATCATCCAAAAAAGATTGAGTTGGAATATTACTTGAACCCAGCCAAAAACTACTCGGGCACACAAATTTCGAGTACGGCTGCCAAACAATTAAACGAAAAGATCCGTAAATCCGTGACAAAACAATACAGTAGTGCGATCTTCGGTGCGTTAAAGAAAATTGCAAACGGTATGGAAAAGGCATCGGACGGTTCTTCTAAACTAGAAGATGGCAACCACAAAACAGCGGATGGTGCTAAAACACTGGCTACGAACCTCGGAAAACTTGCGGATGGCAGTCTGACACTATCTGAAAAGCTCGGGGAAGCAAATCAAGGTTCAAAAAAACTCAGTGACGGTGTCACGACACTCGACGAAAAAACTGCTCTCTTCGCTCAAAAAACGGGTGAGTTGTCTTCTGGGTTGAACACGCTAGACGAAAATGGTGGTAAGTTGCAAGCCGGTGCCGCGCAACTAGAAGACGGAGCAACAAAACTCAGCGGTGGCTCGACACAAGTCCGTCAAGGGGCAGAGCAACTGGCTGCGGGTACGGCTCAGCTCAACGAAAAAATTCCTCAGTTGACGGACGGATTAAATCAACTGGACGAGAAAGCTCAGGCAGCTAATGCATTATTAAATCAATTGAATCAAGATGCTGCACAATCTAAACAAGATCTACGTGCGCGTCGAGAAGCGCTTGAAGCAAATGCCGCTCAACTAAAACAAGTTATTTCCGCTTCTGATCAATTATCAGATGAGGAGAAACAAACGTTACTTGGAACAATTGGAACGTTAGAAGAAAATATTAAAAGCCTCGCTGCGCAAGAAGGGGCAATCGATCAAAGTCTTGCTCAAGCAACCGAAGCGACGAAAAAAATCGGTCAACTTGCTGCTGGCGGTAAGCAAGTCGAGTCCGCCGTATCGCAACTGAACGCAGGTCAAGTAAAACTCGTCGACGGTGCGAAGCAAGTCGAATCTGGCGCACAACAATTAGCAAGCGGACAAAAGACATTCAATGAAAAACTCGGTCAATATACTGCAGGCGTGCATAAAGCGGCAACAGGCGGTACACAACTGGCTGACGGAGCTAATCAACTTTCAGATGGCACACACCAACTCCAAACAGGAGCTAGCGCGTTAACTAACGGGTTAGGTCAATTGGCATCTGGTTCAACTACGATTACAGACGGTATCGGTAAAACGACCGATGGGGCTTCAAAAATCGCGGATGCCAATACGAAACTTGAAGATGGGGCTAAAACGTTGAAGGACGAGCTTAGCAAAGGAGCTAAAGACGCCACTGTCAAGCCCACGAAAGAGCGGGACAATATGCTCGCAGAACCTGTCGTCTTAAAAGAACATGACTATTCGACGGTCAACAACTACGGTTCTGGTTTATCAGCTTACATCCTTAGTATCGCCTTATTCGCAGGTGCCTTGATGTTCTCGTCTGTCTACCAGATTCGTCCAGAACATGGCGAGAGTCTGACATGGCGATTCCTCGTCGGTAAATTATCACTCATCTTACCGATCGGCGCATTACAAGGTGTCGCAGCAGCTACGGCCATCGTCTATGTTCTCGATTCTGATGTCGCGAGCGTTCCTGCACTCTACGGATTCGCTGCCTTAACAGGTATGACGTTCATCACGATTCTGTTCACGCTCGCGATGCTACTTGGTCGCGTCGGACAATTCCTTGCCTTCCTACTACTTCTGCTTCAAATCGGTGGTAGTGGCGGTACGTTCCCAGTCGAGATGACGCCAAGCTTCTTCCAAGCGATTCACGCCTTCTTACCAATGACGTATTCAGTCGGTGGATTCCGTGAAGCCCTTGGACTCGGTGTGACGGACACTCTCATCTCAAATAGTCAAGTCCTCGCGACCATCCTAGTCGTCGCATTGATCATCAGCTTCGTTGGAGGGCTCGGAGCCAAGCGGATTCTACTCTCAACGAAAGTGAGACGAAAACAACATGACACAGTCTGATAAAGAAACACTGATACTAGACTCAGCGATGGCTTGCTTTTCTGAACTTGGTTATAAGGGTACGACGATCGAGCGTGTCGCCCGACGCGCTCACGTCGGAAAACCGACCGTCTACCAACTGTTTGAAAGTAAACTCAACTTGTTCGAATCGCTCGTAACCCGTGTGCTGCAAGAGATGAAAGAAGAAGCAGAACGCGCTTACGTCGAAAATGCGACGGTAGAAGAAAATAAACAAGCAATGATCGATGCTATCGTCTATCATCAGCAACAACATTTGTTCATTCTTCAAATCATTGAAGAAACACGTAATCTCAAATTACAAGAAATGCAGGAACTACGGACACGTATCGAACGGCATGTCGTCGAATATCTTAAAACGCTCCTTGAGACTCGCCTTGGACAAAATGATCGTGACGTACCAGTAGATGTCACAGCATTTCTGATTTTCCGGACGTATATCGCATTGATTGCCGAATGGCCATCGATTGCGCATCCACTTGAGCTCGATACGATTCGTCGTGCCATGCTACGTATTTTATGAATCAAAAAACCGCCGGTCAGTGGATCGGCGGTTTTTCATATTCTCGATTCTTTTCTAAATTCCGTGCCGTTTGACTAGAAGTAACTGTTTTTTCATCCTTCAAAGTACCAAATAACCAATCTCCCACCGGATTCGATACACCAAACCAATAGTGTTCATTTTTGAAATGATGTAACAGATGCGTCTTTTTCATCCATTTCCCAAAGCGTGTTCTCGGTTTCAGCGGAACGTGTGCCACGTAATGTTTCCATTCATACACAAGCAACATGACGATCAATCCACTCGCGGCTGCAGCTGTCGAAACGACAGATTGCGTCAGAAAATAGGTCAGCGCCGCAAAGAAACCAAGATTCGGCAAGGAATACCAGACCGGTAAAAACAACAGATGCAGTTCATTCGGATGCGCATGATGATCGTAATGAAGTCGTTTCAATAATTTTCGTCCAAGCACATTTTTAGGCGGTGGTAAATGGAACAAAAAACGATGCGTCAAATATTCACTGAAACTAAAGACGATCAATCCAAGACAAAAGAACAGTAAAATTGACCAATGAAACGGCTGAGCAAGGACATAACTACTGACCGCAATCAGTAATACGAGCATGATCAAAATATCCGGAAACAGAAAAAAACGACGATAGATATTTAACATAGGTGCCTTCCCCTTTCTCTTTCGTTACAGCATATAATCGTACGTTCATCGATTCGTCACGTTTTTTACTTCAAGTCGTGTAATCATTCTCGCTTCCTCCCTTATACTAAATAGAGAATGGAGTGATGATCACTTTGAGTTTATCGACCGGAATCATCTTCGTGTTACTCGCCTATACACTCATGTCGCTTTACGACATGTGGCAGGTATACCGGATAACGAGCAAACTTTGGATGTTTGTATTGTTTCTTGCAACATTAATCAGTCTCATCGTTGCCTTTTTTGTGGCCCCTGTCCTTGCTCTATTCTTTTACTGGTCACGCCATCCATTGAAACGAAACATCGGTATCGTATTACTGATTGTCGTATGTCTCATCTCAATCATGACAAAACTGTCGTCTTGATTGAATTCCTTCATGAACTACTCATGAAGGTTTTTTCATGTTCTACTACCGAAGAAGAGTCGGCGCATCAACTCACGTTCCGGCATCTCCGTCGTATTGAGGACGTCTAAAAATGGTCGATCATCATATGAAAGCTTCAGGATTTCTGAACGGACTTGATCCTTCTCCCAATCAATAATTGCTACTGGAGCAATAGCTGTTTGCTGACATCCAAGTGCACCTGGATTAATAAAGAGCGTTTGCTCTGTCTCGACTTGTTGCGCTGGATGATGGTGACCGAAACCAATGATCCGCGCCTCACTTCCAGCAAACAAGACGGATAAGTTGTCTTTCGTTCCATCCACTGTTTGCTTTAAGGGTTCTTCACCAATCTTCTTCGTCTGATCGGCATAAGCATAGTGCGTCAGGTGCATCGATTGTTCCTGATGCATGACATTTAAAACACGCGGTAAACGTTCCAAATACTTTTTATTTTCTTGTGTCAACGTATCCGCGATCCATTGGTGGTGCTCTTTCGCATGGCGGTAACTATCGGGATAGGTCTCCCCATGGATTAAAGCAAGGACACATTCATCATGGTTCCCAGAAATCGTTTGAATATCAGGTCGTTGCTTCAATAGATCAATGACTTCATTATGTTCTGGTCCAATGCCGACAAGATCACCGAGACAATAGACGGCATCGATATCTGATTGTTGATCAAGATAGGACAAAACCGCACGCAAAGCTGATGCATTGCCGTGAATATCTGTAAAAAGCATCACTTTCATGTAAACGCCTCCATTGTTGGTACATTAGGATTTCCAGATGATACCGTGAATTCCTGTCAGATTTCAGGAAAAAATAAATTGTCAGAAAATATTGATTATTACCCAAGAGCATGTTAGGCTTAGAAAAATTCACAGAGAGGGGCACGATCAAATGATTCCGACGCAACAGCCATTTAACCAAGTCGGTCGACTGATTATTCTATGCATGAGGGACTGAAAACTTTTCCGATGATGAAACGGAAATGATTTTTGGGCCCTTCTTTCGATGCATCGAATGAGGCGCCCGCACAGAATGAGTGGCGCCTATCCCAAAAACGGATAGGCTTTTTTCATGGCAAAAAATAGAGATAGATAGAGAGAGGATGACAACGTTGAAAGAATATGCGATGGATCGAATGGTAAAAGTATCAGCTGGAATGGCAAATGCCGTTCTTGTAACACTCGGTGTCGGACTCCTGATTGAGACACTCGGAAATCTTCTACATATCCAAATGCTACTGACGATTGGTGGTGTCGCAAAAGTACTACTCGCCCCTGCACTTGGTGCCGGTATTGCCTTTCAGCTCGGAGGAAATACACTTGTCCTGTTCAGCGCGATGATCGCAGCGACGATCGGTGGTGCCGCTCTTCAATCAACTGCTTCTGGACTCGTTCTTGTACCCGGTCAGCCGATCAGTGCGTTACTCGCAGCTGCCGTCGCTGTATACGTCGGAAAACGTATGACTGGAAAAACGAAATTTGACATGATGGTCATCCCGATGAGTGCTGTCCTTGCTGGCGGCGTGACTGGAATCGGTGCTGCTGCCGTCACGACACCACTCCTTACAAAATTCAGTGCCATGATCACAGCATCCGTTGAATCATCTCCAATCGCAACTTCTCTTGTCATCGCACTCATCTTTAGTGTCTTATTGATGTCTCCTGCTTCGTCCGCTGCACTCGCTATCGCTTTGCAACTTGATCCTGTAGCAAGTGCCGCTGCGCTGATTGGCTGTTCCGCTCAATTCGTCGGCTTCACGTTGATGGCATACCGTCAGACGGATCCAGGTGGTTTGATTGCTTCATTCTTTGTAACACCTAAAGTACAATTCCCGAATATCGTTAAAAATCCTCGTCTGGTCGTTGCACCGTTTCTCGCAGCGATGATTTCAGCTCCTGTCGCGACGCTTCTTCTCTCTTTGAAAGTACCGTACGAACTCGCAGGACTTGGATTAAATTCGATGATTGCCCCACTCAATATCTTCGTCAACCAAGGTCCTCAGGCGTTCCTCGTCTTCTTCTTGACTGGTGTCGTTCTACCTGGCGTCTTGACGCTCGTCTTCTATCGATTGACGACCGTCGCAGGGTGGACGAAGCGTGGCGATCTTCACCTCGAAATTCAATAAAACAATTTACCTCCCTTCCAACTATTCCTGATTGATTTCGGGAATAGTTTTTTAACGCAAAAAAATCGCTCCTTCGAAAAGGAACGATTTCGGTATGATTCTGACTGGGCTCGAACCAGCGACCTCTACCCTGTCAAGGTAGCGCTCTCCCAGCTGAGCTACAGAATCATGCTGTGTTGTTACTGGGTATGTTTTTATTATAGCAGCATATCGAAAAGTGTAAAGCCTTTTTAACAAAAAAATTCATCTTTTTTCAAAAAGATCTTTTTAAATAAAAACAGTTTTAAAGTTGCGGGTTCTATGAGTGTCCTCTACTATGTAAATAAGCACATATAAAAGAAAGGAGCGTTCATATGAACTTTTTAACTCGATTTAGTTTGAAGAACTCGGTTGCTGTCTTCATCATTGCAATCCTATTGATTTTAGGAGGCGTGTATTCCTTCTCACAATTAAAAGTCGATCAGTTCCCAGAAATCGAGTTTCCTCAGATTTCAATCGAAGCGGTTTACCCTGGTGCATCACCTGACGATGTCGATAAACAAGTCGTCTCAAAGCTTGAAACTTCCCTTAAAGGAATTGAAGGGGCTACCAAGCTAACAAGCTCTTCTTATGAAAGTATCGGTATCTTAAACATCGAATTCCCATTCGATACTGATATGGATAAGGTCGAACAACAAATCGATGCTGCCATCCAAGATGCGAATCTACCGGAGGAAGCAACGACGAAATTAAATCGTCTGTCCTTTGGATCGTTCCCGATCTATAATATCTCTTTCTTTAGCAAAGATGGCAAAGACATCGAAAAAATTCTAAAGGAAGATATCGAACCTGAACTTAATAAGATTCCAGGCATCAACAGCGTGTCGGTTGGTGGCTATAAGGATGATCTCGTTCAAATCACCGTCGATAAGGAGAAAGCGACGGAAGCGGGTCTCTCGCTCTCAAGCATCAAGGAACAAATCAATGGAAAGTATGTCTCGTTCCCATCTGGTCAGCTATCAGAAAACGATTCGAAAATTCCGATTCGTGTTGAGGAAAAATTAGAAAATCTAGATAAACTAAAAAATCTACAATTGACACCTGCTGCAGGTGCGGCTAGTTCATCAAGTAACGGTCAAACAGGTGGTTCATCTGCTGGCGGTCCACCACAAGGGGCAACGCAAGGACCACCAAGTACAACAGGTGGTGCAGCTGCAGATCAGGCTTCTGAACCTGTAGAACCGATTCGCCTAGAGGATATCGCAAAAATCGAAGCCGTCTCACAACAAAGTGAAAAAACACGTTACGATTTAAAAGATTCCTTATCGATGGCGATCACGAAAAAACAAGATGCCAATACGGTCGAAATCGCAGATGAAGTCACGAAGATCCTCAATAAATATGACGACCAAGTCGACTATACGATTGGGATTGATTCAGCGAAGGATATCGAGGAGTCCGTTGCGACACTCGTCAAAGAAGGATTACTTGGTGCCCTCTTCGCATCACTCGCTGTACTCTTATTCTTGCGGAACATCCGCGCGACGATCATCGCCATCGTCTCGATTCCATTGTCATTACTCATCGCCGCTATCTTCTTGAACTGGCAAGATATCTCCCTGAACATCATGACACTTGGTGGGATGGCTGTTGCAGTCGGTCGTGTCGTCGATGATAGTATCGTTGTCATCGAGAACATCTTCCGGCGCGTCCGAAAATCCGAATCTGGTATGACGGATGAGATCATCGAACAATCGACAAAAGAGATTCTAAAAGCAATCACGTCATCGACGCTGACGACCGTCGTCGTCTTCCTACCGATTGGATTTGTCGGTGGGATTACTGGTAAGTTCTTCTTACCGTTCGCTTTGACGATTATTTTCTCATTACTTGCTTCACTACTCGTTGCGATCACGATCGTACCGATTCTCGCGAAGTTTGCCTTCAAAAAGGTACCAGCAGAAGAAAAAGAAGGCGCTCTCCAACGTTGGTATGGCAAGCTGATTGAAAAATCACTCTCGCACAAGGCGATTATCTTGGTCGTATCGTTCATCCTTCTCGGTGGTTCCCTAGCGATCGTACCGCGTCTCGGCTTTACGTTCATTCCGAACGAGGCATCGAAGACCTTGACGGCATCGCTTGAACTTCCGGCTGCGACATCACTTGAAAAAACAAGTGACGTCTCGTTTGAGATGGAAAAAATGTTTGATAAAGAAAAAGCCATTGCTGACGTGACGACTTCTGTCGGAGCGCGTGACTTCACGACAGGCTTACGTCTCGATAATAAAGCAAGTTACTTCTTGAATCTAAAAGACGGCGTAAACGTCGAGAAAACGATCAAATCACTTGAGACACAGATGGAAGACATTGCTCAAGATGAAAACGTCGATGTCAAAATCAGTGTGGCTGAACTATCGACAGGTGGTCCTCCATCGAATAACAACGTCGATGTCGACTTGTTCTCGAACGATCTCGAAGCCCTTCAAGAGGCGGCAAAACTCGTCGAGGATAACATGTCGAAAAATAATGATTTGAAATATATCACGAACAACTTCAGCGAAAAACAAAAGCAGTATCTCGTAGAAATCGATCCTGAGAAAGCAAGTGATCGTGGACTATCTGGTTTCCAGATTCTCGGTACCGTCAACGATCAAACGAAGCCAGTCACGGTCGGAACGCTCAATCTCGATAATAAGGATCAAGACGTACAATTATCTTATGAAGAAGGACTCGTCTCGAAAGAAGATCTCGAAGACGTCCAACTCTTCTCAGCAAACGGTCCTGTTGCTTTGAAAGATGTCGCGAACGTCAATGAAGTCGAGACCTTCACATCGATTCAGAAACTCGACGGAAAAGTATATGCTCGCGTATCTGGACAAGTCAAAGGAGACGACGTTCAAAACGTATCGAATGCCGTAAAAGCTGACGTCGAAAAAATCGATTTACCAGACGGTGTCTCACTGACAAGTGGTGGTGGAAATGATGATACGGTCGAAATCTTCCAATCACTCGGAATTGCGATTGTCGTTGCCATCGGACTCGTGTACCTGACAATGTTGATCACATTCGGAAAAGCTCGGATTCCGTTCATCATCTTGTCCTCTCTGATCTTTGTTCCGATTGGTTCACTCGTCACGCTCTTCCTTGCAAATGAACCATTGTCTGTCAGTGTCATGATCGGCTTCCTGATGTTGATCGGAATCGTCACCACGAACGCAATCGTTCTCGTCGACCGCATCGGTCAAAACGTCGGACGTGGTATGCCGATTCGAGAATCATTGATTGAAGCTGGTAAAACGCGATTACGCCCAATCCTGATGACCGCATTTGCAACAATCATGGCATTGGTGCCACTCGCATTAACGACTTCTTCAGGAACATTGATCTCAAAAGGTCTTGCCTTGACGGTCATCGGTGGATTAACTACCTCTACGTTGTTGACGCTCATCATCGTTCCTGTCGTCTATGAATTGTTCTTCTTCAAAAAAGCAAAAAAAGAACGTATAACTAAGTAAATGCACATCAAAAGGAGCCTATCGCGACCAAAGCGATAGGCTCCTTTTGATTCTATAAGACCTTACGACTCTAACTGTTCATCTGTTCGTTCCAATGTACCATCATGTTGCGCCACTAATCCGTCGAGAACGGATGGTTCAAATTCTTCACCGATCGCGATGATTCCTGTTTTTCCAGGTGGAATGACACCGAGTGTTCGTTTGAATGTTTCTTGGATTTCTTGATTTTCCTTCATGTCCTTCGAGCCACCAATCAGCATGCCCGTCATTGAACCAAGCAAGATGCCAAACGGTCCACCTAAGATACCGACGGCCATTCCGATCAATGAACCTTTGACGGCGCGATTCGATCCACTTAGGTCCACAGCATCTTCAAACGAAAAAGCACCATTCTCATTTCGCTTGATAACAGCAATCTGTTCGAAATCGACTTGACCTCGCGCATGATATTTCTTCAATTCACTGAACACTTGATAAGATGTCGCTTCTTCTTTGAACGTAAACGTCATGATGTGATGTTTCGCATCTTTTTTTGCCATTCGTTCCACCTCTTTCACCTGAGACGAATAACCGACTAAGTCAACATCCTCTATTTACCATGTTTTTAAGAAGTCGAAACCTTTACTGGTTTCCATGGTGCGAGATGGAAATACTCCTCCATTGTTAATCCACTGACTTTTAGACGAGCGGCAAGCGTTGCTCCGACATACCGATAGTGCCAGCTCTCATACGTATAACCCGTCCAAGATTCTTTACCAGATGGATAGCGGAGATGGAAACCGTAGCGGTGAGCATTCGCAAACAACCATTTTGCCTCTTTTGTTTTTGAAAAGCTAAACGTGGCGTATTTTGTTGAATCAGCGCCTCCGATATCAAACGCAAGACCTGTTTGGTGTTCACTTTTCCCAGGTTCCGCACTATACGTACTCGCCTTCTCATATCCATCACGCGCAACATATTTATCAAACAACGTTTTTTGATAGGCATAGGAGCGATATGTACTAAACGCAACGAGCGTAATCCCCGCTTTTTTAGCCGCTACACGCATTTTCTCAAACGCAGCTCTTGCTTGTTGATTCTCACCAGGAGCGTACGTCGAGCGGAGCGCTAAGTTCTTATTCGCGATGAGGGTCTTACCGATCCGTTTTCCACCGATTTGTTCATCCGTCAGTAGATACTTCGTACTCGCATAACCAATCTTCGTACCATATTGTACTTTTGACCACGTACCGACTTTTGAAAGTTCCGTCACATAGATCCCCGTCGGAATAACCGCAAGACTCGGTTGCTCGAGTGATGCCCCTTGACGTAAATGAAGGGATGTCTTGGCTTGACGATAAGAAGATGTTGATGCATCGACTGCTGGTATGTAAGTCGTCGTGGACGTAACCGTAGCTATCACTGCCAATGTCATGATGAATATCTGTTTTCTCTTCATTTTCGATTTTCACTCCATCTAATAATATTTACATTCCATATTTTAGATTAGAATACCATTCTTTTTTTCAAACATGGTTCTTTCGGAATGCTTGTCATGAAAATGAAGTATTTCTGAAGTTTTCTAGATGTAGCTTAAGGACGAATTACAATGGGTAAATAACGATGTATGCGTTTTCGAAACATGATTCTGATGTAGAAAGGAGTAGCGTACGTGTCACTTTGGGAATGGATTTTCAGTATCGGTAGCATCTGCTGGATTGGCGAGATGATTCGTTTCCGGAATCGCTCCGAGTCTAAGTCAGGCGCAGCAGAACAAGTTAGTTTTTATTTGATTTTCCTTGTCCTAAGCGGAACGATCGTCTGCGCTTTCCTCTTTGCGAATGAAACTGTTTCTTCTGTCATGCGCATCTCTTCATGCATTTTATTATGGTGTGGTGTTTCCTTACGCCTATGGGGAATTCTCCACTTAAAACAACAGTTCACTCGTCATGTCGTCGTGGCGTCTGGTGATCAGCTCGTCAGTAGCGGTCCCTATCGCTTTTTACGTCACCCGTTATACAGTGGGTTGTTGTTGATTACGATGAGCTTCCCCCTGTTCACCGGTCAGTTCGGACTTTTCATTCTCTCCGGACTTCTGATGTTCATTTTCTTGCTCTACCGGATTCGAATCGAAGAAGCGATGTTAACGAAAGGTTTTGGACCCGCCTATACGGTATGGGCTGCAAAACGAAAACGATTGATTCCATTCATCTACTAAAGGAGAAGTGATCCATTTGAAGAAACGTGCAATCGTCATTGGAGCTGGTCTTGCTGGTATGTCTGCTGCCATTCGTTTGGCTGGAGATGGTTATGCAGTCACGATGCTTGAAAAGAATGCGAACGTTGGAGGGAAACTGAATCAACGTAGTGGAAAGGGATTTACTTTCGATACAGGTCCTTCTATCTTAACGATGCCTTGGGTACTCGAACAACTCTTCTCAAGCGTTCATCGTAACTTGGATGATTACTTAGAAATCGAGCGCATTGAACCGCAATGGCGTACATTCTTTGAGGATGGAACAAAGATCGATGTCAAAGGTGACTTACCTGGAATGCTCGAAGAAGTCGAGCACGTCTCGTCACGGGCTGATTTTGTCGAATTGTTCCGGTACTCTAAACAAATGTACGACTTGTGTCTCGACAGTTTTTATAAATACAGTCTTGAAGATTTAAAGGACTTAAAAAAATACCATACGATGTCTGATTTATTAAAGATGGACCCGATGAATACCGTTGCGACCGGAACCAAAAAACATCTCAATGATCCGTATCTCGAACAGCTATTCAACTATATGGTCATGTATGTCGGTTCCAACCCATATCAGGCACCTGCTGTCTTCAATCAGATGATTTATGTTCAAATGGGTCTCGGTATCTATTATGTCAAAGGTGGGATGTATCAAATCGCGCGTGCCATGAAACGGTTACTTGATGAGCTCCGTGTCACAGTTCACCTCAACTCCCCCGTTGAACAAATCGTCCTTGAAAATAAAAAAGCGGTGGGCGTTCTATCAAACGGAACATTCCATGCAGCCGACATCGTCGTCTCAAACCTTGAGGTCATCCCGACTTACGAACGGATCGTTCCGGAGAAAAAAGCCCGGAAACAGGCAAAAAAATTACAAGCGTCGTTTGCCCCTTCCGTTTCAGGTCTTGTCCTATTGCTCGGTGTAAATCGTGAGTATCGCGGGCTGGCGCATCATAATTTCTTTTTCTCAGAAAATCCAGAGCGTGAATTCGCCCAAATGTTCAAAGAAGGTACTCCTCCAGAGGATCCAACGATTTATGTCGGTGTCTCGTCAAAATCCGACGCTTCCCAAGCTCCTGAAGGGAAGGATAACTTATTCGTCTTGACACACGTTCCACCGCTAACACTTCAAAAAGGTGAGGTCGACTGGGATGCGTACCGCGAAGTCGTTCTCGATAAACTGGAGCGGATGGGACTTCATGGACTTCGGGAATCGATCGAGTTTGAATATCGCTTTACCCCAGAGGATTTGAAAGAATTATACGGTCCAAACGGTGGATCGATTTATGGTGTCGCAGCCGATCGGAAGAAAAATGGTGGATTCAAGATTCCATCGAAGAGTGACTTGTACGAAGGACTTTATTTCGTTGGTGGGTCGACACATCCAGGCGGCGGTGTACCAATGGTCACCTTGTCCGGTCAATTAACAGCTGATTTGATCCGAAAACATGAAGGTGCTGTTCCTACGCCTTAAGATTTCTCCAATTACAAAAGAGACGGAAACTGATTCACTCATCAGTTCCGTCTCTTTTTTTACTTTGTATTCGTCAAAAGTGGTACGACATGAATGTCCGCCTTTTCTCCTAATCTCACATCCATTCGACATACGGCTGGCATTGGTAAGGATTTCCAAAATGCGTAATCAAACGTCGAATCAAATGTTTCTAAGAGTAACACCATGATGTTTCCATGTGTTCCAAGAACGACTATTTCGTCAGGATGCTTCTCCACTAGTTCGTCGATGAATGGCCGAATGCGTTGCGACGCTTCGTTGTTCGTTTCGCCTCCATACGGATTTTCATTCGGATGTTGCCATACATATGTGACCGCTGCTTGAAAATCGTCAAGCTCTCCCGGTGCTAACAATCGCTCTCGTAGTTCCTCTACCTCAATGATTGGTTGTTGACGTGCCTCTGCAAGCGGTGCAATCGTCTCGATCGCCCGTTGATACGGGCTGCTGTAGAACCTGTCGATTGGAATTTCTTGAAACGTTTCAAGTAAACGTATCGCATCTGCTCGTCCTTTATCGGAAAGTGGCCGTTTCCGTTCATCTGGTGAATATGTCGAGTGTGCGTGCCGTACGAAATAGAGTGTCGTCATGTTTTGATTTTCCCCTTTATTGGTGTGTCCATCGGTATCCGATTCCGCGAACTGTTTCGAGATGCTGTTCAATCGGAAAACCGCAAACACGTAGTTTTTCTCTTAAATGTCTGATATGCGAGTCGATCGTCCGCTCGTCTACAGACGCTTCCGCTCCCCATAACATCGTCGTTAGTTGATCGCGTGTCCAAACACGTCGTGGAGAATCTAAAAATACACCTAACAACTCAAACTCCGTCTTCGTTAACGAAATCTTTTGTTGGAGGTAACTACAACGATAGCTTTCCCGGTCATAGGATAGACCATCATACTGTTGCTGTAATAAAACTTCCATTCGCCCGATCAGTTCCCCTTCTTGAATCGGTTTTGATATGTAATCATTCGCTCCTACTTCTCGTGTCCGAATGATGTCTTCCCGCTGATTCCGAGCCGTAACCATCAAGATTGGGATGTTAGAGTGTTCTCGAATGAGACGACAACATGTCCAGCCATCCATATCCGGCATCATGACATCTAGTAAAATCAGGTCGAATACGTGCTGACGGCAGAGATCAAGAGCTTGTTGCGCAGAATCCACAAGCTGACACGTGTACCCATACGGCTGAATATACAGTTTGAGCAGTTCAAGCATTCTTGGTTCATCATCTACGATCAATACATGCGGCATTTTATTTCTCCTTCCACTGCAGTGTCACTTGTGTTCCATATCCAAGCTGACTCTTGATGTTCAATTCTGCTCCATGTGTCTGAGCAATTGCTTCAACGATGGAGAGTCCGATTCCAGTTCCTCCATGTTTTCGAGAACGAGATGCTTCCGTTCGGTAGAGCCGTTTCGTTACATGAGGTAAAGATTCTGCAGCGATTCCTTCTCCTGTATCTTCGATTTGAATGAAAGCCCCTACTGCGTTGACACCATAACGAACGATAATTTTTCCCGACGTCGTATGTCGTCGTGCATTTTCAATGATATTCACGATCATCTGACGGAGCTGCTGAGCGTCACCCATCACTTCTAATCGCTCACCTTCTATCTCGAACGAAACATTTTCTTGTTCGATGTCCAGGCGCATCAATCGTATCACTTGATGAATCAAGTCTTCGACATCGACAGGTTTTCGTTCCATCATAAAAGCATTCGCATCAATGCGTGCTAGCCAAAATAATTGCTCAATCCATTCATTCATTTGCTGACTTTCTTCTCGAATGATCGTAATGTAGCGTTGTTGCTCATCCGGCGTCAACGTTTGGCGTTCGAGAATATCCGCGTATCCCTTTATATATGTCAATGGTGTGCGTAATTCATGAGATACGCTTGCTAAAAATTCGGATCGTTCTCGATTCAAAAAATCGAGATCCTGTTTTAATTGCTGAATCGAACGCGCCAATTGTCCCAGTTCGTCTTGTCGATCAATCGGCAACTCTCCACCTTCTCCATCTAATAGGCGTGCCGTCGCTTTTTCCATCTGAATCAACGGACGAGAGATGAGTCGGGTCGTCCAAATACTTGCCGCACCTGCTAACAATAGTGCGAGCAGACCCACTTGGAAAAACTGCTGTTTCAACGGATCAAGTACGTGATCTACGATTGCTTTAGAAGCGAACATGAAGACATGCCCCCGATGTTTCCCGTCGATGGTAATGGGACTGTCCGTCATTAAAAAGTCACGCATCGTCACGATTTTTCCTTGTTGACGGTAATCGAAATCCGTATGCTCTAGCACACTTTTCATCTCATTCGACAAAGGTCGTGACGCTTCGAGTTGTTTTCCATCTGCATCAGTGATCACCACAGTAAAAGATGAATCTGCTTCCATCATGCTGACATGGCGCATTGTCGTTTGGTCATAGGAATCGACAAGGACATCACGATGGGTATTTCCTCGGTTCAGTAAACCGTCCACTACTTCCTGCGTTCGTGTTTGAGATAACTGATAATACAACGTCCCAAACAACACACTGCCACAAATTAAAAATGCCGCAAGCACGATTCCTCCGACCGAGTATGAAATACGACGCATGACATTTCCTCCCTTTCTCTTCACTTTAGTATAGCGAAAAAAACACGATCGACGCTGACAAACAAAACTGTCACCTCATCTGCACACGATTTGCACATACGCTGGGTATAGTAAAAAAGACTAGTAAATTGTGAATTCAGGAGGATTTTAATATGAAAAAATCATTGACGTTAACCGCACTGGCTCTTAGTTCTACGCTTTGGCTCAGTGCATGCGGATCCGCTTCAAATGACGAAGGAAGCAATAGCGACTCACACGACATGTCTCATGGAGATATGATGCATTCGAGTGATGGAAAGATACCGTCTGGTCTAAAGGAAGCCAGTGATCCGACTTATCCGAAAGGAAGCAACGTCACGTTGACGACGGATCATATGGACGGTATGGACGGAGCTAAAGCAACGATTGCGGGAGCTTACGATACCGTCGTCTATGCGATTAGTTACAAACCGACTACTGGTGGAAAGATGGTGAAAAATCATAAATGGGTCATTCAGGAAGAACTCGATCCCGTTCCAACTAAGCCACTGCAAGTTGGTGATGAAACGACTGTCAAAGCGGATCATATGAAAGGTATGGATGGAGCAAAAACGACGATTGATGAAGTAAAGGAAACGACGGTCTACATGGTGAACTATGAACCGACGGACGGTGGAGAGATGGTGAAAAACCATAAATGGGTCACAGAGGATGAGATAAAGAAATAATAAAAAAAGCCCGCTTTTCCTATAAAGGAAAAGCGGGCTTTCGGTATGATTCTGACTGGGCTCGAACCAGCGACCTCTACCCTGTCAAGGTAGCGCTCTCCCAGCTGAGCTACAGAATCATGTTTGCAGTACGTTATGTACTTGCTAGGACATGTATTAATATATCAAGAAACTAAAAGGCTGACAAGTCTTTTTCTGAAAAAAAATAAAAAAATTAAAATGGAGGAATTGAACCCCGCTTCCTCCATTTTGAATGACTTACAGGAAGGTCGACACTCGATCAATCGGTAAACGTAGTGCCGGACGCTTTTTCGCATCTTCAACCGCTTTTCCGACAGCAATCAACATGACCGGTACATACCGTGATTCGGTGATGAACGTTTCCGCAAAACGTTGATGATCAAATCCCCCCATTGCGAGTGTTGATAATCCACGCGCTTCTGCCGCAAGCATTAATTGCATCGCAGCAAGACTCGCATTCGACATTGCCGCATCGCGTCCATACGCCTCACTTTGATAAGCGCCTTCTACCTGTGCCTTGATCGAATCAAACAAATCCTCTGTCATGCCACCTGCTTCTACTGCTGGACCGTACACTGGATTGTAGTTTCGATTAGCTTGAACATCACCTAAGATCGCAATGACTGCTGAAGCCGAAGTGATAGCCGGCTGATTGTATGCGATCGGTGCAAGCTGTTGCTTCGCTTCTTCCGAATGAAAGACCGTGAAATGCCAATGTTGCAAATTCCAAGCACTCGGCGCCGCTGTCGTCCATTCTAATAGTTCTTCTACTTCCTGTTTTGAAAGCTTGAACGTTTCGTCGTAATGACGAACGGAACGTCTTTCTGTTAAGACACGCATTGTATCAAGTGTTGTCTGTGTCATGTGTAAATCCCCCTTATCATTATCAGATTACTTAGATATCGTAGCATGTCTCTTTTTCATTGTCCTCTATCAGTACTTCAAATGAACTAGCTGTTATAAAACAACAGTTGACATTCAACTACTGTACTAATACAATAAAATCAAGAAAAAAGATCATTGCGTTTACTTTGAAGGAGGAAAAACACATGGAACAACCCCTTTACCAAGAAGCATCTGCTGCATTCTATCGTGAGCTTCCTGTCAAGACGTGTGCCCATTGCGGAAAAGAGATGGATGAACAATGTGAATCCTATCAAACGGAATGCGATGAGTGTGCTGTAACAGAACACTAATAACACATGAAACAATCACTTACTTAGTGGTTGTTTTTTTATTTCTTTTAAATTCTTTCTAAATAAATCAGTATTTTTTAGAAAAATCGATTTTCCGTCATCTTTTTGTCATCTGTTTGTTACAAAAGAAACAGTCAGAATGTTACATTATCTGTATATGATATTTTTGACAAAAGGAGCGACAGACAACGATGGATCCATTTACCTCAAGCCACGCTAGCGAACTCGGTCCACGACCGCGTACAAAAAAAAGAAAGTTTTTACCTCGGTTTTTCTTACTTCTCACACTTGTCTTTCTCGGAGTTGGGGGATATGTCGCTTACCGATACGTGTTTACTCCTGAACAACAATCCATTACGACAGGCAAATCCATTACTGAAGTACCTGTCGTCAATATGGAAAAAGCACGCGTGGAAAAATGGAATGGTGTGACGAAAAAAGTCGCTTATTTAACATTCGAGGATGGTCCATCCGCATTAACACCGGACTTACTTCGAACATTGGATCAACTTCAGACTCGTGCTACTTTCTTTTATCTCGGATCACAAGTAGAGGCTTTTCCGCAAGAAGTCAAAGCTACTGCTAAAGCTGGACACTATATCGGATTACACGGGGAAACACACGATTACGATACATTGTACGAAAAAGGAAAGTATGTCTCAGAGATGCAAAGTGTTCAGAAGAAAATCCATGAGTTGACGAAGCTAACACCACATTTGACACGACCGCCTTATAGCTCTGATCCCGGCATCACGAAAAAAATGGCATCTGCCATTCATTCAGCAGACTTCCGCGTGTGGGACTGGTCAATCGATTCAATGGACTGGTATTACAAAGATAGTGCAAAAGAAGTAGCGAATACGGTCATTCGGCGAGCAGAGCGTCCGTTTGAAATCATACTCTTACATGAACAACCACAAGCCATCAAGGCACTTCCAGCTATTGTTGCCGGACTTCAGAAAAAAGGCTATCAATTCGCGATTTATGATGAAGATTTCCATATTCCGTACAACTTCGCGCAACACTCAAATTTATAAGGAGTTACTATCCAGATGAAAAAATCATTCGTAGCAGTACTGTTCCTGTCGAGCTTCGGACTCGCTGCCTGTTCCAACGATTCACCAGCCTCTCTTCATGAACAGCTAGAGCAACAAGTCAAAGGTGAAGAGAAAGCATTCACGCTAGCTGATCAACGTGCTCGTAAGGATGAAATTTCAGTTAATACGTACCAAGCCGTTCTTGATGCAGGTGCTGAAGAAATCAAACGCTCTCAAAATGAACGAGAGGAACTAGAAGCCTTAAATGATGAACGGCTTGCTTTATTGAAACAAGAAGAAACACTACGTAAGGAAACGTATGCTGAACTTGATCTTGAAGAATTGCAGGATGCTGTCAACAAACTTGATGGTAAAGCAAAAACAGAAGGAACTGCCTTAGTGACAATCATCAAGGAACGCCAGCAAACGTTTCAAACGTTCTCAAAAACGTATCGACAAGCGATGGACGCTGAAAAGAAAGTGCTTTCACACTTGACGAAAAAACCGGATTTCGTTAAGATTGATGAGTCAACAGCGGATTTAAATCGTTTAACACGGAAAGCTACCGCGTCATTAAAAAAGTGGAATACACTGACCGTTCAGTATAATCAAACGAAAACCCGGCTGTATCGTTTGCTCGACACATCAACTCAATAAATCACACAGGTTGCAACCAAACCCTGTCCAAAAAACCTGGACAAGGCCCCGTTGCAACCTTTTTTGTGTGGTTTTTACTAAAAATGGAGGGAAATTATTCATGCATCGCTCAAAAGCCACTTTATTCGTTCTCATCGGCGCTATCAGTTATGGTGTCCTCTCAACGATCGTCAAACTCGCTTATGCTGCTGGATTCAACTCAGCAGCCGTTTCAGGTAGTCAATTTTTCTTCGGCTGGCTGATGATTTTCGGACTTGCCTTATTTACGAAAAATCTTCGTCTCGATCTCAAAACAGCTGGTCTTCTCATGCTGATTGGTATCTCAAGTGGTACAACTGGTTATCTGTACTATCAAAGTCTTCAAACCGTATCCGCGTCCGTTGCGATTATTCTCTTATTCCAATTTACTTGGATTGGCGTCATCATCGATGCGCTCGCATTCAGACGTTTACCTAGTCGTGCGCATTTTCTGTCCGCGATTCTACTAATTGGCGGAGCCATTCTTGCAAGTGCCGCTTACTCGAGTCCACTCGATTTACGTGGAACATTATTCGGTCTTGGAGCGGCTGTCAGCTTTTCCATTTTCTTACTCGCTAGTGGACGCATCGCCAATCATTTACCCGTCATCAAGAAAAGTTTTTACATGATGACAGGTGGTCTTGCTTTCGTCATGACCATGTATCCACCGACGACGTTCTTGTCCTCTGCGAACTTCGAAAATGGACTTCTGTTATACGCGATTCCGCTCGGTCTGTTCGCATTGATTTTACCACCACTCTTATTTGCTGCTGGCGCACCTCATCTCTCCCCAGCAAGCGTTTCTTTACTTGGAGCGGCTGAACTACCGACAGCAGTCATCTGTTCCGTCTTAATTTTAGGAGAACATCTGATGAGTTCCCAATGGATCGGGATCGTCATCATCTTGATCGGAATCTTTTATCCAATCTATCGCTCAAGCAAAACAGCACCTGTTGCGAACGTACAGCAAAACGACCTTTCCTGAGCTCAGGAAAGGTCGTTTTCTTTACTTCTGTCGTTTCATCGCATCCGCAACGAACTCGACGTCCGTGCCAATGATGATTTGAACGCTAGTTGCCCCCATCTTCATGACACCTTTTGCTCCAGCCGCTTTAATCGCTGCTTCGTCAATGATGTTTGGATTTTTGACTTGAAGACGTAAACGTGTCGCACAGTTGTCAATCGACGTGACATTATCTGTTCCTTTCAATCCGGCAAAAATTTGAGCTGCTTGTTGCTCATATTTGTCATCTGAATCTGTCAAAACGACTCCCGTGTCTGTGACGAGCGATTCATCTTCACGACCTGGTGTCTTCAGATCAAATTTCGTGATCATGAAGTAAAACAGGAAGTAGTAGACGACCGCGAACGCGAGACCAACCGGGATGAGAAGCAATGGTTTTGTGGCAATACCGAAGTTCAAGGCATAATCAATGAAACCAGCCGAGAAGGAGAAGCCATGTAAAATACCGAGTAAGTTGACGATGGCCATCGATAGACCTGTTAAAACTGCATGAATGACATATAAAACAGGTGATAAGAACATGAACGAGAACTCGATTGGTTCCGTGATCCCTGTCAAGAAGGACGTCAGTCCAAGACCAATCATCGCTCCAGCAACTGCTTTTCGATTTTCTTTACGCGCAGCCATGACGATCGCAAAAGCTGCAGCCGGTAAGGCGAACATCATGATTGGGAAGAAGCCCGCTTGATAAATCCCAGCTGTCGGATCTCCAGCGAAGAAGCGCGCGATGTCACCGTTCGCGACCGTACCATCTGCTTTTTCATATGAACCGAAGACGAACCAGAAAATATTATTTAAGACGTGGTGTAAGCCGACAGGAATCAAGAGACGGTTAAAGAATCCAAACAGAGCAGCGCCTCCTGCACCAAGACCAACCATCCATTCACCAGCACCGTTGATGCCTTGCTCGATGAACGGCCAGACATAACCAAAGATGAAAGCAAGTACAAGCATGACCGCTGATGTAATGATTGGAACGAAACGACGACCTCCGAAGAACGCTAACCAATCCGGTAACTTAATGTTATAGAACCGATTGTATAGAAGTCCTGCGACGATACCCGCGATGATTCCACCGAATACCGCCATATTAACGGTCGAACCGAGTGTCGCCTGATTCGCGATCGAACCAAGTGTCGCTCCGTCGACCTTGGTCGAGGAATCATTGACGATCGCCGCGATCGCATCATACTTCGCCTGAATCTGTGCGCTGGAATAATCCTTGTTCATCGAGTCGACGCCATTCTTTAAGACGAGATACCCGATGGCCCCGGCAAGACCCGCTGCCCCGCTCGCATCGATCGATAGACCAATCGCGACACCAATAGCAAAGATCAATGGCAGGTTATCAAAAATAGCCCCTCCTGCTGCTACCATCAACGGAATATCTAACATATCCGCTGAACCTAATCGGAGTACGATTCCGGCAGCCGGTAATACTGCGATTGGTAACATCAAGGCTTTACCAATGCGTTGTAGAAACTGCAACATACCTTTCACCCTTTCTTGAATAAACGATAATGACAGAACAATGTAAACGCTTTTACGATTTTTATTATTCCACATAAATATCTAAATGACTAGACCTTTATACAAATTATTTATTATCTTTTTTTATTGATATAAAAATTCATTATAGCAGACGCTAAAAACCGGACTAGAGTCATTCTCCAGTCCGGTTTTTCTATTTAATTTCAACGGTCTTAGCGGCGATTTGTATCTTCAAAATTTTGTTGGACGTTACCGACTGTTTTCTTCGCCTCGCCTTTTACTTGATCTTTTTTACCTTCGCGCTCTGTCGATTTATCGCCTGTTGCTTTCCCAAGCGCTTCTTTTGCTTTACCCGCTACTTTATCGACGAGACCATCTACTTTTTTATTGAGACCACTGTTGTTTGACATAACCATTACCCCCATTTAAAAGTTTTTTTTGCGATAGTTGTCTGTTCCCTTGTCACTGATTTTCAAACGTTTCCTGTATCAAAACCGACACTTACCTAAACAAAAACAACAGTGAACGTCCTGTCCACTGTTGTTTAATCTAAAGCTATTCTTTTTACTGGGCGACGGAAACACCTAATACTTGTTCAATCCGTTCGAACGCCCAATCCAACTCTTCTTTTGTGATGACGAGTGGTGGTGCAAAACGAATGACTGTCTCATGTGTTTCTTTACAGAGCAAGCCTTTTTCCTTCAACGCTTCGCAATATGGTCGCGCTGCTTCTGTTAATTCAACACCAATGAATAATCCACGTCCACGTACTTCTTTAATCATCGGGTTGTTGATTTGTTTTAATTTCTCCATGAAGTACGTACCGAGTTCGAGTGAACGTTCCGGTAACTTTTCGTCTTCTAATACTTCAAGTGAAGCAATCGAGACGGCACAAGCGAGTGGATTTCCACCGAACGTCGAGCCGTGTGATCCCGGATTGAAGACGGAAAGGACATCTTTATTCGCAGCCACACATGAGATCGGGAATACACCACCACCCAGTGCTTTACCGAGGATATACATATCTGGCGTCACTTCGTCCCAATCAGAGGCGAACCATTTGCCAGAACGGCCGAGTCCAGATTGAATCTCATCCGATACGAGCAGAACATTCTGCGCACGACAAACTTCTTGCGCATCTTTTAAGAAACCATCGTAAGGAATTAAGATGCCTGCTTCGCCTTGAATTGGTTCCAAGATGAATGCCGCTGTATTCTCAGTGATCGCCTGTTTTAATGCCTCAAGATCGCCGTATGGAATCGTCTTGATTCCAGGAAGAAGCGGTCCAAATCCCCGTTGGTATTCTGCTTCCGTTGACATTGAGACGGCTGTCATCGTCCGACCATGGAAGTTTCCTTCACAAACGATGATTTCAGCATCACCTGGGATTTGTTTGACTTCATATGCCCAGCGTCGTGCTGCTTTTACTGCTGTCTCAACAGCTTCCGCACCTGTATTCATCGGTAATACCATGTCTTTACCCGTCAGTTGTGCTACTTTTTCATAGAAAAAGCCCAGTTGATCATTGTGGAAGGCGCGTGACGTCAACGTGATCTTATCCGCCTGTCGTTTTAGAGCCTCGATGATTTTCGGATGACGATGCCCTTGGTTGACAGCTGAGTAAGCGCTCAACATATCCATATAACGACGTCCTTCCGGATCCGTTACGAAGACACCCTCTGCTTCTGAAATGACGATCGGGAGTGGATGGTAGTTATGTGCTCCGAACTGTTCTGTCTGTTGAATGATTTTCTCTGTTTGATTCATCGAGATTCCCCCTTATAGCTCTTTAGAAAACGCTTTCAAAATCATTATAGCAGATTTTCTTGTATAATCTTCATCTAAAAAATGTATAACCTAGAGGATTACGATGCGTAAGAATTGAATATATTGGGAAAAGACAAGACAAGGAACCGTCATCTCTTTTCATCATAAAGGAACGTGCGCACGTAATGGATCGTTCGACCATTGATTCCTATGAAGTCGTCATTCAAGAATTCCCTTTACCCGCTTTCATCCTGAATACTGATTTGACCATCCGTTCTTGGAATGAACTAGCCGAAAGCCAGTGGGGCTGGACACAACAAGAAGTCGTGGATCAGGCTGTTCCACTTCTTGAACAGGAAGACATGGCATTCAGTCATCAGATTTGGCGTGCCTTCTTGGAACGCCGTCAATCGGTCCAATTACCGAATGCCTCCTTATTGCATAAGACGGGCACTTCTGTAACATCAACTCTCCTTCTGTCTCCTTTACTTGATGATACAGGAACCGTTATTGCCGCTTTTGCTTGCTGTATCCCTTCAGCTGAGCAACAAACGAACATGAAACCACTCTTCCAAGGATTGATGGATTTGCGCTATGCATTCGATCAGATTGCTTCTGTCGCTGTCTTCGATGCACGAGGAACGATCACGTACGCGAATGATCAACTCATCGATGTGACAGGATATTGTTCTGAGATGCTTCTCAACCAACCATGGTCGCTCATCTTAGACCCATCCAGTCCCGTCGTTTCGGAGATTCGTGCACAACTTCGTGAACGAAAAGCCTGGTCTGGTCGCCTTAGCCTCACTTCGCAAACGGGCGAACGAAAACATCTCCAAGCGACATTGATTCCAATTTATGATGCGAACGGCGTTCGTTTTCAGCACCTGTTCATCGGCAACGACATCACGGAAACAACTGCGCTTGAAGAAGAACTTGATTTTTTAGTGCATCATCATGAGATGACGCATTTATTGAATAAACGTGGATTTTTACGCGAAGGAGAATCCTTATTCCGCTCTGCTGGATCACATGATCCCGTTGCACTCATTTTGTTCGATATCGATCGTTTCAAAGTCATCAACGATTCGTTTGGAACACATGTCGGCGATCAACTTCTTCAAGCAATGGCAACGCGTCTTTTGCAACATACGACAGATGTACTTGCTTTTCATCCGACGAGTGATCTGTTTGGTGTCTTGTTACCTGCACCGTCGAGCAATCTACTTTTTCAGTATGCTCGAAAGTTACAACAAGCACTGCAGCGTCCTTATTACATTAACGGTCATTCACTCATCGTTTCTTGTACATTCGGGATCACCGTCTATCCGTCGGAAGCAAAAACACTGGAAGATTTATACCGCCGCTCTGAAACTGCTCTATATGCAGGAAAATCAATTGGTACCGGAACGATTCAGTACTTAACACACGAGATGGACACACAGTTCACACGGAAAATCCAACTCGAACGTTCCCTCTTCACGGCACTCGAAGATCAATCCCTATATCTTGCTTATCAACCAATCATTGAAATTCAGACACAAGCCGTTAAAGGCTTCGAAGCGTTATTACGCTGGAATCACACGGCACTCGGGAGTATTCCACCAGATGAATTCATCCCACTCGCTGAAGAAGCTTCACTGATCACACCAATCAACAACTGGGTCATCATTGAAGCATGTGAACAGCTCGCGAAGTGGCAACAGACGATTAATCCTGAACTGACGATGGCAATCAATATTTCACCGCATCAGTTCCAAAGTGACTCTTTTATTCGAACGTTGCAACATATCGTAACGGAGCGATTCGTTTCACCATCTTCCGTTACGCTGGAGATGACAGAGAATATTGCGATTTTACAGACGCAACGAACGGTCGAACGTATGCACCTCATCAAGTCGTTCGGCTTCCGTTTATCGATCGATGATTTCGGTACCGGTTATTCTTCTTTACAGTATCTCAGTGCTTTTCCAATCGACGAATTAAAAATTGATAAAGTATTCATTGATGGTCTGGCGAAAAATGACCATGCCTTGCTGGATTCCATCATTCAACTTGGTCACAACTTAGAGTTGAATCTTGTCGCTGAAGGTGTTGAGACAGAACACGCGTTAGATTATCTAAAAACAACATCGTGTCAGCATATGCAAGGGTTTATTTTCTCTGAACCTCTATCTGTACAGGATATCGAAAAACGATTCTTAGCACCTTAATCAAAAAAGAAGTCACGGTGGATAACAATCACCGTGACTTCTTTTGCATATCATTTCTTACAACTGAATTTCTCCTACAACCATTCCATAAACGGCTACTCCTGCTAAGACAACGAGGATCATACTAGCAATCCACTCATAACGTGACATGCCCGTCCGTTGCTGTTCTCGCTCTGCTAACGCGTACGCGAGAATCCCTGGAGCATAGACTAATGCCGCGATGACGATGTACCAGATACCCGACGCATAGACGAGCCAAATCGAATACGCTGATGCGATGACAGAGAAAAGTAACATTTTCTGATTGCGTTCTTCGCGCGATGTCCGAATGCTATACAACGCTGATAATAGGTACGGTAATAACGCACAAATCCCGGCGATACTCGATAAGACAAGATAGGTTTGCGCTGAGAAAAGCGCGATTCCTGCGACGACTTGTGTCGCGATTTGTGTAATCAACAGCGCACCGACTGGAGCTCCTTTTCGATTCGTTTTTGCGAATGCTTTCGGAAACGCACCGTCTTTCGCCACAAGATACGATATTTCTGATGCGAGAATCGTCCATCCGAGAAGTGCGCCAGATAGTGAAATAATCAAACCGATCATGATGATTGTCGCACCGATTGGTCCAATCGCTGCTTCTAATACATACGCCATCGTCGGTTCTTTTAATCCAGCTAGTTGTTCTTGACTAAGCACTCCGAGTGATAGAACAGAAATCAAGATATAGATGACTAACACGCCAACGAGTCCTGTTACCGTCGCTTTTCCGACATCACTTCGGTTTTTGGCACGGCTTGATAAGACGACTGCCCCTTCAATACCAACGAACGCCCAAAGCGTGACGAGCATCGTTCCTTTTACCTGATCGAAGATCGAACCGAGTTCTGTTCCCTTTCCCCAAATATCTAAATTAAACGTTTTGATATTAAAGGCAATTCCTACTAAAAGGATGAAAATCAAAATCGGAACGAGCTTTGCAATCGTCGTAATCAAATTGACGAGTGTCGCTTCCTTGATTCCGCTTGAGACGAGCCAGAACAATCCCCAAATGACGACCACACTCATCAAAAGGAGGAATATTCGATTTTCTGCTGCGAAAATCGGGAAGAAATAACTAATCGCATTAAACACGAGCGTGATATTCGCAACCGTTCCAATCCACGCAGATACCCAGTATCCCCACGCACTGTTAAAGCCGACAAAACGTCCAAATCCTTCACGCGCATAGGCATAAATGCCGCCTTCGAGCTCTGGTTTACTATTGGCGAGATGCTGGAATACTAACGCGAGCATGATCATTCCGATCCCCGTTATACTCCATCCGATGAGGATAGGTCCTGCACTTGCACTTTGGGCCATTGCACCAGGGAGGTTAAAAGCTCCTCCACCGACCATGGACCCGATGACCATTGCCGCGAGCGCAAAGAAGCCGATTTTTTGCTGATTCATGATGAGACACTTCCTTTTTCCGTATATCTATTACATCTTACGTATATTCATTCGAAAGACACAAAAGTCATTATAACAAATCACCTTCTAAAGTAAAGAAAGGATTTGAGACGAATGAACTGGATTCATGTATTTCAGCTCGAAGACCTTCTAAAACTCCTATTGGCTGCTACACTTGGAATTTTCATCGGATTCGAGCGTGAAATTAAAAATAAACCGGTCGGTATACGCACTAGCCTCGTAATTACCCTCATCAGCTGTCTTTTAACCATTGTCTCTATAAAATCCGTCCTGCTCTATCACGATATGGCGACTCATGTCCAGATGGATCCGATGCGCCTTGTCGCGCAAATCATTACCGGAATCGGATTCATCGGAGCTGGTGTCATCTTACGACGACCACATGATATCGTCAGCGGACTAACAACTGCCGCCATTATATGGAGTGCAAGTGGGATTGGGATTGCTGTCGGTGCCGGATTCATTTGGGAATCGATTTTTCTCGTTCTCTTTCTCTTTTTCCTATTAGAAGGTCTGACTTGGGTGATGCGTCACATCAACAATAGTCGATTTGAAGCGAACGTCCTCGTCGCACATTTACTTCTTCCCGCCGATCTTGATCTATCCGACATCATCTTCGCCCTTGAACAAAAAGGTGTTCGGATTACGAATATACGCATGCGAGGAAATCCAATTCGATTAACATTACGGATGTATTCCCCTCATTCGCTGACCCTATTCCTACTTTATGACTATTTAAAATCACTTGGAATTAAGGATATAGACCTTGATCAGTAAGAATTATCTGAAAATTTATGTTGCATTTTTAATCACTTTCACTTAAATTAACAATATGTTCACATTTTTCTGAAATATTTAAAACTAACTCTCGGGGGGTCATCGTTCCATGAATAAACCATCGAAAATTGCTTTTGCTGGACTATCCAGCATTGCACTACTTGCTGTCGCTGCATGCGGGCAAGGAAATGATGAGAATGCAAGCGGCTCGGATTCGAAAAATAAGAAAAAGGAAGTCACGCTCGTTTCGACGACAGATGTACCTCAGCTCGATCCGACGAAAACGACGGACTCGACTTCCATCATTGTTACGAACAACGTCTTTGAAGGACTCTATCGTCTTGACGGCGATAACAAGCCAACACCTGGAATCGCAGAAAGTGTCGAAGTATCAGACGATAAAAAAACATACACGTTCAAATTGCGTAAAGATGCGAAATGGTCAGATGGATCAGCCGTCACAGCAGATGATTTCATTTATGCTTGGAAACGTGCACTTGATCCAAAGACAGCAGCAGAATACGCGTACATTTTACAAGATTTGAAAAACGCCAATAAAATCATGGCTGGAGACGCTGAACTCGATGAACTCGGTGTCAAGAAAGTCGATGACCAAACACTTGAAGTACAACTCGAAGCTCCTGCTCCTTACTTCCTTGGCTTAACGAGTTTCCCAACGTACTTACCATTAAAGCAATCATTCGTCGAAGATAAAGGCGATAAGTTTGCGACAAGTGTTGATACAATGGTCTTCAACGGACCTTTCGTACTCGATAAGTGGCAAGCGAACGCTGGGTGGACATATAAGAAAAATCCGGATTACTGGGATAAAGCAAGCGTCAAGATGGATCAAATTAACGTTAAAGTCGTCAAAGAGATTTCGACTGGCGTCAACCTCTTTGAATCAAAAGAAGTCGATTTTGCACCGATTACATCGGAGTTCGTCTCACAGTACGAAAAATCAGAGGATTACAAGACTCGTCCAGATGCTCGGATCAACTTCCTTCGCTTTAACCAAAAGAATAAAGCATTGAAAAACAAAAACATTCGTAAAGCACTTGCACTCGGTTTTGAGAAGCAAGGGATTACCGATGTCATCCTAAACGATGGATCAAAACCAGCGAACTTTATCGTTGCGAAGGATTTCACATTTACACCAGATGGCGAAGACTTCCGTACGAAGTATCCGGATCTTCAAAGCTACGATGCAGATGCAGCGAAAAAAGCTTGGGATGCTGGTTTGAAGGAACTTGGTGTCAAAACAGTTGAACTCAGCATGCTCTCACGGGATGAAGATGCTTTCAAAAAAGTCTCTGAGTACTTAAAAGGTGACCTAGAGAAACATCTTCCTGGTTTGACGATCAATATCAAACAACAACCATTCAAAAACTTCCTCGATCTCGAATCGAAGGGTGATTATGACATCTCTGCAGCTGGATGGGGACCTGACTATCAGGATCCAATGACGTTCCTCGACATGTGGTTGACAGGCGGAAGCTTCAACCGGATGGAATACTCGAACAAAAAGTTCGATGATCTCATCAAAGGAGCGAAACAACAAGCCGATGAAGCGAAGCGTTGGTCTGATATGCAAGAAGCTGAAAAAATCTTGCTAACAGATGACTACGCGATTGCGCCGATCTACCAAAAAGGTGAAGCTTACTTGCAACGGACAAACATTGATAAATTATACCGTCACCCATTCGGTGCCGATATGAGCTTTAAATGGATGGAATTAAAATAACCCTTTAGAATATTGATGAACAAGTAGCGGATCTCGTTCCCTACTTGTTTTTTTATTTTCCCACGCGGTTCTCAGAAAACAACAAAGACCCCTTCTGACGGAGCCATCGGGGGTCTTTACTGTGCGATTTGTTTATAAAAAGCAATCTCTTCATCCTGTCCTTCCTCAACTGCTCGGAAGAATTCAGCGAAGTAAGCATAAAGAACGGTGCGTTCCTCATACGTTGGTCGAGCTTGACGAATGACGGAGAATGCAAGATTTCGCAACTGACGTTTTGTTCGTCGATGTGTTGGTAACGCATGGAACTGACGCGTAAATGAACGATAGACATCCGCAATCAAAGCTTCGTGCCCTTCAAAATATGTCTTATCCATAATGATGATCTCCTTTCTAACCTTGTTGTCCTACTGTTTTCTACGAACCTTTTAGATAAAAGTTTCATAGAAAGTGAGATTTCTCACAAATGATATAGACCTTACTATAACAAGCTTTCCAAAATGATTCAACATCCAAACTATTAAGTTTCATCAAGGAATTTTAGCCGTTTTGTAAAGTTCCTTTCTTTGATTTTAGATCATCTATTCCTAACACAAAACGGTCTGAGTCCCGGAAAGAGACTCAGACTCGCGACGGACATCAGTCTGCTTGTACTGAAATATGCTGGAAGTGTTTCACATCGAATAATCCACTGTCGGTCAGCTTTAATTCCGGAATGACCGGTAAGCAAAGGAATGACATCGTCAAATAGGGATTAAAGGAACGATCCGCCTCTAACACATCGAGGGCATCATTCAATGCTTCGAGTGTATCTCCAACTTCTTGGAAGGGACGATTCGTCATCAGTCCAGCGATTTCAAGCGGTAACTCAGCAAGTACCTCTTGCCCATTGACGGCAATGACTCCCCCACCCGCTTGGACGAGACGTTCCGCAGCGAGTTGCATCTCTTCGTCTGATGCGCCAACGATGACGAGGTTGTGCGAATCATGGGCAACAGTCGCCGCAATCGCTCCGCGTTTCATCTTGAAACCTTTGACGATCCCGACTGCCGAGAAGGATGTGCCGTGATGCCGTTCAATGACAGCAATCTTTAAGAGATCCTGCTCCGGTACAGGCACGAAATGTCCGTCTTGAAGCGGAACGTCGAGAACCAGATGTTCCGTGACGATGCTTTTCGGAATGACTCCGATCACATGCGCCCGTGATGATCCAAGTGGAAGGGCAAATACTTCTGGTGTAATCGGTTTTGTATTCAATGCACCTCGTAACGATTCTGGAACATGCGCGCGTCGTACTGTTCGGGTCGTTTTTCCTGCTCGTGCGACACACTCACCTTTAATATAAACCTCGTCAATCACGACTTTATCGGCATCGGATAACAGGACGAAGTCCGCCCGGCGTCCCGGCACGATAGCTCCACGATCGTCCAGACGATAGGCATTCGTCGCATGCAACGATGCCATCGCATACGCTGTTTCGCGTTTAATTCCATGACGAATCGCATAGCGGATATTATAGTCGATCGTCCCCTCTCGTAACGTATCATCCAAATGTTTATCGTCCGTACAGAAGAGGAAACGGCTCGCGTTGCTTTCCGTCACAGCATCGAGTACTTCCTTCAAGTTTCGGGCAGCTGATCCTTCCCGCACTTCGACATACAGACCAAGACGCGCTCGGGCGATCGCATCTTCCTTACTGACAGATTCATGATCCGTTCGAATTCCGGCGACACCATAAATGTTAATTTCGCGTGGTCCAAGTCCCGCAGCATGACCATCGACCAGTTTTCCTGCGTCTTCGATCTGTTTAATTTTTTGGAGCATATCGCGATTGGCTCGTTCGACCGCTGGATAATCCATGACTTCTCCTAAACCATGGACACCAGGATGATTGACGAATGGTGCAAGTGCCGCCGCATCAAGTGATGCTCCCGCGTGTTCAAACGAAGTCGCCGGTACGCAGCTCGGTAACATCATACGGACATCAAGCGCGAGACCTTCAGCATCGTCTAGCATAAAGGATAATCCTTCTGCTCCTTTGACATTCGCGATCTCATGCGGATCGGCGATAATCGTCGTGACACCTAACGGTAGAATCGCTTGCTCATACTCACTTGGCGGCACCATCGATGATTCAATATGGACATGGGCATCGACGAAACTTGGTGCGATGAAAAGTCTTTCTCCCGAACGATTCTCGATTCCGTCATACCCCTCTCCGACAGCAGCAATATAACCTGAATCAATCGCTACATCTGCTGTATATGTCTCACGTGTCATGACATCAATGACTGAAATATTCTGATAGACGACGGCTGCTTTCTCTTTTTTGGCAGCAATCGCGATCAATCGTTCACGCACTGTTTGTTCCATCCTGTCTCCTCCTGTTGTAAGCGTATTTTTACCATCTTACAATTAGTTTGGAAGCTGTTGCAATTTATTTTTTGTAACGTCAAGATGAAAGAGTATCGATTTAATGTCTGAGGGGGAAAAACGCATGAAATATCGTGTCGGTTCACTTGTTCCAAACATCGATCCATCCGTTTATTTAGCAGACGGATCTAAAGTCATCGGAGAGGTCACGATCGGAAAAGACTCATCTGTCTGGTTCAATACGGTCATCCGGGGAGATGAAGGTCCGATTCACATCGGGGAACGCGTCAACATCCAAGATGGTTCGATGATTCATCAGTATGAAGGATATCCGACCATCATTGAAGATGAAGTGACGATTGGTCATATGGCGATGATTCACGGCGGAATCATTCGAAAAGGAGCGTTAATCGGAATGTCGGCGACGATCCTCGATGAAGCCGAAATCGGAGAAGGAGCATTCGTTGCTGCCGGAAGCCTTGTGCCGCCAAAAATGAAGGTACCTGCCGGCGCGATGGTCATGGGTGTTCCTGCAAAAATCGTCCGGGATATCAGTGACCATGATCGATTCATCATGGAACGAACAGTACGGAAATATGTCAAACGGGGTCAACAATACGCAGCAGGTTGCGAAGCCATTGAAGATGATTTGACAAGATTGTGAAAACGTTTACAAAGTTCACGGGTTCTTAACACCTCCCCTCTTTCGTCTTTACAATTCTTTCGTACACTAAAAGTGTAAGAGATGAATCAAGACACAGAGAGGGGATTTTATATGATTCCAGTATACGAAGAACGCATCATGTCTGATTTGTTTTCATCTACGAATAACCCAAGTTACGGTTTGCCGACGTTACCCGAATCGGAAACGGATTGGTTGACAGTCGAGATTCAAACACGTATCGTCAAAGATGCCGAGCACCGCCTTGGAACATTAAACCGAGAGGAAGAACGTGTATGATTCAGCAACGCACTGTTCGCGCTTGGCTCGCTAGTCGCATCAAAAAATAATTTAATCACTTGATTACGTATTTTCCAAAACGATATAGCGCGTCAGCGCGCATACAAAAAGAGCCGAAGCGGATTCCCGCCTCGGCTCTACCTGTTTATTTTGAAATTAATCCTTCTTCGATCAAGAAATCACGCGCGACTTTTTCAGGGCGCTGTTTCTCGACATCTGCTTTGTAATTCAATTCTTGCATCTTCTCATCCGTAATTTTATCTTTTAACGTGTTGAGGACTTTTTTCAGCTCCGGATGTTCTTCAAGTGTTTCTTGACGAACAAGCGGTACCGCATAGTATGGTGGGAAGAACTTTTTATCGTCTTCTAGCACTGTCAAATCGAATTTTTGTAACAAACCATCTGTTGAGAAGCTATCGATGACGTTCGTTCGACCATTCGTCAATGCTGTATAACGGAGTCCTCCATCGACTGGTTGTACATCTTGGAATTTCATGTCCGGGTACTTTTTCTTCAGACCAAGGTAACCATCTTCCCGGTTCGCGAATTCGATTGTTGATCCGAGAATCAAACGATCACTGACTTTTGACATATCTGATACCGTCTTCAAGTCATATTTTTCGATATCTTCTTTCGTCATGGCGAGGGCATACGTATTGTTGAAACCGATTGGGTCAAGGACGTCGACCTGACTTTTCTCAGGAATCATCTTCCCGACTTTTGCATAGACCGTTTCCGGATCCGTCTCGACGTCTTGCTTGAGCACGTCGATCAACAAAGTACCTGTGTACTCGACATACGCGTCGATTTCCCCTTTTTCAAGCGCCCCGTAAGCGACTTTCGTCCCGCCGAGGTTTAATTGACGTTCGACTTCTAAATCCGTTTTATCTTCGATTAAATCCGCTAACATATTTCCGAGAATCAATTGTTCTGTAAAGTTCTTCGATCCGATGACGATCTTATCGTCCTTAAGGAAAGAGTAAGCGACCGATCCACCAATTAATATGAAAACGATACTTGCGATCGCGATCTTGCGTCCAGCTGGCATCGCCTTGCGACGCTTCCGTGCCTTATTCTTGATTCGACCATCTGCAAGAGGAATCCCATTTGGCGCCACGGAGTATTCAATCCGACTGACGACGAAGTCGATGACAAGAGCTAAAATACCGGCTGGAATTGCTCCGGCGAGAATCTGATTATTATCAACTGTTTGAATACCCGAGAAGACGAGGTAACCAAGACCACCGGCACCGATGAATGCTGAGATCGTCATCAAACCAACAGCTGTAACGGCTGAAATTCGAATCCCTGCCATCATGATCGGCAAGGCAAGTGGAATCTGAACCTTACTGAGGATTTGTCGATCCGTTAAACCAATTCCTTTAGCTGCTTCGAGCGTGTCCCCTGGAATGCTCGACAGACCCGTGTACGTATTTTTAACGATTGGCAAGAGTGAATAAAGCACGACCATGATGATCGCTGGTGTCGACCCGATACCAATGAACGGAATCAAGAAACCGAGTAAAGCAAGACTCGGAACAGCTTGCACGACGCTCGTCAGCGCAAGGACAGGCTTCGCGAACTTTTGGTAACGGGTGATCAAAATCCCGATCGGAATCCCGAGAACGACCGCGATGACGACGGCAAAGACCGTCAGCTGTAAGTGCTCTAGCAATAAATCACCGATCTGATCGGTATTATTTTTTACATAATCAAAGAATCCGCTCATTGGACTTCCTCCTCATGAATGAATTGCTCACTCAAGACGGAAAGTAAGCTACTACGTGTGATCAACCCTCTGAGTTTTCCTGTTGCATCCGTTACTGGTAGATAACCAGTCTCTTCCTGATTCATGACTTCAAGAACATCGAGTAATGAATCGTGTTCATTGACAGCGATGATTTCGCCCTCCATCACTTCTTCGATCCGTTGGCTCTTATCCGGAATCGTCTGGATGTTCTTCAACTTAATCAGCCCTTGTAAGACACGGTCACGATCGGTGATCAACAGGCTGTCGACTTTGCGTCCACGCATGATTTCAATTCCCTGCAACAACGTCCGTTTGCCACTGATTGAAACTGGGTCCTCGATCATGATATCTTCTGCCTTGATGAATTCTGGACTACTCCAGATTTTATTTTTTCCGATGAACGATTCGACATATTCATCTTTTGGATGACGCAAGATTTCTTCTGGAGTATCGAACTGGACGATTTCCCCATCACGCATGATACATATCCGATCCGCTAACTTGATCGCTTCATCCATATCATGGGTGACGAAAACGATCGTCTTTTTCACTTCTTCCTGCAAGTTAAAAAGTTCTTCCTGTAGATCGTTACGAGTAACGGGATCGAGTGCACTGAACGGCTCATCCATCAAAATGACATCAGGATCATTCATTAAAGCTCGTGCGAAACCAACACGCTGTTGCTGCCCACCACTGAGTTCGCTTGGATAACGATCGATGAATTGCTTTGGATCAAGCCCGACCATCGTCAACAGTTGTTCTGTCCGTTGATCCATCTCATCGTGGTTCTTCCCCTCAAGCCCAGCAATCAATTGAATGTTTTCCCGGACCGTCATGTGAGGGAACAAGCCGGTTTGCTGAATGACATATCCCATATGACGTCTTAATTCGATCGTGTCCGTCTTCATGATGTCCTTCCCGTTGACCAAAATCGTGCCTGAAGAAGGTTCGATCAGTCGATTGATCATCTTAAGTGACGTCGTTTTCCCACAGCCACTTGGTCCGATGAAAACAACGAGTTCACCCTTTTGAATCTCGAGCGATAAGCCTTTCAAGACGACATTGTCCTTAAACTGCTTACCGACGTTTTTGAATTCGATCATTCCTTCTCACTCCTTTTTACTATTTCCATATATTATGGTTTCCCAAAAAGATTACGGTTTAAACAAATTTTCTGTAATTTAGTTTTATTTCTTTGCAAAACGGGAATTTCTTAGTTCTTTTTTAAAAATAAAGGGAATACCTTAATAAAGAGTACTTGTAAAACATGTTTTTGATGAAGGAGGTACTAGACGATGAACATCAAGAAACCTACCATCATGATGATCGGATTACTTCTCCTTAGTCCACTTTCGATTCCTTCACAGGTTAATGCGGCGAGCTCTACGTTTGTGACGAAAGGAACGACGACACAAAAAGTCGTCGCATTGACGTTTGATGACGGTTCAGATGGGACGAACATTGCAAAAATCTTAAGTATCTTGAAAAGTAACCAAGTGAAAGCGACTTTCTTTTTGACAGGCAGTGGTGCAAACAATCATCCTCAATCGATCAAGAACATCACAACCGCCTCTCCTACACACCAAATCGGCAATCACTCGTATTCGCATCCGGATTTTACGACCTTAACAGCAAGCCAGATGACGAGTGAATTATCCCGAACAGAATCCCTCATCCGGTCCTTGACCGGAAAAACGACGAAACCAATTTTCCGGGCGCCGTTTGGTGCAAGTAACAGTAACGTGTTGAGTGCAGTTGGGGCTGCAGGTTACACGAAAACGATTCAATGGAATATTGATACGACGGATTGGAAAGGCATCTCTTCAACAGCCATCTTGGATCGTGTAATACCAAAAATCGTTCCCGGATCAATCATCCTGATGCACACTGGGGCTGGTGCGAAAGGAACACCAACCGCTTTGCCAACGATGATTTCAAAACTAAAAGCAAAAGGCTATTCGTTCGTCACGATTTCAGAACTGTTACGGTCACCGACTTCAACCGGTACGACGTATACCGTCAAAGCTGGCGATACACTCTATTCCATCGCCCGCAAATACAACGTCTCGGTCTCTGCCCTCGCGAGTGCGAATAACATCACGAACTGGAATCTGTTGAACGTCGGTCAAGTCTTGAAAATTCCAACAACGACTTATACGGTTAAAGCCGGTGATACACTTTACTCGATTGCGACACGATATGGTGTCACCGTCACAGCATTGATGCAGGCAAACAACATTACGAATCCGAACCTCTTGCTCGTTGGACAAGTCTTAAAAATTCCAAAATGAATCTGCTAATCGCAACACAAAAAAACGATCCCTCTCTATTCAAGAGAAGAATCGCTTTAGATCGTATGCATGAAACCGGCGCGATAGCGTCGGTTTTTTTGTCCTCTAGTTTGACCCCGCACCTCTTACGACTCTGATCGGACCCCATTGATCCCAAGATCACACTGAATCAAATCCGCATACGTTTGTCGACGGACGACTTCACGGGATTCCCCGTCCCTAACGAAAATGAGTGCCGGACGTAAGAACTGGTTGTAGTTGCTTGCCATCGAAAAGTTATACGCTCCTGTCCCAAAGACAGCAAGTGTATCGCCACCGTTCGGTGTAACCAACTGTGCTTTTTCAGCGACGAGATCCCCTGATTCACAAGCTGCTCCAACGACCGTCACTTCGGTCGTTTCGCCACTCATCCGGTTAGCGATGACCGTTTCATACACGGCACCGTAAAGTGCTGGGCGAATGTTATCTGTCATTCCGCCATCGACCGAAAGATATGTTCGGACGCCTTCGATCTCTTTGATTGCCCCGACCGTATACAGTGTCGTTCCTGCATTTGCAACGACCCAGCGCCCTGGCTCGATCCCGATGCGCGGACGTTCGATGCCGAGTCGCTCCGTTTCCGTTTCGATGACATCCATGACGCGTGCAATCGTCGCTTCAAAATCAAGCGGATGATCGTCCTGTGTATAGGCAATACCGAAGCCACCGCCAACATTAACTTCGCTGACTGTGAAGCCTTGATGCGCACGAATCGTTTCGACGAAGCCCATCATCGTCCGAGCCGTCTGTTCGAACAGTGACGGATCTTGGATTTGCGAACCGACATGACAATGGATGCCGAGTAACGACAGATGTTCCGATGCTAAAATCGCTTCGATTGCGTCCAAGTAATCTGACGCATGCGTCGAGAAACCGAATTTCGTATCGACACCACCTGTCTGAATTTTCGCATGCGCTCCCCCGATGACTTGTGGCACGATCCGAATCAAGACATGAACCGTTTGACCGGCTTGTGCCGCAATCGATTCCAGTTGTGCAATCTCTGCAAAGTGATCGATGACAATCCGTCCGACTCCTTCCTCAACGGCATACTGAAGATCAGCCGTTGATTTATTCGAACCATGGAAATAGATTCGTTCTGCTGGAACCCCGGATTGACGGGCGATGAAGAGTTCCCCGCCTGTGACGACATCGATTCCAAGACCATGACGAACGACTTGTTCATATACGGCACTGACAGTCAGTGCTTTTGAGGCGAAGGAAGCATACGTGTTCGGATACTTATCAAGGAAGTGTTCCCGGACGGTCGCTAATCGATCCGTCAGCTCCCGCTCTGCCATCACATACAACGGTGTTCCGTACTGTGCTGCAAGATCGGTCGCTGCGACACCATCGATGTGCAACGTATTGTTTTCTTCTGTCAGGTATTGACTTCCATACATAATAAGTTCCTCCTTATAGATACTGATGCGTCAAACGCCAAGACCGGGCACACATCTGCTCTGAATTGTTCGCTGCTCCTGTCCGAGTAATATCGTCAATTTCAACGCCATCCCCGTATAGCACGACCTCGTCTCCGACCTCAACCGTCCCATCGACAGCGACGAACGTATGACTCATGAATAATTTATTGATGACCGGATAAGGTTTTTCTTTAATATGAACAGGCAGAGCGGCACGCCCACGGACGACACCGTCTCCATAGCCGACTGGTAAGATGGCAATCCGCATCGGTTCTGTACTCGTAAAGTTCGTCCCGTACCCAACGTGTTCACCCGGTCCGATTTCGCGAATTTCAACGATCTCCGTCGTCATCCGTAGCGAAGGAACGAGCCAGTCCATCTTTTCAATCGGTGAATAGCCGAATAAGAAGATTCCAGGGCGGACATAATTACAAAATGCGAGACGCGGATCGTGTTTGACGATCGTCGCACTGTTTTCCGAGTGCATATACGTAAACGTATGGCGCTTTCGTAACACATCGGCAATGGCGACGAAACGTTCGACTTGTCCATCGTGATCCGCATCCGGCTCATCGGCAAGCGGAAAGTGTGTATATAAACCTGTTAAAGCGAGCGAATCTGCTTGCGCAAGCGCAAGAACAGCTTCCGCCTCTTGAAGCGAACTGACACCAAAACGATTCATCCCGACGTTGATCTTCAAATGTAACTCGATTCCCTGCAGCTGTTTACTGTTTAGGGCGAGCCATTCTAGCGATGAGACACCGAGTGCAATTCCGAAACGTCGTGCTGTTTCAAAATCCTCCGTCGGATTCATCACCAGTACATAACTGTCTGGAAAATTCGTTTTGATTTCAATGGCTTCATACAACTCGGCGACAGCAAAGTGATGCACATCAGACGCCATCAGCGTCTCGACCATCTCGAGCATACCTAAGTTATACGCATTGTTCTTGACCACGGCAAAAATACGTTTACGTGACCGAGCGAAGACCGATGCGACGTTCTGTCGCACCGCCTTCCGATCGATCGTGACGAGTGTACGCGTCGTCATTCTGCGACAGCTGGTGTCACATACGTCAACCAATCCGCATATTGCGGCAATTGACCTGTGACGGCTTGACGGTAAAGATCGAGCAACTCATCTGCGACGTTCCGTGTTCCGCCGTTGATGGAGATATGATCGATTTCACCGACACTCGTGATTTCAGCAGCTGTTCCTGTTAAGAAAATCTCATCTGCGACATATAACTCATCGCGTCCGATGTGACGTTCGATGACAGGATAGCCTTGATCTTGTGCCAAACGGATGATGACTTGGCGTGTGATACCGTCGAGTACTGAACAATCAAGCGACGGTGTATGAATCGTTCCGTTTTTAAGAAGGAAAAGATTCGCAACACTCGCTTCACTGACGTTTCCGTTCATGTCGAGCGCGATTGCTTCATCAAATCCATCACGGATCGCTTCACCTTTTAAGAGTTGTGAGTTCATATAGTTCGCAGCCGCTTTCGCTTGCATCGGCATCATCGTTGATGAGACGCGGCGGTATGATGCGACTTTGGCACGGATGCCAGCACCTTTATCGAAGTATTCCCCAAGCTCCCAGCAAGAGATGCCGACATGAACCGTCGTATCTTTCGCCATCAATGCTTGCCATGGCGTACCGAGGAACACGAATGGACGGATATAACACGATTCAAATCCGTTTTTCGCAACTAAATCGATCGTTGCTTGAACAAGTTCGTCGACAGTATACGGAATCGTGACATGGTAGTACGCACAACTGCGGAAGAGACGCTCGATATGTTCCTTCAATTGGAAAATCGCCGGTCCGTCCGGTGTCGCGTATGCACGAATTCCTTCAAAGAATCCACTACCGTAGTGAATCGCATGTGACATGACGCTCGTGTTCGCATCTTTCGGATCATGAAAGACTCCATCTAACCAAATTGCTTCTCCATACTGTGTATCCACTGCCATGTGTTTTCCTCCTCTTCGACGTCAATCAGAGTGAACGTAAATCATCCACCAATTGCGTCTTCTCTTCTGTTTTCGCATCTTTCTGTTTGATGACACGTGCAGGTGTTCCAGCAACGACGCTTCCAGCAGGTACGTCTTCTGTGACGACACTACCAGCAGCGACGACGGCATCTTTGCCGACTTTGACGCCTTCAAGAATGACTGCATTTGCACCAATCAAGACACCGTCTTCAATGATGACAGGTGTTTTTGAAGGTGGTTCGAGGACACCCGCGACCACGGCACCTGCGCCGACATGAACGTTTTTCCCGATCGTCCCACGTGCACCGACGACAGCGTTCATATCAATCATTGTACCATCTCCGATTGATGCACCGATATTGATGATCGCACCCATCATGACGACTGCGTTGTCACCGATGACGACATGATCACGAATCCATGAACCTGGTTCGATGCGCGCATTCAAGTGACGTGTATCAAGCATTGGTACCGCACTGTTGCGACGGTCATACTCCACGTGAACATCCGTGATGCGATCTGAATACTTTTCTAAGAAAGTAGCCACAAGTCCTGCATCCGCGAAGAAAATCTTTGATTCATCTGATCCGAATGCTGTAGCGCCTTCGATCGTCAAGCCCGCCAAATCGCCGTTGACGTAAAGTTTTACCGGTGTTTGTTTTTTAGCATCTTTAATGAATTTAGCAATTTCGTAAGCATCAGTGAGTAACATGTGAATCCTCCTGTGTGTAGAGCGTCTCTAATGTATAGAGTCCCGCTGTTTTTTGAATGAGTGCCTCAGCTGCTTTGATCGCACCAGAAGCAAATACTTTTTTCGATAGCGCTGTATGTTTGATTTCAATCAATTCGTCGACACCTGCGAATAAGACTTCGTGTTCTCCGAAAATCGTTCCACCGCGCATCGCGTGCATCCCGATCTCGTTCGTCTCCCGCTTTTGCCGCGTCTGTGACCGGTCATATATCGGTGTGACGTCACGTGCCGTCTGAATCGTTTGCAATAACAACTCAGCCGTTCCGCTTGGCGCATCGACTTTTTGGTTATGATGTTTCTCGAGCAATTCGATGTCATACGCTCCTGCTAGTGGCACAAGTGTCTTCAGCAGTTGCTGCACCATCGCGATGCCGTACGACATGTTGTACGACTGGAAAATTGGAATTTCTTTTGCGGCGTCCTTGATCGATGCCAGTTCCGCCTCCGAAAAACCAGTCGTCGCGATGATGAGTGGTGTTTTTGTCGCCAGCCCATATGCGAGCAGATCCGGTAGCAAACTCGGATGCGAGAAGTCGATGATCGCATCGACCGTTTCTGACATCTCCGTTAGCTCGGCATATGAAGCGATCGTATCGGATGACTTCGTCCGGTCAACGATCGCTACGACACTTTGTGGTGCGAGTTCGACGACGTATTGTCCTGTCGCCCCATAACCGTGTAACGCGAGTTTCATCGAACCACCCCTTTGTAAGCCCGCATCGTTTCGAGTAAGTGGGCGTGCCCCGCTTCCGATTGACGGACGAGCGGCAAGCGTGGCGCACCGACAGCAAAGCCGAGTTCTTCAAGCGATGCTTTGACTGGAATCGGATTGACGTCACTGAACAAGGCACCGATGACCGGTAACAAGTCTGCCTGAATCTGGCGCGCCGTGACGAGATCTTGCGCTAGTAATGCTTCAGCAAGTGCTTGTGTCTCTGCTGGGTACGGGTTAGAGAGAACTGAGATGACGCCTTGTGCGCCCCATGCCATGTACGGCAGAATTTGATCATCATTTCCACAGAAGACCGCGAAGTCTTCCGGAATCGCCGCCATCAGTTCACCCATGAAGCTGACATCTCCACTCGCTTCCTTAAACGCTTGGATGCGTGGATGACGTGCTAACCTCACTGCTGTTTCGACTGCGATCGCAACGCCTGTCCGCGACGGAACGTTGTACAGCATGATTGGTAATTCGGTTGCATCAGCGACCGCCGTGAAATGTGCGACGAGACCGGCTTGCGATGTTTTATTGTAGTACGGTGTGACGAGCATCGCTGCGTCCGCACCGAGGCGCTCTGCGAGTAACGTCTTCTCGATTGTTGCTGCCGTGTTGTTCGAACCCGTTCCGGCAATGACTGGTACTCGTCCTGCCGTGATTTGAACGGCAGTCGTCAGTAGTTGTTCGAATTCCGTGTTCGTCAGTGTCGATCCTTCTCCTGTCGTTCCTCCGACGACAAGCGCCTGAATTCCTGCTGCGAGTTGTTGCTCGATCAAGCGTTCGAATACGTGTAGATCCAACTCGCCTGCTTCATTAAATGGTGTGACGAGCGCTGTACCTGCTCCTTTGAACATGAAGAACTCCTCCTTTTTTATGAATGAATCGACTGTTCGATGGCTTGGCGTGCGACTTGTACGGCATTCGAGGCGGCACCTTTTCGAATGTTGTCGGCTACACACCAGAGATGGAACGTGTTTGCGAGACTATCATCTTGTCGAATTCGTCCGACATAGACATCGTCCGTCCCACTCGCGTCAAGTGGCATCGGATAACGCGTATTCGCGACATCATCGATGAGGACGACGCCCGGTGCGTTTTCAAGTGCTTCACGGATCGCTGCAACCGTCGTCGGTTGTGTAAACGTGACGTTGATTGCAACCGAGTGAGAATTCGTGACTGGAACCCGGACACATGTCGCACTGACAGGTAATGCTGGAAGATTGAAGATTTTCCGTGTTTCATCAATCATCTTCTGCTCTTCTTTCGTATAGCCGTTCTCAAGGAATACATCGATATGCGGCAAGATGTTATCGTGAATCGGATGCGGATAATTGACGGGCTCTTCTCCGCGTGCTCCACGTGCCAGATCCTCGATTCCTTTTTGACCAGAACCAGATACGGCCTGATACGTCGTATAGTTGATCCGTTCGAATCCCAGTGACTGGAGCGGTGCTAAAGCGACGACGGATTGAATCGTCGAACAGTTCGGATTTGCGATCAAGCGGTCCGTCGCTTGAATCGCTTGCGGATTGACTTCTGGCACGACGAGCGGAATCGTCTCCTGCATCCGGAAAGCACTTGAATTATCAACGACGAGTGTTCCGTTTTCAGCTAGTAACGGGGCATATTGCTCACTGATCGTTCCGCCTGCTGCGAACAACGCGACATCGATCCCGTCTTCCGTGATATTTGGCGTCAGCGCTTGGATCGTAATATCTTCTCCCTTGAACTGTACCGTGTTCCCTGCTGAACGAGCAGAAGCGTAAGCGGACAGGTGGCTGACCGGGAAGTCCAGTTCTGCTAGGACTTGTAACATTTTTTGACCGACGGCGCCGGTTGCTCCAATGACGGCTACATGATACATCCTGTTTTCCTCCTTATAACTCGAACGCGTTTGCAATCGCTGCAACCGTCCGTTCAATGTCTGCTTGTGCAATCGTGTACGAGATGCTGATTTCTGAAGTCGTAACTTGATAGAACGGGATGTTCTCCGCTCGGAAGATTGCGAACAACTTCGAAGCGACACCTGTTGCATCCCGCATCCCGATTCCGACGACAGATAATTTTGCGTGTTGATTATGGCGATCGACCTTGACTGTCGTGAAGCGATCCATGATGTCTTTCAATGCTTCATCGAGGAACTCTTCCTCATCGAGTGGACATGAGAACGATAAGAAAATGTCACTGTCGAACGTCGTTTGACTGATCATGTCGATGTTGACGTGGCGATTGGATAACAGTTCGAAGATATCGGCTACTGCTGCATTCGTTTGCGGTACGTGTTTGATTGATACCGTCAAGACGTTCTTCGTCACACTGACACTCGTCACCGCTTTTTGTTCCATTGTTTCCGTCGCTTCCATGATCCATGTTCCCCTTTTCGATTCAAGTGTTTTCCCGACGAAGATGTGTACGCCGTATTTTTTTCCTAGTTCGACACTCCGCATTTCCATGACCTTCGACCCGAGGGCGCTCATCTCCATCATCTCATCATATGAGATGTGCGGAATCGGTTGAGCAGCAGCATGGATTCGTGGATCAGCCGTATAGACACCGTCGACATCCGTGTAGATTTCACACCGTTTATCAAGGACTGCCGCAAGGGCAACAGCCGTTGTATCCGATCCACCACGTCCGAGCGTCGTGACATCACCGAGTTCGTTGACACCTTGGAATCCAGCGACGATGACGACATCGTATGTTTCGAGTTTTTGTCGTAATAGATTTCCATCAATCTGTTTGATCTTACTTTTCGTATGCAATCCCATCGTACTGATTCCCGCTTGAGCGCCTGTTTGCGATAACGCTTTGACGCCGAGTGAGTTGAGGGCGATGCTGAGTAATGAAATCGTCTGTTCTTCTCCGATGGCAAGCAGACGATCGAGTTCTCGGCGCTCGGGGCGATCTGTGATGGCTTGCGCCTGAGCAATCAAAGAATCTGTCATCTTGCCCATCGCTGAAACGACGACGACAAGTTTTTCACCTTCGGCTGCGCGACTCTTCAAATAATTCGCAATAGACTGAATCTGTTCGACAGTCGCAACCGAGCTTCCACCAAATTTAAGTACAGTTGTCACAATCCTATCTCCTTTGTCCCGATACAGAAAAAAACGACGGGCCGGTAGGAGCGTTCCTACGGCCCGTCGTTATCACGATCGGACAAACGAAGACAAAGTCATTCGTTCTTTTACGTAAGATAGCGCTCCGAAACATCGGTTTCGGCAGTACAACGGATCTTAACCGTTGTACCAGCAAATGAGAAGAAGCATCTTCTCGTTCACTTCGGCGGACTTCCCCTTTCACATCATTCGGCATGCTTGCCTTCAAGAATGATGCTACTCATGTCATCCGCGCCTCTATCTGTCGGTTGTTAGTTACAGTTATAGCAGACATCTTTTGTTAAATCCAGTCATTTGACTGTTTTTTTTCAAAATTCGTCAATTCGCAAGATGCTGTTTCGCGAGTTCGAGTTGCTCCGACACGGCAGCAAACCCTGTCCCGCCGTAGCTAGTCCGGCGTGCTACTGCTTGAACCGGATCGAGGAGCGGATAGACGTCTTCCGTGATATCAGGATGGAACGTTTGATACGTCTCGAGGTTCAAATCCTTCAGGAAACAACCGTTCTGCACACAGTAAAGGACGGCTTTGCCGACGATTTCATGCGCTTCCCGGAACGGTATGCCTTTCGTTACAAGGTAGTCGGCGAGTTCCGTTGCATTCGAGAAGTCTTGCATTGTCGCCTTCTTGAGCGCTTCGGTCTTAAACGTCGCAGATTCAATCATTCCGGTGAAGATTTGAACGGATTGGAGAACGGTATCTGCTGTATCGAAGACCCCTTCCTTATCCTCTTGCATGTCTTTGTTGTAAGCGAGTGGTAATGCCTTCATCGTCGTCAAGAAGCCCATCAGATTGCCGTAGACGCGCCCCGTTTTCCCACGAATCAATTCAGCGAAATCAGGATTTTTCTTCTGTGGCATCATGCTCGACCCTGTCGAGAAAGCATCAGACAACTCGATGAAGCCAAATTCTTGCGATGCCCAGATGATGATTTCTTCACAAAAACGCGAGAGATGCATCATGACGGTCGAGGCGATCCCGAGGTATTCGATGACGAAATCGCGGTCGGAGACAGCGTCGAGACTGTTCGGATAGATTGACTCAAAACCGAGCAACTCGGCAGAACGAAAACGATCGATTGGGAATGTCGTCCCCGCGAGCGCGCCTGCCCCGAGCGGTGATTTCCGGATCCGCTTTTGATTATCCGTCAACCGTTCGACATCACGTTCGAACATCCAGAAATAAGCGAGCAAATGATGCGCAAGCGAGATCGGTTGTGCCCGTTGCAAATGCGTATACCCTGGCATGACCGTCTCGATATGTTGCTCCGCTTGTTCCGTGATGACCGATTGGAGCTCGCGTAATGCCGTCGTCAACGCTTCAACATGTTGTTCCATCCATAGATGTAAATCCGTTGCGACCTGATCGTTTCGGCTCCGTGCCGTATGCAGTTTTCCTGCAACCGGACCAATCTGTTCCGTCAATAGACGCTCGAGATTCATGTGAATGTCTTCATCTGCTAGCGTATACACATGATCCGCTAACGTCGTTTCCAGTTGCTTCAGTCCTTGCTCGATTTGTGTCCACTCGTCTTGAGCGAGGATCCCTTGTTCAAATAGCATCTGCGCGTGTGCGAGACTGCCTTTTAAATCGACGCTCGCTAATTTTTGATCGAACGTGATCGATGCTCCGAAGGCTTCCGCTTGAGCGGAAGCACTTTCCGTAAAACGTCCACCCCAGAGTTTGGTCATTTCGTTACACCCGCCTGACGATGTACGCTCGCATGCGTCGAAACGGCAAGTCCGTGTAATTTGATGAAGCCTTTTGCTGCTTCATGATCGAACGCGTCTTCTTTCGTATACGTCGCAAGTTTCTCATCGTAGAGTGAGACAGCGGACTGACGACCTGTCACGGTTGCGTTTCCTTTGAACAGTTTAACGCGAACTTCTCCTGTGACGTCCTGTTGTGTCGCCGTCAGGAATGCTTTCAAGCCTTTCGTCAATGGTGCATGGAAGAGACCGTTATAGATCGTTTCTGCGTATTGTTTGCTGAGTAGTGGTTTGAAATGCGCGACGTCCTTCGTCAATGTAATCGTCTCGAGTGCAGCGTGCGCTTTGAGTAACACCGTTGCGCCTGGGCACTCATAGACTTCCCGCGATTTGATACCGACGAGACGGTTCTCGACGTGGTCGATCCGTCCGACCCCATGTGCACCAGCGATGATGTTCAGTTCCGTGATCAGTTTCGCCAGTGGATACGTCGTTCCGTTGATCGAGACCGGAACACCTGCTTCAAAGCCAATGATGACTTCTTCTGCCTGATCCGGAGCGTCTTCTGGCGCTACTGTCAACGCATAAGCGTCTTGCGGTGGCTCTGTCCAAGGGTTTTCTAGGACGCCACATTCGTTACTCCGTCCCCAAAGGTTCATGTCGATTGAGTATGGGCTGTCGAGGTTGATCGGAATCGGCACGTTGTTTTCTTTCGCATAGGCGATTTCTTCTTCCCGTGACCATTTCCATTCCCGGACCGGTGCGATGACTTCGAGTGATGGATCAAGTGCTGCGACTGAAACTTCGAACCGGACTTGGTCGTTCCCTTTTCCGGTACATCCGTGAGCGACTGCCGTCGCACCGTGCTGATGCGCGACTTCGACAAGCTTTTCTGCGATCAACGGACGCGAAAGCGCTGAAATCAACGGATAGGCATTTTCGTAATGCGCGCCATATTGAAGTGCCGGTAAAACGAAGCCTTGTGCGAATTCTTCTTTAACATCGAGGACGATCGATTCGATCGCACCGACGAGGAGTGCTTTTTCTTTAATGATGGATAAATCTTTTCCTTCTCCGACATCCATGCATAAGGCAATGACGTCATAGTCCTTGCTCAACCACTTGATGGCTACCGATGTATCAAGTCCCCCAGAGTAAGCTAAGATCAATTTTTGTTTCGACATGTATAATTCCCTCCTGGTTTTAAATTCATCTGCCTGTATAAAAATTCATTATGAATTATATATATATACATAGAAAACAAAAAAAAGAAACCCTTTTTGCAGGATTTCTTTCAAAATGACTTACATTTTTTTCTCCATCGTCCGGTGTGGGATGCCCGCATCATCGAATTCATCGGAGACGATCGTATAACCGAGTCCTTGATAAAACGGAATCGCTTGGACTTGTGCGCCGAGTGTTAGCAATTGCTTCCCTTCGCGACGTGCGACTCGTTCCATCGCCTGCATCAACTCGCCACCGTATCCTTTTCCTCGCGCTGTCGCTAGCGTCGCGACACGCTCTACCTTCATCCGTTGGTCGTCATATGGACGGGTACGCCCCGTTGCGACCGGTCGACTCTGCTCATCGAGGACAAGCAGATGAATCGCTGTTTCATCATGTGTATCATATTCAAGATGGCGTGGTACGCCTTGTTCCTCGACGAAGACACGCTCCCGGATCATCCGGACGGCTTGATGTTGTTCTGCTGTACGTACTTGAATGACTGTCATGACTGATATTCCTCCCGTAATCGATTGACATATGCCATCGCATCATCCCGATTCGTAAATTGTGCCTGTGCCTGAAGCGCACTTCCTCCGCCTCGCCCATTGAATGCTTGAACATGTGATTTAGCGAACTTCCCGAGATGGGGTTCACCCGGACTACTCATCAGTAGCTTGTTCGTCGTCGCATTCCAGACGACGCCGACGCGTCCCGCTTCTTGAATCGCTTTAGCAAGTTGCTCGGATATTTTGATTTCTTCATCCAGATGTTCAAACACAAGAATGCCTTCTTGTTGTTCTAAAGCATGAGCGAGTGTGAACGTCGCGAGTTGTTCCTGGGCGTGTTCGACCTGTTTCGTTAAGCGTTTCTGCTCTTCTTGTAACGCTTGGACGGCTTCTAGCATTTGAACCGGTTTGACCGACAAGGCTTGCGCTGCTTCCCGTAAAGCTCGTCGTTCTGCCTGTAGGAGTTGATATGCCCGTTCCTTTGCGACATAAGAAAGACGAATATTTCCACGAATTCGTTCGACTCCAGTAAAGAGAATCGACTCGAGCTGTGCCGTCGAATCGAGATGCGTTCCACCACAGGCACTATAATCGAGTGTACCGATTTGAACGACGCGAATTCGTCCTTCGACTTGTGGTGTTTTTCGTAATGGTAAGCGTAGCGCTTCCGCCTCGTCATACTCGGTCGCTGTGATCGGTAATCCTTGTTCAATCACCTGGCGTAATCGTCGATCCAGCTGTTCTTGTTGCAGAGTTGTCCATTCAGGTGTCTCGATATCAAGCGTCGAGACCTCACTTCCCGTCCGAAAACTAAGTGTCTTGATATTTGATTCATCTTGTAGGATTGCAGAGATGACATGTTGTGCCGTATGCTGCGCCGCATGATCAATCCGGACTGCGTCATCTACGATCCCGGTGACGTCACCTGTGAGCGGCGTCGCCAGTTGGTGCCAGACGACACCGTCTTCGATTTGGACGTCAAGGACCGGTTGATCGTTCAATGTTCCACGGTCCGCCGGCTGTCCACCGCTCTCCGGATAGAAGTAACTTTTCTCTAAAGCAACCCAATAGCCGTCTACTTGTTTTGTTGCGCGAATGGATGTCTGAAAGGTTCGGACATCGGATTCTATTTGTTCGGGGCGCATGCCTCGACCACCTTTCTCTGTCAGTTTCACTCTGTATTATGCCATATTTCATCCAGAATCGTTTGTCGGCTTGCCTTTTTCCTAGTACACTAGACGAAAGACTACCGATCGCGAAGGGACGAAATGCCGTGATTCAGCATATCAATAAAAATTCACCACTCCCCATCTACTATCAAATCGAAGCTGCCTTAAAACAACAAATCGAAAGCGGTGTTCTTCAACCTGGCGATCTAATTCCGTCCGAGCGCGAATTTGCGGAAGCGCATCAAATTAGCCGAATGACGGTCCGGCAAGCCATTTCAAACTTGGTCAACGCCGGTTACTTGATTCGTCAAAAAGGACGAGGAACATTCGTCGCGAATAAAAAAATCGTCATGCAACTGTCTGGCTTGACGAGTTTCTCGGAAGAGATGGAACATCTTGGACTAGAACCGACGAGTGCGCTTCTCTCCTATCAAATCATCGACGCGTCGATGACGATCGCAAACAAGCTCCGGATTCGCGAAGGGGCATCCGTGTATGAATTGAAACGTTTACGAATCGCAGATGAGCAAGCGCTTGCCCTTGAGACCGTCTATATCCCGGAACAGCTCTTACCTGGACTCGATCAAGACGTCGCGACCGCATCGCTCTATGCATTTGCAGAAGCGAGCGGATTAAATCTTGGACGTGCGAGTCAAACGTTCGAATCACGTCTTGCAACAAAGGAAGAGGCGGGTCATCTTGGTCTATCGACCGCTTCGCCTGTCTTATCCGTCGAGCAACTGACGTATCTCGCGACGGAGCAACCGTTTGAATACGTCATCTCCGCTTACCGCGGCGACCGCTATACCTTCACCGTCGAAATGGAACGCCAACGCTAAAAATCCCCTTGTATCGTCGTACAGTGACGATACAAGGGGATTTTCCAACGCTTATTGTTGAGTTTCTGTATTGGGAATTGACTCTTCTGTCGTACTTTGTGCCGGGTCTGTCTCTTCCTTGATCGGTTCGACTTCTTGACCTTGCATCGCTTTCGCTAAATTACTTTTCACTTGCTCCAATTGATTCGGATCGAGATGGTATTCCCATTTCCCGCTAATACCGATGTAGCCTTCTCCAGCGAGTTGGTACTCCGTCGTATTACGTAGCGCTGCTGTGAAATCTGCTAAGCGTGTATAATCGTTCGGACCTAAGTTCGTTTCGACGTTATCACCGACAGCATCCAAAATATCACGGTATGCACTGAGGGAACGGAAACTTGCCGCTTCTTTGGCGACCGCCTGAATGACTTGCATCTGTTTTTGACCGCGTCCGATATCACCGAGCGGATCATCATGACGGTTCCGGACGTAAGCAAGTGCTTGCTCTCCTGTTAAATGTTGCATCCCTTTATCAACAGTGACAGTACCGGCTTTACGTTTTGAATCTTGCTCTTTGAACGCATATCGTACATCGATGTCTACGCCGTCCAATGCATCGATCAATTGAACAAATCCTTGGAAATTAACTTTAACAACGTGATTGATTTGAATACCGAGTAGGTTTTCTGTCGTTTCACGTGCTAATTTAATCCCATTATAGGAATTCGATTGATCCATCGAACCGAAGTAATGGGCATGGGTGATTTTATCTTGCTCAACACCTGTCTTACCATAAGGTACATCGTATTTCGAATAATCGATGTTCACGAGTGAATCACGTGGAATACTCGTCAACACTAATTGTTCCGTTTTTTTATTTAAGATTCCGACGATCATGACATCTGATCGCGCCGGTTCATTTCGTTCTTTACTTTTTTTCGTTTCATCCGTTCCAAGAATCAAGAACGATTCAGACGGAACATCATCATATTTAGAGCTCACCTTTGAGCCAGGAATCTTAATCTGCGTCTTTGCCAATGTTTCTTGCGTTTTAATAAAAACAGCTCCAGCATATCCAGAACCGATGATTGTGACAAGCAGGACGAGTGCAGCGATGACCTTTAAGAACATCTTGCCAGCACTTGGTTGTCTCTTTCGTGCGGATCGCGTTTCCATCATGTAAACCCTCATTTTCATGTAAATTTTCCGTAAAGTTCGCTAATCTCCATTATCCGTACATTTAATGAAATGTCAATTTACGTTTCGATTAAAGAAATCGTATGGAATCGTTGCACTGAAAAAATAATGGACCCTTAGTGCGCTGTATCATGAGATTGAATGATCTTGGTATATGTCCTGTTGATGCCTTTCTATCAAAATAAAAAATCGCTTGAGACTAGGCTCAACAGAATAAAAAAAAGGAATAGAGTCAATCCAATGATTGTCTCTATCCCTTTTGATTCATCGCTCTTCCATCGTCATACTTTCATGAAATTCAGATAAGCCGCTCGTCCTGTACGTTTAGCGTCATCTGACAATAAAGATGCAGCTTCTTCGTCCAAAATCACCATGACATCAGCATGACGCTTGAGTACAGTCGCTGGACAATCCGTTGTTGCGACACCTTCCATCATGTCGCGAACCGCTTCTGCCTTTCGTTCACTAGAAGCAACGAGAAGGATTTTCTTCGCTTCCATGATCGTACCGATTCCCATCGTGATCGCCTTCGTCGGTACTTCTTCTAATCGATCAAAGAATCGTTGGTTCGCTTCTCGTGTCGACTCTGTCAATTCCGTTACGTGTGTCTTAGCATCGAACGGTGTACCTGGTTCATTGAAGGCGATGTGTCCATTCGCTCCGATTCCAAGTAATTGAATGTCGATTCCTCGATTGCGGACGAGCGCTTCATATCGTTCACTTTCGCGCACGGGATCTTCTGTGTCCCCGATTGGAACGAATGATTCCTTAAACGCGACATCTTTGAATAGATGCTCTTGCATGAACGTATGATAACTTTGTGGATGCTCTGGGCTGAGACCGACATATTCGTCTAGATTAACCGTCGTCACATGTCGACAATCGAGCGAATCCTTCCGCCATTCTTCATAGACGCCGACCGGTGAACTTCCCGTTGCCAGTCCTACCGTCAAACCTTCTGGGTGACGCTCAATTTCCTGTTTCAAAAATTGATAGGCCACCTGTGCTAATTCTTCTCCTTTTTCTACGATCATCCATTTCATGAGGTAGACTCCTTTCCGTTCGTGATCCGGTGTCGCGTACCACGATGAATCGTTTCTTGAATGTGTAGCGCTTCGTCGAGCAGGACGATGTCCGCATCCTTGCCGACCGAGAGGCTTCCCTTTTGAGTCAATTGAAGTTCTTTTGCCGCATTGACCGATGTCATGCGGACCGCTTCTTCGAGCGAACAGCCTGTATAGGCGATGATATTCCGTAAGGCGGCGTCCATCGTTAAGACACTTCCAGCTAAGCTTCCGTTTTCAAGACGTGCCGCACCGTCTCGAACGAATACAGCCTGACCACCTAACTCATATTCACCATCAGCTAATCCTTTTGCACGCATCGCATCCGTGATGACGATCAGTCGATCTGCGCCTTTCATTCGGTAGGCGAAGTCGACCATTTCTGGCGCACTGTGAATCCCATCCGGAATGATCTCCGCATAGACGTCTGGTGTCAGGAGGCAATATCCGACCGTGCCCGGTTCCCGGTGATGAAGTGCCCGCATTTGATTGTAGAGGTGGGTACCATGCGTGACGTGACCGGCTTGGTTTTGGGCATACGTCGCGTCTGTATGTCCGGCTGACGGAATCGCACCCGTCAAGCGCACCGCTTCTTCGAACGCCCGTGCTCCCGGGCGTTCCGGAGCGTATGTGACGAGCTTGATCGTGTTCCCTGCTGCTTTTTGCCATTTCAAGAACTGCTCGACATCCGGTTCGACGATATGTTCGTGAGGCTGTGCACCCGCATAATCCGGATTGATGAATGGTCCTTCAAGATGAACGCCGACGATCGTTGTATCGTCTTGCGCTACGACTTCTCGGACCGTCTCAAGCGCGCGTGTGATATTTCCCCAGTCCTGAGTAATCGTCGTCGCTAAAAATGATGTCACACCTTCTTGTAACATCTGTCGGCTGAAATGACGCAACCTCTCGACATCTCCATCCATGACATCGACATCATATCCCCCATGAATATGCACATCGATCATTCCCGGAATGAGTGATTGATGCTGCGCATCGATCATCTCTTCTCCTGCGATTTCCTCGAATTTCGACATGGGGCCAATCGCCTCGATTGTTCGGTCAAAACGAATGAAGCCGTCTTCAATCGTCTGCTCTCCCGTGTAAATCCGAGAATTGATGATCACTGTCATCTGGCATCTTCCTTTCTCTATCCGTTCCATGACTTGCTTCCGTATCTAGTATAACGCGATTAATTCTAGTTGTATAGACCTTTGTACATTTAAACAAAATTATAAAAGGACGATCCCGCATATCCGTAGATATAGGGTCGCCCTTTGTATACCCGTCGATTGCCGACTTCATGCGTCAGTCGATCATGGTAATAAAATCCGGTCTTTCTTTCGAGAAATCAGACGCGTTGCTTTTAAGATTGCCATCGGTAACGATTGACGCTTTCGGTAAGCCAGATATCGTCCTTCCCATTTTGGATCATACTTTTCTTTGTATCGTCGTAGACCGGTGAAACTATACATGTAGCGAATATTATTGAAGACATCCGCTGCCACACGTTCTTGCCAGAAGGACGTCTCGTCTTCTCCGACAGACGAAAGCGGAGCCATTCCCATGTTGAACGTGTGGTAGCCTTCATCTTTCGCATACTCGAATAGTCGGATGAACATCGCATCCATGATTCCATTCGGTCCATCTGGTCGAAAACGCATCAAGTCAATCGATAGGACCCCTTCTTGGTAAGCAGGCATGAATGTCATGAACCCGATCAATCGTCCTTCCGCTTCACGCATGATGCCAATCGGTGCCCGGTTTAAATAAGGTTCGTGGAAGTAACCGAGCGAGAAACCTTTCTCGGACTTCCCTCCTAACCATTCGTCGGAGACCTCTTGTAGTTCTGCTAATAGTGTTCCTGAAATAGGTGGCTCGACTACTTCGAACGTCATGCCCTCTCGTTCAAAGCGATTTTTAATCGATCGAAGTCCAGCTCGTTTTTTCCCTGATACAGTGAAAGATGGGATATCAACGATCGCTTCTTCCCCGAGTTTGAAGAAGTTGAAGCCAAAATCATGATAGAGAGACATATTTTGCGCTTGAATTTGATAGATGTTCGGAATATATCCAAGATCTTCGACGCGACGTAAGAAAGACGCGATGACTTGTGAATGTTCCTTCGGATCTCCACTGGGGTCGCCAAGGACCATGATCCGATTACCGGTCTGACTGAACTGGATGAATGAACGTCCTGTTTCGGAGAAGAAGAAACGTTTATCACCTAGAAACGCGAGATGGCTCAAATAATTCCCACCCTGCTCACGCAATACCGATTCGATCTTTTCAGCATCGAATCGCTCACCGAGAACCGGTTGATTGAATGTGTTGAATAAGCGGATGAAGACGAGAACATACACGAGCGCAAAGATAGAGGCACTCGCTGCAAACATGAAAATTTCGTGTGCCGGATACACTTTTGTTCCATCTGCTGATCCGAGTGTATAGAAGGCGTATCCAAAAAAGACGAATCCTCCAATGTACAATAGACCAGCGAAGGCAACCCGGATGAAGCGTGTCGTCGTAATGAGCGTTCGTTCTCGGTGAAATGCTTTTCGCGACATCAGTAGCAAGACGAGAACGATGATGACGGCAAGGAAGGAAATCAAGTTAAAACCACGAAGTGCCATTCCAATCAATGCGAAAAAAGATGCCCCGTACATCATATATAACGACCGTTTTGTTCGACGATACAGTGCTGTCGATAAGAGGACGAACAATAAGCCGCCCATCAAGAAGAAACTATTCGCGAGTAACAGCGCTTCATGCGGTAATTTCGATTCCAAATATTCATACTGCGTCGAGACAGGTGGTAAAATCGCCAGTCCCCAGATCGTGATTCCGGCAAAGAGTGTGATCAACGCGAGTGTGAAATGACGAATTTTACTGAGGAATCGCAGTTGTAAGCGCCAAATGACACCCCCGACCTCCATCGATGGACCAACGATCGGTTTGTCTTCGATCATCTTGACGACCGGACCGCTGAACTCCCGAGCTGAGAAAATGACACCGATCAGGAACGGAATCAAGTAGTAGACAAGACGATAGATCAATAATCCGGTCAAGACGATGCCTTCCTCGACACCCGCGCGCTGCATGCCGATCAAAAACACTAAGTCAAACGAACCAAACCCACCCGGTACCATCGAGATCAAACCGGCTGTCGCAGCGATAATGAAAACACCGATGACTTTTGAGAAACTGACATCCGTTCCGAGCGCCGCGAGGATCAGATAGACGACAACGCCAGCACTGAACCATTCTGCGAGTGAGACGAGTGAATATAACGCAATCGATTTCGGATGGATGCTGCTATTGCCTCGTCGAAACGAGAACAGCAAATAGAGTGGAAAGAAGAATGCGACACCAATGATGACGGGCCACAACCATTTTTTTAAATCGAGCACTTCGAACGCTGGAAAAACGTGCAGAAGCGATAAGGCAGATAAGATGGACAATCCACTGATCAACGTCGGTGCCATCCAGCCGATCGCCTTCAACAAACGACCGCCTTCAACAAATGGTCGATAAAGAGCGGATCGAATCGCCATCCCAGCGAGACCACCGAATCCGATGATCCCGTTAAAGGAGTTCGCAATCCAGGATGCTCGGAAAATTAGTCCGATCGGTGCTTTCGCCTCCAATGAACGTAATAAGAAGAAGTCATAAAAGAACATCGTCGAGACTGCCGCAAGACCTGCGAGAATCAACAGGATGAATTGCCAAGATGGGACTTGACGAATCGCTTGAATCGATTCCTGTAGCGACAAACTACGCAATTCGTTTTGTCCTTGATAAAAAATGAATCCAATCAAGACGATCGGCAAGATGATCTTCGCAATCGTCATGATGCGTTGTTTTGAGAATTTCAAGCTGCCAGCCTCCTTGATTTACGGATTAAATGCATAAGACGAACAAGTAGTAGCGTTGCTCCGACCGCAAGACCGATGATCAATCCCCACCAGTAACCATCTGGTCCGAGCGTCGTATAGCGTTCGAGATAAAAACCTAATGGTAGTCCAATGACCCAGTAGGCAGCAATCGTCAACAAGAAGGTGACGTTGACATCCTTGAATCCACGTAATGCACCTTGCGTCGGTGCAGCAACGGCATCCGACAGTTGAAAGAAAATCGCTAAAATCATGAAGTGTGCGGCTGCTTCGATGACTTGAGGATCACGACTATATAAAGCGGCAAGTTCTTCATTCTTTAAATACAACAAGATCCCGGAGAACAAGGAGACGGCAACACACATCGTCAATCCAATGACGACGTACTGGACAGCGTCCTTGATTCGTTTGGCACCGACCTCAAAACCGACTGTGATCGTCAAAGCGGACGCAGCAGATAATGGGATCATATAGACGAACGAAGCGAAGTTGATGGCTGCTTGATAGGCACCGATGATGACATCGCCGTACGCTCCGAGCAGCAACGTGACCGCCGAGAAAATACTGACTTCAGAAAAAATCGCAAGACCAATCGGGGCACCGAGTAGAATCAATTCCTTGATTCGCTTCATGTCTGGACGGTAAAAGCGCCGCAGAATCCCAAGGCGTTGAAATAACTCTCCTTTAAAGACGACAGCGATGATCGCTAGACAAAGAATCCAGTACGTGATGGCAGTCGCAACTCCCGCGCCCACTCCACCAAGTTCCGGAAAACCGAAGCTTCCGAAGATGAATAGATAATTGAAAAGGACGTTAATGGGTAAAGAGATTAGTAGTAAGACCATCGTGATATTTGATTTGCCTAATGAATCGACGAGTGTTCGTAACACGAAGAAAACGAACATCGGTACGATTCCGAGTGCTAACATCACGAGGTAATTTCGCGCGACTTCACGCGCCTCTGCTGATAACTCCATCCGTTCGAGAATCGGATTGACAGCAATCAGTCCGATGACGACAGTCAAACCAATGATCACGACAGCAACGTACAACGCCTGCATGACGATCCGTTTGACTTCCCGCTCGCGTTTTGCTCCCATCGCTTGGGAAACGAGCGGTGCGACGGCAAGTAGAATACCGGTCAGTCCTGTGTAGACGGGTGCCCAGAGACTTGCTCCAACACCGACTCCTGCTAAATCAGCAGAACCATATCGACCGGCCATGACCGTATCGAAAAAACTAATTAAGTAAAACGCGACTTGCGTTACGAGGATGGGAAAGAAAATTTTCATGAATTGCTTCATCTTTCCTGAGAACGTAACTGTTTCTAACATGTTTCCACCACATTTCAGGAGGAGTCCTCCTTAATTTTAAAACCTAGCACTCTTGAACTCTTACGAAAATAATCCGAGGAGGGATTCATCTCATGAACCATCGAGATACTGAAAAGCTGACTTTCGAACTGCTTGAGACATGGTCGACCTTCAATCATTATGCCAAAGAGGCTCAAACGTTTGAAAATCCGGAAGATGTCCATCAAGCGCGGATTCGGTTACGGAAACTAATCACATTCGCCCGATTGGTCGATTTAACGGAGGAACCCGTTTATTTGATTTGGAAGCGACTGATGCATGCTTTCGGCGAAGTCCGTGACCTCGACGTACAACTCGAAGCAACCTCAAATAAAACAGAAATCGATCAGTTGTTCGCGAACCATGTCGCTCTGCAACTTCAAGGAAAACGTTCGACTTTAATCGAGACGATGCATCTCTTGATCTCAAATGAACTGGATCGATCCGTTCGTCGCTTTTTAGCCGGTCCGATGACAAAGCGCCTCAAACGGATGTCAGAAAAAGAGCTGATTCAGGCCGCCGAGAAACGCTATGAAAAAAAACGTGAACAATTTGAAAAAGTGCAACGAAAGGATGGAACGAAGCGTGTCGAACGGATGCATGAATTACGGCTTGCTACAAAAGCATACCGTTATACGGTCGAGTATCTTCGTCCCTACACGCATCAACCGAAGTCTGCTGTCGATCGTCTAAAGGCAACCCAGACACGACTCGGACACATCAATGACACGTATCAGCGATTAGAAAGATGGCGCTCTTTCGAGGTTCCATCTGCTTATCAAGAAGAGCGTTTGCGTCAGATCAAGCGGTTAGAGGACGAACTACGTTCTGCGCTTGATCAGATTGAAATCGCTCATGGATGACGTTGAACGAGTAATTCCAGCATCTTTGTTCCGGCAATCGAGTTCCCTTTGGCATCAAGCGATGGTCCAAAGACACCGATTCCGAGATCGGCCATATCGAAATCACTTCGACCGCAAGCAACGACTGCACCGGAAACACCACTTTTTCCTGGAAGCCCGACTTGGACGGAAAATTCTCCAGATGCATCGTACATGCCACACGTCGTCATGATTGCTCGAATGATTCGTGCGTTCCGACGTGAAATGACTTGGCGTCCTGATGGTGTTTTTCCAGATGTACTCAAAATTTTCCCCATCATGGCAAGTCCTTTACAGTTCGTCAAAATCGCACATTGTTTCGTATAGACGTCGATGATTTCTTCGACATTTCCCTCAATCACACCGTGATAGCGCATGAAGTAGAGCAGTGCCCGATTCAAATCTGTCGTTTCGAATTCCGATTCAGCAACATCTGCGTCATATTTTACCATTTCTACTTCAATATCCAATAGTTTTGCGATGAATTGACGCAATTGGAGTAATTTATCGGCAGCATCCGTTCCCGGTAACATGCTCGTCACGGCTAATGCCCCTGCATTGATCATTGGATTGAGCGGTTTTGTCGGAATCGTCTCTTCAAGTTTTGCGATCGAATTGAATGCATCACCTGTCGGTTCCATCCCGACTTTTGAAAAGACATAATCTTCTCCGAATGTCTCGAGGACGAATGCGAGCGTGATGATCTTCGATACACTCTGTAGTGTAAACATCGTATCCGCATCACCTGCCGAGACGAACGTTCCGTCGGCGTTACAGACGGCGATTCCGAGTTGTGTTGGATCAACCTTCGCAAGCTCTGGAATATAACTGGCGACTTGTCCAAGCACTGTATATGGACGGCATTCTTCAATCAACTCCTCGAGTTGGGCTTGTGTAACATTCATGGCGTTCCCTCTTTCTCTTTTTTTCTAGCTTATCACGCATCTGACGAATACGGATATGGTTCTTCCGTAAACGCTAAAAGGAGTCGACTCGTTTCAGCCGAGTCGACTCCTTTTTCTAGCATCTGCTTCATCCGTGGACGACTAGTTCGCCGTCTTCTACGTCAATCGCAATCCGGGCGCCATCTTGTATCGCCCCACTGATCAAGGCACGGGCAAGTTTCGTCTCAATCGTTCGTTGCATATAACGATTGATTGGACGTGCGCCGTATTGTGGTTCGAAGGCTTCTTCGAAAATCAACGTCTTCGCAGCATCCGTAACATCAATCGTAATGCCACGTCCAGATAAACGTGAACTCATTTTCTCGACCGCTTTGTCGATGATTCGTTCGATTTCCGTCCGGTGGAGTGGATGGAATAAAATCGTATCATCGATCCGGTTCAAGAACTCCGGTCGGAAGTGGCGCTTCAGTTCTTGGCGAACGGCTTCTTCTTCCGCTGCATCGATGACACCATCTTTGGCTGCTTCAAGCAGGATCGGTGCCCCGATGTTTGACGTCATGATGACGATCGTGTTCTTGAAGTCGACGACACGTCCTTGTGCATCTGTTAAACGACCATCATCGAGCAACTGAAGCAAGATATTAAAGACGTCTCCGTGCGCTTTTTCGATCTCATCGAACAACAGCACTGAATACGGGCTCCGTCGGACGGCTTCCGTCAATTGACCGCCTTCTTCATAACCGACATATCCCGGAGGCGCACCGACGAGACGGGAGACATTGTGTTTTTCCATATACTCCGACATATCGATGCGGACGATGTGATCTTCACTATCGAACATCGCCGCTGCCAAGGCTTTGGCGAGTTCTGTCTTCCCGACCCCTGTCGGACCGAGGAACAAGAACGAGCCAATCGGGCGGTTCGGATCCTTGATGCCTGCGCGCGCTCGAATGACAGCGTCCGCGACGAGACGAACCGCTTCGTCTTGACCGAAGACGCGCTCATGGAGCGTATCTTCGAGATAAAGTAATTTTTCCCGTTCGCCCTGAGCAAGCCGCGTCACCGGAATACCGGTCCATTTCGAAACGATGTCGGATATCTCTTCTTCCGTCACCGCTTCTCGAACGAGTTCGTGTGAGACGTGTTCAGATGACTCTTCCGCGACTTTCAGATGTGCCTCAAGATCCGGAATTTGACCGTACTTGATTTCCGATGCTCGGTTCAAGTCATAGCGCCCTTCCGCTTCTTGTAATGCCAGTTTTGCCTTCTCAAGATCCGCGCGTAACTGTTGGACACTTTGCGAACTCTCTTTTTCCCGTTCCCATCGTGTCCGAAGCGCACTCTCGTCTTCTCGAACAGAGCTGAGTTCTTGTTGTAAGACGGTAAGTCGTTTCCGGGATGCTTCATCCGTCTCTTTCTTTAATGCCGCTTCTTCGATTTCGAGCTGCATGACCCGACGGACGAGTGAATCGAGTTCAGCTGGCATTGACTCCATATCGGTCCGAATCATCGCACATGCTTCATCGACGAGATCAATCGCCTTATCCGGCATGAACCGGTCCGTGATATACCGATCGGATAACATCGCCGCCGCGACGAGCGCATTATCATGAATCCGTACACCGTGGTGAATCTCGAATCGTTCTTTTAGTCCACGCAGAATGGAGATCGTATCCTCGACATCTGGTTCCGCGACGAGGACTTGTTGGAAGCGACGTTCGAGCGCCGGGTCCTTTTCGATATACTTCCGGTACTCATCCAGCGTCGTCGCACCGATACAGTGCAATTCTCCTCGCGCAAGCATCGGCTTGAGCATGTTTCCGGCATCCATTGCGCCGTCCGTCTTCCCAGCACCGACAATCGTATGCAGCTCATCGATGAACAAGAGAATCTGTCCTTCGGCTTCCTTGACTTCATTCAAGACTGCTTGCAGTCGCTCTTCGAACTCACCACGGTATTTCGCACCAGCGACGAGCGCACTCATGTCTAAACTGAACAACTGCTTGTTCTTCAGACTCTCCGGTACATCTCCTCGGACGATCCGTTGCGCGAGTCCTTCAACGATTGCCGTTTTCCCGACGCCGGGTTCTCCAATCAAGACGGGATTGTTTTTTGTCTTCCGACTCAAAATCCGGATGACACGTCGAATCTCATCATCACGACCGATGACCGGGTCTGTTTTCCCAGACCGGAAATCCGCTACGAGATCACGTCCATATTTTTTCAGCACATCAAACGTCTCTTCAGGATTTTTCGTCGTGACCTTCCGATTGCCTCGCATACTGACGATCGCTTCCCGGAGTGTCTCTTCTGTGATGCCTTGACGACGTAGGTACTGAGCTGCTGGACTTGATTGTTTGATCAATGCTAGCAATAAGTGTTCGACGGAGACATAGTCATCCTGCATGAGACGCGCTTCCGTCTCTGCTTCCGTCAACACGTTCAGCAACGAGCCCCCGATCCGAGGCGTCGTCGCCTGGGACAAAGCAGGAAGCTTACCAATCGCCTCGTCAATCGCTCCATTCAATGTCTCAATCCGTTGATTCAGCTTTTCAAAGACGACTCGTGCAATCCCTTCTTCTTGAGCAAGTAAGGCAAGTAACAAATGCCATTCTGTGATTTCACTATGACGACGTTGTTTCGCGATCGCTTGGGCAGAGACGATTCCCTCGTGTGCCCGATCCGTTAAACGTTCAAAATCCATCCTTGATCACTCCTTCACTGCAAGTTGACGTTCCCACTCTTCATAAAAGGCACGGTCCATCTCAGGTAACTTGACTTCGAGTTGGACAAGTAACGCCCCACGATGACCATTCGCTTGACTCAGACCACGATTTGGAATCCGGAGTCGTGCTCCTGGTTTCGTGCCCGGTTTGACTTTCAGTTTGATTCGTTTCCCTTCAAGCGTATCTACGACGACTTCGCCTCCGAGCACAAGCGTCGTCGGATGAACACGGGCGGTTGAAATGACGTCTTGGTCGACCCGTCGGAACTGATCGTCATCCTTCAAGTGAATCGTCACGTAAACATCTCCCGCGACACCTTGTCGGTTACGCATCGAACTTTTTCCACGTAAGCGAACTTTTTTACCGTCATAGACGTCTTTCGGAAGCTTCAGCTGGATCGAACCCGTCGCAAGACGCACCGTGACTTTTTCGTTCGTACTAAGATGACTGAGTGGGACCGTCAATTCAAGCTCTTCATCGGTCGACACTTCTTCCTGACTAAAGAACGAACCAAACATGTCTTCAAATCCGAACGATTGTCCAGGTCGTGTCCGTCCACCACCTCCGAACTGTCGGAACAGATCTTCGTAATCTCCAGCGCCACCAGCTCCAGCGCCTGCCATCTGGTCGAAGTTACTGCCGTATCGATCATACTGCGCTCGTTTTTCCTCATCTCCAAGCACATCGAAGGCTTCTTGGATATCCTTGAAACGCTGGTCCGCACTCGCCTCTTTATTGACGTCCGGGTGATACTGCTTCGCCAATTTGCGGTACGCGCGCTTAATATCTTGATTCGATGCATCCTTTGCGACACCGAGTGTTTGGTAGTAGTCTTTTGCCATTCGAATTCACTTCCTTTTCCTATACTTCATTACCTTAATTATAAAAGTCATATCTTAATTGGTCAAATATAGTCAAACTTTTTTCTGACATTCTGTTCTCTTTTCACTTTACGTCCTTGCGATAAACAAGTTTCACCGACTGAACCATGTTATACTGATAGCCAAACAGGAAATGAACGATGGGAGGATTTACAGATGGACGGTAAAACACGTAAAAATATCACGCCTGGTCTTAAAGTCAGCATCGTGTTGAAGCAAGATCAACGAACAGGTAAACGAACAGAAGGAATCGTCAAAGACCTTCTCACGAAATCACCGCAGCATCCGCATGGGATTAAAGTGCGCTTAGAAGACGGTCAAGTCGGTCGTGTTCAAGAAATTTTAGGATAAAAAGACAGCAATCGCTCGCCCTGATTCCTTTTCGGAGTCAAGACGAGCGATTTTTTTCATGCTTCAGTCGCTTGTTCTAAATACCGCCACGTCGCTTCGACGAGAATACGCGCTGCATCGAGCATCGCCGGCTCCTTAAAATCAAACTGCGGATGATGATGCGGTGGATACGAAGCATCTCCCGCTCCTGTAAAGAAGAACGCGCCCGGTACGTGTTGCAGATAATAAGCAAAATCCTCGCCACCCATCGTTGGTTCGATCTCAAATACACGCTCGTCTCCTAGAACTTCTCGTGCGACAGATTCAATCAATGCGGTGGGTGCAGCATGGTTGATGACAGCTGGATAGCCTTTTTCGTATGTAAAGTGATACGTTGCTCCGACTGCCTCACAGATTCCTTTGATCGTCCGCTCCATCCGCTCGATGATCTCGTCCGCTGTCGCTTCATCAAACGTCCGGACCGTTCCTGTCAACGTCGCTTGATCCGCGATGACATTAAACGTATTCCCCGCATGTAATGTTCCGACGGTCACGACTGTCGGTTCCAGTGGATTGAGTTGACGACTGACGATTGATTGTAATTCCTTAACGATCGTTGCCCCGAGTAAGACAGCATCAATCGTCTCATGTGGTTTCGCACCGTGTCCGCCTTTTCCATATAAGGTCAGCTCGAACTTATCAGCCGCTGCCATGATCGGACCGGTCCGAACACCGACATGTCCTAAATCGATTGTTGACCAAAGATGCGTTCCGAAGATGACATCGACCCCTTCGAGACAACCGTCCGCAATCATATCGCGTGCACCGCCCGGAACGACTTCTTCCGCATGTTGATGAATCAAGACGACGTTCCCCGGTAATGATTCCCGCTGTTGCATGAGCGTCTCTGCGACGGCCAGCAACGTCGCCGTATGACCATCGTGACCGCATGCATGCATCACACCCGGAACCGTTGACCGATACGCGACCTCTTTAGCGTCAGCAATCGGTAAGGCATCAAAGTCAGCACGTAACGCGACGGTCTTCCCCGGTTTTCCTCCACGAATATACCCGACGACACCACGTCCGCCGACCTCCGTCCTGACTTCGATTCCGAGCGCTTTTAAATGTTGCGCGATATAACGCGGGGTCTCGACTTCGTGAAACGACAACTCTGGGTGCTGATGTAAATAACGACGGCGCTCGACCATTTCTGGATACAACGCGTCTAGTCCGGCAGTTCGTTCTGACATATATGTATCCCCCTTATTTCTTTTGATGCAGTGTCTTAACGCTTTCTCGCGTGTATTGAAGACGTTCGAGTGTGTCTTCATAATGTCCCGCAGCATACGATAAGAACAAGACATCGATCGCAAATAGTTGGGCGAGACGTGAACTGAGCGCTGCACTACGAAGCGGCGCTTCCGGTGCGCGTGATGTCCAAAGCGCGATATCCGCGAGTTGGCTGATCCGATTGTCCCCGAAACGTGTCAGACTGATGACCTTCAGCCCTTGGATTTTCGCCAAACGGATCAACTCGACGACCTCTTCCGTTTCTCCGCTGTAGGAAATCGCAAAGAAGACATCTTCTTTACGTGCATTCGCTAAGATCGTCGCAAGTAGATGCTGGTCCGTTTCTTGAATCGCTAGTTTCCCGACACGCGTCCATTTTTGAGCAGCGTCTTCAGCTACGACATGCGATGCCCCAATCCCGTAAAAATAAATCGCGCGTGCCTGATCAATCACATCAATCGCATCCGCAATCCGTTCATCATTCAACTGCTTCGCAGTATCCTGTAACGCTTGAATGCTGTTACTAAGCGTTTTTTCAATCAAGTCGACAGGACGTTCATCCTTTTCGATATCGTGATACCCTTTTAAATCCGTCCGTGCTGTATCGGCAGAAATGCGCATCCGCAACTCCGGGTATCCCTTTAATCCGAGCGCGCGGCAGAAGCGGACGACTGCAGCGGCACTTGTATCTGATTCCTCTGCAAGTTGGTGGATCGTCATGCGCGCAATTTGGTTCATATGCGTCAAGACATAGTCTGCGACTTTTCGTGAGGATGATGGTAGTTCCTCTCGAACTGCACCGATTTGTGAATAGATACCGCCTTTCATCTAAATCTCCCCTTTATCCTCTTCTTCTTAAAAGAACTGACGATTCATCACTTACCGCGTCGTTCCTGTTTGTAGAACTGTTCTTCTTTCATTATGCTCTCTCCTACTAGCTTTCGTAAATCTAAAAAATGGGAAAGTGAAACAAAATACCATTCTTCTTCCATACCCTTCCTTTCTTATTCATATACTTCTCTCTTTCAGCGTCCGTTATATAAAAAAAGCGACATTCCGTCCATTGGAGGAATGTCGCTTCATAAAGTAAATCGAGAAATCAGCGAATCTTGACGATCGGTTTCTTTGTATCCGGATCGAGGAATAGCATCGCTTCCGTATCCCCGTTCAAGTTCGTCACAGTAATCGTCGTTGGAATGTTTCGATTATACTCCCAACGATTCTCAAGCAGATACGTCACGTACTGAACGAATGCGACGAGTTCTGCTTTTCCGTAAAATTGAACGGGAATCTTCATCTCAAGCTTTTTCAGTTCATCTTCTTGATAGAAGCCTTCCCCCATCATACCAGTGTAGTTCGGGAAGTAGTCTTCTAGACGGTCTTTGAATAAATCGAATTTCGCCGCATCATCCCGCACATCATTCGTCGCACGTGCCGACGGGTAGTAATAATAGCGCTCATTGTAGTTTTTCCAGTCGTTCGCACTGATTTGATTCCCGCGACCGATGAAGGCAGACGAGAGATAGTGACCGGAAACCGGTGACCCTTCTTTTTCCTGGAGGTAGAGAGCGACGTGAATCGGTGTCGTCTTCATCCCTTGTGTCTTACGCATCTTCTTGACTAAATCATTCGCCATCCGCTTTCCTTCAGCAACGACTTTCTTTTCATCAAGTTTAACGGTATAGGTTGGTCCATAGTTTTCATCTTGGAACACATACTCACTATTTAAGACAAGCGCAATCGACGTGCCACCGAGTTCGAGTTTCTTATCTTCTTCAAGCATGTAGTCTTGCTCTAAGATATGCGATAGAATCATAGGTGACTTTTGATTTTTTTCTTTATACGACTTACCAGACGTATAAGCTGGGTTCAGACCTTCAGGATCGCTGACGCCATCGCCTGCTTTTCCTTTTCGCAATAACCATTTCGCGATTTGGTCGGCTTCGAGTAACTGACCTTCTTGGTAATAGTATTTTTCCGGATCAAAAAACTGTGTCGAGTGACGCATTAAACCCGTTTCGATTTCATCAAGCTCAAGACGTGAACTGACACGTTTTTGTGTCATTCCACGTGCAACACTTGGACGAAACGGCAAGACCGTCCGGTAGTACGAATCCGTCGTATCAATGGCTGGACTGACAACGGCTTGGACTTCCTTACCTTGTTCACTTTCAGTAATGACTTCTTTCGTATCGCTCGTTGGCGAAAGGTCGAACGAACAAGCACCTAAAAATAACGTGCTCGATAACGTCAACGCTACTGCTGTTTTATAGTTCATCTCTATTTGCACCCCATGTTTTTAAATCGTTCTCTTTATCATAACAGAATCGTTTTCCATCGGGGAAGGACAAGTTTTTCCCTGATTTTTAAAAAAGACGATGCGCCTTAGCGTATCCGAAAGGACTTTTTCTCATGACACGTCGTAAATTCATCGGTCTGCTTTTTTTACTCGCAGGCATCGCTCTGATCGCTTGGCCCTTCATCAGTGACTATCAGCGTGAACAAGAGGCAGCCAATTTAAAAGAACAATGGACAAAAAGTTTGAAGACCGTCGATGCAAAAGAGACGAAACAACCGCTCGCAAAATCAGGTGTTGGACTGCTATCGATTCCAAGCATAGATTTCGAGCAAGTCATCTTAGAAGGCTCGACGACAGCGGTCTTAGACCGTAGTATCGGTCATATTCCAGAAACCGGATCACCCGGAAAAGGCAATTATGCGCTCGCCGGACACCGAAGTTTCACGGAAGGGCTTCATTTCAATCGCCTGCCTGACGTCAAAAAAGGCGATACCGTCGTCGTCACGACAAAAACACATCGGTATACGTACCGCATCACATCCAGTCGTCTTGTCACACCGACGACATTGTCCGTCCTCGATCAATCTGTCGCTTCCCCAACCATCACATTAATCACCTGTGATCCACCAGAAACGGCAACGAATCGTCTCATCAAACAAGGTACTTTGATTCGGAGCGAGACGATTGCTTCGTGACAAGGATGAACACGAAAAAAGGAAGGCGGAATTCCGCCTTCCTTTTTATTTGATTGTTCTCATTCATTCTTCTCACGCTTCGTGTTTAGCTAATTCTTCTAACAGACGCGCTTCATCCCAAATTTCGATACCAAGCGATTCCGCTTTCGTCAGTTTAGAGCCTGCCTTTTCCCCTGCGACGAGTACGTCCGTCTTTTTACTGACACTTCCTGTCACATCGGCTCCGAGTGCTTCGAGTCGTTTACCGGCCTCTGACCGTTTTAAGCTCTCGAGCGTCCCCGTCAAGACGATCGTTTTGCCGCCGAGCGGTGCATTCGTCTGATCGACCCGTTCCCCAAGGAAACGTTGATTGACGCCGAGTTGTTCCAAATCACGAATCAATGCCTGTGCTTCCGGATGCTCGAAGTACTTCACGATTGAATCTGCGATTTTCCCCCCAATGCCATCGATTGCGACAATCTCATCGTAGCTTGCAGCCGCAATCCCTGCTAACGAATCAAAACGTTCCGCTAAGAGATACGCCGCTTTTTGACCGACGAGTCGGATTCCGAGACCAAATAAGAGACGCTCGACCGAGTTCTGTTTCGAGGCTTCGATCGCCGCAAGTAATTTATCGACGGACGTCTCACCCATGCGGTCAAACGTCAATAATTCCTCACGATCGAGTCGATATAAATCGGCAATCGTCCGGATCGCTTCATGGTCATACAATTGACGAACGACTTTTTCACCGAGACCGTCAATGTTCATCGCTTGACGCGAAACGAAGTGAATGATGCCTTCCATCAATTGCGCTGGGCATTCCGGACTGACACAGCGGATGTCCACTTCACCTTCGAGACGGACAAGTTCCGACTGACAGGCCGGACAATGCGTCGGGAAGACGATCGGTGTCTCTTCTCCCGTTCGCTCTGCCGTGACGACTTGTACGACTGCCGGGATGACATCGCCCGCTTTTTTAATGATGACCGAGTCCTGAAGGCGGATATCTTTTTCAGCGATGAAGTCGGCGTTGTGTAGTGTCGCATATGTCACCGTCGATCCCGCGACGACGACCGGTGCAAAACGGGCACGAGGCGTGACTTTCCCGGTCCGACCGACACTGAAATCAACGTCTTCGACTGTCGTCATGACTTCTTCCGCCGCGAACTTATAGGCTGTCGCGAAGCGGGGACTTTTTGCTGTGAAGCCGAGCTCTTCCTGATCATCGTATCGATCGACTTTCAAGACGATTCCGTCGATCTCATATGGCAGGCTCGCGCGTGCTTCCGTCCAGTGCGCGATGTAGGCAAGAATCTCTTCCACCGTCTCACACGTCTGCATATGTTGATTGGTCGGTAACCCAAGTGAGGCAAGTTGTGCCATCGCTTCGCTATGTGAACGGGCCGTCAACGTATTGACACCGACGCCATACACGAATAACGACAGATTACGCGACGCTGTGATTGACGAATCCAGCTGACGCAGACTACCTGCGGCCGCGTTACGCGGATTCGCGAACAATGTCTCTTCTCGGCTAGCCCGGTCTTCATTCAAGCGTTCGAACGATTGTTTCGGCATGTAAGCCTCACCGCGGACTTCGACCGTCTCTTCCGCCTGCAAACGCAGCGGTAACGCTTTGATCGTCCGTAGATTCTGCGTGATATTTTCGCCGACTGTTCCATCGCCACGCGTCGCCCCACGGACGAATCGCCCGTCTTCGTATTTCAGCGAGATGGCAAGTCCATCGAATTTCAGTTCGGCGACATACGTCGTCGAACGTCCGAGCGACCGCTCAATCCGAGCGACCCATTCGCGAATTTCCGTCTCATCAAAGACGTTTCCGAGCGACAGCATCGGTAAATCATGCGTCACCTTCTCGAACGCTTCGAGCGGTGCCGCGCCGACGCGTTGCGTCGGCGAATCCGGTGTGATCAGTTCTGGATGCTCTGTTTCTAACTCCGTCAGTTCACGAAGCAATTGATCGTACGTCGCATCCGGTACCGTTGGTTGATCCAGTACGTAGTATTCGTAGCTGTATCGGTTCAATGTTTGACGAATCTCATCTATACGCTGGCTTGCGTCCATCCGTGGACCTCCCGTCATACCTTTTTAATCGGTGCGAATTTCGCGAGCAATCGTTTGATTCCGACTGCTGGGAATGCGATATCGATTTCAAGATTATCCCCTTCACCACGAGTCTGGACGACTGTACCGAGTCCCCATTTCCCGTGCTCTGCCTTATCTCCGACCGACCAACCGAGCGTTTCCGCACCTGACGTCTTCATTGCTGTCGGTTTACTGATCGAGCGACCGATGACGGCCTTGCCTTGCGGGACAGGACGGTCTTCCCATGGGAGTGGCTTCGCTTTTTTACCTGTCCGCTCGATGACGACTTCCGGCAGCTCTGCTAGGAACCGTGATTCTTGGTTCGCGTTCGTCCGTCCATAAAGGGAGCGCATCCGCGCATGTGACAAGTAAAGGCGCTTCTCAGCACGTGTGATCCCGACATACGCGAGGCGACGTTCTTCTTCCATCTCGTCTTCATCTTGAAGCGAGCGGCTATGTGGGAACAATCCTTCCTCCATCCCAATCAAGAAGACGACAGGGAACTCGAGTCCTTTTGCCGAGTGAAGCGTCATCAACGTGATTTGTTCTTCCGGATCCGTCTCGTCGAGTGAATCGACATCAGCGACGAGTGTCAAATCAGTCAAGAAGGCGATGATCGTCCGGTCTTCTGGATCGGCTTTCGCCGTCTCCTTCTCAAAGTTTTGTGCAACGGTGATGAACTCGTTGATGTTCTCGAGACGACTCTGCGCTTCAAGTGTCTTATCTTCCTTCAGTACTTGGCGGTAGCCTGATTTCTCGAGCACTTCTTCGACTAGTTCCGACAGGCTGATGAATTCTTGCATTTGGCTGAGTCCGAGAATCATCGTCCGGAAATCCGTCAGCTTCGCTGCTGTCTTTGGTGCGATACTCGACAATTCGATATCGCGAATCGCTTCCATCAATGACACACCTTGTAAGTCGGCGAAATCACGCAGCTTATCAATCGTCGTCGCACCAATCCCGCGTTTTGGTTCGTTGACGATCCGCGCGAAGGACAGGTCTTCATCTGGATTCGAAATCAATCGGAGATAAGCAAGCACGTCCTTGATCTCTTTACGATCGTAGAACTTCGTGCCACCGATCATTTTGTACGGAACGTTCGACTTAAGAAGCGTTTCCTCGATCGCACGCGATTGTGCATTCGTCCGGTACAGAATCGCGATATCGCTCAGTTTCATCCCGTAACGAAGCGAGTTCCGAATCTCCTGGACGATATAAAAGGCTTCTTCCCGCTCATTCTCCGCCGTATGAACGACGAGCTTCTCGCCTTCATCATTATCCGTCCAAAGTTTCTTATCTTTGCGTGTCGAGTTGTTTTGGATGACATGGTTGGCTGCTTCCAAGATTCGTTTGGAAGAACGGTAGTTTTGCTCGAGTAAGATGACAGCTGCATTCGGATAGTCCTCTTCGAACGAGAGGATGTTCGCGATGTCAGCACCACGCCAGCGATAGATCGACTGATCCGAGTCCCCAACGACACAGAGATTCTGATGTCCCGATGCTAACAGGTTGACGAGATCATACTGGGCCTTGTTCGTATCTTGATACTCATCGACATGAATGTAGCGGAATTTCTTCTGATAGTAAGCAAGGACATCCGGACTCTTCTTGAACAATTCCGTCGTTTTTCCGATCAAATCATCAAAGTCGAGCGCGTTGTTCCGGCGTAAGACCGCTTCATATCCTTTATAGATTTCAGCAACTGTCTTTTCATACGGGCTCGTCACGATCGAGGCGTAGAATTCAGCACTGCGTAATTCATTTTTCTGTGACGAGATGATCGTCAGCATCGAACGTGGATCCCATTTTTTTGGATCCAAGTTTTGTTCCTTTAAGACGAGCTTGATCGCCGACTGCTGATCACTTGAATCAAGAATCGTGAAGTTGCGATCGTACCCAAGCTGATCGATGTCACGACGTAACATCCGGACACACATCGAGTGGAAGGTCGAAACCCAAATATCATTCGCGACACCACCGACCAAACGACCGATCCGGTCTCGCATTTCCCGCGCCGCCTTGTTCGTGAACGTAATCGCGAGGATGTTCCACGGTGCGACTTGTTTAGCCGCCATCAAATAAGCGACCCGATGTGTCAGGACGCGTGTCTTCCCGGAACCGGCTCCTGCCATGATCAGCAGTGGACCTTCCGTATGCTTGACTGCTCTTGCTTGCTCAGGGTTTAGTCCACTGACGAGCTGTTCACTCAAATTAAACATATCAATAGCCTCATTTCTTATATCCCGAACTTTTGTTCCTATATTTTATCGTGTCGCTGCGACGGTCGCAAGCGCTGCTTTTAAATCCTCATAAATGACGTTCCCGACGACGATCGTATCCGCATACTGTAGCATCTCACGCGCTCGCTCTTCGGAGTCGATTCCTCCACCGTAAAACAGGCATGCCTGCTTCAAGACATCGCGAACGGCTGCGACTCGTTCCGGTTCTCCGTAAACGCCACTGTATTCGAGATACACGACAGGTAGACGGAAGACGCTATCCGCTAACTGCGCATAAGCGACGGTCTCATCTAATGTTAGCGGTTTTGCTTGTGTCACATGCGCGACTTTCGCATCAGGATTCAGGACGATATACCCTTCCCCGACAAGATCAGCATGCGCCAGCATATGACCGACTTGTTCTAACGCCTCGACTTGTTTTTCGACGACGTACTCTAATGTACCCGCATTCAGGACCGTCGGTGTCAGATACGTATCAAATCCCATCGTTGCGGCTTCGAGTTCAGAAATCTCGAGTGCCACTGCGACTGGATACCGGCGCAAACGCATCAAGAGATCAAGCGTCGCATCGAGTGTGATGTCATCTGTTCCACCGACAAGAATCGCATCCGTTCCGGACGTCGCAATCGCCTGCAGGCTAGCATCATCAATTGGTTTTGCTGGATCTAGTTTAAAGACATGTCGCCATTCATTAAAAGGTAATAACACGGTTCGTCCCATCCTCTCTTTCTCATTCCACATTCAGTATAAAACAAAAAACCATCTCGCGCAGAGCGAGATGGTCAGACGTGTGTCCGTCGTTTCGTCAATAACGATGCGAGTAACAACGCAAAGACGGCATATACCGGCACGAACGCCCACGGTTCTGCCAAAAAGAAGCCGAGTACCGGAACGTCCAGTAACGGCGAATCCGGTGAACAGAGTGCTCGGCCGTTGACGAGCGCCAAAAACGGTAAGACAGGAACAGCAAAGATATAGGCGAAGTTGATCCAAAAGGCACGTTTCATAAAAGAGCCTCCTTATCCGATGATGACGGATTCCTTCGGATAGTTGTAGTTACGTTTCGGTTGGTTCGCTTTCAGGAGAAGAACGAACGAGATGACACCGATTCGACCGATGAACATCAACACGGACAACGTCCATTTTCCGATATCCGATAGTTGATCCGTGATGCCGAGCGATAGACCGGTCGTTCCGAACGCTGAACAGGCTTCAAAAAACAGCACGAGGAACGGGGCATCTTCGACAAGCAATAAGACGATCAATCCGACCATCGTCACACCAGTCGAGACGACGATGACGACGAAGGCTTTCCAGATGTCTGACTGACCAATCTCACGACCGAAGATTTTGATCCCGTATTCGCCTCGGATGAAGGCGATGACACTCAAGACGGCGACGGCGAACGTCGTCGTTCGAATCCCCCCACCAACGGAAGACGGTGACGCTCCGATGAACATCAAGAGCGACAAGACGAAAATCGATGCCTGCGAGAAGGACGTGATGTCGACCGTCGTCAATCCCCCGTTTCGGGTCGTGACGGATTGGAACAAAGCGTCGACGAGCTTCTCATCGATCGGTAAACCTTTAAAGGATTGGTTCCATTCAAATAGCAGCAATGCTACCGTTCCGAATAGGACGAGAATGAAGAACGTTGACGCCGTCAATTTTGTAAACAGTGAAAAATGATACGGTTGACGTGTCGCTTGGCGTGTCGCCCGGTACGAGATGTAGCGCCGGACTTCGACGAGTACCGGAAAGCCGATCGCACCAAGCGTCAGCAACAAAATTTGCATGAACACGACGAATAAATCACCCCGAAATGGTAGTAACGATTCACCCGTGATATCAAAACCAGCATTCGTCGTCGCACTGACCGATCCGAACAGTCCTTGAAGCATCGCTTCTCCGAGTGTCGGAAAATATTTCGTGTAATATAGTCCGAGAATCAAAGCCCCGATCAATTCAATCGAGACGATGATCAAGATGACTTCGCGAATGTATTTGACGACCCCTTGCATCGTCGTCTGGTTCTGATCTCGGACGACAAGCTGGCGTTCCCGAAAGCCGATTCGTTTTCCGAGGATGACCCACATCGCGATATGAAGCGACATCAAACCGATTCCGCTGACTTGTACTAAAATCATGATCATGAAGTAACCGAACGTCGTGAAGGTTTCTGAGACCGAGACCGTCGTCAAACCCGTGACACTGACACAACTAACCGCCATGAAGACAAGGTCCGTGAAGTCCCAGTCGTAATTTCCTTTCGTCGACCACGGCAGACCGAGCAGAATGATTCCGATGATGACAGCAACGAAGTAGATGATGACGAGTGACTGGATGGGCGTCAACTTTCGAATGAAATGTTGAATTCTTTGTTGTAACGCAAAATCCAATGTGACACGCCCCCCTTCATAGAAGTAGCGGATAACATTAGTTATCCGCTACTTCTTGCTCGATAAGACCTAGGCGGGCAAGCGCCAGATCATAACCGCCCGAACCGTAGTTCAAGCAACGTTTGACACGCGAGATCGTTGCTGTTGAAGCACCGGTCGCCTTTTCGATTTTGTGATACGTATTGCCTTCACGTAATTGACGTGCGACTTCAAGACGTTGGGCGAGCGCCTGGATTTCGTTGACGGTCGCTAAGTCTTCGAACAACGTATAACAATCTTCTAATGAATTCATCTTCATGATGGCTGTAAATAACTGATCCAATTCTTTTCCACGCAATTTATCGAGTTGCATCTTGTGACTCCCTTTCCCATTCAATTGCTCTTTAATAGTTTAAAGCGCGACGTTTTAAAATTCAAGCATCATCGCAAAATCGCTGGGAAAAGGACTTTTTTCCGAAGGACTTCGTATATTCCCTGCGGCGTGATCCGCACATATGGCAAGTGAGTTGACGCTAGGAATAGCAACGTATAGACAGGATCTTCAAACGCATAACCGCGTTCGAACAAGGCTTCCCGTAGAGCGGTTTCCTGAACAATCAAATCTTCGAGTGGCAAGTCGGACGTCTGCCCCATCAAGGTCAACGGAACTTCAGCGATGACTTCTCCGTCCTCGACGAGAACGATTCCGCCGCCGAACGCTTTCATTCGATCAAACGCGACTTGCATGTCTCGTTTCGATTTACCGATCATCAAGATATCACCGCTAATCGAGTACGAACTGACGAGACCACCGACTTGTGTCGCAAAGTTTTTCAGAACGGTATTCAGTCGCCACTTCCCTTCCCGGTCGAGTAACATCAGGAAGGATTCATCACATCCTGTCGGTAGCACAGGCACACTTGTATCGTGTTCGACTTGATAGAGCTTCATGATGACGGAATTGACCATCTCAAGACCAACCGGCATGCTAAACGAAAAATCCTGTTCCGTTAAGGAAACCTGGACTTCCGAGCGTGGCATGAGCGCATAGACAGCATCAAGCGCTTCTGCCGGGTAACAGGGGATGTCGGCTTGACGGACCCATGTGCCGCGCGCAAGTACGGCGACAGGTGTCGGTGCATCTTTTGCCTCAAGGAAATTGAGATGCGCGATTCGTCCTGGTGCGATACTCCCGAGTAGATGATCGAGATTAAAATGACGCGCTGCATTGTACGACGCGATCCGGTACGCTTCTTCGACCGGGATGCCTGCCTCGAGCATCAATCGGATCGTCTCATCCATCATGCCTGCCTTATAAAAGGACGGCGTTGAACCATCTGTCGTCACTAGCACCTTACCGAACTGCGTCAACCCTGCTTCGACGAGACCTTTAAAGATACCCGGTAGATCTGGACGAATCGATGAATAACGAATTGTCGTCGTATAGCCAAGTTCAAGACGTGTCATCGCTTCTTCGACCGTCATCGCTTCGTGATCGCTCGTCACGCCATACAGCGCCATCTTCGTCAGCGTCTTCGCTGAAGCACCAGGGAAATGACCTTCGATCGGTTTTCCGAGTTTGATCGCATCCTGCATCCAATGGAGCAATTCATCGTCCCCTTGCGAGAGACGTGGCCATCCCGTCAACTCACCTGCTTGGATGACTTGTGGATGCTTGAGCCACGCTTGAATCCGGCGATTATCGATCGAGATACTGTCGGCATCAAGCTCGGTTTGTGCGTCGAGTCGTGCCCACCAGTACATCGAGGTCGGTAAGTCTGCTAGCGCCTCAACTTGAGCAAACGCTTGCTCCGTCGGCTCTAATAATAACAACATATTGTCGTTGACGAGCGTCGATGTTCCCCGCTCTGCTGCGAATTTTGCAAGACTCGCTGGATTGTAAAGTTGGAACGGATGGGCATGGGGTTCAATGTAACCGGGTACGATATATTGACCTGTCGCATCATGGTACGCATCGGCTTGTTCCGGCATCTCTGGACCGACATAGACGATCCGGTCGCCACTAATCCAGATGTTCGCCGTCCGCCATGCTTTGACACCATGATTCAGGTAAGTGGCATTCTGTATGACAAGTGTCGGTGCAAGCTTTCCGCTGATGACCGCTTGGTGTGTTCGTACTTCAGATTTCGTCCAAGGGGATCTTCCACAATTTTTTTTCACGAAAGCTCGACCTCCTTTGTTTTATTGAAAACGCTTTCTTATAGTTCTTATACTAAAATGTTGCTAAGTAAGTTTCAAGAAGTTTTGCCCCGTTCCGGATTCATTTGGTCAAAATAACACAAATTCGCCATGGAAGACAAATCTTTTCGTGCACTTCGCCAAGAAACAAAAAACCAGACGAGGCTCCTTCGAGCACGTCTGGTTCAGATATCATGATTCATGCGAGGCACGAAAGGCTTTTTGAGCGATATCAGTTCGGTAAAAGAATGGCTGATCCGTCACGTCTGGTAAGTTTGCATAGACCTGTTCGACAGCCTGCTCGATTGTCTCGGCACGGCTGACACACACGAGGACACGTCCACCAGCTGAGACAAGTTGATCGTTTCGTCCTGCCGTTCCGGCATGAAAAACGAGAAGATCATCCCCGATCTGGTTAAGTGGAATCACTTGTCCCGTTTTTGGCGCTTCCGGATATCCTTCTGCTGCGACGACGACACCGACAGCTGCTTGATCCGTCCAAACGACTTCTGGTGTCTGTCCGTCCATCAGCGGCATGATGACATCAAGCAACGGCGTCTCTAAGCGCGGGAGAATGACTTCTGTCTCCGGATCACCGAACCGAGCATTGAACTCGATGACGAACGGTCCTTGTTTCGTCAGCATCAGACCGGCATAGAGGAAGCCGGTGAACGGAATCCCTTCGCTTGCCATCTGATCGACAAGCGGCTGAATGATGCGATCAACAGCTTCTGTCGTCAACGCCGCTTCGTCCCACTGAGGTAGCGGAGAATACGCGCCCATTCCTCCTGTGTTCGGACCTAAGTCACCGTCAAACGCCCGTTTATGATCTTGCGACAATACCATTGGTATGACCGCCTCTTCGTGAACGAATGCCATCAACGAACACTCTTCTCCGATCAGGCATTCTTCGATGACGACGCGGCTTTGTTGACCGTATTCTCCGGCAAACGTATCGTGGATTGCAACAAGCGCCTGGTCCACGGTTTCTGCGACCGTGACTCCTTTTCCGGCAGCAAGTCCATCGGCTTTGATGACGATCGGTGCACCCGCTTTGCGAACATACGCCTCTGCATCTGCTGCTGAAGTAAAGACGGCGTGAGCAGCGGTCGGAATACCGGCACGCTCCATCAATTCTTTCGCGAACTGCTTACTTCCTTCGATCGCCGCCGCTTCCCGTGTTGGTCCGAAGATTTGCAGTCCCGCTGCCTGAAAGGCGTTAACGACTCCGAGAACAAGTGGTCCTTCTGGTCCGACGATCGTCCAATCGATCTGTTCGTCTTGTGCGAACGTCACGAGTTCATCGATAGCATCTTCGGCGATCGGAACACATGTGGCTTGTGTCATCCCAGCATTCCCAGGCGCAGCATACACGGTCTCGATCCGTTCATCCTGTGCCAGCTTCCAGACGAGCGCGTGTTCACGCCCTCCTTTACCAATCACCAATACCTTCATTCAAATCGCCTCCGCTTAGTGTTTGAAATGTCGAACGTTCGTAAAGACCATCGTAATGCCATGTTTGTTACACGCATCGATTGACTCTTGGTCGCGAATCGAGCCGCCTGGTTGGATAATTGCCGTAATGCCAGCTGCTGCTGCCGCTTCGACCGTATCGCCCATTGGGAAGAAGGCATCGGAAGCAAGGGACGCGCCAACTGCTTTTTCTCCGGCTTGCGTAATCGCGATGTTCGCTGAACCAACACGGTTCATCTGTCCTGCACCAACACCGACCGTCACTTCGTCCTTCGCGAGAACGATCGCATTCGACTTGACGTGTTTGACGGCGCGCCATGCGAGTTTCAAATCTTCCCATTCCGCTGCTGTCGGTTTGCGATCTGTGACGACACGTGCTGCTGCATCATCAAGCGTCTCATCGTCACTGTCTTGGACGAGCATGCCGCCAGCGACTGCCGTATAACGGATTGCTTGGACACGCTTGACGTCGAGTTCAAGCAGACGGATGTTCTTTTTCGCTGACAACAAGGCGAATGCTTCTTCTGTGAAGGATGGGGCGATGATGATCTCAAGGAAGATGCCACTTAATTGTTCTGCTGTCTCTAAATCGACTTCACGGTTCAAGGCGACGATGCCACCGAAGATCGACACTGGATCGGCTGCATGAGCGCGGCGGAATGCCTCTTCGATTGTCGGACCGACGGCAACACCACATGGGTTCATGTGTTTAACGACGACAGCTGCTGCTTCGCGGAACTCATCAAGGATTTCGAGTGCGGCGTTGGCATCTTGGATGTTGTTATACGACAACTCTTTACCGTGCAACTGTTTCGCTGAAGCGAGGGAAGCCCCACGGTAAATCGGTGTTTTATAAAAGGCTGCTTCTTGATGTGGATTTTCTCCGTATCGAAGGTCTTGGACTTTCTCAAGCGTGATCGTCAACTGATCGGGGAACTTCTCGCCTGTTTGCGTCAAGAAATAATCCGCAATCAACGCATCGTACGCCGCTGTATGCCGGAAGGCTTTCGCCGCAAGACGTTGACGTGTCTCAAACGTCGTACCGCCTTCACGAATCTCAGCAACGACCGTTTCGTAATCAGCTGGGTCGACGACGACCGTGACAGCCGCGTGGTTTTTCGCTGCTGAACGCAACATGCTTGGCCCACCGATATCGATGTTCTCGATCGCATCGGCATAGGCGACGTCTTCTTGTAGGACCGTCTGCTTGAACGGATACAGATTGACGACGACGAAATCAATCGGTTGAATCTGTTGCGCAGCCATCTGCTCACGATGGGATTCAAGATCACGACGACCGAGTAATCCACCATGAACCATTGGATGGAGCGTCTTGACACGCCCATCGAGCATTTCTGGGAATTGTGTGACTTCACTGATACCAATGACCGGAAGCCCAGCTTCCTCTAATGCTTGATGTGTTCCGCCTGTCGAGACGAGCTCGATCCCTGCTTCATGGAACGCTCGTCCTAATTCGACGATTCCTGTTTTATCCGACACACTAATTAACGCTCTCATACGTTTGCCTCCTCTTTCATCCACTCTTCGATGACTTGCGGATACAGTCTATGTTCAACACGCTGAATCGCTTGTTGCAATGTTTCACGCGTCATCTCTTCTGTAATCCGGACGGCTTCTTGGGCCATGATCGGTCCTGTGTCCATGCCTTCATCGACTATATGAATTGTAACACCTGTGATTTTAACTCCGCCACGAAATGCTTGTCCGATCGCATCTTTTCCCGGGAAGGCCGGCAGTAGCGACGGGTGGATGTTGACGATCCGCCCTGCGTATCGTCCGAGCAACTCTTCCCCAATCAATCGCATATAGCCGGCGAGAATGATCCGTTCAACGCCTTTTGCTTCAAGACGGGCAATGATTTCCCGCTCAAAACTCGGTTTATCCGGATAGTCCTTCGCCCGAAAGACGAAGACGTCACATCCGCGTCGTTTCGCCCGTTCGATGACTGCTGCGTCCGGTTGATCGCAGACGATCAGTTCGATCGAGGCATGTAACGTTCCTGCCTCGATTGCTTCAAAAAGTGCTTCGACATTACTACCGCTTCCCGATGCAAAACAGGCGATCTTCATGCGTTGACTCCTTGAATTCGAACACCTTCTTGATCGGTCACGTGACCAATCACGTACGCCGTCTCATTTTCACGAGCGAGGCGTGCTGTCACTTCCGCGACATCTTCTGGTTTGACGATTAACATGAAACCAATCCCCATGTTGAAGACATTGTACATGTCATGTCGTGGCAGGTCACCCGCTTGCTCGAGCCAGTCGAAGACTGGTAACGTCGGCCACTTTTTCGGGTCGAACGATGCGCCGAGACCTTCTGGCAAGACGCGTGGTACGTTCTCGTAGAATCCCCCACCCGTAATATGGACCATCGCTTGGATCTTTTCCGTCTCAAGGGCTGCTTTGACCGCTTCGACATAGATACGTGTTGGCATGAGGAGCGCATTTCCGAGCGTATGACCGAGCATCATGACTTCATCTTCGTAGCGGAGTCCACTGTCGGCGACGATTTTACGGACGAGTGAGAACCCGTTCGAATGGACGCCAGACGAAGCGAGACCGAGAATGACATCTCCTGCTGCGACGTTATCACCTGTGATTAATTTTTGTTTCTCGACGGCACCGACGGCGAACCCGGCGATATCATATTCGCCGTCCGCATACATCCCTGGCATTTCCGCTGTTTCGCCGCCGATTAACGTACATCCCGCCTGGACGCAACCTTCTGCGACACCTGCGACGATCCGTTCGATCTTCGCCGGAATCGCCTGACCGAGCGCGATATAATCAAGGAAATAAAGTGGTTCCGCGCCTTGGACGATGATATCGTTCACACACATCGCGACACAGTCGATCCCGATCGTATCGTGTTGTTCCAGTGCGAAAGCGAGCTTGAGTTTCGTACCGACACCATCTGTCCCACTGACAAGGATCGGTTCTTTCAACTGCAATTGGCTGAGGTCGAACATCGCACCAAAGCTACCGAGTCCCGTCAATACTTCTTTGCGCATCGAACGGGCGACGTGTTTTTTCATTCGGGTGACTGACTCATATCCTGCTGTCAGACTCACACCTGCTGCTTCGTAATGTTTGCTCATGTTCTTCCCCCATCTATCAAAGTTTAGCTTCTAACTCGAGCGAACCGAGCGGTGTCGGATACTCTCCTGTGAAGCAAGCGGTACATTGTCCTTTTAACGGTCCATCGAACGGGCGATCGATCGCATCGACCATGCCCGGTACAGTTAAGAATTCAAGGGAATCCGCACCGATTTCCTGACGGATTTCTTCCGGCATCAACCGAGCAGAGATCAGTTCTTCCTTCGATGAAGTATCAATCCCGTAATAACATGGATTCGTAATCGGTGGTGCCGTGATGCGGACGTGCACTTCCGTCGCACCCGCTTCACGTAACAAACCGACGATGCGACGACTCGTCGTTCCCCGGACGATTGAATCATCGACCATGATGACACGCTTTCCTTGTACGACGCCGCGTAGCGCGGACAACTTCATTTTGACCCCACGTTCCCGTAACTCTTGTGACGGCTGGATGAACGTCCGTCCGACATACCGGTTCTTGATCAATCCCATTTCATATGGAATCCCACTCGCTTCCGCATAACCGATCGCTGCCGAAATACTTGAATCCGGTACTCCGGTAACGACGTCTGCTTCGACCGGTGCTTCTTCATACATCTTTTTCCCAAGTGCCTTGCGAGCCGTATGGACGTTGACGCCATCAATGATTGAATCCGGACGTGAGAAGTAGATGTATTCCATCGAACACATTGCCCGTTCACGTGGTTCCATGTATTGACGAGACGACATACCGTGTTCTGTGATCGTTACGAGTTCCCCTGGCTCGATATCACGAATGAACTCCGCGCCGACGATATCAAAGGCACATGTCTCTGACGCGAATACGATGCCGCCGTCCGGTGTCTTCCCTAGTGACAATGGACGCAGTCCGTGTGGATCAACCGCTACGAATAACGTGTCTTCCGTTAAGAAAAGAAAAGCGAATGCCCCGACGAGACGCGCGAGACTGTCAGCAATCCGGTCTTCGAGTGTTTCGAGCTTACTGCGTTTGACGAGATGGGCGACGACTTCCGTATCACTCGTCGTCTGAAAGATGGCACCTTCTGCTTCTAACAGGTGCTTCAGTGAATCCGCGTTGACGAGGTTTCCGTTATGTGCGAGGGCGAGATCTCCCGTCCGCGATTTGAAATGCAGTGGTTGAGTGTTCTCAAGCGTGTTTCCTCCTGCTGTCGAATACCGGACATGTCCGATTGCATGATGTCCTTTCAGATTCGTCAGTGTCTCTTCCGAAAAGACTTCCGTTACGAGACCTTGCCCGCGGTGCGGGAAGAGGTCGTCACCGTCACTCGTGACGATGCCTGCCCCTTCCTGTCCCCGGTGTTGCAAGCTATGCAAGCCGTAATAAGCAAGTTGCGCCGCATTCGGTTGTCCGAAGATCCCGAAGACGCCACATTCCTCATTTAGTCCTTTGATGTCATATAACACGCGATTGCTCCTTCCCAGTCTCCCTGTAAGGTCGAACGGTCTGCTTCGATCCGTGTCTCTGTCGTCTCGATGACGAGAAGCTCATCGTTCGTGACGACACCGATCGCTTGAGCACCAGTCCGTTGTTCGAATGCTGTGACGTGCGCTTGTGGTACCGTGACGATGAAGCGTGATTGCGATTCACTGAACAGGTGTAAGGTTGGTCCGTCGAACTGAACCGTCAACCCGAGATTCGTCCCAAACGTCATCTCAGCGAGAGCGATGGCGAGACCACCTTCTGATACATCATGCATCGCATTGACTTCACCTGCTTGTACTGCCTGCTGTAACAATTGTAAGCGTGCGTGTTCGACGGCTAAATCGATCTGTGGTGCGCGACCGAATGATTTACCGAATTGCATATATTGAAGCTCACTACCACCAAACTCGGCTGTCGTATCGCCTAACAGATAAATCTGGTCACCAGCTTGTTTGACGTGTTGCGTTGTGATCCATTCCGTTTGCTCGTGTAAGCCAACCATTCCGACGACCGGTGTCGGATGAACCGCTTGACCGGCTGACTCGTTGTAGAGTGAGACGTTTCCTCCGATGACAGGTGTCTCAAGGACACGACATGCTTCAGCCATACCGGCTGTTGCTTGCTGCAACTGCCAGAAGCCTTCTGGTTTATCCGGATTTCCGAAGTTCAGACAATCCGTGATGGCGAGTGGTGTCGCCCCACTCGCGACGATATTACGGGCTGCTTCTGCTACCGCGATCTGTCCACCGACGTATGGATCCAAGTAGACGAAGCGGCTGTTGCAGTCGGTCGTCATCGCGAGCGCTTTGTTCGTGCCGCGGACACGGATGACGGCTGCGTCTGATCCTGGTGCGACAACGGTCGATGTCTGAACCATATGATCGTACTGATCGTAGACCCATCGTTTTGAAGCAATCGTCGGCTGACGGAGTAACGCCCGCCATGTCTCAACGACATCTTCGACGACTGGAAGCGTCTCTTCCATCGCTTGGAATGCTTCATAATACGCAGGAACGCGGGATGGTTTTTCGTAGACTGGTGCTTCTTCTGCTAGCGCATCAACCGGAACTTCTGCGACGATATCCCCATGATGAATCAACCGTAAGACTTTCTCTTCAATGACTTCTCCGACGTGAACGGCATGGAGTCCCCATTTGCTGACGATTGCTTCGATCTCTGCTTCGCGACCACGCTTGACGACGAGTAACATCCGCTCCTGTGATTCCGAGAGCATCATTTCGTAAGCAGTCATCCCTGTCTCTCGTTGCGGGACGTCATCGAGGTGCATCTCGATGCCCATACCGGCTTTTGAAGCCATCTCTGCTGAAGACGATGTCAGTCCGGCAGCACCCATGTCCTGCATCCCGACGAGTGCCGGATGCCCGACGATTTCAAGACACGCTTCAATCAATAGCTTCTCCATGAATGGATCGCCGACTTGAACAGCCGGACGTTTTGCTTCCGTATCCTCTCCGAGATCCTCCGAGGCAAACGTCGCACCATGGATCCCGTCGCGTCCAGTAGCTGCACCGACGTACATGACCGAGTTGCCGACACCTTTTGCCTGACCTTTTTGAATATCGGCATGGTTGATTAAACCGATACACATCGCGTTGACGAGTGGATTGCCTTCATACGAGCGATCAAATCCGATTTCGCCACCGATCGTTGGAATACCGACACAGTTGCCGTAACCGGCGATTCCGGCGACGACTTGTTCGAACAGTTGATTGACACGTGGTGTACCGAGATGACCGAAACGGAGCGAGTTCATGAGTGCGACCGGTCGTGCGCCCATCGAGAAGATGTCACGAATGATTCCGCCGACGCCTGTCGCAGCCCCTTGATACGGTTCAACAGCGGATGGATGGTTGTGGCTTTCGATCTTAAAGACGACTGCCTGCTCATCGCCGATATCAACGACACCTGCACCTTCCCCTGGTCCTTGTAAGACACGTGGTCCAGTCGTCGGGAATTGACGGAGGACAGGTTTAGATGTCTTGTATGAACAATGCTCGGACCACATGACTGAGAACAATCCTGTTTCCGTATAGTTCGGTTGGCGTCCGAGTAAATCGACGACCATCTGGTATTCTGTATCACTCAAGCCCATCGTGGCATAGACTCGTTGCTCTTGAATCAATTCTGGTGTTGGTTCAGACTGTTGTTTTAGCATGGTGTGCCCCCTGTTTGACGAGTGAAGTAAAGAGTTTTAGTCCATCTGTTCCGCCGGTCAAGAGTTCGACCGCTCGTTCCGGGTGTGGCATCATCCCAAGAACGTTGCCGGCTTTGTTCGTGATTCCGGCGATATCGCCGCGCGAGCCGTTCGGATTGTCGACATATGTGAAGGCGATTTGTCCGTTCGTTTGCAGCATCGCGTAAGTCGCATCGTCGCAGTGGTAGTTTCCTTCACCATGCGCGATCGGAATCGAGATCGTCTCGCCTGGCAGGTAATCCGATGTAAAACGTGTCTTTGTATTCTCAACCTTTAGTTCAACCGTCCGGCACATGAACTTCAAGCCGTTGTTTCGGTGCAAGACACCTGGTAAGAGTCCCGCTTCGACAAGGATCTGGAATCCGTTACATACCCCGAGGACCGTTTTCCCTTCTGCCGCAAAACGTTTGACTTCTTCCATGATCGGTGAGAAGCGCGCGATCGCGCCGCAACGAAGGTAATCTCCGTAGGAGAATCCGCCCGGTAACAGGACGCCGTCGTAGCCTTCAAGTGATGTTTCGGTATGGAAGACGTATTCAGCTTCTTCTCCGAGAGCATCCTTGACCGCATGGTACATATCTAAATCACAGTTCGATCCCGGAAAGACGATGACCGCGAACTTCATGCTGGCGTCACCTCTTCGATCGTAATCTGGTAATCTTCCATCACCGTGTTGACGAGTAGTTTTTGACACATCTCATGAATCATCGCTTCTGTCGTTTCCGTTTCAACGAGCAGTTCAATCTGTTTTCCGATTCGGACACTCTCGACACCCGTAAAACCAAGCTGTTGCAATCCGCCTTTTACAGCAACTCCTTGTGGATCTAAAATGCTTTCCCGTAATGCGATCGATACGATGACTTTTTTCATTGTGTGTTTCCTCCTAGGCGATTGAATAGTGTTTGGTAGGTCTCTGTCAGTGAACCGATGTTGCGGCGGAAGACATCTTTATCGAGATGTTCTCCAGTTGCTTGATCCCACAAACGGCATGTATCTGGTGAAATCTCATCAGCTAGTAGAATCGTTCCGTCTGCCATCTTTCCGTATTCCAGTTTAAAATCAATCAACGTGATTCCGTTTTGACGGAAGTAAGGTTGCAAGACTTCATTCACGCGAAGTGCCTTGTCCGACAACTGTTTCAACTCTTCAGAAGTCGCAATCTTCAGTAAATTGATGTGTGATGAGGTGACGAGTGGATCGCCTAACGTATCATCTTTATAGTAGAACTCAACGATTGGTGTTTCGAGTACCGTACCTTCTTCGATACCGAGCCGTTTACTCAAGCTTCCCGCGACGACGTTTCTGACGACGACTTCGAGTGGAATGATGGTGACACGACGTACGAGCTGTTCGCGCTCCGAGACACGTTCAATGAAATGTGTCGGAATGCCCGCTTGTTCGAGGATTTCAAAGAAATGACTCGTCAACCGGTTGTTCAATTCGCCTTTTCCAGCAAAGACTTCTTTTTTCTCGCCGTTGAATGCCGTGGCCTCGTCTTTATAGACGATCCGGAGCACATCCTGCTCCTGCGTCGTGTACAATCGTTTTGCTTTTCCTTCATAAAGTGGTTGCATCGCTTTCGTCCCCCATGATCCTAAGATGTAGACGGGGCAAGTGCCCCGTCTCAGGTTGATTAGTTCAAGCCACACCGTTCAAAGATTTCATCGACACGACTCGTATGATACGTCGGATCGAAACACGCATCGAGCTCTTCTTCTGTGAAAAGCTGTTGAATGTCCTGTTCTTGCCACAATAAGTCACGGAACATGATTTGTTCTTCCCACGCCTGCATCGCACGCGGTTGAACGAAATCATACGCTGCTTCACGCGACCAGCCTTTTTCGATTAAAGCGAGTAAGACATGTCCAGAGAAGATGACACCAAACGTCCGGTCCATGTTCCGCTTCATGTTGTCCGGGAAGACTGTCAAGTTCTTCACGATGTTTCCGAAACGGTTCAACATATAGTTGAGTAGTCCTGTTGCATCCGGAAGAATGATGCGTTCGGCCGAAGAATGCGAGATATCCCGTTCGTGCCAGAGTGAGACGTTCTCGTACGCCGTCACCATGTGTCCACGGATGACTCGGGCAAGACCTGTCATGTTCTCTGAACCGATTGGATTCCGCTTGTGCGGCATCGCCGATGATCCTTTTTGACCTTTAGCGAAGAATTCTTCGACTTCACGTGTTTCCGTCTTTTGCAGACCTCGGATTTCCGTTGCCATCTTTTCGATCGATGTCGCGATCAAAGCAAGCGTCGACATATAGTGTGCATGACGATCACGTTGTAACGTTTGCGTAGAGACCGGAGCTGGTTTTGTTCCTAACTTTTCGCAGACATACTTTTCAATGAACGGATCGATGTTCGCGAATGTTCCGACGGCACCCGACATCTTGCCGTATTCGACCGTCTCACGCGCTGCTTCGAAACGAACTTTATTCCGCTTCATCTCTTCATACCAAAGCGCTAGTTTCAGACCGAACGTCGTCGGTTCTGCATGTACGCCATGTGTGCGTCCCATCATGACCGTATATTTATGTTCGTTCGCTTTGACTTTTAAGATTTCGATGAACCGATCAAGATCCGCAGCAAGAATGTCGTTTGCTTGCTTCAACAGATACGAGAGTGCTGTATCGACGACGTCCGTTGACGTGAGTCCGTAATGCACCCACTTGCGTTCTTCTCCGAGTGTTTCAGAGACGGCACGCGTAAAGGCGATGACATCATGACGTGTCTCTTGTTCGATCTCAAGGATGCGGTTGACATCAAATGAGGCATTGTCCCAAAGCAACTGGACGTCCTCTTTCGGGATGACACCTAGTTCACTCCATGCTTCACATGCAAGAATCTCGACTTTTAACCAAGCCTCGAATTTATTTTGTTCGGTCCAGATTGCTTTCATCTCAGGACGTGTATACCGTTCGATCATTGAACTGTCTCCTTCCATATCGACAGGCGTTCGACTTCTGCCAAAGCATCGTCGACGGTATCCGCAAGAATGTTCAAATGTCCCATCTTGCGACCTGTCTTGGCTTCTGCTTTTCCATATAAGTGAACTTTCGTCCGAGCGTTTAGTCTCGGCAGTTCCTCGTATAATGCTGTGACATGCTGACCCAGGATGTTCGCCATGACGACCGGTGTCGTCAGACGGGTATCACCGAGTGGGAGACCACTGATGGCACGGATATGTTGCTCGAATTGGGATGTTTCGCAAGCATCAATCGAATAGTGACCCGAATTGTGTGGTCGGGGTGCTAGTTCATTGACGATTAGTCGAGAACCAACGACGAACAACTCGATGGCTAGTGTACCGATCAGCCCGACGGCATCCGCGATCGATTCAGCGAGCGCAATTGCTTCTTGTTCGAGCGATTCAGAAATGCGTGCCGGTACAATCGATAGATGCAAAATGTTCTCTTGGTGAATGTTCTCACTGACTGGGAAGACACGTGTTTCTGTTGCGCTTCGAGTGACGATGACGGAAATTTCCTGATCAAACGGTAACCACTGCTCCGCAACATACTCTGTCGGTTCGAATCGTTCGATTGTCGCTTGGAACTGTTCTTCCGTCCGGATGACGGTCTGTCCTTTTCCGTCATAGCCGAATCGTGCTGTCTTCAAGACGAACGGTAACCCAAGTCGCTGTTTTGCTTCCTCTAAGTCAGAAGGATGCGTCACCGGATAGTACGGAGCGACAGAGTGTCCAATGCGTTCAATCATCTCTTTTTCCCGTACCCGATGTTGCGTTTGAAAAAGGAGATCCGTTCCATGAATCAGTTTCGTCCCGATTGCTTCAGCGACTTCCGTTGAGATGTTCTCAAATTCGTAGGTGACGACATCTGATTCAGCTGCGAGCTGTTTGGCTGCCTCGACATCCGTGAAGGGAGCTTGGATATGTTGATCCGCCACTTGCGCACACGGTGCGTTGTCCGTTGGATCGAGTGTCAGAATCTCAAAGCCCATCTCACGCGCCGACAAAGCCATCATTCGACCAAGTTGACCGCCGCCTAATATCCCGATTCGTTTCATAGCAGGTTCCCTCCAGATGCAATGACGTCTCCTTCTAGTTCGACTCGCATATGATCGAGCTTGCGGGCAAGTCGTTCATCTTGAATCGAGAGAATTTGAGCAGCTAGCAATCCAGCGTTTTTTGCGCCTGCTTCTCCGATGGCAACCGTTGCGACTGGTACGCCACCTGGCATTTGAACGATCGAGAGCAAGGAATCAATTCCTTGGAGCGCTCTACTCTTCACAGGAACACCGATGACGGGTAATGTCGTTTTAGCAGCGACCATGCCCGGTAGATGAGCAGCACCGCCTGCACCGGCAATGATGACCTTCAGTCCTCGTTCACGTGCTGATTCAGCATAACGAAACATTAGATCCGGTGTCCGATGTGCGGAAACGACTTTCTTTTCGTATGGAATCTCAAGTTGCTCCAACACATCACATGTATGTTTCATCGTTTCCCAATCCGATTGACTTCCCATGATGACGCCGACTTCTACATTTCCCATCGCTGTTTCCTCCTTTGTGCATAAAAAAAGCCCAAACCACGGCTAAAAGGGTGGCTTAGGGTATAAAAAGGTACGCCAAAGAAATATCGACGAACATCCATATACCCCATAGTCCAACGATTTAGGGTCGTTGGGTAGAAACTTGCAAGCCATATCCCTGCTATTATACGAGGTGTTTATATTCAATCATCCTGTCACGACTTCATCTTAACAAGTCCATCCCAAGGCGTCAACCAAAGACGAACAATTTAATTGTCTGAAAATTTATCGTTCGGTTTTAAAAGGTGTTTTTCTGATTTCATTTAGTGTCCATTCGGAGTTTATTTCTTGGGAGGCATTAAATAAAATGAAGTATAAAAAAAGCATCGTCCGAATGAATCGGACGATGCTTGAGGAGTTATTCGCTCTCTTTCACTTTGCAATCGAAGACGATTTGCTGACGAATTGGATACGGTTCGCCATTCGCGTCTAATCCAAAGATTGGCTCTTCTCGTCGGACCGTCGGGCGGTATCCCATGGCATCGATACGATCCAAACAAGCACCAATCGTCTCGTTCTCTTCGACGGCTACGCGTAGTTTCGTTTTTTTCGCCATATCCCTGTTCAGTCCCTTCATTAAAATAGATGCATGCCTTTCTACAAAAAGACACAAAAAAGCGGCGGCCCTTGAGCGTATGCTCCAGAACCACCGTTTGCCTGGCAACGTCCTATCCTCACAGGGGGAAGCCCCCAACTACTTTCGGCGTTCAAGTGCTTAACTTCCGTGTTCGGCATGGGAACGG
>NZ_JACSNH010000006.1:0-159920 GCF_018619045.1 Exiguobacterium sp. s161
AGTCACGATTGACGAAGCTTGCGCTTCATTCGTTTTTGTATTCCGTAGAATACGATTTTTGCCTCATCGTTCAGTTTTCAAAGTTCGTCTGCCGCCTTAGCGACTTTAATAGATTAACAGGTTGTTTTGATTATGTCAACCATGCTTTTTAAAAAACTTTTCAGCCCCAACGAACCGTTTATAAAAGGCGTCTCGCTGGAACATTTATTAATATAACAACAAAATTCGACAAACACAAGCATTATTTCAAAAAAACTTTGCAAAGAGTTTAAATCCTCTTCGCAAAGTCTTTACCTTCTTAACATGGCTCCTACTGTAAACGCGATATTCGCTGGGCGTTCTGCTAACCGTCTCATCAAATACGTATACCAGTCCACACCATGCGGAACGTAAATAACGACACGATAACCTTGTCGAACTAACTCTTGTTGTCGTTTCGGTCGCATGCCTTGAAGCATTTGAAATTCAAACCGTGATGGATCAATCTGTTTCATTTGAGTAAAGTCAATGATTTGCTGAATGATCTGTTCATCATGTGTCGCGATTTGCGTGTAGTTCCCATTTAACAAATTGACTTTTACTAATTGAAGGTATGTCTCATCGACTGTCTTCTTCGGTTGAATATAGAGTTCATCGTCTCCATCGTATGCCCCTTTGACGATACGTACTGTTGCCTGAAGACGTTCTAGATCAAAACGACTACGGAATACATTTGCCTGTAGCGCAATTCCGACGTTTGGATAATGTTCATGTACGCGTTCGAAGACTCGGACGATCGACTCGACCATCATCGCTTCTTCCATATTGACTGTTACGCGCATGTTTTGTTGATCTGCAACTTCTGCAATACGTCTCAACTGTTGATAGGCGATATCCGGATCAATTCTTAATCCAACCGATGTCAGCTTTAGCGATACTTGTGCATCTAGATCATGTTCTTTGATTTGCCCGATGACTTTAATACATTCATTTGCGATGTCTATCGCGTCCTGCTCCATCTCGATGAACTCTCCTAGACAATCCACCGTAGCGGCTCGTCCATCTTGATTAAATTGTTTCACGGTATCGAGTGTCTCTTCTGCGCCCTGTCCTCCGACGAATAATGTTCCACCAAGCGGCAATCCGACTTTTCTCGCTAATTGAATCAGTAACCTATTCTCAGCCAAGTACTCAAATACAGGTCCAGTAATCTGCTGTAACATCTGAATCACCCTCTCTCTTCTTCCTTACCCTCTCCCAATAAAAAAAACGTCTTTCTTCTATATAGAAGAAAGACGCAGTTTGGATTAATGCAACCAGATGAAGTAACCGAGGAAACCGAGTGATAATACATACATAATCGGATGCACTTCTTTTGCTCGTCCTTTCGCGATCATCGTGACCGGATAGAAGAGGAAACCGAATGCAATCCCTGTTGCGATTGAATACGTTAACGGCATCATGATGACGGTCAAGAACGCGGGAACCGCATACTCGAATTTTTTCCAATCGATCTGGAGCAATGAAGCTGCCATCAACACACCGACGATGATTAATGCAGGTGCCGTGACCGGCGCTGTGATGATTGCGAGCAATGGCGAGAAGAATAAAGCAAGACCGAAGAACAATGCTGTGACGATTGCCGTCATACCTGAACGACCACCTGCTGCGACCCCTGCACTGGATTCAACGTAAGAAACCGTTGTTGATGTTCCAAGAATCGAACCTGCTACCGTCGCTGTTGAGTCAGCGATTAATGCGCGACCAGCACGCGGTACTTTATTTTCTTTAATCAGACCAGCTTGGTTTGCTACTGCAACCAACGTACCTGCTGTATCGAAAAAATCAACGAAGAAGAAAGTCAGGATGACGATCATCATTTGAACCGTGAAGATTTCATCAAAGTGGAGGAATGCCTGTCCAAATGTTGGCGCGATACTCGGTGGTGCTGAAACAATCTCACCAAGACTTGTTGGGACTGGAATCAAACCGAAGATCATTCCAGCAATCGCCGTCACGATCATCCCGAAGAAGATTGCACCTTTGACACCACGTGTCATCAAGATCGCTGATACGAAAAGACCAAATACCGCGAGAAGTGTTGTTCCTTTACTTAAATCACCGAGTGAAACGAGTGTCGCTTCATTCGCAACGACGAGACCACCTGTTTTTAAACCGATGAATGCAATGAACAATCCGATACCTGCTGCAACAGCCATTTTCAACGGTTCTGGGATTGCGTTGATGATGACCTCACGAATACCTGAAGCCGTCAATACCATGAAGACAAGACCTGAGACGAGAACGCCTGAGAGTGCAGTTTGCCACGGAATACCCATTCCGATGACGACACTATAGGCGAAGAAAGCATTTAGTCCCATACCTGGTGCAAGCGCGATTGGATAGTTCGCCAGTAACCCCATCGTGATGGAACCAACCATTGCGACGAGCGCCGTCGCTCCGAAGACCGCTCCTGCATCCATTCCCGCGTCCGCTAATGTGTTTGGATTGACGAACAGGATGTACGCCATCGCAAAGAATGTCGTCATGCCGGCGATGAACTCTGTACGCATGTTCGTACCAAGCCCATTGAAATCAAAGAAACGCGCAATCGCATTTTCTTTTGCTTTCGGTTGGTGTGGCTGTTTCAATTGTGTGCTCATGATTGCCTTCCTTCCAAATAAGCCGTCTCCTTGAAAACAAAAAACGGCTCTTACCTAAGCGGTAAAAGCCGTTTCAATAAGCGCACGATGCTGCGTGTGCGCCGTAGTAGGAACCTTTACGGTGTTCCTGTAGAGACTTCCGGGCCCTATCCCCAGAATTATACGGCATTATTTATGTTTTTTAGTGGTATGAAAAATAAGAACAGACACATCGTAGCACGGTCAAATTCACGGGTCAACCATAAAAGCGAAATTTAACCACTTAATTTATCCGAACGTTCGGTTTTGAAAACGTTTTTTGAAGGCTATTTTACGATTGTTAGAAATTCGCCCTGTCACTGAGCGTATATATTTTTAAAGTAGTCGGATAATAGTCCCTCTCCTTTAAAGCGATCCTCTAAAACGTTTTGGATCTGCTGTAATTCATTTTCACGTGTTCCGTAAGTATTTGAGAGTGACTCGAGATAAGAATACGCATAAATTGGTTCATCTGGACATAGTTCATGAGCACGTCGTAACATGGATGCGCCTTTTTCTTCCCACTCGTTGTACTCTCCAAAATAATAAGGAGTCATCGAAATCATATAACCAAAACACCATAGAAAGTCCTCATGGTTCATAAAATAACGTAAACCATCGTATGTAACTTCCTTTAGTAAAGATACTAATTCCTCAATATCTATATCATTCTCTGTAATTCCTAATGGTCCGTGTTCAAAGATGACGTACCAACAAAAAAAAGCCCAGTCGAATGACTGTTTTGAGATCTTCGGGATGTTGTCTCCAAGAATTCAAAAGATAGCGTTTAGCTTCATTCCATTTTTCTAGTTTTTCTAATTGATCAACTTCAGTCCATGTCTAGTCTATCATAAGGCAGTATCCTTCTTTTCCATTAGATGATGTATTCCATAATACAGGAAGAGTCCACGCATCTCAGCAAACTAAAGCTAAAGTATCTAAATTCGTTGGTTCAGTGTAAAATCGTCCAACAGTTACATGAATTTGATCACAAAAAAACCCCCTTCCATTCACAAATCATGCGAACAAAAGAGAGCTTCATTTTAAAATCAAGTTGTTGAAGGTGAAACAGACTTCCTTTCACCTGTCCCATTTAAAACATTCGTACGAAAAGCTTCATGAGACGAATTCTATCAGCAAGTCTAGTACTTATTCCCACTCTACTGCCAGTTAGACTGTCTAACCTTTGATATAGCGGCTTTTTTAGAGTCAACATACCATTTTGGCGGGGATTTTGGCGGGGTATCTTTTTTTAATGCTTGATTGCCATTAAAAGATATTTTCGTTTTTTCCGCTGTATTAATTTTGATATTACCAGCCATAAGCTCAGCAACATTTTCATCAGCACCACTCCACAAGTAAGCGTAATGCTTTAGTGTAATTTCGGGGCTAGAGTGTCCCAACCTCCGTGATAGAAGTAAAACTGAAACATTAAATTCATTAATCAGATAAGAAGCATTACTATGCCTTAATCCTTTACCTTGAATTTTCTTTACACCTGCAAGAGTAGAATATTCTACCTATCGTTGATTTAATCATTGGTAGACTATCATAAGTGAAGATGAAATCAGTTTCTTTTCCTAATCCAATAGATTCTTGGCGTTTTCGCCAATCTTTTAAAATTTTTATTGTATCAGCATCTATTGAAATTATTCTTTTTCCATCTGCCGTTTTTGTATAAGCATTCCTAACCCAATCTTTACGACTTTTCAACACAAGCATATGATGAACTCTTATACGCTTATTTTTGAAATCTATATCATTCCACCAAAGAGCTGTCCCCTCATTTACTCGAACACCTGTCATATAGTAAAGCCACAACATGACAAAATTCAAATGTTCATAAAAATCGGAGATACAGATTTGAGAAATGATAGATTCAAATTCATTTTTTGTCCAGTAAGGTATAATCGCTTTTCCTTTTGGTATAGGTTTTGCCTTTTTAAAAATATTAAATTCTAAATAGCCCATTTCAACAGCATAATCTAGACTCTTGCGAAACATACCAAATACCAAACTAGCATAGGACTGTGCATATCCCGATCCATTACTTTTTTTATCAGTAAGTAACCAAATACAAAAATTTTGAATATCTTCCATTGTGAAATTTCTTTAAACATTGATAGTTTATAATAATCTCACCCAAAAGTAATCGTTACAATATTAACATTATACTAGAATTTTCTGATTTTTTTATACTAGAAAAAGCTAAATAAATACATATAAAAAGCATCCTCACCATTATGGCAAAGATGCTTTGACAACTATCATCAACCTTAATTAACTATTCAATTTCACAATAATATCATTTATAATCTCTTCAATTTCATCCAAAGAAACTAAATACCATTCTTTAGGATTCTCATTTTTTCCGTTTGCTGTTGGGACAGCAATTTGTATTTGCTTATCTTCAAATCTATGATGAATGACTGTTTCTAGCTGCCGACCACTGAAATTCTGAACTTCCCATGTTGCAACAATTTTCACTGGAGCATATAGGTAAGTAGATTCATTTTCAGCATTAGCAATCCGCTTTTCAACACTTCCACTAGCAAAACCAATCTTATAAAGATTTTTATACTTTGATATTTCAGGATTTGAACTAAGAGATTTGACTACATAAATATATCCAGTAGTTATATATTCAGCAGCTCTTTCTTCAACAGTAGTTTCTCCCATTACATCACTCATTACTTCAGTTACCATTCGACCATGACGAGTTTTATCAAAGAGATTCGATGCAAATGACCTCAACAAAATAGCTTTATTTTCGGTTCCATTTTCATAAATAAGATGAAGCTTTGCGTTACGATAACCATTTTTATCTGTATAATAATCACCTATTGATAGAACATAAAGTAGAATTCCATTATCAATATAAAATTTACCTGGCATAATATTTTTTTCAGTATCTACAGGTATTATTTTTCGAGTGCCATTTGCAACCTCTTTTTGAACAAGTTTAAATAGCGCCTCATATCGTTCAAAATGGCTAGCTCGTTTCCGAACACTGTATTTATCAGCCGCATTGATTGTTCTTTTATATCTCGACAAATCGAGTAGTGAATCAACTTTATCTTTTTTCTCAAAAAGTGTGTCATCATTAAGAATATCGTCAAGAGATTCAGGTGGTTTTATCGAATTTTCTAAAACTGAATTTTTGCTATCAAGCAAATTTAGTTCATCAATCTCAGCTAGCTTCTTTATCATTTCTGGCTTATCACGATAGCCTTTAAGTCTGGAAAATAATTTTCTTTCGGTCATATCCCGAGATTTTTCTGGTTCTTTTCCATCATGATTTTTTATCCATTCGATAATCTCTTGAAATTTTTCAAATTCCGGGTCAATTCGCTTAACCTGTTTCTTAGGAGTTTCAGCTATTAGTTCATCAAAAATTGGATCCGAAAAGATATCATCAAGATTGAGTTTGTCCATCTTGTCTCTCTCTCCTTAATTGCTCCAAACGTAATAAAGCATATGCTAATCTTTGCTCATATTGGTCTGAGCTAGACTTATCAGGAATTCTTCCATTTTCATTTTTAAATTGAACAATTTGAGGATACAACAAAACTAATTCATCTTCAGAAAAAGTAAATTTTATACCATCCATATAATCTTGAATAAATCGTAACGTTGGTGCATCTATCTCTTTTGAAATCACCTCATAAGCACGTTGGAAAGGATTCACTTCATCAATTAAATCAATGGCAATTTCATCAATATTGATAAATTTATTTGCCATTTTGAGGAATTGTTTTCCGCTAGTTCCTTCTTCACGCTCAGCAGATTGAATAACAGATTGTGCAACCAAGTGCTGACGTACCTCCTCAGTCTCTTCATTTGATAAATCAGGGTAGGTATTCATTATTACACGGGGGATAAGTTGTTTGTTAATTACTTTCGCTTCTACACCAGCAGCAATAGCTTGCTGAATTTGGCCGTCTTGTAAAACAGTCGCTTTCAGATCATTCAAATCGTTTTGAATAATACCTTTTGAACGATTAGTACTTGGCTCCTTTAAACCTTTGATAAAAATATCAGCTCCATTTGATTTTTGATTATCATTATCCTTACGCTTAAATTTAAAGGTAGGAGCCAATACAGATTCCATCAAAAGACTTGCAGTGATTGCCTTCATGACATTATTAACTGCAAACATGACCTCATCATCTTGAGCATCTGGTTGAGCAATTAAATTGATAAATTGGGCATGAGTTTTATTTGAACTATCTCGAGTCACGCGACCAATAATTTGCACAATTTCCATTAATGAATTACGATATCCGATTGTTAAAGCATATTCTGCAAAGGGCCAATCAAATCCCTCTTTTGCCATACCAAGTGCAATAATAATATCCAAGTCATCAATTTTAGACATATTTCGAATATATTCTTGAACCTTTTCACGACCACCCTCATTAACTAAATCTGCAATTTTTAATACTCTTCCAGATTCTTCAGTTACTAGCCAAAGTCCTAAATTTCCATCGAATTTTGCATCACCTAATTCTTCAAGAATACGGTCAACTTCATCATATTTATCTTTGGTAGATTCCCCAGAATTTACATTTGGAATATGAATAATTGTTTTCTTTGAAGTATCTAAAACCTCTGAAAGTGCATCCGTATAGCGTCCTCTATAGAAGCTGTAGCCCATGGCAAAGCTCTTTAGATATTTATAACCTTCAAGTTGTTCATAATAAGTATATGTTACTTTATCAAATTTTTGCTCGTCAGCAGGTTTCAAAATCGGGACAGAATCTCCTCGAAAATAGGAGCCAGTCATCGCAACGATATGAGCAGAAGAATTCCCCATAATATTACGCAACGCATTGCCGAGAACAGAATTATCATCTTGTGATATATGGTGAAACTCATCAATGGCAAGTAATACATTATCAAAGTCCGAATCATTTAATTTTTCAAAAGCAAAACGTAAAGTCGCGTGGGTACAAACTATGATATTATCTTCTAAGTTTGTTGAACGTATAAAATCAATGAACCGTGACACTTTACTTTGACTTGTTCCACGGTCTGTGAGATTATTTTTTGGATTAATAACCCAATCAGAAAAAAATCCTAATTTTTCCAATTCTGTAGATTGAAAGGATTTTCCTATAGAACGTTCTGGAACTGCAATAATTGCTTTTTTTATACCTTGATTTGTAAGCTTATCCAAAGCCACAAACATCAAAGCACGTGATTTCCCTGATGCAGGGGGAGCTTTAACTAATAGATATTGTGAAGCACGTTTCTCATAGACACGTGCCTGCATTTCACGCATCCCTAATGCATTTGTATTTTGGCTTTGCCCCGTACCATTATAATTAATTTCAAAAATATTTGATGTCATTTTTTCTCCTCACTTACCATTTCTTGATAAAGTTTCAACAATACACTCAATCGTTCCTCATCAGATTTGAAAGATTCTTGCTTATAAGCACGCTCCACAATACCGTCAATTTTTTTGTGTGCTTCACGTAATCTTGCGTTCATTGGTTTATTCGCACCTCCATAAAGCTCAGCAAGAGTACCCCCTTCTTCTTCACGGACATCTAGCATATCTAAAACAGCTTCTTCAAGGATATTTTTGCGATTTGTTGACAGCTTAGGAATTGGAAAAGTATTATAAACCATTCCTGCAGAATAGCGATAATCTGTTTTCAACCTTCCACCAACTGCGCGAAGCCAAGTCATATGCATACGAGATTCTAAGATTCCAAGTAACCAGATTGGGGCGTCGTATAACACAAATGTTGCATAAGATGGGATTATTTCTGAATCAATAATTGCAATAGGTAGATACTCCCTAGATTCAGAAGAAACTACAGGGATAATGAATCCCTGGCCCTCTTGATATCTAATCTCACCAAATGCATATGGAGTTTTAGCCTGTAGTTTTGTAACTTCTCTTTTACTACTTAATCGATATTCTTTTACTTTTTCAATTCTGTTATTTATAAATGGGATGTTATGTGCAGCAGGTAAATTTTCTTCTGAAATCCATAGGCAATATTTATAAGTTCCATTAATAATGTCGTCAGCACTAACATACTTTTTGAAAAATATTTTTGTTTCAGGAATTTTAGAAACAATTTCTTCATATTCAGATATTGAAAATGTTAAAAATCCACCATCATAAGCACCATTTCCTTTTTGCATTTTAGAGAAGCCAGAAAATTGAACTGTGCTATTTTCAACAAGAATAATTTCCCCAAAACTTAAATAAGGTGTAATATTAGGCACTTCAATACTCTTTTCCTCTGAAAGTAGGTATTTGCTGGAATTATCATCCTTTGAAGCTATCCCAATTATTGCTACAGTTACGCCAGCATTATTACTGGCATTGTTATTCCATTTAAAAGAATTATATGCAAAACAAATCTCTATATTGTAGGAAAGTAGTTTTTTCCATAAAATTGGAACTTGTTCCCCTTGAGTTATCGAGTTCGTTGTTACAAATGCAAATTTATTTTTTGTATTTTCAACGAATTTCACACCTAGTAAAAACCAGGCACTTATATAATCAAGTTTTTTAAATGATTGAACCCCTTGGAAAATGGCACTCATATCCTTTTTATTTTCCTCAGTCTGATTTCTAGATCCTATATAAGGTGGATTCCCCATAATATAAACTTCTTCATTAGTCTCATGAGGAACAACTAGATTCCAATCCATACGTAAGGCATTACCGTGTACGATATTCCCTGATTCTTGAAGTGGTAGAATTCTAGGTTGATAATCTGCTAAAGATTCCATCATTTCTACATTCATTTGATGTTCAGCAATATACAGAGAAAGCCTAGCTACCTCATGTGCGAAATCGTCAAGTTCAATGCCTGAGAATTGGTTTAGCTTAATTTTAGATTGATTAAGTAATTCTCCTTGATAAGCATCCTTTTCATTTAATGCTTCCTGAACTTCACTAATTTTAAGAAGGATTTGGATTTCAAGTCTGCGAAGTTCTTTGTAAGTAATAATCAAAAAGTTTCCTGAACCACAGGCAGGGTCTAAAAACTTAATTTTACTCATTCGCTCAAGCAAGCTGTTCAGTTGTTTAATAATATCTCGTTGTTGTTCACGTCTTTGTTTTTCAGTAATCTCACGTTCAAGATAATCATCAGCTCGATCTGATAAACGTTGATATTCAGTTTGGAGATTATCCAAAAATAGCGGTTTAATGACTTTCAGGATATTAGGTACGCTCGTATAGTGCATACCTGAAACTTGGCGTTCTTCTTTATTTGCAACAGTTTGAATCATTGCCCCTAAAATATCGGGATTGATTTCATTCCAGTTAAGCAATTCACCTGCTTCGATAAGTAGTTTTCGGGTTAAAGTACTGAAATTTAAGTCATGATGTGGTACTTTAAAAAGTTTACCATTAACATATGGAAATTTTTTCAGCCATTCAGGCGTATCGTGTCTTTGGTTTTCAGGCACATCTAAAATTGAAAATAATTCTTTGATGACTGAATTTAGATTACTTCCGTCGATTTCAGTCCTTGTTTTAAGGATATTAGTAAAAGAGCCTTTAGTAATAATTTCTGTATCTTCAGAGAAGTACAAGAAAAGGGAACGAATTAGAAAAAGGTTAAAGGATTTGCCGTCAACTTCCTCTTTTGCAAGCTCCGGATTAATCTTAACCAATTCATCATAAAGTTTTGTGAAACGCTCAGCTGCTTTAATATCTGCCGGATTTTCTTTTTGGTATTCTACTTTCTCAATCCCATTCCATGCAAGAAAAAACTCTGCAAAAGTTGGCAAATCTTCAAAGTGAATAGCTAGTGAATCATTTGTTTTTGTATCTTTTGCATAAAGCATTTCAAAATCAGTTGTGATAAGGTAGCGAGGCTTTTGATTTTGAGGTAATATTTCCTGCTCGATTTCATCAATAGCTTGCAGTGGGTCGTTTTCAACTTTTCGATAACGAACTTTATTACGTATCAAAAAATCTCCCTCACTTGATCTAGCACGTGTGATACTTGTTTTAGGAATATCAAAAAGTCCTAAAAGTTCTTCAATAAAAGTCTCTTCATTTAAATTTTCAATTATTATTTTAACTCTATCTTCAATTTCTGTGATAGATAATAAATTTTTCTTTGGCATTTGATTTACATTCCTTTACTCAGCTAGTATTAATACTATTATAGCAAATTTATAAGTTATCCTAGTATTGATAGCAGGGCTAGTAAAATTATATTCAGAGATAACAAAAAATGCTTTTATCACTAAATGATAAAAGCATTTTCTTACATACCCAGTTTTGGCGGGGATTCTGGCGGGGAACCAATTTAATTTAACTTTAATTAACCCTCCTATAACTCGTAAACCCCCATGAAATCAGCATAAAAACTTCAATTTTATTTTATTTATTACTCCCACTCAATCGTTGACGGTGGTTTCGACGTCACATCGTACAGGACGCGGTTAACGTTCTGGACTTCGTTGACGATCCGAACCGAGATTTTCTCTAACACGTCCCATGGGATACGTGCCCAGTCTGATGTCATTCCGTCAATTGACGTGACAGCGCGGATTCCGACCGCATAGTCGTATGTCCGCTCATCGCCCATGACACCAACCGATCGGATTGGAGGAAGGACTGTGAAGTATTGCCAGATTTCGCGCTCGAGTCCTGCTTTTTTGATTTCATCGCGAAGAATGAAATCAGATTCGCGAACGATTTCGAGTTTCTCATCTGTGATTTCACCGAGGACACGAATCCCGAGACCTGGTCCTGGGAACGGCTGACGCCACACGATTTCATCGGAAAGACCGAGTTCTTTCCCGAGTTCACGGACTTCATCCTTGAACAACGTGTTGATCGGCTCGATCAATTCAAACTGCATGTCTTCCGGCAGTCCACCGACGTTGTGGTGTGATTTGATCGTTTGTGCCGTATCCGTACCACTCTCGATGATATCCGTATAGAGCGTACCTTGCGCAAGGAAGTCCATGTCCGTCAGCTTCGAAGCTTCTTCGTCGAAGACGTAGACGAACTCGTTGCCGATGATTTTACGTTTCTGCTCTGGATCCGAGACACCGCGGAGTTTGTCGAGGAAACGGTCCTGGGCATCAATCTTGATGACGTTCATGTGGAAGTGATCCGCGAATGTCTTCATGACGCTTTCCGCTTCACCCTTACGCAGTAAACCATGATCAACGAACATACATGTCAATTGATCACCGATTGCTTTGTGGATCAAGGCTGCGACGACAGACGAGTCGACACCACCAGAAAGTGCACAGAGGACTTTTTTATCGCCGACTTGTTCTTGAATCTTCGCTACTTCGATTTCGATGAAGTTCTCCATCGACCAATCGCCTGCACATTTACAGACTTCAAAGAGGAAGTTCTTGAGCAATTCTTTTCCGAAGACCGTATGGTTCACTTCCGGGTGATACTGCACACCGTACATTTTCAATTCTTCGTTCTTGATCGAAGCGATCGGACATGACACGTTCGTTCCATCGACGACGAATCCGTTTGGCACAGATGTGACGAGGTCGCTGTGGCTCATCCAGACCGTTTGTTCAAGCGGTAGGTTCGTATACATCGGTGACGGGTCTTGTAACGTCAATGTGGCTTTTCCATATTCACGATGTCCCGCACGTTCTACTGTTCCGCCGAAATGTTGTGACATGAGCTGCATGCCGTAACAGATCCCGAAGATTGGAATACCGAGGTCGAAGATTTCCGGGTCACACCGGTACGCATCCTCTGCGTAGACGCTACGTGGACCACCTGAGAAGATGATACCAGCAGGTGCGATTTCTTTTACTTCTGCTGCAGTGATTTTATGCGAATGCAACTCACTGTAGACACCAAGGTCCCGAATACGACGTGTGATCAATTGATTGTACTGTCCTCCAAAATCGAGGACGAGAATCATTTCCTGGTCCAAATGTGCTTCCAAATCTGTTCCCGCCTTTCTGATTTCATGCGTACCCTATGAAAAAAGCCCACTCTTCGCCCATGGATAAAATGGAAAAAGAGCAGGCCGCTTCACAAAAAAATGTATACGAAGGGTCTGCTCCTTCATAGTCAGGTCGTTTAAGGTGACCCGGTAGAGACTCTCGCGCCATATTCGCGAGTATATACAAAGGAGATTGCATGTGTGTGATTTACGTTGTTCCCATTGTAACTGTATCGTTTCGTAAATATCAACCCTCTACATGACGAATGATATTTTCGAAATATTCACGTTTTTTCTCAGCCGATAGTGATTCTCCACCATAGACCATCCGTTCGTAAGCATCCGTCAACGGTCGCATCGCATACGTCTCGTAGTACCCATCGACTTCGTGAGCGAGTTCCGCAAGCGTCCGACCATCTTGATAATGGAATCCTTTTTTATCAAGACGTCGTAAGAGGTACCGGTACATCCGGCGGAATCCTTCCGGTCGCTCGATTTGTCTTCGGAAGAAGAGAATCGCGAGTGTTCGAATGATTGGTTTTCGGAACAAGTACAGGAATAAGAGAGCAAGTGCCGTCAGGAAGATTGGCCAAAATGGAATTGACTTCTGCTCCGTCTGTCCAGCGCTAGTCGTCTGTTCTTCATCAAGAAGATTTTCTTGCGGACGATTTGGCGTCGTTGTCTCCGTATTATCTTCTGTCTCACGTTGCGGATTTGCTTGTTCCGTCTCATTATCCGTTTCCCGATCGATCGTGTATTGTCCTGCTCCATCGAAACTGACTGTTGGCTCAAGCGGTACCCAGCCTGGTCCTTCGATATACACTTCGACCCACGAGTGCGCATTTTTATTTCGCACTGTATAACTCGTCACGGCAGCTCCGATGACGTCGGATTCGCCTCCCGTGAACCCTTTCACCCAGCGTGCGGGTAACCCGGCTGCCCGTAGCAAAACAGCAGCCGACGTCGAGAAGTTATCACAGTATCCGAGCTTCGTCTCGAATAGGAATTGATCGACGTAATCTTGATTTTCTCCTGGTACGGCAACTTCCTCCGTATTGTATTCAAAGTTCTCTTCTTCGAAATAATTTTCAATCGCCCGTGCTTTGTCCCACGGTGTCTCCTCACCCTCAACGATTTGTTCCGCTAAATCACGGACACGCTGTGGTAAACCATCCGGCAGTTGGAGATACCGCTCTGTTTCATTCTCCGATAAATTGACGGGTTCATCTGTCTGGAGTTGTTCTTCCGTAAAGAGCGGATACGAGTAGTCAATTTGATAATTGCGTTGACGATCCGCCTCGTCTAGATACGATATTTTTTGATTCTCTGGATCAACCAGTACATTTTGTCGTTGTTGATCGACCGAGACCCGGACGTTATCTCCGTTATATGGCACGAACGGTAATTCACGTGCCATCTCAAAAGTCGCTGTTTCCTCACGTGTCTTGACTTCTCGCCCGAAGTGCGAGAAGAAACCCCGTCCATCGATTTCCGGATTCGATTCCGACAGCACCCAGCCTTTGCCGGTATAAATGTCTTTCGTCTCGACTCGCCAGTATCGGTTCCCTTCACTTTCGACCTGGAAGACTTCCCGATCGTCCATCTGGAACGGTCCTCCGAGTTGCTCGTCATTGTTACCGTAGCCAACCTTTTGAATCGCATTCGTCGGCTCTCCTTCACCTTCAAGCCCGGACGTCAAATCGTACCAACTGTCTTGCCATGTCGCATTGATGACAGGACTTTGGACAGCAGCGACGATGACGGCACCCATGATGAATAAGGCACTCAGCGGACGAACGTAAGAAGCGCGTGGTCGTTCGTTGACTTCCGTCGCATAGAGCAATAGCAAGGATAAGATGATCGGATAGAGAATGAATGTCTCTCCCGAGTAATCCGTCCATGTATCACAATAGGCGATGAACCCGATGACTCCGAAGGCAAGCCCGAAGACGAACCCACGATTCGGGAACGTCCGACGCGCGAGATACGCGATCAAAAAACTAATCAATCCGATCGAGAGCGCGAAAGCGGGTCGTCCTGGTAATTCACCATTGATGACGCTCTGAATATCTGAACTGATTTCCGTAAAGATGCCCCATGGTGCTGCTCCCGGCGTCAAAATCAGATAGAACGACAGCAGTAATCCACCGAGACTTCCGAGTAAAAAGTAACGCCGCGATAGATGCGACAACAGCAACGGCAGAAACAGCATCGGTAAGAAGGACCAGAGATGCTCGAACGTCGTCAGTTCGAGAAGTGGTGGCATGAAACAAGTCAGGACGGCTGCCGCGATGGCGTTCCAAATCAAGCGTCGCATCATCGCACTCCCCTCCGTTCTGGTGTATAGACATGAACGGTGGCTTCTTGATTAATCTTCGAAATCCATAGTTCATTGTTCGATTCAAGATCCGGTGTGATGAAAAGGACGTTCCCACTCAATCGAAGTGCTTTTGACGAGTACTCCCATGACTCGATGAACGTCCGTGTCCGACTCGGCTGCGCCGTCATCAGGTAATGCGTCAGTTTCGCTCCTTCAAGAGGTAACGACAACGATTGAACAGCATGTCCGACGAGGTGAATGCGGTAGCTCAGCCGTCGTTTGTTCAACTGATCCGTCGCTTCTGCCAGCATCGAGATGACGCGTTCGAAGGCTTCACCCGCTTCCGTCCCCTCATCAAAGATGATCGTCGTCTCCCGTTCCTGCTCTCGTTCGAACGTTTTCGTCATTAAGCCTTGACGTTTCGCTGTCGCTTTCCAGTCGATCTGATTCATCCGGTCACCACTGACGTATTCCCGGACCCCGACGACAGTAAAGGACGACTGACGAAGATCAAGCGACACAGGGGAGATTCCTCCATCGCCGCGATCCTCCTCATGCGGAAGTTGAACGGCAAGGCGTGCCGGTTCGATCGCAAGATACGTCTCGACCGGAAACATCCGCTTCCGCTTGAACAGACCGAACGGATCTGTAATTTCAACGATACAGCCAGGAATCTGGTACACTCCTCGACGAATCGATGGAATCGTGTAGTCGATGTGCTCTGTCTTTCGGTAGTGGGCACGGAGCGGACGGCTGATATCGAGTTTTTCTTCGCTGAGTTCGTTTGGAATCGCCTCCGTCACCTCGACGGCTCCGACAAGGAACGGGAAACGTCGGCGAACCCGCAAGGAAACCGGGATATCCGTTCCGGCAACGAGCATCTTATTTGAGACTTCGCGCGTCGCCAGTGCCTGCGTGACAGGCCAAACGAGGAAGAGCGTCCAGTAGACGGTCAAACCAGCCATGACATAAAACAGCAAGGAAGCGACATTTCCGCCATCGACGCGCGCATATGTCCATAAGGCAACCGTCGTCAAAAGGAGTACAGCGTAACGCCAACCAATTTGCCACTTCGTCATAGGGACTCCACGTCTTGTTGGATGGGTACAGCAACCTCTTTTTTGATTTGTTCTAAAATCCGTTCAGACGATTGACCGTGATAACGCGCGTCCGCTGTCAAAATCAAGCGGTGTGACAGGACCGGAATCAAGAGATGTTTGACATCATCCGGTAAGACGAAACTGCGTCCTTCCATGTATGCCCATGCTTGCGCGACTTTCATCAAGGCAATCGAAGAACGGGGACTCGCGCCGAGATAAAGTGAACCGTTCGTCCGGGTTGCTTGGACGAGATGGACGATATATTTTTTGACGGGCTGTGAGACATGGACGTTCTTGACTTCTTCTTTCATCTGGAGCAATTGCTCGCGACCAATCACCGCTTCAAGCGTTTCAATTGGTTCATCCCGTTCGAAACGTGTCAGTAGTTTCATTTCCTGGTGGAAATCAGGATAACCCATTTTGACTTTGACGAGAAAACGATCGAGTTGTGCTTCTGGTAACGGATACGTGCCTTCATGTTCAATCGGGTTTTGTGTCGCCATGACGAAAAAGGGATTCGGAAGCGTATGAATCTCACCATCGACGGTGACGTTCGCTTCCGCCATTCCCTCGAGTAAGGCAGATTGAGTTTTTGGTGATGTTCGGTTGATCTCATCGGCTAAGACGATGTTTCCCATTAAAGGACCCGGTCTATATTCGAATTGGCTAGTTTTCTGATTATACATCGATACACCCGTCAAATCTGACGGAAGTAGGTCTGGCGTGAACTGAACACGTTTGAAGGTCAACCCGATCGATCGGCTGAACGCACGGACGAGCATCGTCTTCCCGACTCCCGGTACGTCTTCTAATAGGACGTGACCGCCCGCTAGTAATGCTGCCAATGATTGTGTGATGACATCTTCCTTACCGATGATGACTTTCTCTACGTTGTCGATAATCGCTTGAATCTCCTTAGTGTATGTTCGCATTGTCAGGCCCCTTGCTCTCGTAGTAGTTGAATTTTCTGACTTTTTATATCATCTCATATTCCGATACGCTTTTAAAGAAATACGAGCAGTTTCTAGCACATGAAAAAGGGGGAACGCCGTAGCGTTTCCCCCTTATTTGTTTCAGGAACGAACACATGCCGTGATCCGTTCTTGAACCGTGCAGTTGCACGTAAAACACGAATACATCCGTGTCAATGGACAACGTTCGTCAAGTCCGGTGATCCTCTTCTTTCAGAAGCGACATGCGATCGTTCCCTCTACATTGGTAATCATTCATGTGCATCACCATCCTTTCATATATTGAATATTACCGAATATGTTATAAATGAAACGTCGAATTTTAATTATTTTTTACGATACCGCGCATAAGTCGTCGCGAGCGCGACCGCAAGGACCAGCCCTTTGATGATATTCAACGAATAGTATGGAACAGACAGCATGACGAGACCATTTTCAAGAATCCCGACGAGACAAGCCCCAACAAGTGTGCCAAGCGCATTCGGCTTCCCTTGTCCTGCGAACGACGAGCCGATGAATGCCGCCGCGACCGCTGGCATCAGATAACCGGAACCGGCGTTGATTTGCGACGATCCGACTTGTGACGCAAGCAAAATCCCACCGACCGCAGCAAGTAACCCAGCAATCAGATACGCGAGTGCCCGGTAGCGGTTGACACGAATTCCTGTCAGTCGTGCGGCTTCCGGATTCCCACCGATAATATAGAGAAAACGACCATGTCGCGTATGGCTTAAAAAGACATGAGTCACAGCGACGACGACGAGCATGATGACGATGATCCAAGGTGCCTGGCTGATTTTCGCGAATGCCTCCGGAATCGTGCCGACTGTTGGTGTACCGTCCAAGCGCGGCATTCCGGCACTGATTGAACCACCACCGGTATACGTCATCGCGACACCTTCGACGATAAACATCGTCGCAAGCGTCGCAAACAAATCCGGAATCTTAAACCAGACGATGAGTAAGATGTTCACCAGAGCAACGCTAAGAGATAAGAGAAGTGCTAAACCAATCGAGACACCGAGCGGTAGACTGTACCAGACGAAGAACGAGACGACGAAAGAACTCGCAAGCGTCGCGGTCGACCCGACCGATAAATCAAATCCATTGACCGTCAAAGAAACGGTCAAGCCGATCGCGATAATCGTCACGATGGAAATACTTCGTAAAATATTAATTAAATTCGTCCCTTGTAGGAATGTTGGAGCCGTCGTCGCAAAAAACAGGACGAGGGCAAGGATCGCGAGGACGATCCCCCAGTCGTTCAAGAATCCGAGGACAGGACGTAAACCCTTCCCTCGGTTCGTTTGTTTTGATACTACCTCATTCATCGTTGCCCTCCTCCTGTCGCATACCACAACAAGGTTTCTTCTGATGTGTCCGCCGTCTTCGTTTCATGGACGATCCGTCCATCGAACATGACGTAGATTCGGTCCGTGACGGTCAAAAGTTCATCCCATTCACTCGTCGCGTAAAGGATCCCTTTTTGTTGTTGCGCGAGTCCGTCAATCAGACGATAGATATCTTGTTTGGCTCCGACGTCGACACCTTTTGTCGGTTCGTCCAAGACGAGTACAGAAACATCGGTCAGTAACCATTTTCCGATGGCGACTTTTTGTTGATTCCCACCGGATAGTTGACCTACTTCCTGTTTCACGTCTGCCACTTTAATGCCCAGCTCCTTGACCCATTGCGATGCCTGATTTGCTTCTTTGCGACGATCCATCAGCCCCCAGCGGTTGACGAAATCATGAGCTGCCGCTGCTGTTAGATTTTCTGCGACAGAATCGGCAACAAGAATTCCTTCTTTTCGTCGTTCTTCTGGAACGAGACCGATTCCCGCTTGAATCGCAGCTTGTGGATTGCGAAGGCGATGGGCTTTTCCACCTATCCGAACCTCGCCTTCCTGAAACGGGCGATCACCGAACAATGCTTTGCATAATTCCGTTTTACCAGCACCGACAAGACCCGCGATACCAACGACTTCACCTGCTTGAACCGTCAAGGAGATATCGTGGACGTCCGCATTCGTAGCACTCTCGACGGTCAATACGTTCGTTGCATTTACCCGTGACGTTTTCACAACAGACGTAAGCTGACGCCCGAGCATCTGCTCAACGACAGCTTCCTTCGTGATGTCTGTCAAAAGATGTCGTGAGATGAGTTGACCGTCGCGCATGACCGAGATGGAGTCGCAAATCTCATATAGTTCCTGTAAACGATGCGAGATGAAGATGATCCCAAGCCCTCGTTCGGCTAAACGACGCACGACTGAAAAGAGATGGCTTGTTTCCGCCTGACTGAGAGGTGCCGTTGGTTCATCTAAAATCAAAAAACGGCGTTCTTGGACGAGGGCGCGAGCAATCAGTACGAGTTGCTTTTCAGCAAGCCGCAACTCCTCGACACGTGTCTTGACGGAAATATCCGCCTGTAATGTCGCTAACGCTTCCTTGGCACGCTGTATGTAACGGCGTTGGGATACGAAGCCAGTCATCGTTCCGTCCGTCAACAGATCGAGACAGATATTCTCAGCGACCGTCAAATACGGGACAAGCGCCACATCGACCTCTTGTTGGACGAGGTCGATTCCAATCTGTTTCGCATCACGTGGTGACGTGATGGACAACTCCTTCCCGTCGAGACAGATCGTTCCTTCGTCCGCCGTTTCCGCTCCGGATAAGACTTTCATCAACGTCGACTTACCGGCACCATTCGCACCGACAAGCGCGTGGATTTCACCGGATTTCACTTCAAACGAGACTTGTTTTAAGGCTTGCACTCCTGGAAACGCCAGTGAAATCCCAGTCATCTTCAAGTGATGATTGGTAGACGTCATTGTTTTTTATGGACGTCACGCAACCGGTCCATCCACGGTTCATTGAATTTGTCCGATGTACTCCATCCTTTGATGATCGTATCGAGATTGTACATCGTCGTATCCTGCTTCAACGCCTTCTGCTCCACGAGTTTCGCGTCGAGATCAAAGCTATCTGGTGTCTTCTCGCCAGCGATTTTCTTAGCCAGTAATCGCATGTCCGTTTGTCCAATCAAGAATGGATCCACCGCACTCGTCGAGACCCAGTTACTGCCTTTTTCACGCATCAGGTTGATATCCTGATTCGAGACATCGATCGAGATTAGCGGGATTTCTTGACGTTTATTATCCTTGAGCGATTTGTAAGCCCCTTTTGCGACTTCGTCCCACGCTCCCCAAACCGCATCAATGCTTCCTTTCGGATATTTCGCGAGAATCGCATTCATCTTCGTTGCGATATCCCCTTGGACATCTTGGAAGTTTGTCGGTCCAACCGTCTCAAGCGTTTTGATCTTACCGTCTGCTTCGTACGTCTTATAGATTTCCTGACGACGATCGAGCGGGGCAAAACCTGGTCCGAACCAAAGTTTGATGACACGGACCGGCTTTTTGTCCGTCACCTTCGTCACTTCATCAAGCGATAGCTTCGCGAGTTGATGATCGTTTTGGAATGTTTCCGTCACACCTTTTAACGCCGTTCCTTTTTTCTTCGTGACCGTATCGAACGTCACGACCTTCAGCCCTTTGTCGACCACTGGTTTAATCATGTCATAGGCGTAGTCTTCCTTACCATGCGAGATGATGAGCCCATCATAATCTTGCTGAATCGCTTGCGCGACCAGCTCCTTGAACTTGACGTCGTTACCTTCCGAAATGAACGTGCTGACTTTAAAGCCAAGCGCTTCGCCTTCACTTCGTGCGCCATCAAGGAATTGTTTCGTATGGTCGTCCGATGCTAGGTTGCGGATGACGGCGATCTTGACGTCCGATTGAACCCCTTTTGGTACATCCTTGACGACCTTCGTCGTCGTGGCTTCTCCATTCGCACAAGCCGCTAGTAACAGTGCCGGTGCTAGGACGGCGTAAGCTAGTTTTTTCATGACATATCTCCTTATCCGAGGGGTTGAAGCCCTGTTAATTGTTCAATCGTTTCTTCATTCGGTTGCGTGATGACACCAAGTTCGGTAATGATGCCCGTGATCAATGTGTGTGGTGTGACATCAAACGCCGGGTTGAAGACAGCGACGCCTTCCGGTGCTGTCGCGACACCTTGGACAGTCGTCACTTCCTGCGGATCACGTTCTTCGATTTCGATCGCGTCTCCGGAAACGAGCGAGAAGTCGAACGTCGAGAGCGGTGCTGCGACGTAAAACGGAATACCAAAAGCTTGCGCGAGCAATGCCAATTGGAACGTCCCGATTTTATTCGCGGTATCTCCGTTTCGTGTAATGCGGTCGGCACCGACGATGATCGCATCGATCTGTTTTTCTTTCAGCGTATGGGCGACCATGTTGTCCGTAATTAACGTGACATCGATGCCGGCACGTTGCAGCTCCCATGTCGTCAATCGTGCTCCCTGCAGTAACGGTCGCGTCTCACTCGCAAAAACGGATAATTCGATGCCGCGTTCTTTTGCGATGTAGAACGGCGCAAGTGCCGTTCCATAAGCAGCGGTCGCAATCGATCCAGCATTACAAATCGTTAGGATCCGGTCGCCTGACTGGAACAATTCCAGTGCATGAATCCCGATTTGACGTGACGTCTGCGCATCCTGGTCGTATAAGGCGACCGTCCGTTTTTCCAACCGTTCGCGAATCTCTTCTACCGACGTCCCGTCTTGAATGATTGGATTCAATTGATCGAGGACATTTCGCAAGTTGACGGCCGTCGGTCGTGTCGCGAGTAACGTCGCCGATGTCTCAAGCAAGGCTTGCTTGTAGACCGGAAGCGCCGCTTCAAACCGGTATGCTTCTTGAACGAGCACGAATCCACCGAATAAGCTGATCGCAGGTGCGCCTCGAACGCGCAGTTGCTTAATCGCCTCAACCGCTTGCGCGAGATCAGCAATGACTTCATAGTGCTCTTCTTGCGGTAGACGTGTCTGATCGAGAATCGTCAAGATACGATCTTCGTAACGGATACTTTGAACGAATGTAGTCATCGGCTGAGTTCCTCCGTTACGTCAAAGTTTCGTAAATCATCGAATGTCCGGCATTCTGTACGGCGTTTGATTAACGCCGCTCCTAGACGAAGAGCGTGACGTTTCCGCTCTAAGCGTTCCGTCGTTGAATCGATTGATTCTAAATCAGCGACCGGTGCAAGACCAATCGTCCGCCGAATCAATTCGCAACCGGCAAAGCCAAGGGCATCCTGCAAGATCGTGCTCAATACATCGTCGACGAGCCCCGATGTCCGGAATGGTTCGACGGCTTCCCGTTCCCATAATGCACGGAACGTTGAAGCGAACGTCAGCCAGAACGTATCGATATCCTTGATTCGGGCGTCACGTCGTGTAGGGTAATCCGGATATGCTGCGAAGAATAGATGCGCAATGAACTGCCCGACATCGAATCCGAATGGACCATAAAAGGCGAATTCTGGATCGATGACTTTCGTTTCCGTCGCCGAGGCGAAGATGCTGCCTGTATGTAGATCGCCGTGCAGCAATGCATCTCCTTTCGTGATGAAGAGCGCTTCGAGTTTTGCGACTTCGCGTTTCAACTCATCGTCTGCCCATAGACGTGCCACCTCTTCTTCGAGTCCGGCTTCAATCTCGTTCGTTTCCGCGTCATGAAACGGATCCGTGAAGATTAATTTTTCCGTGATGTCGCACAAGTCTGGATTGTAGTACGTTCGGGCGACACGTTTCTTTTCAACCGGACCAAGTGCAAAGTCCGATGTATGGAATAACGTCCGAGCGAGATAAGAACCGATATGTTCCGCAAGCAACGGATACTGTTCACCTGCGAGTAAACCGCTTCGAACGATCGTCAGATGTGAAAGATCTTCCATGACCGTATACGCCTCTTCATGACTAGCATGAAAAACACGCGGCACGAACGGTACGGCATGCCGTGCGAATTCACGGAGTGCGGATTGCTCGATCCACGCTCGTTCGAGCGATAACGGCCAGCTCTCCCCGACGACCTTCGCATATGGTAATGCTTGTTTTAAAATCAAGCGATGTTCGCCTTCTCGAATCCGAAAGACGAGGTTGAGGTTCCCGTCGCCAATCTCTTCTGCTTCGACAGTTCCGTCGCCGATCAGTCCTAATGTCCGAACACGATCAATCGCGTCCTGTTCTGTGAATGCTTTATATGTCATCTCAGTTTCCCCCTATGTGATACACGAAAAAGCGCCTCTTTTCGTCATCGAAAAGAGGCGCAGAAAAGTCACTGCGTCCTCTTATCTCTCAGACGAAACGTCTGTTGGATGTAGCACCGTGCCTAGTGGTCGGTTGCTGCGGCGTCATCGGGCCAATTCCCTCTGCCAACTCGCGATAAGAGTCGTATGTAGTTGTCGTGTGTGATATTGATTTGAATCTTACGCAATCGACTTCCTCGCTGTCAAATCGAAATCAAGCAGAAACGGATATCATTTTTATGCCATCTATAGAAAGAGTATTTTCAAAAAAATAAATTTTCTAAAAATAGTTTGACAAGTAGCGATTCTCATGTAAAAATTGCAATTAGATTTCACAATTTCATCCAATTCTTATCAAGAGCAGACGGAGGGACAAGCCCTACGATGTCGCAGCAACCGACCTTTTGGCACGGTGCTAATTCTTGCAGCTACTAAGCTGACAGATAAGAGTCCACGTTCGAATCATTCATGGTCTCTTGTCGCTGACGAGAGACCATTTTTTTGTTGAAGGAGGAAAGACATGGCTTATATCACTGCTACTTATCAATTGACTGCCCGTGATCGACTCGAGCAACGCGCTGAACAACTCGCGCTTGGTCTGACAGTCGGTTCTTGGACGGAACTGAATCATCTCGAACAACAACAACTCGCCTCGTTCAAAGGGGAAGTCGTACATACCGAAGAGCGCGATGGCAAAGGATATATCACGATTCGTTACCCGGAACATAACGTATCGCGCGACTTTTCTGCGATTCTAACGACCGTCTTCGGGAAACTCTCACTCGACGGTGAAATCAAACTAACGGAATTGCTATTACCCGATACATTTACGTCGGACTTTCCAGGTGCGAAATTCGGGATCGAAGGGGTCCGCTCCTTGATTGGTGTCGAAGATCGCCCATTATTAATGAGCATCTTCAAAGGAGTCATCGGACGGGATTTATCGTTCCTTCGTGATCAACTCGAAGGACAACTCGCTGGTGGGATTGACCTCGTCAAAGACGATGAGATCCTATACGACAATCCGTTGACACCGACGATTGACCGGGCACGAATCGGACGTGAGGTCATCGATGCTCACTTCCACCGGACCGGTAAACGTGCGTTATATGCGATCACACTCAGTGGTCCCGTCTTTACGCTCAAGGATCAAGCCAAGCGATTGATTGATGCTGGAGCGACTGCTTTCTTGCTGAATACCTTCACATACGGACTCGACGTCTTACGCGAACTGGCGAGTGATCCGGAAATCAACGTTCCGATCTTCAATCATCCAGCATATAGCGGTGCGTTGATTGCTAGCCCGAATCACGGAGTCGCTGCCCCTGTCTTACTCGGCACATTACCGCGTGCTGCTGGAGCAGACTTGACGCTATTCCCGTCTCCTTACGGCAATGTCGCTTTGCCAAAGGATGTCGCCCGTGGCATCGCGGTCGAAGCGACCCGTCTCGGTCAGACGAAATCGATCTTCCCGGTTCCTTCAGCTGGTATTCATCCTGGACTCGTCGCTCAACTCGTACGGGACTTCGGTATCGATTCCGTCATCAACGCCGGCGGCGGCGTACATGGTCATCCGCAAGGTGCTGCGGCTGGTGTCATTGCTTTCCGTCAGGCACTCGATGCGGCACTCGCAAATGAATCCCTATCGGCGGCAGCATCGCGTCATGAAGAATTACGGATCGCCCTCGACGCTTGGGGGATCAAGTCATGACCGTACGGATTCTTTGTGACTTCGACGGTACGGTGACGACGCAAGATAATATCATCGCACTCATGCAACAATTTGCGCCAGCGAGTGACTTCGAACCGTTGAAACGCGGCGTACTCGACCGGACGCTATCGATTCAGAGTGGTGTCGGGCAAATGTTCGCACTTCTGCCGTCTGACGGAAAAACAGCCTATCTTGACTTTTTGTTGGAGCGTGCAGTCATTCGCGACGGATTTTCGGAGTTACTTCAGTACAGTCGTCGTCAAGGAATCGATTTTTCGATCGTCAGCGGTGGAATGGACTTTTTCGTCGAACCGATCTTAGCGCCATTGCTTGAACAAGAACAGATTTACTGTAACGTCGCCGATTTCAGTGGTCCATTCGTCCATATCGATTGGCCAAACACCTGCGATGCCCATTGCACGAACGGGTGCGGCTGTTGTAAAACGTCCGTTGCCCGGGCATTGCGCAAAGACGATGACGTCATCATCGTCATCGGTGACTCGGTGACGGACTTCGAACTCGCGAAACAAGCGGATCGTGTCTATGCCCGTGATTATCTGATCACGTTGTGTGAAGAGAACGATATCGCCTATACACCGTTTGAGACGTTCCACGATATCGTTCATGATTTAACACGAGCGGAGGTGACAACATGACATTCATGCGACGGTATGAAGAGCTACGCGCCATCAAACAAGAGCTTGCGGCGCGCGATTGGTTCCCTGGTACGAGTGGCAATCTCGCCATTCGGACGTCCGGTGTCCCGGTTGAATTCCTTGTGACGGCAAGCGGAAAAGATAAACGGCAGACGACTCCTGACGACTTCGTTCATGTCGATGCGACCGGTCAATTGATTGGTGAGCAATCCGGGCGTCCTTCCGCTGAGACATTGCTCCATGTCGAAGTGTTCAATCGAACGGACGCCGGTTGTTCTCTGCATGTCCATACGATTGCGAACAATGTGATTTCGGAACTCTATGGCGATCAAGGCAGTATCACCTTTTCCGGTCAAGAAATCATCAAGGCACTCGGACACTGGGAAGAGGATGCGACGGTCACGGTACCGATCATTCCGAATCATGCGGACATCCCGACGCTTGCCGTTGCTTTTGCACCTCATGTCACAGCGGATAGTGGTGCCGTCCTGATCCGCAATCACGGGATCACGGTCTGGGCACCGACCGCCTTTGAAGCAAAGAAACACCTCGAAGCCTTCGAGTTTTTATTCAATTACACGTTGACGTTGCAATCATGCCGTCAATCCATTCATTAAAAGGAGGAATCATCTCATGGCAACAGTCTTATTCCAAGAAACAAACACACGGTATACGGATCAAACGGAAGTCGCTGACTTCCTTGCGTCACGCGGCGTTCTTTACGAACAGTGGGACGTTTCGAAACTTCCAGCGCCTCTCGTTGAGAACTTCACACTGACGGATGCAGACAAACAAACGATTCTCGATACGTTCGCTCCTGAAATCAAAGACGTATCAGAACGTCGTGGGTATCAGACAGCTGATATCATCTCACTTTCGGATACGACACCGAACCTTGATGAGTTGCTCGTCAACTTCCAGAAAGAACATCACCATACGGATGATGAAGTTCGTTTCATCGTCAGCGGTCATGGCGTCTTCGCGATCAAAGACGAAGAGGTCGGCTACTACAATATCGAACTCAATCCTGGTGATTTGATTTCCGTTCCTGTTAACACACGCCACTACTTTACGCTTCAAGACGATCGTAAAGTCGTTGCTGTTCGGATCTTCGTCACGACAGACGGCTGGGTTCCGATTTATGAAAACGAGACGTCAACGGTCTCTTAAGATCGATATAAGCGCTGATTTCCTTCATATGAAGGAAATCAGCGCTTTTCTTATCGCACAAACATATCACTACATTGACACGTAACCGATATAATGAAGGAAAAGCGATGAGGAAGTGAGCGTCATGCATATTCGTCCCGTAACGGAACACGACTTACCAGCGATTCTCGCCATCTATAACGAAGGCATTGAAGATCGGATCGCAACGCTTGAGACCGACCAAAAGGACTTATCCTTCATGACCCAGTGGTATGCGGAACGCACCGATCGATATGCCGGATATGTCGCTGAAGATGACACAGGTGTCCTCGGCTTCATTTCCCTCGATCCGTATAATCCGCGTCCTGTCTACGCATCCGTCGGTGAGATTTCGGTTTATATCACCCGGACACATCGTGGACAAGGGATTGGCACACGTTTGCTCGAAACGATTGAACAACATGCCCGTGATCATCAGATGCATAAGCTGATCCTCTTTACCTTCCCATTCAATAAAATCGGACAAAAACTCTATATCCGCTCCGGGTTCCGGATCGTCGGAACGTTTAAGGAGCAAGGACAGTTGAACGGCGAATATGTCGACGTCATGGCGATGGAGAAACGCTTGCGATAGGATTCATTGAATGCCAGACAGGGAATAGTCAATCCGATTCATTGAGAGAGGATGAACCTAATGGATATTCAACAAATTCGTAATGCAACACTCGTTGTCACGTATGCCAATCAAGTCTTACTGATTGATCCGTTCCTTGGCGAAAAAGGCAGCTTACCTCCCTTCGGTCAAACACCGAATGCCGTCGCCAATCCACTCGTCGACTTACCGGTCGATGTCAAGACACTGCTTGATCCTGACGCAATCTTCGTCACGCACCTGCATGCCGATCATTTCGACGATGCTGCAAAACAACTTCTACCCAAGCATTTGCCACTCTATGCGCAGCAAGAAGAAGACGCGCAACAAATTCGAGAAGCCGGCTTCACGAACGTTTCTTCCTTCGATTCCGGTGTAACGATCGGTGATATCCAAATCCATCGAACAGGTGGACAGCATGGTGTCGGTGAAATCGGCGAACGGATGGGACGTGTGTCTGGGCTCGTCCTCACCCATCCGGACGAACCGACACTTTATATCGCAGGTGATACGATCTGGTGCGACGAGGTCGCGCATGCAATCGAACAACATACACCCGATATCATCGTCGTCAACAGTGGTGCCGCTCAGTTCTTGACCGGAGAGCCGATCACGATGTCACAGCGTGATCTCCTTGCCGTACACGAAGCGGCGGCGGAAGCGACGATCATCGTCTCGCACCTCGAGTCCGTCAACCACTGTCTCTTGCGACGTGATATGATTGCTGACTTTTTAACTGCTTTCCATCTCTCTGCCCATTTCCTGATTCCGGAGGATGGCGAAACGATGTCATTTTAAGAACAGTAACTTTCATTAAAAAGAAGTCCTTGTTTCGAATATCCATCGAAACAAGGACTTCTTTTTGTTATGGGATGACGAGACCTAACAAACGAGCAAAGGCGACTGCTTGCTCTTCCGTAATGACAGCACCTGGTAAAAATCGCGGATCGATCGTAATACCAGAGAGCTCCGTCTGCCGGAGGTCGAGACCTTTTAACGGCGTTTCAATCCATTGACTATCCGTAAGCCGGACCGCTTCGAGTTTCCACTGGGTCGGTTTCACTTCGAAGAACTGTGCTTCTTTCATCGTCGTTTCGCTCCAGTGTTGGTGACGGACCGTACTGCGAATGAACTGTGCGTAATCCGCAAGTCCTTCCTGAATCGTCACATGGTCCAGCGTACAATCTTCGAACTGAACACCCGTCATCCGGCATCCGACGAAGGACACGCGGTGAAAACGAGTTTCTTGGAAGTGACATCCCGTTAAGTCACATTGCTCAAAACGGATATCTTCGAACGAACCACGGTCAAAGGTGAGATTCGCGAACGAGACATTTTGAAAACACACTTGATAGGCATCGATGCGTTCTGTCAGTTCACTCGGCATCGACTCTTTCTCATAACGCGCCCCTTTTAGATACAGGTCATCGATTTCGACTTGATCGAACGTCTCTGGTTGAAGCGTTTTCGGTAATTCTGGTAAACGGATAATGGTCTCTTTCAATGAAGGTTCCCCCTTTTTCTCTCCCTTAGTATATCAAACTCCTTTTATATGAGGGAAAATCGTTCAAATTCCCCTTTTTTCAACAGTTTTTATTTTGAGACACTTTGAGACCATGCTATAGTCAAAGAAAATCAAAATAAGAACATACGTTCTTTTATGTAAAGGAGTGATTCAAATGTTTTCTTCCGTCGTTTTACCACAAGATAAACGTATTTTTTGTGTCGACAGTGTGTCCTTCTACGCCAGTTGTGAATGCCAGTATCGCAATCTCCCTCCCTTGACGACACGCTTAGCGGTCGTCTCCGATTTAAAACGAAGCGGATCCGTCATTCTCGCTGCCACCCCTGCCTTAAAAGCACTAGGAATCAAGACAGCCGGTCGACTATATGAAATCGAGCAATTGCCATACGCTGTTCGTCGCACGATTCAACTTGTCGAACCACGCATGCTCGCTTATATGAAGACGTCAATACGTGTCCTTGATGTCCTGCACCAATTCGCCCCACCTGAAGCGATCCGCGTCTATTCGATTGACGAAAGCTTCATTGACATGACCGGAACCGATCGCCTATTTGGTTCCGACCTGCAAGCTGCCCTCAAAATTAAAGAAGCGATCCTGAAACAGACCGGCATCCACGTCCGGATCGGGATTGGTCCAAATAACGTCATCGCGAAACTGACCCTTGATTTAATCGGGAAAAAAGAAGGCATCGCGCGATGTGGATATGCCGACGTCGCACGACGTCTTCATGATTTTCCGATTCGGAAGATGTGGGGGGTCGGACACCGTATGGAACAACATCTGCAGATGATGGGGATTGAAACAATCGGTGATCTTGCAATGCGCCCTGTCGAAGAGTTGCACGAACGATTCGGTGTCATCGGTGCCGAACTATGGCACCACGCTTGGGGTCTTGACGCGTCACCGACACTTCTTGCGCCTCGTCATCTGTTCGAGAAAGCCCCTCAACGGACGATCGGACACGGTGTGACCTTAATGCAGGACTATTATCAGTTCGAACGCATTCGGAATGTGCTCAATGAACTCGTGCAGGATGTTGCCGCACGTTGTCGCTTTTCGAATCAAGTCGGCTGGACCGTTCACATCGGCGTCCGCTATTCTCGAAACGTCGTCCGAAGTGGTTTCTCCCGTCAAGTGCGGTTGCCTTATCCGACATCCGATGAACGAATCATTCTGCGTCACGTCTTACAATTATTCGAACCGAATTGGCTCGACGGAGAACCTGTTCGTTTTTTATCCGTCGCAGTGGGGCATTTGACTGCCGATCAAGGCACCTTACAGTTGTCTTTGTTCGAGGATAATGCGCGGCTCTGGAAACGACGACGGTTATTAAAAGCAATGGATGTCGTCAACCTCCGCTACGGAAAAGGAACGATTCGCCTCGCTGTCTCGTTTCTTGATACGAGTGTCGCCAAACGTCGTCTTCGTTTCGTCGGCGGTCATCCGGGAGGTGATCTTCATGACAGCGTATCGTGATCGAGGAAATTTAAAATGGATTCCTTTTCTCATGCCGGAACATTTGCAACTGTTGCGGGAATATTATGTCCAGATGCATCAGCTCGACTTGCCTGAAATTGATGAACAGTTGCAAGAATCATGGCACTTTCTGCTTCAAGAAGCTTTAATAGAAGGAAACGAACTTGAAATCACGTATTATAAGGAAAGTAGCTACGTGACGGTCGTCGGTTTCGTCGAACGACTAGAACCCGAACGTTCCGTTCTCTTTCTGCGCGGACGTGAAGTCATTGAAATTCCCTTCACACGAATCGTCCGGATCGAAAACGGGTAAGCTCTCATACAGATGGATGCTTTAAATCGTCCCCGGAAAGAAGGAATAGTCATGTTGGATTGGTTTACTTCCCTCCCCGTCGTCGTGCAAGCATTGCTTGCCGGAATGATGACGTGGGGGTTAACCGCACTTGGTGCGGCACTCGTCTTCGTCTTTACGACGATTGAAAAACGCGTCATGAACATGATGCTCGGTTTTGCCGCCGGCGTCATGATTGCCGCGTCGTTTTGGTCGCTGCTTGCTCCTGCGATCGAGTTCACGGAGCAGGATGGAGGAATCGCTTGGATTCCTGCCGCCATCGGTTTTCTCGCTGGTGGATTTTTCGTCCGTTTGCTTGACTTCGTCACACCGCATTTGCACTTATCTGCACCACTCGAGACGGCTGAAGGTCCTTCGACAGGACTCAAGAAAACGACGTTATTATTTCTTGCGATCACGTTGCATAATATTCCCGAAGGACTTGCGATTGGTGTCGCTTTTGGTGCCGCTGCCTTGAACATGGACGGTGCGACCGTCGCCGGTGCCTTGACGCTCGCACTCGGTATTGGGATACAAAACATGCCGGAGGGGGCTGCCCTATCGATTCCACTACGCGGTGAAGGAATGTCGCGCCGGCGCGCCTTCCATTACGGTCAATTGTCAGCAATCGTCGAACCGATTGCCGCGATGGTCGGAGCAGCCGCGGTCTTCTTCGTTCAACCGCTTCTACCGTATGCGTTATCGTTTGCTGCCGGAGCGATGATTTTCGTCGTCGTCGAAGAATTGATTCCGGAATCACAAGCAGAGAACGGATCCGATTTAGCAACGCTTGGTCTGATGGTCGGGTTTACGGTCATGATGATTCTCGATGTCGCACTCGGGTGATCTAAAAATATGCGATCATCTCCTCAAAAGAGGAAATGATCGCATATTTGTTCATGCACGTATCTTTAATAGACGCATCGCATTCAGGACCGCTAACATTGTCACACCGACATCAGCAAAGACGGCTTCCCACATCGTTGCGATTCCAAAGGCTCCAAGTAACAAAAAGATTGCTTTGATTCCAAGGGCAAAATAGATGTTTTGATAGACGATCTTTCGCGTCGTTCTGGCAACATCCATCGCATCGGCAAGCTGTTTCGGCTCATCGGTCATCAAAACGACATCCGCTGCTTCAATCGCCACATCACTCCCGATTCCGCCCATGGCGATTCCGACATCCGCCCGTGTCAGGACAGGGGCATCGTTGATTCCATCCCCTACGAACGCTGTTTTTCCTTTTGCTGTCTTCATCAGTTCTTCCAGCGCTTCGACTTTTTGATGCGGCAACAAGTTCGCAATGACGTGATCGAGATCCAACTGTTTTCCGATTGCTTCTGCCGTCTGTTTCCGATCGCCTGTCAACATGACGATTCGACGGATGCCTCGCTTTTTCAATTGGATGATCGCTTCCATCGTCGTCGTCTTCAGTTGATCTGCAATTCGAATCCATCCCAGATAGTCTTGGTCCTGAGTAATGTGAACATAGGTACCGATTTCGGTTTCTTTATCAGGTGTAAAGCCCAGTTCCTTTAACCACTCGGCATTTCCTGCACGCAGCAGTCGACCATCGTACTCCCCACTGACGCCTTTCCCTGCTATTTCTGATAAGTGAATGCCACCATCTTTAGATGGTAAGCCATCAACCGCCCGGACGATCGAAGTCGCGATCGGATGATTCGATTGCCGTTCCACCCGAGCTGCTACTTGTAGTAACTCTTGTTTCGTCATCGTATGTGCTTGAATAGCGACGACTTCAAAATTCCCTTTCGTCAACGTACCTGTTTTATCCAAGACGAGGGTATCGATTCGTTGCAACGATTCTAGATGATTTCCGCCTTTGACGAGTATGCCTCGCTTTGAAGCAGCACCGATTCCACTAAAAAAGCCGAGCGGGATGGAGAGCATGAGCGCACAAGGACAACTGATGACGAGAAAGACAAGCGCCCGGTACGTCCACTCGCTAAAGGAAGCATTCAGTAAGAGAGGCGGCAGAACCGCTAAAATTAGCGCAATCACGACAACAGCCGGCGTATAAACTCGCGCAAATCGTGTGATGAACTTTTCCGTCGGTGCTTTATGACGAGAGGCTTGTTCTACCAGTGAAATGATTTTCGCGACCGCCGAGTCCGTATACGACCGATCTACTTCAATCACTAACTGTCCGCCCGTGCTGATCGTACCGGCTAGCACATGATCCGTTTCATGTACACGCCGAGGAACCGATTCTCCTGTCAATGCTGCCGTATCCAGAAAGGCAGTACCTTGCTTGATCGTTCCATCAAGTGGAATCCGTTCCCCAGCACGGACGATGATTCGCTGTCCTGGAATGACATCTTCCGGACGCACACGTCGCCCATCCTCAAGCACGGCTTGCTCTGGTCTAATATCCATCAATGCTGAAATCGAGCGTCGTGATTGATTGACAGCCCTATGCTGAAAATATTCACCGATTTGATAAAACAACATGACTGCCACCGCTTCTGTATACTCCCCAATGACGAATGCCCCGATCGTCGCGAGCATCATCAAAAAATTCTCGTCAAACAACTGTCCGCGTCGTGTCGACCGAAGTGCATTACGTAATACTTCATTCCCGATGAATACATACGCCGTAAGATACAACCATATTTGTATGGACTCGGGAACAAGAAATGCTATTCCGAAAGAAGTCAGACCTATGAGTGTTTGAAGTTTCTTTGACCTTGTCCAAAATACCATTTCAGTCGTGTCTCGTGTATCCTGCTCGCGTTGCAGGAGAGCATCTGGTTCTAGTTCGTGAACACGCTGAACAACGTGACGATACGTCTGTTCTTGGATATCTGGGGATGCGTATGTGATATAGAGACGTTGCCCTGCGAAATCCAACGTCGCTTCCTTGACTCCTGTTACGTTTGCCACGCCACGCTCTACTTTCGCTGCACAGTTCGCACAATCAATTCCTGAAATCCGGATCGGTTCAGTCGCTTCACGCATTCTCTCACCTCATTCAAATATTTGTTTGATTATACAGTCATCGTACGCCTTTTTCCTTCCGTTATCAATCCATACTTTCCTCGGTCTTGCGCCCGATATTCTGATTGGTTCTATCTCACAAGAATAAAACATGATATGTTTTTACATAGCACATCATTATAGAAGGAGATTACCATGCACATCATTGAACTCTTGAAAGCTCTTTTACTCGGTTTCGTCGAAGGGATGACGGAATTCGCACCTGTCTCCTCGACTGGTCATATGATCATCGTGGATGACATGTGGTTACAAACAACAGAATTTCTTGGTAAGTATTCGGCGAACACCTTTAAGGTCGTCATTCAGCTCGGATCAATCCTCGCGGTCATCGTCGTCTTTTGGAAACGCCTCTTCAGCTTGATCGGTTTGTATAAGATTGAAGGCGAACATGACGCATCAGGGACACACAAGTTAAAACTACGTCACGTCTTGATCGGTCTTCTACCAGCAGCTGTTCTCGGGTTGTTATTCGAAGATTTCATCGATGAGAACCTCTTCTCGATTGAAACGGTCATCATCGGTCTTGCTGTCGGTGCCCTCTTGATGATCGCAGCCGATAAATTCGGACCAAAGGAACCAAAAACCACATCGCTTGATCAGATTACATATCGCCAAGCAGCACTCGTCGGTCTGTTCCAATGTATTTCCCTTTGGCCTGGCTTCTCCCGTTCTGGTTCAACGATTTCCGGAGGGGTCTTCCTCGGGATGAATCACCGGACGGCAGCTGACTTTACGTTCATCATGGCTGTACCGATCATGTTCGGTGCTAGTTTCCTTTCGCTCGTTAAGAACTGGGAGAACATTCAACCGAACCACTTCGCATTCTATGCTGTCGGTTTCGTTGCGTCGTTCGTGTTTGCCCTCTTATCGATTCGCTTCTTCTTGAAGCTGATCAACAAGATCAAACTCGTTCCATTCGCAATCTACCGTCTTGTCTTAGCAGCTGTCTTAGCTGTCATCGTCTACATGTAAGTTCAAACCGTTAGCTATTTTAGCTGACGGTTTTTCATTTTTTTGAAACTAATTCACTTCGTTAAGGGTATATAGGGATGAGACATAACTAAAGGAGTGAATGCCACATGGCACGCAGAAGTCGGAGTACATCAAAACTCCCATTAATCATCGGAGTCGTTGTTGTCGCCATGATTGCCTTTTTAGCAATCGGACAATACAACAGCCTCGTCAATGTAGAAGAAGATGTATCGAATAAATGGTCGCAAGTCGACAACCAAATCAAGCGTCGTGCGGATTTGATTCCGAACCTCGTTGAAACTGTTAAAGGTGTCGCGGGTCAAGAAGAAAAAGTATATGGAAAAGTCGCAGAAGCCCAAGCGGGTCTTGCGCGTGCTGCGTCAACCGAGCAACGAATTGAAGCTGACCAACAAGTCACGTCTTCGCTTCGCGGATTGATTGCCTTGCAGACGACGTATCCGGAACTAAAATCAAGCGAACGATTCCAATCCTTGATGGACACGCTGGAAGGAACAGAAAATCGTCTTGGGATCGCCCGCAAGGATTACAATGATGCTGTAACCCTCTACAACAAAAAACGTCGGAGCTTCCCAACGACACTCTACGCATCCGCCTTCGGATTCGAGAAAAAGCCGTATTACGAGATTTCAGACAGCGACCGGGAAAATCCGACCGTCGACTTTAACAGTGATTCGAAATGATTCGGCGGTGGACGCGACTTCTGTTGAGCGCGTTCCTCGTCTTCTTCCTCTTCGTTCCAACAGCTAGTGCCGTTTCAGAACGGACGGGAGCAGCCTTCTTCATTCAGGATGATGCTCAGCTGCTCACCCCTTCGGAAGAAGCCGAACTCGCGCAACTCGGTCAGGAACTCGAACGATATACGACGGCACAAGTCGTCCTCAAGACGGTTCCCGATCTAAAGGGACAGGATTTAAGCTCTTACGCCAATGAAACGTTCCGGCGCCAAGGCATCGGTCAAGAAGGAAAAGACAATGGTGTTCTTGTCGTCGTCGCTCCAAACGAAAAAAATCGACAATTCCGGATTGAAGTTGGTTATAAGCTTGAAGGGATCTTGACGGACATCACGGCTGGGCGCATCCTCGATCAATACGCGGTTCCTTATAAAGAGAACAGTGAGTATGGAAAAGCAGCCTCCGAAACATATAAAGCGGTCGTCAGTGTCATCTCAAAGGATCAATCGCTTGAGTCACAGGATCCTCCGAAAACACAAAATGACGACGGACTTCCGCTTTGGACGAAGATTCTGATCGGTGCTGGATTATTGATCTTATTGTTCCTCGATATGAAGTTCACCGGTGGTATGTTCTTCTTTGCGATTTTGAACATCTTCTCCGCGATCATGCGCGGTGGTGGTGGAAATGGTGGCAGTCGTGGTGGTGGCGGAAGTTCCGGCGGTGGTGGTGCCGAACGGTAGAAAAGGAGTCGTTTTTTCATGAGGATCATCTTAGGGTATTACCTCCTCCTGACACTCATCGGATTTGTCTCGATGTGGCAGGATAAACGTCGAGCGCAACAACATGCTTACCGGACATCCGAAGCGACACTATTGACGATTGCTTTCCTCGGTGGTGCACTTGGTTCTTGGATTGGTATGTACACAGTCCGGCACAAGACACGGAAAGCGAAGTTCCAATGGCTCGTTCCAATAGCTGCTATCTTGCATCTCGCTTTCTGGTTTATTTACACTTCACAATAAAAGAATGTGACCGATAGAGAAAAGAACGTACGGAAATGTGTCCGTCGTTCCTTTTCTTTTTTTGTATGAGGTCAATGATTATGAATAACAGGTTTAATTTCTTTTTTGTTCAGGGTAAAGAATTTAACCAATTTAATAAATACATCTTTTTTGATGTACTGAGAGGTGGACATCCCTTTATGTGGCATCCTTGCGCCGAATGTACGACATCAATCCGTTTCGTTGAAGCGGGAGCACTCCATATTCAATCACCAACGCCAGAAATCTATTCCTATCAATCGTTCGAGCAGCTTGAACAGCTACTGACATCGCTCTTACGTGTAGCGGATTATCCTGTATCGTGTCGTGCCACACAATCGCGTTACGTGACAGCACCTATCCTAGCTTCAGCGCTTCTAGAACAACTGAAGCATCGATCTGCGATTGATTTCATCCAGCATGGGGTCATGACGAGCCACCTACAACCGATTTATGATATCCAGCGCAACGTGCTCGTCGCGAACGAAGCATTGCTACGAGCAGCAGATGATAACACGCCTATCTCGCCTGGTGTCCTGTTTTCAACGGCCTCGAAGATGGGACTTCATTCCCGTCTCGATCAACGAGCGCGTGAAGAAGCCATCCGTGCGACGCACCATATCGGTGGCACAGAAAAAACGTTCATCAACTTCCTTCCTTCGACGATCTATAATCCGGAGTATTGCCTGCGCCATACGTTTGAAATCGTCGAGCGTTATCAAGTCGATCCGAGTCGGCTCGTCTTCGAAGTCGTCGAAACGGAAAAAATTGAAGACGTCAACCATTTGAAACACGTCTTCGAACAGTATAAAAAGCAAGGCATTCAAGTAGCACTGGACGATGTCGGCGCTGGTTTTTCGACACTCGATATGTTGTCTTTGCTTCAACCGGATTATATTAAGATTGATCGTTCCTTCATCGATCACTGCGATATGAACTCAGAAAACGAAGCCTTTTTACGAAAAGCCCGTCATCTGACACGAGAAATGGGGATTCAAATCTTAGCGGAAGGTATCGAACGGCAAGAAGAACTCGATCTTTGCCGCGAACTCGGCTTCGATCTTGGTCAAGGATACTTACTCGGTCGCCCTGCTCCTTATGCTCGCTTTGCGAAAGCACAATAAAAATACGCACATGGACCGTCTGATGATTCGGTCCATGTGCGTATCTTTATGTTAAGTCGTCGAAACGGAAACCGTCTCGTTCCGTGTGATAGCATCGACTAATTGTTCTGTTGATACAATCGGACGCAACAGACGACACAGTTCCTCTTTTGATGTCCGTAAAGCAAGTGCTTCGACGACATCGAGCGATAATGCGAAGTCTGCGAGTGTCGTCGGCTGTTCTTGTACAAGAAGATAGTCACGCAACTCTGCATAATCGTCATCATGTCCGAGTAACTTCTCCTGAACGAGTAGTCCGTAACCGACCTTACTCCCGTGTAAAAACGCATGCGTTTCTGGATAAGGCGATAACGCGTTATGCACTGCGTGTCCGATTGCACCACGCGTCGCCGCGTCACCAAAACCACCAATGCTTCCGGCTAACGGAATGACGGTTTCGACGAGATGTTGGATTTCAACGGGATACTCACGAAAACGCGTTTCCGTTATATTCGTCGACAAGATAAGATCCTTACAACGTTCAGCTGTCCGAAGCGCCATCTCAATGATGGGATCTTCAGCCGATGATCCGCTTAAGGCACGTGCTTCATACCACTTCGCTAGCGTATCGACGAGTCCCGCTACAAAATAAGCATACGGACTTGCTGCGATGATCCGATGATCGAGTAAAAGGGCTTCAATCACGACGGGGAACGTATCAAATCGGATGTACTGTCCCTCTTCGTTATACATGACACTGAGCGGAGTCCACGGAGCACAGTTCGAGACGATCGTCGGAATGACGATGATCGGGCGTTGTAATTGAAACGCAACTTGTTTTGCCGTATCGATGACACTCCCACCTCCGAGCGCGAGAATCACATCGTATGGAGCACATACCTGTTTGAAAGCTTCCACCTGTTGATCCGTACAATGCCCTTCAAATGAAAAACGTGGTAATTCTGGTAAAGCAAAAGCGGCTGCTTCATAGGCTTGACGTCCATGAATCAGGACTGCTGAACGATCACCTATCACTTCTTTAAGTTGATCGAGTGCGTGTTGCTCATGTATGTATTGTAAAACAGCTTGTCGAATCACAGGATCGCCTCCTAATATTTGTTATCGCTCAGTATACGCAAAAGAACTCACTTCGGCAATCATTCGATTTTTACAGGAGGAGCGCGTACACTAGAAAAGAGAAGAATTTACTACAAAGGAGTCGATGAATCGATGCAACAGATTACGTTAAATAACGGCATCAGCATGCCCCAACTCGGATATGGTGTCTTTAAAGTACCGGAAGAAGAAGTATATGAAGCGGTCAGCGAAGCACTCCGCGCCGGGTATCGTTCAATCGATACGGCGATGATTTACGAGAACGAAGAAGGTGTCGGTCGCGCGCTGCGTGACTCGGGCATTCCCCGAGAAGAGATCTTTCTGACGACGAAAGTCTGGAATTCCGATCACGGCTATGAAGAGACACTTGCCGCTTTCGAGACGAGTCTGCAAAAGCTTGGTGTCGATTATGTTGACTTGTATCTGATTCATTGGCCGATGCCAAAAGAAGATCGTTATGTCGAGACATGGCGGGCGCTCGAACATCTCTATGCAGAAGGAAAGACGCGTGCCATCGGTGTTTCGAACTTCCATATTCCTCACTTGGAACGAATTTTAGCCGAAGGATCGATCGTTCCTGCCGTCAATCAGATTGAACTCCATCCGTTCCTTAGCCAAGAAGCGATCCGAGACTTTTGCCGCAAGCACGGTATCGTCGTTGAAGCTTGGAGTCCGTTGATGAAAGGACGCGACGCGTTGACGCATCCGGTCATCGTAGATATCGCCGATCGCCATCAGAAAACGCCGGCTCAAGTCGTCCTCCGTTGGCACTTGCAACACGACATCGTCGCGATTCCGAAATCCGTCACGCCAAGCCGCATTCACGAAAATCTTGATGTCTTCGACTTCAGCTTGTCAGACGCTGATATGCAAGCCATCGATCAATTGAACGCCGACGTGCGTACAGGATCAAATCCGGATCATAAATAAGACGAGACGATTCTCGTCTAATCTCCATACAAAAAGAAGGTACTTTTCGGATTTGATCCGGAAAGTACCTTCTTTGATGATGACCCTAACGCGTGATTCCAATCGATTATTTTAGCGGTCTAAATTATTTCCATGATCTTGCTTGGCGATGTCATCCGATTGATGTTTCGATTGACGACGTTCTTCGCCGTCTTGCGTTGCATCATGTTCTTTTTCCTCGCGTTCTGTTTCCGGACGTCGGAAATCGTCATCCCGACGCATTGCGATATCCGGTTCTCGGTTCCCGTCGAGCTTTTTTGAATGATCGATTGCCTGCTCGTCTTGCGGCATCTTATCAGTACCGGCGCGATGCAAATCAATTTCTGCATGCTCTTCCTTCGAATCTTTATCAACATCAAGCGGATTACCGGAGCCGAGCTGTGCATTGGAATTCGCATCTGATGACGTATGCGTCTCTTCGCCACTACCATAACGGACTTTTACATCAGGATGCGTGTTGTCTGTATTTAGATGTGGATCGAACTGGATGTCTTGGACTTCAAGTAACAGAACGAAACCCCCACCTTCGACTTCCGTTTTGCGTTGTTCGATTTCATTGTTTGATAGATCAAGTGACCCAAACAAATCATCGACTTCTTGATCGCGTCCTTTGTTCCCGCGAATTCGATCAATCCAAGACGGTTTCGTCGTCGCGATTTCGGCATCCATTTGGCTACGAACGAGTGCGATGTTCGACTTCTCTTTGACGATGACGTAGAAGTCTTCCTCCCGATGCCCTTGAATGTGCAATTCGTCCATTTTTGAGATCAATTCTTCTTCTGAATAGAATGTTCCAATATATTGTTTCGTTTTCATGGATGTTCTCCCCTTATCGACACGATTTGTCATGCGTGACTTCTATAAGGAGTATTTCCTCTTTTGCGTTAAAATATGCCAAAAAACATGCGTTCCATTAAAACGTCATCTGTTTGACATGTAAACGATCATTCGCCGACAAGTTTCAGACCAATCGTCGCACTTAAGACAAGACCGATACAAACCAGTCGCTTCCAGTCTTTTGATTCGTTATAGAGCACCATGCTGAGGATCGCACCGCCCGCTGCTCCGATTCCCGTCCATACCGCATACGCCGTTCCCATCGGTAAACCATTCATCGCAAGTGTCAAAAATAAGAAACTGAGTCCGAATCCTGTTCCCATCAACAGTAAATTCTTCGCATTCTTATTTTGATTGAACGTATTGATCAAGACGACACCAAACATCTCAAAGATTCCGGCAATGATTAAATAAATCCAACTCATGCTGATTTCTCCTCTCCACTGACTAACTTCAGACCGATGACGCCGACGAGTAAGACAGCGATCAATACTAATTTCATCACGGAAGCGGCTTGGTCGAATAACACGATGTCCGTCACGACCGTTCCTGCTGTTCCAAGACCGACGAAGATAGCATAGACCGTTCCAACTGGTAAATGGTTACTCGCTTTAATTAGCACGGTAAAGCTAACGATGATACAGACGATCGTTGCAGCCCACTCAAGTGGTGTTGCCGCATGTTTTAATCCGATGACCCAGCCCACTTCAAAACACGCTGCGACGATGATCCCAATCCAATACTTTGCCATAATAATTGCCTCCTAATAGGTAAATTCAAATGAAAAAGCCCGGGAGCAAGCGAGACGATTCGCTTTACTCCCGGGCTTTTATCCCTCCGTTGCATGGACAAACGTCCATGTTCCTCCCTCGGTCCAGCCGTACGGAACCCTAGAGGATACTCCCTATTCCATTCGATACAACCACCCTAGCACGCCCTTTTTCCCATGTCAAACAGGAATCTGTTCCCCATCTGTCAAATAGAATCAAAGTGACTTCATCTGAATGAGGAGGATGCTGCATGCGTTATAAAATCAATGATCAACTTCGGATTCGTCGTTTTACACCAGAAGATGTAGAAGCGGTTCACGCCTATGCCTCACAACCCATCGTCAGTCAATTCCAGTCATGGGGACCGAATACCGAAACGGATACGAAACAATTCCTACACGATGCGCTTGAAAGTGAACTCGAGACACCAAGACGTCGTTATGTCTTTGCCGTGACGTTTCCAAGTGACGTCGTCATCGGTGCCGGTGAACTCGTCATCACAGACGTTGAGAATAAAATCGCCGAAATCGGATACGTCCTCTCGCCTGATGAATGGGGGAACGGATACGCGACGTCAATCGCCTCTTTCCTTCTCCAATTCGGTTTCGAAAAACTAGAACTACACCGAATCACGGCAACGTGTGACCCACGAAACGTCGCTTCCGAACGTGTCTTGCAAAAGGTCGGCATGACGAAGGAAGGACAGCTTCGCGAGACGGTCTATCTCGAAGACCACTGGCGCGATTCCTTGATTTACGGCATGCTCGACTGGGAATGGCAAGTGGATCACGAAGAAGATAACTAACATATGACTTCAAACGGTGTGCCGAGGCATACCGTTTTTTCATGAACAACCTCCTATTTTTTTGATTTTTATCAATTTTTAAACAAGCGCATGCTACACTATTCATAATGACAAATTTTAAGAATTGGAGTGAACCTCTTGATGAAAAAATGGACTGCTCATGTTGCTGGACTTGCCGCAACGTTAATGTTGAGCTCGGTTTTACCCGCACCCGCTTTTGCTGAATCGCCACCTGTTCAACCGACAGCAGAAACACAAACAGTCACCGAGACAACCGGGACGGCTTATTTGAAAGAGGATGCTGCGTTGCTACAAACGGCTGATTCCACAACGGTCATCCAACAACTACCAGCAGGAACGACATTCAAGACACTCGGTACGGACGGTGACTTCACTCGTGTCAGTTGGCAAGAAGGTACTGCTTATGTCGCAACAAACGCGTTAACGCAAACAGCACCTGTTTTTCAAAAACAAGCAACGCTGATGTCGAAAAGTTCACTCTCATTAGTTGCTTCACCATTTGATCCCACCGTCGTGACGACACTTCCCGCTTATCAGAGAATCGATACATACGGCACCTTCGACACGTTCACGCGTCTGAAATGGAACGAGCAATACGTCTATGTATCGACGACACAACTCGAGCAACTTCCGAAATTGGTTGGGACGCGTTATGCCAAACGAGCGACTTCTCTTTTCGTTGAGCCGAAGACGACAAGCGCGAAGACTGCCGTCACTCAAAATCAATCATTCGAAACGTTCGGAACGACGGGTACTTTTACACGTGTGGCGACTAAGACCGGTTACGCCTTCGTATTGACGACTGATTTAGCTGATACGCAGGTCGTGAGCCATCCAGAAACAGGAGTGCGTTACGTCCAACAGCAGACGACGGTCTATGCCACTGCGACTACGAAAGGAGAAGTCGTACAATCGCTTCCTGTGAATACTTCTCTTCAGACGTACGGCGTCGAGGGTTCATTTACACGAATCAAACGAAACGACGAGTATGCCTATGTATTGACGGCACATCTCGGTACGTTGAAATACTATCCAAAGACCGCACGCCTCTATGTTCAGCGCGCTACACCGATCTATAGTGCACCGAATGCTTCCGGCTCCATAATCGATCAACAAAAAACAAATACTTTATTAACGATCTATGGTAAAAGTGGCGTCTACAGTCGAATTATTTTCCGCGGAGTCCATGCCTACGTTAAAACAGCTGATCTTGGTAGTGAAAAAGTATACGCCGCAACCGGAACACGGTACGCAAAACGCAACTTGTCCGTCTATACGTCTGCTTCAACGAAAAGTAAAATGATGTATTCTGTCAAACGAGCTGATAAACTAACGATTTATGGTACGAGCGGTAGTTACACACGATTAAAAAAAGGGACAGTCTATGGTTACGTCAAGACGAGTGATCTCGTCACGAAAAAGCCGGATCTGTATGACGTTACCGGTCAACGTTACGTGACAGAGGACGACGTCGTCATTTGGTCACAGGCAAAACTGTCGGGTAAAAAAATCGGTACGTTGAAAAAAGGAAAATCGATCACCATCTATGGAAAAAGCGGTTATTTTACACGTGTCAAATATAACAATATCTTTGGTTTCGTCGATTCGAGTCGGATCGGACTAAATAAACCAAAAGCAAAAGCGAAAAAAGGGACAACGTTTTATGTCCATCTGGACCAAACGCCACTCTTCTCTGCTGACGTCGCTTACAGTCGGCCAGCTGCCTATTTGAAAAAAGGGACAAAATTGATTGGTCTGAAATCAATTGATGATGATTTTTGGCAAGTTCGCTTAGTCAGCGGTCAAACGGGTTACGTCCTCAACCCTTATATCAGCACGAGCAAACCCGATATGAAACTGACACAAAAAGCAATCAATCGAACGAAAATCTATACCGTCAAACAGACGACATCCTTCTTTTCGAGTCCAACCAGTCCAAAAGGCAGCGGACTCGTTGAGCAAGGCAAACGTGTTTATCCGCGTCACCGGGTCGGAAACTTCTATGTCATCCAGTCAGGCTGGACACCCGTCTATCTTCCGGTCTCAGCTGTGACGATTACGTCCGATAAACGGGTCATTAAAAAGAATAACACGCGCGGTGAAAAGCTGATTCAAGCAGCCGTCCAACATATCGGTACACCTTACACATGGGGATCGCAAGATGCCGTGAACGGTGGCTTCGATTGTTCCGGTTTGATTCACTACGCGACAAATAAGGCTGGAAAATACGGTGGTCGGACGAACGTTCGCGGCTACTGGTACGGTGCTTTCTTTACGAATCGCCGGACGAGTATCTCGAGTGGTAAACGCTCGGATATCGTCTTCTTCCAGAACACCTACACGGATGGTCCATCGCATATCGGAATCATGCTCGATAGCGAACACTTCATCCATGCGGGCGGTTCACAGCTCCAAATCAATTCGATTTATGAACCGCGTTGGCAAGAGCATTTCCTCGGATTTAAATCGATGTAAGACAAAAAAAGACGAAGCCGTCGAATTCGACGGCTTCGTCTCTTCTTATCGCAACACGTCAGAATGTCATCTCGACGTATTTCGTTACTTGTCGATCCATCAAGTATAACTCGATCTGTTCACGGTATGCTTTATAGTGATCGGATGCGATATGCGCTTCAAGTGCCTCTTCGTCCTGATACACTTCATACAGCATGAATTGATGCTCGTCTTCGATCGATTGGTGCAAGGAATAGCGTAAGCATCCTTCCTCTTTTTGTGCGGCATGATAGACCGTTTCTAAAATCGGAAAGACTTGATCCGCGAGTCCTGCTTTGATTGTAAGTACAGCGTTGACGACGATTTCTCCCATGTTTCATTATCCCCTTTCGTGATTACCTGTATCTGTACCCATTTTCACGAAAAAACACACGTCAAAGGAGCTTGAAGATGCAAACTCAACTTTTTGAAGCACTCGAACAATTCGAACCGACGATGATCGCGTTACGGCGTGATTTCCATCGACATCCGGAACTCTCTTTTCAGGAAGTCCGCACACCAGAACGAATTGCAAACTTTTACGCGGAACGGGGCATCCCTCACGAAACAGCCGTCGGAGGTCGTGGTGTCGTCGCGACGATCGAAGGCAAATACCCTGGCCCAACGATTGCGGTCCGTGCAGATTTTGATGCTTTACCACTTCAAGAAGAGACAACACTTGCTTTCCGGTCAATCCATCCCGGTGTCATGCATGCTTGCGGACACGATGGGCATACGGCGATGGTGATGGCTCTTGCTGCTACGCTCTATCCGTTACGGGATCAATTGCAAGGAACGATTCGAATCATTCATCAGCATGGAGAAGAGGTCTTTCCTGGCGGAGCCATCCAAATGATCGAAGCCGGCGTTCTCGAAGGCGTCGATGCGATTTTCGCGACACATCTCGAAAATGATTTACCGGTTGGTACGATTGGGTTTCGGGAAGGACATACATTATGTGCGATCGACGAATTCGAAATCATCGTTCATGGTCAAGGTGGGCATGCCCAGGCACCGCACAAAACAAAAGATGCGCTCGTCGCTGGGGCACAACTCGTCTGCAACTTACAACACCTTGTCAGTCGACGGGTCGATCCGTTCGAACCCGCTGTTCTTGCAATCGGATCCTTCCACGCAGGAACGGCGCCGAACATCGTCACGGGTGAAGCACGCATCGTCGGGGAGATCCGGACGTTCAATGAAACCCTGCGGCATCAGCTCCGACAAGAAGTCGACCTTGTCGCCAAAACGACGTGTGCCGGCATCGGTGCTACTTATTCGATTGACTTCACGACGGGTTACCCGGCGCTTTGGAATCATCCGGACGAGACAAAACTCGTTCAGGAAGCTGCTTCTTTCTTACCGGAAGCATCTGTCCGGTCACTCACACCGATGATGGCGGCGGACGACTTCGCACATTATCTAACACACGTCCCGGGAAGTTACTTCTTTACCGGCTCCGGATATACGGACGGTCGCATCAATCATCCACAGCATCATCCGCAGTACGAGATCAACGAACAAGCGTTATTGGTTGGTGCGAAAACACTCGGAGCGACGGTTTTACGTGCCTTGAAACCTAAGGATTGACTTTATTTCTATGTGAATGGTATCATCACAACAATGATAACGAATGACATCAACTTCATATACCCTTATCAAGAGTGGACCGAGAGATCTGGATCGATGACGTCCCAGCAACCTGCGTATAGCAAGGTGCTACGACCAGCAAAGCGAAAGCTTTGGTTGATAAAAAGCGGCGACTCCTTTTGCAACCAAGCGAAGGAGTCGTTTTCGTTTTTCTCGCTGTCAGACATACAATGGGAATTTCCCACGGAGAGGAAGAGACGGATGGAAAAAGCAACATTTGCAGGTGGATGTTTTTGGTGCATGGTGACACCATTTGAAGAATTACCAGGAATCGAGGGAATCGTATCAGGTTACATGGGCGGTCACGTCGACAATCCGACGTATGAGCAAGTCAAAACAGGAACGACGGGACATCTCGAAGTCGTCCAAATCACGTTTGATCCGAGCCTATTCCCGTACGAGCGTCTGCTCGAACTCTACTGGCCACAAACGGATCCGACGGATGCAGAAGGTCAATTCCAAGATCGTGGCACGCAGTACGCACCAGCGATTTTCTATCATACGGATGCGCAGCATGAAGCAGCAATCGCTTCTCGTGACGCTCTTGCTGCAAGCAATCGTTTCAAACAACCGATCGTAACGCGGATCGATGCCGCTTCTGAATTTTATCCGGCGGAAGAGTACCATCAAGACTTCCATAAGAAAAATCCAGAACACTATAAAAAAGATCGTGCTGCCTCTGGTCGCGATGCCTTCATCGAGCAGGAATGGAAAGATACGACGACGGTTTAATTCAAAAAAATGCATATAAAAACAGGTCAGTAAACATTTGTTTGCTGACCTGTTTCATTGTTATGAAAAAAATAAGTCATGAAACACGTTCTACTTGATCCGCCGCCTTCTCTTCCGGCGCCACGACTTGATACCGCTTCAAAACGAAGATCCCACATACCATGACAGCGAGACCGACGAGCTGACCGAATGATAAATCAATTTGTGGTAAACCGAACCAACCGAACGTATCGACAGCGAGAGCAAAGCTTAACTGCGAAATCAGAACGACAGAGATCGCGACGGACGGACCAAGCAATTGAATTCCACGCATGACACAAAAAACGACGCCAACACCTACAAGTCCACCAAACCAATAGAGTGGCGATACGTTTTGAATCTGTCCGATTGTTCCACCACGAAACAGAACATACGTGACACTTGCTCCGACGAAACCGACAAAGAAGACTAGCGTCGTCGTCGCCCAAGCGCCAAACGCGTCACTCATCCGAGCATTCAATACCGTCTGTAAACTGATCAACATCCCTGCCAATACGGCACACACGATGCCTATTACCATGTTCGTTCCTCCTTACTCATAGCTGTTGCCGTTCGCCTTCTCGCGAATCCGCTCCAGATCGACAATGATGATTTTCCCGCGTCGTCGAACGAGAATCTCTTCTTCACATAATTTCGTGATGATCCGATTGAGATGGCGATAACTTGTTCCAAGCCAGTCGGCGACGTCATGCAGGTTCGACGTCCGCATCTCCTGAGAAAACAAACTGTCACTGGCTTCAGAAGCGATCGACAACAAATATCCTGCAAATCGCTCTTCAACTGTATACAATACATGGTGCGACGCTGATTTCGAGTCGGCATACCACTTCGCTGTGATCGTTCGTAATAAGAATTGCAGAAAGACGTTCGTCGTATTGTGCTCGCGTAAAATCGCATACGGTACGCTCAACACCTCGACGTCGGTCACCGCTTCGACCGTATTCAATACTTCCCGTTCGTTGATGAACTCAGCGTCACCGATCACTGTCAGTGGTGTCTTGAATCGTAGAATCCGTTGTTTCCCTTCTGACGAGGCAGCAGATATCTTAACTTTGCCTGCGACGATGAAGTACATCCGGTCGATCGCTGCCCCTGTCGTACAGAGGAGTTCCCCTTTTTGGAAGGTTTCTTGACGCAACCAAGCGCGCGTCTCTTCCGTCAAAATCGTATCCAGTCCATACTGTTGAATGACGCTTTCCATGTTCATTTCCCCCCTTTAGGCAAGTGAGAAAATCGCAACTCCTGCAAGCATGAGACCCACACCAACCCATTGACCACGATTTCCTTGTTTTTTTAAGACACCGAACCATCCCTTTAAATCAATCACAAACGCACATAAAATCTGTGCGACGAGTAATAAACACATCGCCCATGTCATCCCGAGTTTTTGGATTGCTGTCAGTTCCGTTACGACGACTAGCACGCCAATCAAACCGCCGCTCGCATAAATCCATGGAAACTGACGGAAGCCACCGATTTTCCGATCTCGTACGAAACTGTAAATGACTAAACAACCCATCAGACCCACAAAGTGGACGATCAATACGGACAACCACGGTCCGACGCCTGTCGCAAGGCGCGCATTGAATATGCCTTGCAGGGCGATGAACAGACCGCTCATCAAAGCAAACACGACTCCTTGCACGTCATCTCCTCCTTTAATCTCTACACTAGAGTAGACCTTACTCGTGCCCTACTTGAAAAGGACAAATGTCCCATTTTCAAAAAAACATGAAAAAACCCGCTGTCCACAAGTGGCATCACGGGTCCCTCACTATATGCTCATGTCGTAAAACGAGTCGTCGTTTGTTTCAGCTGTTCCTCTGCTTCCGTCATCATGCGCGTAAACAACTCCGCAACAGTCGGCACATCATGAATCAATCCCGCAACTAGTCCAGCGTTGACATATCCTTTCTCCTCATCGCCCTCAAGAGCGCCTGTAATATGATACGACTCATTCGTCTGATCGAGAAAAGCAGCAGGTGTCTCTACTGTGAGTCGTTCGACGTAAGGACCATCAAGGACACGTCGGACGAATCCGACGGAACGTCCGATGATGCGTGTATCGGTATCGGTCGCATCCATTAAGTGCGCCTTGTATGCCGAATGAACCTTCGCCTCTTCCGTCGCGATCAACCGTGTTCCGAGCTGGACGCCGGCAGCACCAAGCAACAGAACAGCTGCTAGCCCACGTCCGTCGCCAATCCCACCCGCTGCAAGGACCGGTATGTTGACCCGATCGACGAGTTGCGGAATCAAGGTCAACGTCGTCAACTCGAGCGGTGAATTGATGCCTGCTGCTTCAACTCCCTCCGCTACGAGTACATCAGCGCCTGCCTGTTCTGCCTTTAACGCCTGTTTGACTGAAGCGACAACAGCAATCGTTTTGATACCGGCAGCTTGAAGTCGCTCTATGTACGGTGTCGGGTTTCCTGCCGACAAGGAGACGACCGGAATCTTTTCTGCAATCGCGAGATCAATCAGTGCTTCCGTATAAGGAGACACCCGAATCGCGATGTTCAAGGCAAATGGTTGATCCGTCAGCATTCGTGTCTCGTGAATCCGCGACGACACTTCATCGACCGACAATGTCCCGCACCCGAGCGTTCCGAGTCCTCCGGCATTCGACACCGCTGCCGTGAGCGCCGCATGACTAATGTTACCCATTCCTCCTTGGATTAAAGGATATCGAATTTTAAAGAGCTCACAAATCGGAAACATGTCTTTCCTCCGTTCTCGACTTCACTCACATGCTATACTGACATGGAATGAATAGTAGTTCATCTTATTATAGAAACGAGGTCATTCTGTTATGAAGATTCCGTATCAATCGATTCATCCGAACGTAGCATCCGACGTATTCATCGCTCCTGGCGCTTATCTGATCGGAGACGTCACGATCGGTTCCGAGTCTACCATCTGGTTCAACGCTGTATTACGCGGTGACGAAGGACCGATTACAATCGGCAAACGCTGCAGTATCCAGGACAACGCGACGATTCATCTCTATGAAGGGGCACCCGTCGTCATTGAAGATGAAGTAACGGTCGGACATAACGCGATTTTACACGGTTGCAAAATCGGACGTCGTTCGATCGTCGGAATGGGTGCGACCGTTCTTGATCATGCAGAGATCGGTGAAGAATGCATCATCGGGGCGAATACGCTAATTCCATCGGGAAAAGTTTTCCCACCCCGTTCGCTGATCATCGGCTCACCCGGTAAAGTCGTGCGTGAACTAACAGAAGCGGATCTCGCGATGATTCAGGAGTCGATTGATTCTTATGTCGATAAAGGATATGCCTTCCGAAATATTCTCGCAGAATCTGCTGAACAGAACACATCTGAATGACACGAATGCGGGGCGGATCAACTGATCCGTCCCGCTCTTTTCATTCGAATATATGCTCACCGCTCTGCAAACAGCGGGTGTTCCGCCGCGTCGTACGAGGCACTGCGTTGGGACACATCGTGCGTCTCTTCAAAGATCGATTCGAAGAACCGACTCGCTGGTTGTGCGAGCAATCGGTAATATTGTTCGAACAAGAGCGCCGCGTGATGTCCGCTCCAAGCATCCGGTAACAGTTCTTGCGGTAATCCGGGATCCGTGAACAGAAACTTCCGGTACTCATGTACGAGCATCGTCCGTTCGACGAAACACTGTTCATCCGTCATTTCTCCAAGTTGCAGCTGACTTTGATGGACGATGTATTGCCGGCTGTAATCCGTGATGAACGTCTCGTAACGCTCCTGCAATTCCTCCAGCGGAAACGCACGCTCGACGAGGGATTGATCCTGCTTCGGACCGTGGTATTCACCGACGAAGAAATCGACATACTCTTCGATCTCATACGACGCGATCAATCGTTCCGCCTCTTTTTCAAGCGGGTTCGGTGAAATCCAAACCCCGTTCGATAAGTTGCCAAACCCACTCCACGTCAGTTCTTTGCGGAGCTCATCACGAATCTGGCGTTTATCCTCCGGAATCGTGTACATCAGCGTTCGCCACTTCCCGTCCCAGTCGTGCGGTGTTGATCTGTAGATCCGGCGTGCGGCCTCCTCCATCCGTTCCACCCCACGTGGTGTTAATGAATAGAAGCTTTTATTTCCTTGTTTCTCGGAGACGAGCCAGCCTTGTTTAACCATCCGGGACACAGCAACCCGAACGGCTTGTTCGTTATGTCCGAACTCTTTGACGAGTCGAATTAAACTCCCGACCCAGATTTGATTGCCGTAATGGCGGATATAATCGCCGTAAATCGTAAAGATCATCGATTGGGTGTTCGCACTCATGGTATTCACTCTCTCTTCAGTCGTTCATAGTGTGTATCGTTAGTATACGGGTTATTTCAAACGTCGACCATCCTCATCTTCCTTCAAAGCGTGGTGGTCGTTTTTCAGCGAAGGCTTGTAGCGCTTCCTGACGATCAGCCGTCGGAATGACGACTTCATAAGCCTCTGTTTCGAGCTGTAGTCCTTGTTCGAGTGAGACATCCCGCCCTTGATCAATCGCTCGCTTCGCTTGGCGCAAGGCAATCGGACCATTCTGTAACATCTGATTAGCAAACTCAAAGCACGTCGTCATCAACGCTTCCCGGGCAACAACGGCTGTCGCGAGTCCGTACCGTTCTGCTGTCATCGCATCGATTTTTTTCGCCGTGAAGATCAATTCCTTTGCCCGCGTCTCCCCAATCAGTCGTGGCAAGCGTTGTGTTCCACCGGCTCCTGGAATGATCCCGAAGCTGGTCTCCGTCAAGCCGACGAGTGCATCCTCAACGAGAAAGCGGAAATCACAGGCAAGGATCCACTCGAACCCACCGCCGAGCGCGTGACCGTTGACGGCTGCGATTGTTGGTTGCGGCAATTGTGCGATCGAAGTGAAGACATTGCGGATCGCAAGGACATTGCGCCGGACTTCTTCTTCGTTTAAATGCACGCGTTCTTTTAAATCGGCACCGGCACTAAATGCTTTCCCCGTTCCCGTAAACAGGACGACCCGCGCTTCCGGGTCGACCGATAACGCATCGACCTGTTCTTGCAAAGCGACAAGCGTCGGATAATCGAGACAGTTCAAACGTTCTGGACGATCAATCCGGACGATTGCGATATAGCCTTCTCGTTCTAAGTGAATCATACGAGTCCCTCCCGATCGACGACAAGTGCGATCCCTTGTCCGACTCCGACACACATCGTCGCGAGACCATACGTCCGGTTCGTTCGGCGCATCTCATGCAATAATGTCGTCAAAATCCGCGCTCCACTCGCACCGAGTGGATGACCGAAAGCGATCGCACCACCGTTGACGTTGACTTTTTCGCTTGGTAAACCAAGTGCTTCAATGCAGGCAAGACTTTGAGCCGCAAAGGCTTCGTTCAACTCGATTTGATCGAGCTGTTCGACCGTCAACCCTGCCCGCCGGAGAACTTTTTCCGTCGCGTCGATTGGTCCGATTCCCATGATGGCAGGTTCGACCCCTGCTGTCGCACTCGCCCGGTAATACCCGAGTGGCGTCAAACCGAGTTCGTTCGCTTTTTCTTCACTCATCAATAACAGTGCCGACGCACCGTCGTTGACACCAGATGCATTCCCCGCCGTCACGGTACCACTTGGGAATAACGGACGAAGTGTCGCCAGTTTCTCACGTGTCGTCTCGGGACGAGGATGTTCATCACGATTGAAGACGCTGACGTTGCCTTTCCGGTCCATTTGTGTGACCGCAACCAGTTCGTCCGTGAAGCGCTCTGTCTCGATTGCTCGTTTCGCGCGTTGTTGGCTTTCAAACGCAAAGTCGTCCTGCGCTTCGCGTGAGATCCCGTACTGACGGGCGACGTTCTCGGCTGTCTCCGGCATCGAATCCGTTCCGTATTGATCTGCTAAACGATCATTGACGAAGCGCCAACCGATCGTCGTATCGTACATCGTCTGATTGCCACGTGGGTTGGCCTGATCCGGCTTCGCGAGAACGAACGGTGCACGCGTCATGCTTTCCGTCCCACCAGCGATATAGATATCGCCTTCACCTAAGGCAATCCCTCGTGCCGCCGCGATGACAGCGTCGAGCCCTGACCCACATAAGCGATTAATCGTCGTACCAGCGACTTCGACCGGTAGACCAGCTAGTAGTCCCGACATCCGGGCGACGTTACGATTGTCTTCTCCCGCCTGATTCGCATTACCGAAAATGACTTCCTCGATCGTCTTCGGATCGACTTGTGGATTACGCTCAAGCAACGCTTCGATGACGCGTGCTCCTAAATCATCCGGACGAACCTGACGCAAGGCGCCGTTATAGCGACCAATCGGTGTCCGAACGGCATCGATGATGGCGACCCGTTTCATGATGTCACCTCGCGATTCGTATAGTCATAGACGCCACGACCGGTTTTACGACCGAGTCTGCCCGCTTTGACATACTGTTCGAGCAGTGGTGCCGGACGGTATTTTTCGCCGAGCTTCTCATGCAGATACTTTAAGTTGTGGAGCCGAGTATCAAGTCCGACCAAGTCCCCGAGTTCGAATGGTCCCATCGGATAGTTTAAGCCGAGTTTGATCGCTTTATCGATCTCTTCTGGTGTCCCGAGTCCTTCTTGTAACATGTAGAACGCTTCGTTTCCGACGAGCGCACTGATCCGCGAAGTCACGAACCCAGGAAACTCACGGATGACGACCGTTTCCTTCTGCATCTGACGCGCTACCTGTTCAAGAGCTGCAACCGTCTCATCCGATGTCTCAAGACCACGAACGAGCTCGATCAGTGGCATCAGATGGACCGGATTGAAGAAATGCATCGCCATGACCCGGTCCGCCCGGTTCGTAAAGGACGCAATTTCCGTTGGACTCATCGTCGACGTGTTCGTCGCGAAATAACAGTCCGGACGTGCATTCGCTTCTAGCGTTTCAAAGACTTGCTGTTTGATGCTGAGTTGTTCCGGTACTGCTTCAATGACGAGATCCGCTTGTTGTGCCGCCTCAGCTAGGTCGGTCGACAGATGCAGTCGATCGAACAGTCCCTCGACCTCACTTGTCGTCATCTTGCCACGGATGATGCCTTTTTCCGCGATTCGTTCTAATTCTTGCAGTGCTCCTTTGACGTATTCCTCTTTGATATCAACGAGTGTCACCTGAAATCCGCGTTGTGCGGCCACATAAGCGATACCACGCCCCATGACGCCGGATCCGACGACGACGAGTTGTTCTACCATCTGAATTCCCCCTTATCCCCTGTGCTGTTAAAAAAGGCTGGACTTCCCGACGGAACTCCAGCCTTCCCTCTTGCTTATAGTCCGAACGGATTGAGTGGACGACTGCCGTAATACGACAAGATACTTTTTGTTTCCGTGTACAGATCAAGCGTCTCGATACAGAGTTCTCGACCGAAGCCCGATTGTTTGTAGCCACCAAACGGTGTGCCCGGGAAGGCAGAGAACGGACAGTTGACCATGACGATGCCGGCTTTGATTTGATTCGCGACACGTGTCGCTTTCGCGCCGTCTTTCGTCCAAACGGCTGATCCGAGTCCAAATGATGTATCGTTCGCTAGGCGAATCGCTTCTTTTTCATCTTTGAACGGCATGACGACGACGACCGGTCCGAAGATTTCTTCATTGACCGCTTTCATCTCGTGCGTGACGTCCGTGATGATCGTCGGTGCGTACCAGAAGCCTTTTTCGTATCCTTCTGGCGCTGTCGCGTGACCACCTGTGACGATTGTTGCCCCGTCCGCTTTCGCTGACTGGACGTATCCATCGATGACATCGACTTGTTGTTGGTCGATGATCGCTCCGACGTGTGTTCCTTTATCGAATGGATTACCAAGGACGAGTTGTTTTGTCTTCGCGACGAATTGCTCCATGAACGCTTCGTAGATCTCCTCGTGGACATACAGGCGCGAGCGCGCTTCACACGATTGACCGCTGTTATAGAAGATGCCGAACAACGAACCATCAACGGCTGCTGTCACGTCCGCATCTTCAAAGACGATGTTCGGTGATTTCCCACCGAGTTCGAGTGTGACTCGTTTTAGCGTCTCGGACGCACGTCCCATGATGTCTTTACCGACTGGCGTCGAGCCCGTGAAGGCGACTTTATCGACGTGAGGATGCTCAACGAGATGGTTGCCGATTTCGCGACCGGATCCCGGGATGACGTTGACGACACCTGCTGGTACGCCAGCTTCTAGACAAATCTCACCGAGAATGATTGCTGTCAACGGTGTCAATGTCGCTGGTTTGACGACGACCGAACAACCGACTGCGATTGCTGGTGCGACCTTCCAAGCTGCCATCATCAACGGATAGTTCCACGGAATGATTTGTGCACAGACACCGACCGCTTCTTTTTCCGTGTAGTTATGGAATTGTCCCGGTACGTTATTGACGACACCACGATGACCGACGATCGCACCCGCATAGAACTCAAAGTCTTCAATCGCTTGTGTGACTTGTCCTTGCGCCGCTGCCAGTGATTTCCCCGTATCAAGAATCTCCAGTTCGACGATTTCGTTGAAGCGGGAACGCATGATGCTCGCAATCTTATTCAAGATTTGTGCCCGGCGTCCGACCGGCCACATCTTCCACTTCCCGTGATCAAACGCATCACGTGCTGCTTGAACGGCACGATCCGCGTCTTCCTTCGACGCTTTTGCGACTTCCGCGATCACTTCACCTGTCGCCGGATTATATGTTTTGAACGTCTCGCCTGTTGCGCCCTCGACCTGTTCGCCGTTGATGAGCAAGTGATAGACGGACCGTTTCATTTCAAGTGTTTTTTCATGTACTGTCGACATTGTATTCACTCCTGTTCCTGTTGATTGAAAATCGGTGATCGTTTTTCAAGAAATGCTTGCATGCCTTCTGTTTGATCGGCTGTCGCGAACAAGAGATAGAAGTTACGGCGTTCGTGCTCCATCCCATCCTGTAACGATAAATCGACGGCTTTGTTTGCCGCGTCCTTGATCAACCGCAACGCCATGCTCGGTTGGTTCGATAACCGCTCTGCCATTGCCAGCACCGTCGCTTCGACATCAGCCGTCACCCGGTTGATGATACCAAGTCGTTCCGCTTCCTCTGCCTTCATCCGGTCGCCGGTGAAGAGCCACTCGAGCGCCCGCGTTCGACCGATGCATTTCGTCAAGCGCTGCGTCCCGCCTGCTCCCGGCATGACGCCGAGTCCGACTTCCGGGAATCCAAACTGTGTCTCAGGATCGGCGTAGATTAAATCACAAGCGAGTGCCAGTTCAAAACCGCCGCCAAGGACGAAACCATGGACACCTGCGATGATCGGCTTTTTGATTCGGCTGATTCGGTCCCAGTCCGCGAACGGATCGAGGAGTTCCATCGAGATCGGTGTCGCCTCGAGCATCTCCTCGATATCGGCGCCCGCTGAGAACGATTTTCCGTTTCCAGTCAAGACGATGACCGTCACCCGTTCGTCTCGGTCGAACGTCTCCATCGCCTCGACGATTTCCCGGACCATCGTCCGGTTCAGCGCATTGTATCGTGCCGTTCGGTCGAGTCGAATCCGACCGATCCGATCGACCATTTCCGTCTTAACGTACTGTTGTGTCGGCATGGACATCTTCACCAATCATCAATGTGACGAGATCCCCCGCAAAGCTCATCAAGTCTTTCCCGGATGCTTTTCCTTCGAGCGAACGCATGCCTGCTTGCATCGCTTCCTGACTTTCATAGACCATCTCGCACATCAAGTAATACTTTCCGTCTCCGCCCATTGGTGAGCCGACGATTTTCGTGACATTCATTTCTTGCAGTCCTGGAATTTTTGCTGTCAATGGACCATGGACCTCAAAATAGTGCTGATCGAATGCTTCCTTGTTTTCTGGGTGTTTGTACAGTGCGATTAATTTTGCCATCTTGATTACCTTCCTTCACATGAGAGTAGAGACGGGTTTCATCGCCTCGAATGGATTTTTACACGATTTACAGTAGAGAATACTTCGACATGCTGTCGGTCCGAATAAGTTTTCCATCGTCACATACGTCGATCCACAATACGGACAGTCAATCTCCCACTTCCCTTGCTCAAACCGAGGAGGAGCGATACCGAATGCCTTCAATCCTTGCATGCCTTGTTCCGTGATCCGGTCCGATGTCCACGGTGGATCAAACCGGAACTGGACGTCGACCTGTTCGACATTTGGAATCACCTGCAAGGCGGATTCGGTGTTTTTTTTAATGATTTCAAGCGCCGGACAACCGAGGAACGTCGGGAGAAGCGTGACGCGCACCACGTAACCATGCTCCGTCGCTTCCGCGTCCATCGTCTCGACCATGCCAAGATCTAAAATACTGACGCTATCAATTTCCGGATCCTTCACCCCGTTCAGGGCTTCCCGGATTGCATCCTGGAGTGTCGTCGTCATGCTCCCCTCTCCTTTCACCACGTCGCCGTCTGATCGATCAAGTAGACTTCTCCGAGTGTCGCAAGCGCGTCGTTCAAATCTTCCGTGTGATCGCCGTCCCGCCCGTTACGCGTCATCTGCATTTCCGGAAGTGTCACGTTCAATTCGACGAGTAACGGTGTGATCGTCTGATACCAACGATCGAGTAAAATCCCTTGCCCTTCGATCAACCGCATCTCTTCGATCAATTGACCGTGTTCGCCATAATCGAACATGTCACCGAAGTCATAGAGGACTTTTTCTAGGGCTGCATCCATCTTCTGCCGCGCCGTCTCCGTCGATTGATAAAGCTGGGTAAACCACGTTTGCCAGTGCAGCAAATGATAGTACAACTCCATGTTGATCTTGACGGCAGCCGTAGCGAGTGGCTCGTAACTGCTCGACTTCAAAGCATCAATCCGGATCTTTTTCGCGACCGTGTAGCAATAGTTCCGTACGACGGCGAATGCCCAGTCATATTCAGGCTCCTCCATGTAGTAGCCAGGTCCATTGACACGTTCGACGAGAATCGAATTTTTCCGTTCATGCGCTAGTCGGACATGAGCTAATGCATCAGCATTTCCTTCGCCGAGTTCTTCGAGGAGTTGGTAATACATCGCCGCGTGTCCCATTGAATCTTGCGCAATCGAAGACGAAGCGACGTCCTCTTCGATATGCGGTGCGAGTCCGAGCCATTCCGAACCACGATACGCGTAAAGGAAATCATCATCCGCGAGTTGATAGAGTAAGGAGGCGAGTGCCGTCCGTTCGTGTTCCGTCATTTGGAATCGCCTCCTTGCCAAGACATGATCTCTTTTTCATCGAGCATCTGTTGCTCGTAATGACGCCATTTTTTCTTCAAGTAGCCGTACCCTTTCGTCGTCCGGTAGTCCTTATTATCAAGGCGTTGTAACATCTGCTTCTCATCGGGTGATAAACCACGGATATCTTCGCGTTTGACGACCCAGATGTCGACGACCGGTTCCCGGCGCATGAAGTTTTCTTGCGCCATCAACAGTGCCATCTCCTTATTCGGAGCGAGCAAGCTGAATTGATGGGTGAACGCCGCGTTCGGCGTCCGTTTGCTAAAGACTTCGAATTCGTGATAGAACGTCTCGTTCATCGTACCTTCCCCTCTCATGCCTTCGTTTCAGCGAGTGCATCCCGTACCCAAGCATTATTCTCATAAGATGTCCGGCGCAAGTCCAGTCGCTCTTTCGAACGTGGTCCTCCCCCTTGGATGATCGTCTTGAATTTCGTCCAGTCTGGCTGTGCATATTCCCACTGCCCTGTCTCTTCATCAAAACGTAACGTCGGATCCGGAATGACGAGTCCGAGTGAACGAATCCGTGGTACGTACTTCGTAAAGAAGTTTTGTCGGAGCTCTTCATTCGTTTTCGTCCGAATCTTATAGGCGATCGTCACGTCCTGTTTTGATGTCCCGGTCGTCTCTTTCGAGGCTGGTCCAAAGAACATCAACAAGGATTCCCACCACTCATCCAGTGATTCCTGAATCATCGCCCGCTGTTCCGGTGTCCCTTCCGCGAGTGCCATGATGATCGACTCTCCGTGTTGCGCATGGAAGACCTCTTCCGCACAGATCCGTTGTAAAGCCCGTGCGTAAGGTCCATATGAAGCACCGAGCATGTTCGTCTGCGTGATGATCGCCGCCCCATCGACGAGCCAACCGATCATCCCGGCATCGGCCCATGACCGCGTCGGCATGTGGAAGACGTTGTGGAACTTCAATCGTCCTGTGAACAAATCATCCATCAAATCCCCACGTGTCTTGCCATACGGTTTCATCAAATCCTCGACGACACGAAGCAACAGTTGTCCATGCCCCATCTCATCCTGGACCTTCGCCATGATGCCGAGCTTCCGGCGAAGTGATGGTGCTTTTGGAACCCATTCTTTTTCCGGAAGTGCACCCATGATTTCACTGATACCGTGCATCGAAATCAATTTAATCAGCGTGTCCCGGTAAAAAGCAGGCATCCAGTCATCGGCTTCGATCTTTTCACCTCGCTCGATCCGCTCCTTGAAGCGTGCTAATTTTTCCTCTTCCGTCAGTTGGACGAGTTCGAACAGTTGTGTTGCATCATACATGCTAGTTCCTCCTTTGAATCAGACGAGTGATGTCGAGCGTCGATCAACGATCCGAACGGCTTTCCCTTCCGATCGTGGTAACCCTTGGTGCGGGTGACAGACGAGATCAATGGAAATGAGGCATTCCGACTTGATGGCGTCACATATCGAACGCCTTTGTCGCTCCGAGATATTTTCGAATTCGATATGTAGCTCAACGGCATCGAGTCCCGCTTTACGCACGAGATGGATTTGATAATGTGGCGTCACGTCCGGTTGTTGGAGCAAGACTCGCTCGATTTCTGACGGAAAGACGTTGACCCCTCGGATGATCAGCATGTCGTCTGTCCGCCCTTTGACACGTGACATCCGTGTCGTCGTCCGACCACAAGCACACGCTTCATGCGTGATCGATGCTAAGTCACCTGTCCGGTAACGAATGATTGGAAGCGCTTTCTTTTTCAAGCTTGTAAAAACGAGTTCCCCGACCATGCCATCTGGTACCGGTTCCCCCGTAACGGGATCGACGACTTCCGTAATGAATAAGTCATCCATGATATGCAGACCTGCCTGCTCCTGACATTCCATCGCGACACCTGGTCCCATGATTTCACTGAGTCCATAAATATCGAATGCCTGTAGATCAAAGGTCTGTTCGAGTGTCTGACGCATCTCTTCCGACCAGGGTTCAGCTCCGAAGATGCCGTAACGCATGCTTGTCTTTCGTGGATCGATGCCCCGTTCGATCATGCGTTCTGCTAATCGCAAAATATACGAAGGTGTCCCACAGATGCCATCCGGTCGGAAATCCTCGATCAATGTGATTTGGCGATCCGTATTGCCGCCGGAAATCGGCAAGATTGTCATACCTAGTTTTTCAGCACCTGCATGAAGACCGAGTCCACCTGTGAACAGTCCGTAGCCGTATGCATTGTGCAACAAGTCGGCTGATGATCCACCGGCTAAGACTAAGCTACGTGCCACGGCACCTGCCCAGTCGTCTAAATCTTCTTGCGTATACCCGACGACGGTCGGTTTACTACTCGTACCAGACGAGGCGTGAATTCGAGTGACCTGTTCTCGTTCGACGGCAAATAGCCCGAACGGATAATGATCGCGTAAATCTTGCTTGCGTGTGAAGGGAAATTTTCGTAGATCTTCGATCGTTTGAAAATCATGTGCCGTCATCTGCAATGTCTGCAGACGTTCTTGATAGAACGGGACGCGCGTGACGTGTTCCATCGTTTGACGTAATTGCTCCATCTGCAGCTGCTCCCGCGTTTGCGCATTCATCGTTTCGTGATGTTGATCGTACATACCTGCACCTCCTCATCATGTATACAATAATTAAACGGTCGTTTATTTTTAGTTATATGTTTAACGTACGATACGTTCACAATGTTGTCAATCTTGTTTTGTTAAATGCTCCCAAACGATTCTCGCTTTATCACTTCAACGCACCTTAACAGTAAATCAATCGGCTTATAAAGCTATTTTCTCATAATCGAGAGTCTTTTTTGGAAAATATTTCTGAAATGATTTGCTCATTTTGTAACGTGTTGATAAAATATCGTGTGACAAGTGTTATACTATTTTTGGTAAGACCACTTGATTGAATGAGGATTTGTTGTAGTGAAGGGGGATCACGATGAAGCCAGGTTTAGCTGTCGGGGATACAGCAGAGATTCAAGCGGTCGTCTCGCAAGATATGTTTGCACAATTTGAAGGTCAATTGGTTCATCCCGCATACTCGACTGTTTCGATGGTCTACCATATGGAATGGGCAGCACGTCAACTTATCCTGCCTTACTTAGAGGCAGACGAAGAAGGTGTCGGGGGTGCGGTTTCGTTGAAGCATCTTGGCATGGCAGCTGAAGGCGCACGATTGATCGTGACCGCTACAGTAACACGCGTCACAGCACGTCGCGTTGACGCTGACATCGAAGTTCGAGACGGACAAGCGGTCATTGGAACAGGAGAAGTAACACAATTCATTTTAGAAAAAAGCCGGATTCAAGAAAAATTGCAAGTGAATGCTCCAACAAAATGAAAGCGCTTACTTATATTTGATAGAGGAGGACTCTACTATGAACATGTTAAACCCATCTACGAATCCAACGCTCTCGATCATGGAAAAAATCGCGGGTCACGAGCAAGTCGTCTTTTGCAACGATCCTGTCTCAGGGTTACAAGCAATCATCGCCATCCACGATACGACGCTCGGTCCCGCTCTCGGTGGTTGCCGCATGGCGCCTTACGCTTCTGTCGATGAAGCACTTGACGATGTCCTCCGCCTGTCACGTGGCATGACGTATAAATGCGCTGCCGCTGATGTTGATTTTGGTGGTGGTAAAGCCGTCATCATCGGTAATCCGGCAACAGATAAATCACCAGAGCTTTTTCGTGCCTTCGGTCGCTTCGTCGATTCGCTCGGCGGACGTTTTTACACCGGAACCGACATGGGTACGACGATGGATGACTTCGTTCATGCTAGTCGGGAGACGTCACGCATCGTCGGCATTCCGGAAGCCTTTGGCGGAAGTGGCGATTCATCGATCCCGACGGCTGAAGGTGTCGTCTATGGACTCCGGGCGACGATCGAGACGTTATTTGGTTCAAACGACTTAAGTCGCGCGACTTACGCGATCCAAGGACTTGGCAAAGTCGGCTTCAAGGTTGCCGAACAACTGTTACTCGCCGGTGCGACGATTTATGTTTCAGACGTCAATGAAGCCGCGCTCGCAGCAATCGTAACTCAAGCCGAAATGGCACCCGGGACAGTTCGCGTCGTCTCACCTCACGAAATCCATCTAACAGACGCTGATATTTTCGTTCCATGTGCATATGGCGGTGTTATTCACGCCCAAAATATCGCCCTCTTACCGTGCAAAGCCATCTGCGGTTCGGCGAACAATCAGCTTGCAGATGAACAGCTCGCGCACGTCTTGATGGATCGCGGCATCTTGTATGCACCAGACTATATCGTCAACGGTGGTGGATTGATCCAAGTCGCTGACGAACTGTACGGAGCAAATCACGAACGGGTTCTCCTGAAGACGCGTCACATCTATGACGCCGTGCTCGAAGTCTTCAAGGAGTCGCAAGCAGAGAACATCACGACGGTCGAAGCCGCGAACCGGATGTGTGAAAAACGGATGCAGATCCGGGCAAAACACAACAACATCTTCACGAATACGACAAAGCCAAAATGGGATATCCGTAACCACTGAAGGAGGGACTGACATGGAGCAACATTTTCCGATTCAACGCATCATCGATGAAGAAGGTCGTATCATCGACGCCTCAAAAGAACACGATCTGACGAAAGAGCTCGCCCTCACCCTATATGAACAGATGCATCGGATCCGGACGTTCGACCGGAAGGCGATCAACTTACAACGCCAAGGGCGCCTCGGCACTTATGCACCGTTCGAAGGACAAGAGGCGGCGCAAGTCGGTAGTGCACTGGCGTTGTCAGAGCAGGACTGGTTATTCCCAACGTACCGAGATCACGGTGCGACGTTGACGTTCGGTGCCGACATGGTGCGGACGCTTCTCTACTGGAACGGTCGTGTCGAAGGTTGCGTGCCGTCTGAGAAACACATCTTCCCTCCTGCCGTACCGATTGCGACGCAAATTCCGCATGCCGTCGGCGCCGCGTGGGCAGAAAAACGAAAAGGTACGACGAACGTCGCGGTCGCCTACTTTGGTGACGGGGCGACGTCTGAAGGCGACTTCCACGAAGGAATGAACTTCGCGAGTGTCTTCCAAGCACCAGTCATTCTGTTCAACCAAAACAATCAATTCGCAATCTCTGTTCCAATCGAAAAACAGATGCATTCCGAAACGATCGCACAAAAAGCGATCGCCTACGGGATGCCAAGCGTCCGGATCGATGGGAACGATGCCTTTGCCGTCTATTTCACGATGCAAGCAGCCGTTGCGCGTGCCCGTTCTGGCGGTGGACCAACATTGATTGAAGCCGTCACATGGCGATTTGGTGCGCATACGACAGCAGACGATCCAACGAAATACCGTGATCAAGCTCGCTCGCGTGACCGGGTCGATCCGCTCGATCGACTTGAACAATTCTTACAACATCAAGGCTACTTTGACGAAACCTGGATGCAACAGCTACAGGAACGGCACCAGGCAGAAGTCGAAGCGGCAGTAACTGCGATGGAGCAATTCAAGGCACCAGACGTCAATGATCTGTTCGACCATACGTACGCGACCTTACCGGTTGATGTCCAGCAACAAAAAGAAGCGTATCTGCTAGCAAGGGGGAAATGAGATGGCAACACCAATCAATCGTCAAACAGAGATGACACTCGTTCAAGCTGTCACGGATGCCCTGCGGACAAAATTGTCGGAGGATGAGACAACCCTCGTCCTTGGAGAAGACGTCGGAAAAAACGGTGGTGTCTTCCGAGCGACGGACGGCTTACAGGAAGAATTCGGGGAAGACCGAATCGTCGATACACCGCTCAGTGAAGCCGGCATCGTCGGTACGTCGATCGGTCTTGCCATCAATGGCTTTAAACCGATCGTCGAGATTCAATTTCTCGGCTTCATCTACCCTGCCTATGAACAAATCATGACGCACGTCTCCCGGATCCGGATGCGAACGATGGGACGGTACAGTGTGCCGATGGTCATCCGTGCCCCTTATGGTGCCGGCATCCGGGCCCCGGAAATCCATTCCGACAGCACAGAAGCGCTCTTTACATCGATGCCTGGTCTCAAGGTCGTCTGCCCGGCAACACCATACGATGCAAAAGGGTTATTGATTGCTGCGATTGAAGATCCAGATCCCGTGTTGTTCCTTGAGTCGATGCGCAGTTATCGCTCATTCAAAGAAGTCGTACCGAGCGAATCGTATACCGTTGAGATTGGAAAAGCACGCTGCGTCAGCGAAGGAACAGACGTGACGTTAATTGCCTGGGGGGCAATGGTTCAAGTAGCTCAAAAGGCAGCAACGGCTGCACAGGAACGCGGCATCTCTTGCGAAGTACTCGACTTACGGACGCTCTATCCGCTCGACCGGGAAACGATCGCTGCTTCCGTTCAAAAGACAGGTCGTGCCGTCATCGTGCATGAAGCCGCAGCAATGGGTGGTCTCGGTAATGATCTCGTGACTTTGATTAATGATACGGCGTTTCTTTATTTACGGGCACCGATTGCCCGCGTGACCGGTTTTGATGTTCCCGTTCCGCTGTTCGCCCTCGAAGACCATTACATTCCGACGCCAGAACGTGTCCTTGCGACGATTCAGCGTACGGTCGAGTTTTAAGGAGCTGAATGCCATGATCGAAGTTAAATTACACGATGTTGGTGAAGGAATGACAGAAGGTGAAATCGCCCATTACCTCGTTCAAGTCGGAGACCATGTCACGACGGATCAACCAGTCGTCGAGGTTGCGACCGATAAGATGGTCGCTGAACTACCGGCTCCCGTTTCCGGGATCGTCAAGGAAATCATCATTCCGGTCGGTCAGACGGTGCAAGTCGGTACGACGTTATTGCACATCGAAGCAAGTAACGTTTCCGACATGCCGGTCGCGGTAACACCTAAAGCGTCGTCCGCTCCTGAACCAGCATCGGTTGCTGTCACCGCCCCACCTGTTCAAGTTTCTCCAGCAAAACGTGTCCTTGCGACACCGTATACGCGAAAAATCGCCCGTGATCACGGGATTGATATCGAAGCTGTCACGGCTTCCGATCCATCGGGTCGTGTCTCCGAGGACGATGTGCTCCGCTTCGTCCAGGCTGCTACTTCTCCGCAAGAGACAGCTGCGCCGATTATTGAAGAGGTCACGTACCAAGAAACAACAGCGGAAACGATTCCGTTCCGCGGCATTCGCAAGCAAATCGCGAAAAAGATGACCCAGTCGCTGTACACGATTCCCCATGTCACTCACTTCGAGGAAGTCGACATGACGCGTTTACTCGCACTACGTGCCGAATGGAAAGCAGCTGGACGAAACATCAACGTCAACGCCTTCTTCATTAAAGCCTTGATTGTTGCCTTAAAAGAGTATCCTGTCTTTCATGCCAAACTCGATGAAGCAAATGCATGTATTCGATTAGAGCAGGATTTCCACTTTGGCATGGCAACCGAAACACCGGACGGGTTGATGGTTCCGGTCATCCGTCATGCCGATCAGCTCTCACTGACGGAACTGCATGAACAATTGGTCGCGTTGCAACAACGTGCTCAAAACGGTGCCTTGCGCGCAGCGGACTTAAAACCAAGCACTTTTACGATGAGTAATGTCGGTCCGCTCGGCAGTACGGGAGCAACACCAATCATCAACTATCCGGAGACAGCACTGATTGCCTTCCATAAGACGAAAAAACGAGCCTGTGTCGATGAGAATGATCAAATCGTCGTTCGCTCGATGATGAATTTGTCGATGTCGTTCGATCATCGTGTCGCAGACGGGGCAACGGCTGTTGCCTTTACGAACCGATTCGTGTCACTGATTGAACATCCGACTACCCTACTTCTGGAGTTGATCTAACATGGTTGTTGGCGAACTTACACAAGAACGGGATCTTCTGATCATCGGTGGAGGTCCCGCAGGTTATACGGCAGCGATCCGTGCTGCACAAGGCGGTCGAAACGTTACATTGATTGAACAAGCTGAACTCGGTGGACTTTGTCTGAACCGAGGCTGTATCCCGTCCAAGGTCTATGCGCATGCGGCAGAAGAGATGTTACGCTTGCCGCATCTTGAAGACCTTGGATTCACCGCCCCTGCTGTCCATGATTTCAGTAAACTGAGTGCTTACCGGAATCGTGTCGTGCAACAATTACGTCAAGGCGTGGTCGCCCTCTGTCAGGCGAACCAGATTGAGCATATCACTGGTGCAGCCTCCTTCCTGTCAGAGGACCGGATCGGCGTCGAGTCGGGACATCAGTTCGATACGTACCGGTTCCAGGACGTCATCATTGCGACCGGCAGTCACAGCATCCAGCACGAGGAATCGTGCCGCTTGAATGCCGAACAGCTTTATCAACTCGAGCAACTACCAGAGAGCTTATTGATCATTGGATCTGACACGCTAGCACTCGAAGCGGCCGCCTGTTTCCATGCACTTGGGACAGAGGTGACGTTGTTCGCGGATCAATTGCCACTCGAACCAAGCCTTGAAAAGGAACTGAAGCGGACATTCAAAAAACAAAAAATCCGTCTCGTGTCGGATGTCGTGACACGTATCGAGGCTTCATCGGACGCGACCGTCACCGTCATGAAAAACGGAGAAGAAGTCGCCTATCAGGGTGCCTATCTGTTCCAGTCCCTTTCCCGGATCCCGAACAGTTTGACACTCGGTCTCGAACGGATTGGTGTGACGCTTGCAGAAGACGGGACGATTCCAGTTGACGCAACTGGACGAACGAATCAACCTCACATTTACGCAATCGGTGATGTCACACCGGGTCCACAGCTCGCCATCCGTGCGATTCATGAAGCGAAGCGAACGGCAGCCCACTTGTCTGGTCAAGACGTCGATCCGACGACACCGTATTATCCGACGGTTCTACGAACCTTCCCACCGATTGCTTCGATCGGGATGACGGAACAAGAAGCGGTCGAAGCCGGACATGCTGTTCAGAGCGGACAGTTCCCGCTGAATGCAAACGGAGCGACGACGATCGAAGGTGGTAGTGGATTCGTCAAGGTCATCGCTGACGAGCAAACATCACTGATCCTTGGTATTCACATGATTGGGGACGATGCCCATCGTCTCGTCGGACAATTCACCCAAGCACTGGAACTGACAGCAAAACGGGAAGATCTCCTCTTCCCTGTCATGGCACATCCGAGTCGAAGCGAAGCCTTGACGGAATCGATGGAAGCCTTATTTGGTCAATCGATCCATCTTCCACCACGTCAACAGGTCGGATCGCGCGCGTAATCCAAAAAAGGTGCCTCTGCGTCAGAAGCACCTCTTTTGGATTCATCACTTCATTTCGCGTAGAAAGGAAAACATGTCATGGAACTGTACTTCACTCGTTTGCACTGGAATACGCATACGTTTCCGGTCGCTGCTACAGCAGATGGTCTCTGTTATGTTGGCGCTTGGGATGAACCGGAGGATTTATTCGACGACTGGTCGCGGAAACACTTCCCCCGAGCCGATCGGATTGCTTCTGATACCGCGCTTGCCCCGTATACGGAACAGCTACTGGCTTATCTGAATCAACAGTCGACGACACTGTCCTTTCCAATCGCACCAGTCGGTACCCCGTTCCAACTTGAAGTCTGGCATGCTCTACGCGCGGTACCGTACGGTCAAACCGCCACCTACTCCGATATCGCGGAACGTCTCTTTCGACCGAACGCGACTCGCGCGATTGGCACGGCAATCGGGAAAAATCGATTACTGCTCGCGATTCCGTGTCACCGGATCATTGGCAAAAAAGGCGATCTGCTCGGCTATCATGGCGGTCTGAATATGAAGCGGACACTACTCGCGCTCGAGCAACGTCTCTGATTCTCGTCCCTCTTCGCTGAACGATAGAGCGAACAGAATCCCGAACGGATCGCGGACTTGCTCATACCAGCCTCCAAAGTCTGCTACCGCAAGGGGGGTGACGATTTGACCGTCTGTCGTTAATCGCAGATACACTTGTTCAAGCTCCTCAAGCGACGTAAAAGTTCAACAACAGATGGAGCGAAGAAGAGGTATTCGGTGCGTCACCCTCGTCCCAGAGCATCAATTCAAACGCCCCATTGGATAAATGTGCGTGATAGACGGTATCTTCTGCTTCATCAAGTAAGAGACGACGACGTGTCATCGTAAATACGTTTTCGTAGTACACGATCGCCTGCTTGGCTTGTCCCGAAAAAACGAGACAAGGAGTAGCGGCATACTGCATGAAAAGTCCTCCTTTCATTATGCTTTAGTATTACCTTTCGCACTTTTCTTCCGATTTCCTTCTATACACAAAAAGCCCCACTTTCCTGTCTAACCGGACACGGAAAGTGGGGCTTCTTCTTCAAATCCATTAAGACACTACACCAAAGCGATAAGCTGTTTTCCAGTGATAGGTCTCACCGGGTGACAACAAGATTGATGGAAAATCAGATTCATGGACTGCATTCGGATGCACTTGTGCTTCAAGGCATAAACCAAGTGATGGTCGAGCCGGAACACCGTGAACCGTATAATCGGTCAGTAGTTGCGTTCCCGTATAGAGCACGACCGCCGGCTGATTCGTTGTCACGTCGACGAAACGACCGGACACCGGATCTTCAAGTCGAAGTGTGTCATCCCGCAATACAAAGGGATGATCATAGCCGTTTCCAACAGCAATCGTCTCGGGATGCTCCGGCGTAATCCCGTCACGAATCGACTGACCGTTACGGAAATCAAACGGGGTTCCGGAGACATCCCGCTGTTCCCCTGTCGGTAAGCCGTCTGGCTGGACCGGTAAGTAGCAGTCGCTTGGTAACGTCAAAACGTGATCTAACACATCCCGCTTCGCATTTCCCGATAAGTTGAAGTACGTATGATTCGTTAGATTGAGTGGTGTCGTCTGATCCGTCACGGCCGTCATCTCAAGCGTCAATGTTGTTCCCTCTAATCGATAATATACGTCGAGTGTGACCGTTCCCGGATACCCTTCTTCTCCATCCGGACTGTTCAAACGCAAATGAAACAACGTATCCGTCGCTTCGATGACATCGAACCATGCTTGATCGAATCCGTGAATCCCACCATGCAGATGATTCGCACCGTCGTTTGCGACGAGCGGATAGACCTCTTCCGCTACTTCGAAGCGTGCCTGTTCGATTCGACCAGCGACGCGTCCGACGATTGCCCCGAAGTAAGGCGAGTGCTGTTGATACTCTTCTACCGTCTCAAGACCTAAGACGACGCTTTCCAAATGACCTTCCCGATCGGTCGTCCGGATATCTTGGATGATGCCGCCGTAGTTCCAGAGTGTCACTTCGATGCCTTCCTGACGTAACGTATGTCGGATCAACTCTTTCTCAAGTAGTCGTGTCATCGTTGTTCCTCCACCGGTTGGCGCGTCACGAGTTGAACAAATCGCCCGAACGCCGCCTGACCTTCTTCCGTCTGTTTAAAGACGCCACAGTCCTCGAGACCACGTACGAATTTCGCAGCGACCGCTTGCTCGACGTACATCGTGACATCTTGACGGTCATACGCTTGTTTTAGTTCCTCTGCCCAGTCAGCATGCGCGACAGCTACTTCGTCGACTTCACCTGTGATGAACTGTTCGACCTGTTGCAACTCTTGGAGCAAACGTGCAGGCAAGACCGCCAGTCCCATCACTTCGATCAAACCGATATTTTCCCGTTTGATGTGATGAATATCGGCATGCGTATGGAAAATACCGTCCGGATGTTCTGCTGACGTCCGGTTGTTCCGTAAGACGAGATCGAGCTCGAATTGTCCATCACGTCGACGGGCGATCGGCGTCACCGTATTGTGTCGCGTCTCACCGGTATGTGAACGGATCTCTTGACTCTCATCCGTATACGTCAACCACGTCTCATAGACGGTCGTCGCAGCATCGAGTAGTGCCGACGCATCTTCACTCTTCAGACGCAACACACTCAGTGGCCAGTGTAAGGTTTCGCCAGTGACTGTCGGGTGATCCGGGAACGTAAAGGATGTTAAAGCGTTTGCCCGGTCCATCGCAAACGTATAACGACCGCCCTGATAATGATCATGCGTCAGAATCGATCCGCCGACGATCGGCAGGTCCGCATTCGAACCAGCAAAGTAATGTGGGAATTGCTCGACGAAGGCGAGCAGACGTGCAAAGGCATCCCGATTGATGACCATATCACGATGTTCCTGCGACAAAATGATGCTATGTTCGTTGTAATAGACGTACGGTGAGTATTGTAATGCCCACGGTTCTTCCATCAGCGTCAGCGGAACGATTCGATGATTCGCACGGGCTGGATGATTCGCACGACCCGCGTAGCCGACGTTTTCGACGCACAACAGACAGGTTGGATAGTTCGACGTCGTCGGTACCTCCGTCCGGGCTGCCGCGATTTCACGCGGATCTTTTTCCGGCTTCGATAAGTTGATCGTGACATCGATCGTTCCGTAAGCCGTCTCCGCTTGATAACGTTTATTTTTAGCAATCCGTTTCGTTTGAATGTAGTTACTTGCTTGGCTCAGTTGGTAAAAATAATCCGTCGCCGCTATCGGTGATTCATCGTATAGACGACGGAATGCCGCCGTCACGTCAGACGGACGCGCGACGAAGATATCCATCACATCTGCTACGAACTGTTCTTTGTCTTCGAGACGCGCTGGCAACTGCCCACTTGCAATCAACACTTCAATCATCTCATCCAAGATATCTGGAATCGGGCGAGATGATACGTCGGTCATTTCTTCAAAGTCAGCTTGACCCACTCGTGCTAGAATCCGGTTTCGAGCGTAGATCGCATCTTCCGGTTCAATCAAGCGCTCCTGGATTGCTTGCGCTACTAACTGTTGGATGAGTTCATTCATCGCCGTCACTCTCCTCATTCTATCTCTCTTTAACGAACGCTCGTCCGGTACCCTTCTGGATGATGTGCATGCCAGTTCCAAGCATCACGAATGATTGTTTCGATGTCGGTGCGTTGTGGCGTCCAGCCGAGGACGTCTTTTGCTTTGGCAGATCCGGCGATCAAGATACTCGGATCCCCTGCACGACGTTCAATGATGCGTTCCGGAATCGGATGTCCCGTTACGCGACGAGCTGCTTCGATGATTTCTCGCACGGAAAACCCTTGGCTTGAACCGAGGTTAAAGACTGTGCTGTCGTTGCCGTCCGCTAAATAATCGAGTGCGCGTACATGAGCATCGATCAAGTCTTCAACATGGATGTAATCACGAATGCACGTGCCATCCGGCGTTGGATAATCATCGCCATAGATCGAAATTTCTGCCCGTTGTCGGTTGGCGACTTCAAGGACGAGCGGAATCAAATGTGTTTCTGGTGTATGGTCTTCTCCGATCTCACCTGTTGCTCGTGCACCGGCGACATTGAAGTAACGTAACGCGACGTAACGTAAACCATACGCTTGTTCAGACCATCGCATCATCTTCTCCATCATCAACTTCGTCTCGCCATATGCATTCGTCGGACGCGTTTCCGCTGTCTCGAGAATCGGCATCTGTTCCTGTTCACCGTATGTCGCTGCCGTCGAAGAGAAGACGATCTGTTTGATGTCGTGCGCGATCATCGCTTCAAGCAACACTTGTGTCCCGTAAACGTTGTTATCAAAGTAACGTAATGGCTCCGTCATCGACTCGCCGACGAGTGAAAAAGCAGCGAAATGAACGACTTGTTCAATCGTCTCTTCCGTAAAGACGCGATCGAGAAAAGCACGATCGCGTATGTCTCCTTCATATAGACGCGCTTGCGGATGAACCGCTTCACGGTGTCCGGATTGCAGATGGTCGATGACGACGACATCCTTTCCGGCATCAATCAATTGATAGACGGCATGGGAGCCGATATAACCAGCTCCACCTACGACTAACGTTGCCATTTAGATGACCTCCCGTTCGATTTCACGTGCTCCGTCACCGACCGTCGCCGTATAGAACGTCGCCGGGTATCCGATCCGTGCTTCATAATGTTCGCCGACAGCTTGTTTGAAGGCGTCGACTGCCTCGTCTTCAACGATCGCAATCGCACAGCCACCAAAACCAGCACCTGTCATCCGTGCGCCGAGCACGCCCGGTTGTTCCCAAGCCGCTTCGACGAGTGTATCGAGTTCAACCCCTGTCACTTCATAATCTTCCCGTAACGAGACGTGTGACGCGTTCATCAACTGACCGAACGTCGTCAGTTCTCCCGCTTCAAGTGCTGCTAGTGCCTGAAGCGTTCGTTCATTCTCTGAAATCGCATGGCGTGCGCGACGCATCAAACGTTCGTCTTCCCATGCGACTTTTGCAAATTCTGAAGTCGTCCATTGTCCGAGTGCTTCCCGTGGCGTGAATTGATTGAGATAAGCGAGTGCTGCCTCACATTCCGCCCGGCGTTCATTGTATTTCGAATCCGCCAGTTCACGGCGTTTGTTCGTATTCATGATGATGATCGTATACCCCGTCAAATCGAGTGGGGCATACGTATAATCGAGCGTCTCACAATCGAGCAACAATCCCGCTCCCGCTTTTCCCATGCCGATCGCAAACTGATCCATGATACCACTGTTGACGCCAATATAACGGTTTTCGACTTGTTGACCGAACCGGACGAGATCAAGACGTGGAATCTCTAATCCGTATAATCGGTCGAGCAAGACACCGATGACGAGTTCAAGCGAAGCCGATGATGAAAGACCAGCTCCATTCGGGATGTCACCTTGAATCAGGATGTCACATCCTGAGTCGATTCGATACCCTGCTTCCTGTAAGACTGTAATCATACCCTTCGCATAGTTCGCCCAACCGTGCTTCGCATCATACGCAAGTTCGTCGAGCGCGACTTCGATGATGCCGTCTTGCTCAAAATTCAGTGAGTAAAAGCGGAAACGTTGATCGTCTCGTTTTCGTGCGATCGCATGCGTGCCGAACGTCAACGCACATGGAAAGACGTGACCGCCATTGTAATCCGTATGTTCGCCGATTAAGTTGATCCGTCCTGGTGCAAAGAAGCGATGCGTCGACGGTGAGCCAAACCGCTGTTCAAATTGTTCTTCTAACGTCTGGTCTGTCATACGATCGTCTCCTTTGATTCGAGTAGTGAGAGCGCACGGTGGACTGGCTGAATCCGCAAGCAGCGGGCTTCATAGTCCGTCGTGTAAGAGAATGTTAAGCCTTGTTGCATCAAATAAGCGCCGCTTAACGTCCGGTCCTCGACTTGATAACGCATTGCTGGGTCGAGTCCTTTTAGCTTGAAGTGATACTGATGTGTTCCGTATTGTCGAAGTGGTGCGATCGCAAGTAGGACCGTTTCTTCTTCTGATGTATACTGCATGACGCTTGGCGTCTGTTGTGTAAAAGCAGATAAGCGATACTGGATACCGCGTTGAATCGTCGGACGAATCGCTTGATATGTCTCGATCCAACCTTTTGCTTCCGCAAGTTCATCCGTTGACCATTCGCTCAAGTTACCACCAATGCCGAGTGTGCCTTGCATCGAGGAGACGAAGCGTGTTGCAAGCGGTACGTTGCGTCCATTTAACCAGTTCGGTCCGTCCGTCACCCAGCAACTCATCATCTTCGCATTGTAGGCATACGAGAAGTCATGCTGAATTTGTAAGCGATCGAGTGGATCGGTGTTATCACTCGTCCAGACTTGTTCTGTCCGTGAGAGGATTCCAAGGTCGATCCGTCCGCCACCACCGGCACAGGCTTCGAAGTCGACCGTCGGATGCAAGCGACGTAATTCGTCAAAGATCCGGTACAATGCATCGACGTGACGTTTCCATAGTTCTTGCTGTCGATCCGTCTGGTCTTTTGGAACGCCTGGTTCCGAGAAGGCACGGTTCATGTCCCATTTGATGTAGTCGATCGCGTGACGTGTCAGCAAGTCGTCCATCATCTCGAGAATGAATTGCTCGACTTCTGGTAATCCGAGGTTTAAGACGTATTGATTCCGAGACGTCGTCCGGACTGCATCGCGCGCATGATAAATCCAGTCTGGATGCGCCCGGTATAGATCAGAATCCGGATTGACCATCTCCGGTTCGACCCAAAGACCGAATTGTAACCCTTGTTGTTTCACATACGAGATCAAAGGCTCTAGACCGTTCGGAAATTTTTCCCGATTAACGTGCCAGTCCCCGAGTCCCGCTTGATCGGTATGGCGTTCACCGAACCACCCGTCATCGACGACGAACAGCTCACAACCGATTCCTGCTGCCAGATCAACGAGTTCACGTTGACCAGATTCCATGACATCGAAATACGTCGCTTCCCATGAGTTATAAAGAACCGGACGATCGGTCGCACGTGGCATGATGACGTCACGCTGAAAGGCATGCGCATTGGCGCTCATATCCGCGAAACCGTCCGCATAGCCGATGTAGAACGTTGGTGTCGTCAACTGTTGTTGATGTGATAGTTTCCAACTGAAGTCAAACGGATTCATGCCACCTGATAGTTGGACAAAACCGAACGCATCTTGTTCGACGTGAATCGCCCAGTTGCCGGAATAAGCAAAATGTCCGTAGACGACTTCACCGCTGTCTTCTGTCGCATCCTGTTCAAGTGCGAACCAAGGATTCGCTTGGTGACTTGTCACTCCACGTCGACTTTCAATCGTCTGGCGCCCTGGTGTCACTGGTGTGATCTGTTTCTTGAACTCACCTGTCCACATCCCAGCGAAGTGATGCAGTTTTAAATGCGGTTGATGCCATCGTCCCATCGCAAAGGACTGAGCTGCTGTCAAACGAACAGGTAATCGTCCCGTGTTTTCGACGACGATCGAACGACCGATGATGTCATAATCAGCGAACACTTCGTACTGCACTCCGACACGCATCTCCTGCAAGGGATCAAACAGCCAGAGCGTCAATTTCGTTTCGGTCTGCTCGGAGCGTTCAAACTGGAACTGGTGAATCCGCTGTCCGTCCTCTCGTTCCGATTTCAAAGTCGGCTCCGTGTACAACATCTCGCCGAATGGTACGAAATCGTACGTCGCGACGCCATCTGGTGATTCAAATGAACTGTGTGCGACGATCGGACTCGGTAATGCTTCATAATCATCTCGATATGGTAACTTGGCACCGAAATACGTGTGAATCAGCTTACCGTTCGCACCAATCGTGACGACGTGAGCGACCCGTTTCCCTTCGATGACGAAACGACGTCCTGCTACTTCAAAGATTGCCATGGTTCTCTTCCTCCTTACGTCGTCAGAATCAGTGTCTCAAGTGGTGCGAGCTGGACCGTTCCACGATATGTCTCATCTTTTGTCAATGCTTTGTATGTTCCGTCTAACGTGACGTCCCGCGTTTCTTTCGTGTCATGGTTCATCAAGAAGAGGAAATCACGTTTTTCGCCGTGACGACGCACGATTTCGACTTGATCCGGCGCCTCGATCATCTCGATGCCGGCCTCAGTGAACGCTTGACGGTAAATCGTATCAATCATCGCGTCATCAATCGATGAGCCGATGTAGGTAATCATTCCTTTATAGGCATTGCGCGTCACAGCCGCTACACCCTCGTAGAACGTATCTTTATAAACAGCAAGCGTCTCTGCTGTCGTTGGTGTAATGAGGTCACACCAGAGGCGGGCTGTTGAAGATTGTCCTGCCATCTCGCCGATGCCTGCCACCTGATGTTGCTGAACGGATTGGAGTGACTCATATTCGTCGATCTCGATGCCCGCGTACGGCGCGAACTTACCCGGTAACGTCGTCGGTACGACATGATTCCGTGCATCCTTGACGCCTGTTCGGTACGTGAAGATGACGTGACCGCCTTGTTCCATGTACGCAATCAAGGCGTCATCGAACGTTGGATTCGTTAAGAAATAGAGCGGAACGATGATCAGTTTATAACGAGATAGATCATCACCTGGGAAGACGATGTCGGTTGCGACTTGTTGACGAATCGCTCCACCATAGAAGCGGACGAACTCCGTCCGGAAATCAAACGCATCACTGTGTGGCTGGTGTGTCCACGCCCAGACGTTTTCTTGATCGAAATAGACACCGACTTTCGCGTCGTAACGGCTCGCGTTGATCTCATCACCATACGTATTCAGTTCCGTCATGATTTGTTTGACTTCTTCGAATTTCCGTTTCGGTTTGCCATCATGATCGATGATGCCGTGACAGAACTCCTCTGTTCCGAAATGAGCAGCCCGGAAGCGGAAGTAGACGATTGCTTCTGCTCCCCGCGCGACCGCTTGGTATGTCCAGAGGCGAATATGTCCTGGTCGTGGCAAGTAACCGATTTTGCTCCAGCCTTGTGCGCCACTCAACTGTTCCATGACCCAGAACCCTTTTCCTTGCTTCGAAGAGCGGCAAAGATCGTGATCACTCGCCATCTTCTCGAACCGGTTCGGCTCCGGTAGTCCACCCCAGACTGGGTAGTTATCGAACGCCACGTAATCGAGGTCTTGCGCCATTTGTTGCTGATTGACCGCCATGTCACTGTAGACCAGATTGTGCGTGATGAAGACGTTCTCTGGAATGTAGCGACGTAAGACATCGACTTGTAATTTGTTGTAGTACGTATAGCCGTCGGCACAGAAGCGATCGAAGTCGACGAGCAAGGATGGGTTGTGTTCCTGATAGACTTTACGCGGTACCGGAATTTGCTCCCACGCCGTGTACGTCTGACTCCAGAAGACGGTTCCCCATGCTTCGTTCAAGGCATCGAGCGTTCCGTAACGGTTCGCTAGCCAACGCTGAAAAGCAGCGCGGTCGACATCGCCATAAGAACGATCCGATTTCTCATGCCCGTATTCATTATCCGTTTGCCACCCGATGACACGAGGATGTTGACCGTAGCGTTTCGCCATCTCTTCCGTGATCTTGACGGATAGACGCTAGTACGTTTCGCTGTGGACCGTATAATGGCGACGAGCACCAAAGCTGATCGTCACACCGTTCTCATCGACCGGTAAGATTTCTGGATACTTCGTACATATCCAAGCCGGTGGTGTCGCAGTTGGTGTCCCGAGTACGATATCGAATCCTTCCGCACTCAAGCGTTCGATGACGTCATCCCAAAAGCTGAAGTCATAGACGCCTTCTTCCGGCTCCATCATCGACCAAGCGAATTCCGCGAGACGAACGACGTTGACGCCAAGTTCCTTCATCAGTCGGAAGTCTTCCTCCCATAGTGCTCGTGGTGTTTGTTCTGGATAATAATCGACTCCTAAATACATTGTGCTCCCCCTTACGCAAAAACAATTATTTTACTGCACCCGCCGTCATTCCTTTTTGGAAGAAACGTTGGAAGAAGATATAGAAGATCATCGTCGGTAAACTGATCAAAACAAGTGACGCGTAGATTTTTCCTGGATCCCCACCGAGCGCATCTTTGAAGAAACTTGGTGCCATCGTCACTGTCTGATAGGCGGGATCCGTCATGAACGTAAGAACCATCAAGTATTCGTTCCATGAGTTAAGGAACGCATAGATTAAAGCTGTTGCGAGCGCTGGTTTTGCGAGTGGTAGCATGACTTTGAAGAAGACTTCAAGAATCGTCGCTCCATCGATATACGCCGCTTCCATCAGTTCGTTTGGTAGTTCATCAAAGTACCCTTTGATGAGCATCAGACCGAATGGTAAGAAGAATGCGACTTCCGCTCCAATCAGTCCCCAGTGGTTGTTCAGTCCGTCAAACGAACGGAGCGTGAAGAACAATGGAACGATCATCGAAGCGACGGGTAACATCAGACCCGCTAAGACCATGTTGAACAAAAGGCGTTTTCCAGCAAACTCAAGTTTCGAGAAGGCGAACGCCGCGAATGCCAGAATCGTGATCGAGATGATGATCATGAAGAAGGCAACGAAGAAACTGTTGAAGACGAACGTTGGGAAGTTCGGGTTTTGCAGTGTCGCGATATAGTTGTCGAATCCATTGATTCGGAGACTCTCTTTGAACATGACGAAAATCGGGAATAGCCAGACGATTGATGCCAGCACCAATACAAGGTTGATCATCCAGCGGCTTTTTTTAGATTCTACATCCATGGGTCGTTCCTCCTTAGTTATCCATTTTCTTTTGTACGCGCAATTGGAAGTACGTGATGAGTAAGGCAATCGTCAACAGGATGATGGCAACAGCACTCGAGTAACCGACTTCCTGTTGCAACATCGATTTCCGGAATAGATAAGTCGAAATGAACTCCGTCGACGATCCCGGTCCGCCGGCTGTCGTGATCCAGACTAAGTCAAACGTCTTCAGACCACCGATGACACCGAGGATCGAAAGTGTGAACGTCGTTCCTTTCAAGTTCGGGAAGACGATGCTCCACAGTGTCCGGAAGAATCCAGCTCCATCGATTTTTGCTGCTTCGAAGATTTCCTTCTCAATCGTCAACATCGCCATGTAATACATGACCATTGAAGAACCCGTCCACTGGAAGATGTTGATTGCAATGACGGAATAAAGCGCGATATCCGGGTCACCGAGCCAGTTCTGTTCGAGGCTACCGAGACCAATTGCACGGAGGAACTCATTGATGTAACCAAACTGGAAATCATAGATTTGTGAGAATGCCGCACCGAGTACGACAGGGCTCAAGACGACCGGGAAGAAGAAGACCGACTTCATCGCCGTCCGCATTGGTCCCGGTGTATGCAGGAAGTACGCCAAGACAAGACCGATACCGGCTTGGATCGTGACTGTTAAAATCGTGAAGATGAACGTATTCTTCAGCGAGAGATAGAAGTCTGGATCTTGGAACATCTCAGCATAGTTGTCGAGTCCGACGAACGCTTTGTCAAACGAGATTCCGTCCCACGAGAAGAACGAGTTATAGGCGTTATAGAAGATCCCATAATAGATGAAGCTGACAACGAACAAGACGATCGGGGCAACGAACGCCCATCCGACCATGTTCCGCTTCATGTTCTTTTTCTTCTTTGGCGCAGGCGTACGTGTCGCTACCGGCTGGAGCGGTTCTGCTTTTGGTTTAATCGGCAATTCCTGTCGCTCTGTCTGCATATGGATTCCCCACTTTCCTCAAGTCCAAAAATCAGGAAGTGGCACGCAGGCGTACCACTTCACTGTCGAGTCTTATTTCGCTGATTGATCCGCTGCGTCTTGAACGCGTTGTAATGCTTCTTTCGGATCTTGTCCTGTCGCGATGTTTTGAAGTTCCTTACCGAGGATATCGTTTAATTTCGTATCCCGGATACCACGGCTAGCAACCGCTTTTGCTAATGTGTCGTTCAACATCTTGTACGACTCTTTTTCACCTTCCGTTGTGAAGGCAGCATCCGAATCGACTTTGACGTCCTTGATGCCAGGTGCCATCTCGAACTCACCCATGTAGACTTCTTGTCCTTTTCCTTGGCTCATGAAGGCGATGAACTCCGCTGCACCTTCTTGTTGTTTTGACTCTTTGTTGACACCAAGTGCCATGTCGATCGATGCGATGACGGGTTGCTCTGTTCCGCCTGCTAAGTTCGGGAGTGGAACGAATCCGAGCTCATCATCGATTTTCCATTTTTCTTTTTTCTCTTTCGTCGTCATCGAGTGTGCTTCCCATGAACCGATAACCCACATCGCTGCTTTTTTATCGAAGAATTGGTTCATCCCGTCATTGTACGTCGCTAAACCAAGTGCACCTTCTTGGAAGACTTTATCCTTGAAGAGGTCTTGCCAGATTTGCGCTGTTTTGACCATCTCGTCGTCTGTCCACTTCGCTTCACCCGAAAGAACTTTTTGGATGTAGCCTGGTGCCACTTGGTGACTGAGGACGTTGTAGACGTCGATATCGATCCACGCATCTTTTGCTCCGAGCATGAGTGGGATGACTTTATCGCCTGAGTCTTTGATCTTCTTGACTGCACTGACTGTTTCTTTGTAGTTCTTCGGTGGTGTCACGCCGTATTTGTCGAGCATCGTCTTGTTGTACATCAAGTAAGCTTGACCTGTGAACCCGATTGGCACTGCATATTGTTTACCGTCGAGTGTCGTTTGTTCGATTCCAAGCTCGACGAACTTGTCTTTCCAGCCTTTGCCTGCTGCTTTATCCATGTACGAATCAACGGGTACGACACGATCCTTGTACTGCTGGATCATCGGTTCTTTTAGACCGATGATGTCTGGACCCTTACCTGACAACATCGCGACTTGTAATTGTTTTTCGTAGTCTTCACTGTAGCGTTTGAATTGAACGACGTATTTGTCTTGCGATTCGTTGAACGCATCAACGACTGCTTTCCCCGCTTCTGGTTGTGGCGCCCAGCCCCACCATGTGACGATCGTCTTGCCGTCTTTCGTTTTCGTTTGTTGCTCGTCTTCGCCACCACAAGCAGCAAGGAATGCGGATAATGTTAGGACTGATGCTGCAGCAACGAGTTTCGTTTTTTTGAATTTCATGTAAGAGCTCCCCTTTTATGTTTAAGTAGTCAAGCGTATCGTCTAGCGTGTTCCCCTTCAATTTGTGCTTGTTTGCACCATTCTTCGATCACCTTCGTCTGAATCGGCATTCCCTGGAGCTGAATCAATACGCGGGCAATCAATCGAAGACGGTACGCCAGCGTATCGACGTCCGGTCGGACGAAGAGATATAACTCCCCACCGAGGGTCAAACAACCGGCAGAGCGCATGTGTTGCATGAGTGCGCGTAATTCAATGTATCCGCTCTCATTTTTTCGAATGTGTAGCTCGGATGAACGGATTGTCAGGACCCCTTGTACCGATGACATCCGGAATTGAAACACACCGTCACGTCGTGGTCGGACGAGCACGATATCCTGCTCGTCTGTCGGGACATCGCCTGGACCCTGTTCTGTCATCTGTTGCGTCGACCGATGAAAATAAAAACCGCGGATTGCTCCGTAACGCCCGAAAGCTTCACGGTACGAAACCCATGGATCGTGTGGTTCCATTGCGCGATGCCTCCCTTTCCTGCTTCAGCTTGATTAGCCCCTGCTAACCTGCATCCACCTCCACTTAGTTGACCATGAACTTAGTAAATTAAATTTATTATCTAACTTTACATCGACTATAGCACATCACTTTTTAATTTGTAAACGGTTTCATTAAATTATTTTTGAATAACAAAACCGATTCCATCTCTTGCTGGTTCGCAAGACACGGAATCGGCTCATTAAATCGTTTGAAATAAACTGTTCGTTGCAAGGGCCGCAGCACTGAGCGCTCCCTGTTTTTCACCCCACGGGACCATCTTGACATCGGTTTCACGTGAAGCAGCGGTCAACGCCGTGTGCTCGACCCGTTCCTTGATTTGATCAACGATCGTAGGTGCGAGCTCGAACATCGGTCCCCCAAGTAAGATCCGGCGCGGATTCAAAAGATGAATCGTATTCAAGACACCGATTCCGATATATTCCCCCGCCCGTTCATACGCACGAACCGCCTGCTCGTCTCCCTCGTTCAACCGCTTGCGTAAATCAGCAAGCGTCGAGACTTGTGAATCAACGACAGCATAATCCCGTAGCAACGCTTTTTCGCCTGCCAACGCTTCAAGACATCCTCGGTTTCCACACGAGCAAATCGGACCATCGAGATCAAGGCGCATATGCCCGACCTCCCCCGTAATATGATGTTGTCCGTCGACAAGCTGTCCGTCGAGCACATAAGCACCCCCGATGCCTTCCCCAGCATAGAGATAGAAGAATTGTTCAACCCCGACGCCTTCACCGAACAATAACTCAAACGAAGCGAGTGCCCGGACATCATTTTCGATGAAGACAGGATAGTCAAAACGTGCTTCGAGTTGTACCTTCAACTCAACATCATGCAGATGGAATCGTGGAGCAAAAAGAATGACACCTGTCTCCGGATTGACCATCCCGTGGACGGAGATGCCGATTCCGTGAATCGTTCCTCGTCCTTGTGTCTGTGCAATCAAGTTCTCGCATAAGCGACCGATTGCTTCAATCAGTTCTTCATTCGTCTCAAAGCGTCCCACGGCTTCGGACTCATGAATCGTGTTCCCACTTAAATCCGCAACGACACCGATGAATTGGTGACTTGTTGCATCGATACCAATGACATACTGTTCTGTTGCGACGAGTTCGAGCATGATTGGTTTTCGTCCCCCATTTGATACCCCAAGTTCTCGCTCCGTCACGAGTTGTTCTGCAATCAATTCACTGACGATGTTCGATACCGTCGGCTTCGTCAAGTTCGTCCGTTGTGCTAACTCGACCCGCGAAATCGGTTGATGCATCCGGATCAGCCGCAAGACGAGTGCTCGATTATAAGAACGCATCCATTTAGAATTACGCGGTGTTTCTTTCGCCATGTCCCCCTCAACCCCTTTGGTCTGTCTCTTTACTATCTTCGCATATTTTGTAAGGGATTTCACGGTCTCACACAAAAACCGTTCATCTGCTGAACGGTTTTTGTGCACTTTCATGCTTCATCGTATGGTTGTTCCAAGATCAAGACACGTGAACCGTCCGGATTTTCGGTCAGTTCGATTTCGACGATGGCCTGACCGACCAACAAGACGATCGGTTGAGACGGATCATTCTCGCGAAAGAAACCGATTTTTCCGTGGTGTGCATCCATATAGTCCGCATATAAAAATGTGCCGTTGACATGTAACTCATCCTTCATGCGATTAAACGTCAGACGTGGCACACCGTACCAGGCTTCCCCATTCAAATAAAGCAACGGACGCTCGCCGACCGATTCATTCATCGCCCGTCGGACCTCGATTGCTCCCGTCGTATCGTAATACAATCGATCCTGACCACGTGTCGCGATGACGATCGGATGTTTCTGATACAAGACGACTTCTAAAATTTCATCTGCTTGTTCGACGAAATAACCAGTCTCATCCGACTGGGCAAAACTAATCGTATACAGTTGCATCCAGGACACAATATCCGTCACTTGAACCGGTTTATGAAAAAGCGCAGAAACAAGCAGTGTTTCTTGCGGAGTCACAATCAGATTGACGGAGATATCCGCTAAGCGGATCGTCCGGATTTGTGTCGAAGGATACGTATGGTCATAACTCGGAACAAGCATCGCTTCATAGTGATCATCCTTTTCGACCAGTTCAATCGATGGCATGCGTCGATCAAAATCCGCAATTTGAATTCGTTTCATCCGACATCTCCTCTCACCTTCTCGAACAGCCTCACGCAAGTTATTACCCAATATCTGGTTTTTGTGCACTCCCCTGAATTCAAAAAACCGGAACGCATGCGTCCCGGTCATTGTAGATATAGATCATATAGTAGATATAGATCATATAGTAGATATAGAATGCCTCCGACGATGATTATAAATGAGAAGATGCCTGCCTTCCCAAAAAAGACGCGATCGACGGTTTCATCCCGTTCGAATCTTGGCTTCGTCATGTAGTACCGCTCCCTTTAATAAGCTTGTAGTACTACATTTATTTCGACATCCACCATCCTATCCCTTGTTATGATCTGTCATTTCGTTCCATTTGCGAAATAAATCAATGTTTCGGTCTCATCTTCTGTCAACGGTCGTCCTGTCTCTTCGGCATACAAAGTCCGCATATCTTTCAGTCGTCCTCCGGTCGCTTTCGTTACGCGAATGGCTCGACGCAATATCTGAACCTCTTTTTCAAATTCTGACTTCGGCATCGCTTCTCCATGCGACCAGATATAATAGTCGACCTCTAGACGATCGAGCGCCGCTAATAAACGCGTCGTCCGCTTGACCGTATAATTCCACTTCGGTGAAAAGATATCGGCATACATCGCGTCACCTAAGAACACGACGCGTTCTTCCGGAATGTAGACGAGCAGGCTGCCGGGAGAATGATCATTATCGACCTCGATCAGTTGGCACTGCACGCCGCCCAAATCAAGCTCCAGTTGTCCTTCAAAGCTGATTGTCGGTAAAACGACTTCGATATCACGTGTCGCTCCGAACTCGAGCTTGATCGCGTCCGCACAAAACGGAATCTCGATGCCTTGATCCATTCGTTCTTGTAACGCTTCATCCGTCCAAGCGTAAGGTTGCATCTCCTTCATATGCGTGATCGTTTGCTTAGTCGCGATTGATGGCAGACCGAGATGTTTCATGCCAAAAATATGATCCCAGTGCCAGTGGGTCAATGCCAATAAGTCAGGTGATCCAAGATTGTGTGTCTTCATTTCTTCTAAGAATAGTGCTGCATGGGCTGACGAGTTTCCAGCATCGATCATCAATTGATGCTTTTCCCCACGCACGACGGCGAGAATCGGGCGGTCCGTCTCGCTGACCGGTGTCTGATACCAAATCCGTGAAGTCAGTTGTTTGAAGTGTTGCATGCTCTACCTCCTTATCATCTGCTCTTAGTATACGTCATGACAAAACCGGGTTCATCTAGAAGACGAACCCGGTTTGGTTAGTTCTTAATTTTTAGCGTTTGGTCGAAACGGCCACCAGACCCCTTTACCAAACGATACCGTGATCGCTGGAATCAAGAGCGGTAAGACGATCAAACCATACAAGAGTAGACCTGTGATGACGATCGTCGCGATTTGAACGAGACTCAAGACACCAGACGGCATCATCGCTCCGAACGTTCCTGCGAGGATGATCGCTGCCGTGATGATAACAGATCCCATCTTTTTCATCGACAGGAACATCGCTTCCTTCGTATCGAGTCCCTTGATCGTCTCTTCCCGGAAACGGTCGAGGAGGAAAATCGAGTAGTCGATACCTAGGGCAATCAACATGACGAATCCGAAGAACGGAACGGCCCAACTGATACCGTCATATCCAAGTCCATTGACGAAGATCAGCTCTGCGATCGACATCGACGTATAATACGTCAGCAATAACGAACCGATCATGAACAACGGCATGATCAACGAACGGAACATGATTGCTAGAATCACGAAGAGACTGATCAGCATGACCGTCACTGTTCGTTTGAAATCGGCTTTCGACGTATCATTTAAATCACTGTTGACGCTTGAGATACCACCGTATGCAACGGTGCTGTCTTCAAACGGTGTCCCTTTGATTGTCTTCGCTGTCGTCTCTTTGATGGCAGCGACGGTTTGAATCGCTTCCGGTGAATACGGATCATCTTCGAGAATGACTTCGAACTTCAATCCCGTCTGTTGATCGATGGCGTAACGATCAATCGCTGGTTTAAAGGCTTTATCCGACAGCGTATCTTTTGGTACGAACACACCTGTCCCCCGAATCGATGTCGCTTGTCCCATCTCGGTCAGAAGATCTGAGATTTCCTCAAGACCACTTTCAATTTTCGTCAGTCCTTCATTCGCTTGACCGACACCATCCGCAAGTTGCGTCAACCCACTTCCAAGTTGACCCGCTTGCGCACCTTGAGATGCGATACCACTTGCGGCTTGACTAATGCCGGCTTGAACTTGGCTCAATTGACCAGACAAAGCATTCAACGTTCCGACGGTTTGCGGGATGTTTTGGGTCGATTGTAGACCTTGACCGACGAGCGTCAACTGTTGGTTGATTTGCCCAAGCCCGTCTGCTGCTTGTTGCAACTGACTCGCACCTGCTGAAGCCGCATCTCCTGCCGGTAGCTGTCCTGTGATACCGTTGAGATTATCTTCAACGGTCGTCAGACCAGACTGAACATCCGTAAGACCAGCGGTAGCTTTCTTCATGCCATCAGCAACTTGTTTTAATTGACGATCGACGTAGAAATCGTTGATGACTTCGCCTGTCGGACGAGAAATCGAACGAACAGATTTGACCCCATCAATCTTCACCAGTTCACGACTGAGTTGTTCTGCATAAGGAACTGTTTTTTCAGTAATCAAATCATCATCACTCTTCAGGATGACGTTGACCGGGAGCGACTCACCTGCCCCAAATCCATCCGAGATCGCATTGAGTCCTTTGACCGTCTCATACTTCGCACCAATCTCATCGACGGTATTGAACGAGAGGTCGTCATCATACGTAAAGAGTGTCGGAACCGTGACGATCGCAACGATGATCATCGCGAGCAACGGACGACGAATCGACAAGCCACCATAATGTGCCCAGAGCTTGCTATCCTGGTGACTCGCTGCCTTCTTCGATGGCCAAAATAGCTTTTCTTTTAATGTGGCCATGAAGAATGGGACAAGTGTGAACAAGACAAGTAAGAGTACGGCAATCCCAACCGCAACGGCGACCGATGACTTAAAGATCGGGAAGTCCGCAAAACCGATCGCTGAGAAACCGACAAGCACAGCGAGACCACTGATGAGTAATGTACGCCCTGCTGTCTTATACGTATTGACGATTGCTGTCTCAACGTCATGTCCTGCCGTCAACTCTTCCTTGTACCGGCTCAGGAGCAAAATACAATAGTCCGTCCCAATCCCGAACAGGATGGCGACGAGGAATATTTGCGTATAGTTCGATACCGGGAAGCCGAACCAATCGACGAAAAAGGCGACAAGTGATTGGCTGATCAGGTACGTAAACCCAACCGCAACGAGTGGAACGAACGGTGTGACGACTGAACGGAAGACGAGCAGAAGTAGTCCGAAAATCAATCCGACGGTAATCAGTTCCGTCCGCTTCAGTCCCTCTTGCGAGCTCGTATTAACGTCATCGTTGATTAACGCTTCACCCGTTAGATAAATCGTTTGATCCTTTGGTAAAAGATCCGTCCGGATTTGTTGTGCCAGTTTGACGATCTCTTCTTGCGAACCGTCGACCGTGATCGGCACAAGCACCGTTTTTTTGTCTTTTGAGACGAGCTGTCCTTCCGTCTCTTTGTTTTCAAACGGATCGAGCACATCCGTGACGGGACGATCGAGTGCTTCTAAATCCTGGACGATTTTCCCGATCGATGTGCGATCGGCATTGCTGACTTTGTCTTTGAGTGGAATGACAAGCGAGATCGTTTCTTCACTTGCCCCCGCTTTTTCTAAAATGTCAGCTGCCCGTTGTGAATCGGCATCATTTGCAAGCTGAATCGCACCTGCTTCTTCTGCTTGTTTAGCCAAGTTTGGTGACGTAAATAGTAACCCTACTGTGACGATGAGCAATAACGCAAGAATTGCCCAGCGCCATTTGACGATTTGTCGCATATCCGATTCTCCTCTTCCTTTAATTCTGTCTTTAGTCGTTCAACTGCAAAATCTCTTTGATTTTCTTAAAGGTTTCGATGAACTGGATGATTTCTTCTTCCTCGACCTTTCCTTCAATCAAATTCTCAAGATACGTATAGATTTCTTGCTCCGCTTCAGTTGCCACTAACCGACCTGATTCCGTCAGCGAAATATACTTCGTCCGGTGGTCATCTTCTCGACGTTCGACGATGACGAGACCTTTTTCCGTCAACTTTTTCAACCGGTTCGAGATGGCACTTTTGTGAACACCCTGCACTGCCGCGAGACGCCCGGACGAAATCGGTCCATATTTTCCGACGAGCTTCAACACATGAAGTTGCTCCGGTGAATACATTTGCCAAACGGGTGCTTCGACCGACTTCAACACACGTTCGGTTCCGTGGATCATGACTTCTTCAAACAGGAGGACTGCTTCACGTAAATTGTCTTTCATTTTTAGTTTACCCCCTAAACTTATGAAGTTAGTTTAGCCCCTCAACTAGAAGGCTGTCAACTCTAAACTGTCACAACTTACCGATGCAGAACATGACCAGTTTCTGTATGATAAAGGAAGAGAGGAGCTTGCTTATGTTGACTTTGTTTTGGATTGCGTTAGTCATCTGTCTCGTAGGTCTTGTCTTTACGTTACGGATTGCCAAGCAACCAGCAGAAGAAAAGTATGACCACAAAACTTCGGCTAAAAATATGTCTTGGATGTATTTCATTTTTCTTCCGATCATTTTGATTTTATTAGGCATCTTCTATTATTTTTTAACGTGACATGAAACAGCACACATCAGCCGATGTGTGCTGTTTTATATCACTTCAACGTTTTCGGACGGACGATATAGATATCGCATTTTGCATAACGGGAGATGTTTTCAGAGACACTCCCGATCATGATGCGTTCCATCGCATTCATCCCGACCGCCCCGCAGACGATCAACCCAGCACCGACACGTGGTGCGATGACCTTCGGAATCAATGTTTTGGGAGAGCCATTTTCGATGACCAGTTCAATCGTCTCGACGCCTGCTTCTCGTGCCCGCTTCTCGTAACGATCGAGCAGTCCTTGTGCATATTCCGTGACGTTTTGATCAATAAAACGCTTATTGGCACGTACATTAGCAAATGTCTGAATATCGATGACATGGGCGATGACGAGTTTGGCATGATCGAGTTTAGCGAATTTCACTGCCTTTTCAAAGGCAAGATCTGCCGTCTTTGATCCATCGACTGCCACCAAAATCGTATGATACTGGCTCTCCATCAAGAATCATCCTTTCTGCACGACTCTCTTACAGCATCCGGTCATTTTCATTTTCGAGGGCGCGGTTTTCGTGATCAAGTTTCCGTTCTGCCTCGATCCCTTCTGGTTCTGTCTCCAAAATACTTTTTGGTTCCGGCGCAGGACGTGCTGCTCCTGCCTCGTCTGCTAACAGGACATACTCACCTTGCTGGACACGTAAGACATGTTGACGAATATCCGACTCCGGTAATCCGAGTTCCGTGAAGGCGGTTTGAATTTCTTCAGCCGAAGCCGGTTTGCCTGTAAATCGCTCAAATAGCGTCCGTTTTCCAGAGACGAGTTGCGCTGCTGATTGCCCGCGTAACATCGCCATATCGGTTTTGTCTTGCAACACGACATACAAATCTTCTTCTAGATAACCAGCAAAGTGTAGATCCTCAATTTTTCGAATCAAATCCGTCTCATTTTGATAGACACCAATCCATTGTTTTTTTCCCATGACACACGTCTCCCCCTTTTATAGCAACTATATGAGATATACCCCAAATTCATCTAAAACATGACTAGGATGAAGAAGACTTCGGCGATTGCTGTCGAAAAAGACGTTGCCGTTTATAGAAGACGTAATAGCACAAGAGTAAAACACATACGATTCCGACCCCTGTTACGATTTGTTGCAGAAGAAAGAGGCGATCGTTAAAGTACAATCCAATCAAATACCAGACGAGCGCGAGACCGAATACCCAATCGGAATGAATGACGACAAACAATAGTCCTCCGATAATCGCTACGATGAGTGCAATCGTACTCCATTTCTGTTCGGAAAGACCAAATAGCGAAGTGAACTGAAAATCCGATAAGATCCGAAATGGTAAAATTAACAGCATCGTACTCATCCAGGCAAGTAATACTGAAAATGGGGAGCGCATCCAAGGCGAGCGCCGAGGATGATACTGAATTTTCATATAGACTAAACAAAGACTGATGAATGAAATCGTAGTCCAGACGAGTTCCCAAGGTGGTCCGGTCATACTACTGACGCCAAGTGTCAGGAGCGATAACGCGAGCCATCCCCCGATGTCTTCAATCAGTTCTCGATCCGCTGGAAAAGCCCGGACCGGTCGAATACACCAAATTAACAACGTTGTGAACACGACACCTGTAATCGCATCAAAAAAAGGTGCTGGAACAAGAGGTAACGCAGGAATGGTAACCGGATTTGACCAAACGACGCGCGCTAGCAATGCAAAGAGGAATGCTCCTATATTCATGAGGCGTAAAAATGTTAAATACTGCACGTCCCTCTTCACCTCCTCGTTCATTCTGTTATTCAATTCCCCTTGCAAGAGGCAAAAAAACAAAAATGTCGCTTTGTTCTGTTGCCAAATTCCGGTACGATGAAAAGAAAAGGAGGAACGCGAATGGACGCATTTTTATTGCCCTATCAATACAACTTCATTCGGAATCAAGTCGACCTGTTACAACATCAATTCGCTGCCGTTCATGATCCCGATGTTCGTGATGCTGTCCGGTATAGTGCTGCTGAAAAAATATTCGATCTATTGCCCGTACTTACACCAGAACAGGAAGCGCTGTTGACGAACATTCGTGACGCTGAATCCGAACAAGATCTCCTCGCGTATTTAGCACACGTCGAACCATTCGTCCAACCGTTTCCGAGCATTTCTGAATCACGCATCCGTCAGCTCTTCAAAAAAACGAAAAAGTTACATGTTCCGCCACTTCACTCCTTTGAATGGGTTCACACGACGTTTTTAAGCTGGAACGATACCGGGAATCGAAAAAAATACTTCGTCTATCCTTTGGACGGTCAATGGATCGGCGTCGAGGGAACCTATCTGCCATCGATCCAAAAAGGGATTTGTGCGATTTGCCATACGTATAGTGACATCACACTCGTAACTGCAACGACACGTCGTTCAGCTGAACAGCATCAGACGATTGGTCATCATATGTGTATCGACAGCGATGCATGTAATCAAGCTGTGACGAATCCAGAAGTCATTGAAACGTTCTTAGCACGCACGCAAAAGAAATGATCGGCATCAAAAAAACACGTTCGTATGACTGACCCGATAAGGTTCGGTATACGAGCGTGTTTTTGAATGTGACGACGTTCATGTGTTCGTTATCGCTGGATCATGCAAGCAAAATTGATTCTTCCCGCGACGTTTCGCCTCATACATCGCTAGGTCTGCTTGCTCGATCAAGTCCGATCGAGAAGCTGCATGCGCCGGATAGATCGCTCCACCGATGCTCGCTGTTACCGGAAGTGGAATGATACCATGGTGAAACGGCTGTCGGAACAAGGAAACGAGATGTTCCCCACACTGCACCACTTCTGCTTCTTGTTCAACGTCAAATAACAAGACGACGAACTCATCTCCACCTTGTCTTGAAATGACTGTATTGGGCGGCAATTTCTTTTGTAGACGTGTCGTAACATCGACGATGAGTTGATCTCCGACACGATGTCCATACGTATCGTTAATCTCTTTGAAGTGATCGATATCGATAAAGAACAACCCAACCTGCCCGTCAGTCGCTTCCGCTCGGTACAAGGCGTCTTGGAACAGTCGCGCAAACAGATATCGATTCGGTAACCCTGTTAAGGCATCGTGATATGCCATGTGTCGCATCTCCTCCATGGCAGTTGCTAATGCTTCCGTTCGCTCTTCCACCTTCGCTTCGAGATTTTCGCGCAACCGTTGATTGTCAACAACGATCCGGATTTGACGGGAAATCAACAACGGTATGGCAATCATCAGACCAATCGTCAAACCGTTCCAACTAATCGTTTGTCGTGCCATCGTCACGAATAGAATCAATAAGAATAAGTAAGGAGTGATCAAACGTAAGACATCGATCCATCTCCGTGTAACGTCAAGAGGAACGAGAGATTCCTCAGCATCAAAGCGATACGCGGCAAGCCCGACAATCAGGACAGTCGCTAACCATAACGGATCGATCCAACTCGAAGGAAATGGATAATCAAATCGTTCGAGTACCACGTATAATAGATCAGCGAGTAACTGAAAATGAAATGCGAGTAGAATCAATAATAACGAGCCGCCATTGCCACGCTTCATCAAACCAAAGAATAAGACAATCATTCCACCGAGCAACAATAAATCACCGATCGGATAACGAAGCCATAAAAGCGTTTCAATCGTCAACAAGGCATTCGCTTCTAAATAAGGCGTCACTAAGTAGTGCCACGAAAGAGATCCTGCAACGACTAAAATGATGAACTCATCGAACAAAAAGACCCGCAAATTGACTTCTTGTCGTCGATTACGCAGGAAATAACCGAAAGCAATGATATAGATCAAGATTTGAAGACTGAAGATCAAGTCGATCCAATCAAACGGTTCCGTTCGTGTACGTCCTTGCAGGAAGTATAGGAGCTGTCCACATTCGCCGATACCAAGCATCGCATTAGCGAATAATAATAGAAGAAATAAGCGGTAAGTAAAAGGGCGTCTTGCCTGGCGTCGCTGTGCCCGCCAAATCAAATAGAGGGAGATCGTTACACCACCGATCGTGAACAGGCTGTTAACGACTTGTCCAATTGCCGTATCCGTGCCCATATACGTCACCCAGCCGATATGAAACAGTAACCAGCCTATAACGATTCCCAGCCATTTCTCATACATGACAATTCCCCCTTTCCTTTTTTAACCATAGTTCGTTTGTCCTATAGGTATATCGGTTCAGGATTGCTGTTTATTCACTCTTTTTTTATTTTATTGAAATCTTTTTTGACAAGATTACTCGTTTCAAACATAAGAAAAAACCGTGCTCGCACCTAGCGGATTGAACACGGTTTAGTTGAAATGTATCCTAGTTCTTTAACTAGAACGCCGATTCTCTTCTGTCGGCTCGATCGATTCGGTCAGACTGAGGGGTAAGACGATGATGAAACGACTTCCTTTCCCGACTTCAGATTCGACATGAATGACACCTTCATGCTCTTTGACGATTTCCTTACAAATCGACAATCCAAGTCCAGTTCCACCGATTCGACGTGTATCGGAATTATCGACACGATAGAATTTATCAAATAAGTGGGCAAAGGCATGATGCGGAATCCCAATTCCTTCATCCTTCACTTCAATGATAGCTTGATCGTCTTTCGTATCAATCCAGACATCAACACGCCCACCATCCGGAGAGTACTTGATCGCATTGTTGATCAAGTTACTCATCAATTGTTTGATTCGGTCCTCATCTCCTAAAATGAATGGACGATCCGGGCTGAGCAATTGCAAATGAAGATCGTGCCGTTCACTTGAAGCGTCATACAAGGACATCACTTGTTCAGTCAGGCTAAATAAATCGAGATGTGCCATTTGGTATAACTGTCCACCTGACTGCATTCGCTGAACATCTAAGAAATCCGTGACAAGGTTTGATAAGCGTTCTGTCTCGTTATGGATCGTCGCTAGATACTTCTGCTGTTTCGAGTCATCGATTTTTCGATTTAGCATCAACTCTGTAAAACCGTAAATCGATGAGAGCGGTGTTCGTAATTCATGCGATACGGTTGAGACGAGTTCTGTTTTGAGACGATCGGCTTCTGTTTCCCGGGTAATATCCCGTAAAACGAGAATGATTCCCTTCCATCCTCTGACGACGTCAATGCGTTCTGCGTAGACTTCTAAATGAGCTGTGTTATTTCGAATATCAAATCGGACCTTGTCCGGTGAAATCTCACCGGAACGAATCAACTCTAGATACGTATTAAACGCCTCGACATCATCCACCAACTGGCGCATCACATCGATGACATACTCACTCGACGGTAACGTCCGATCTACCGTGAATTCCGATTGAAGTTCTGGAATCAATTCAAACAAAGGTCGGTTGACGTATAACTCTCCGTTTCCATCTTCAAGATAAATGATTGCTTCCCGAATGGAATCCAACACTTGCTCTGTCTTTTCTTTTTCTTGACGCATCTCTTCATACGAGCGCGTTCGCAGGAGCGATAACGTCATCTGTTGCGCAAACTCGCGAATATCCGTCAACTGTTGCCCTTTATAGGCAGATTTATAACGAACCAGATAGATGGCTGCAATCAATTCATGCGTTTCCGGATCTTCAATCGGAATCGTCACTTCATGCGTGCTGAATGAATACGGATGGTCTTTTTGACGTGTCACTCGTTTTTCTGATTGGACAAATTCCATCTCCCGAACCGATCGATTGATGACGGACATCTCATCTTTTAGAAGAACTTTTAAATAGTCCATCGTCATCCCATTCGTCGTCGCACCCATGAACTGTCCTTCTTCATAGAGCAATAGAGCACCGTACTCCGAAGAGGTGATATCGATCATCTTCTGGACGATTGCCGGATACGATTCGACGGTTTCGCGAACAGCAAGCGCCTCTGTCAGTTCGCTACGTAATCGGAGCTTTTCTTCATTCTTTTTCGTCGTTTGATACGCTTCTTCGAGTTCTTCTTGTTGCGCTTGCAGTTCTTCTTGTTGCGCGAGCAACTCTTCACTTTGCGCCTGCAACTCTTCGTTTTTGCCTTGCATCGCATCCGTATGGGCATTTGTCGTCACGACCATTCGATTAAAGGCTGCGCGCAACAATCCGATTTCGTCTGGTCGCTGCTCGGCAGCTTTATCAATCTTAATCGGTTCTTTCCGAGCGAGCTTCTGATTATCATCGATTAAGCGTAGTAATTGTCGTGTCATCCGGCGAAGGAACGGGTGCACGAATAAGAGGATGAAGGCGATGAGCACAACAATACTGGAGATCCAAATCCATTGTGATTTTGCGACCTCACTCCGAAGTTCACCGACAGCCGTTTCTTGTTGTTGGCTGAGATTCGTCCGGTATTCCTCAAGTGCTGCAGATGCTTTTTCAATATCTGGCGTAATATCAATCGAACCATCGGCAGTTGGCTTTAATCGCCCTTGATCAACAAGACGCTCGGCAATCGGCAAAGAAAACAGACTATCCCCCTGTAAGAAGTCCTCATTGATCCGATTCGCCTTTTTTTCATTGACGTAAGACTGGGTCAACGGGAACAAGGCATCATAGTATAACTCATATAAATTCGTCATTTGCGCTGCGAATTCTTCTTCTTCATCTGTTTTTGCGTTTCGCATGAACCAATCCGTCTCACTTTTGATATCTGTTCGGAGCGCCTGAATCTCATCAAACCGTTCTTGGTTACCAAAAATGACGAATCCTCGCAATCCAAACTGGACGGTTTGCCAATTGTCCCACAAATCATTGGCCCGGCGATTTTGTTCACTGATCGTCTCGAGATTCTGTTTTGATGTTTCGATTCGTCCTTCCATGTAGTCATAGACAAAGAACGAAGTAATCGATACTACGATCAGTACCGCATAAAAAACAGTCAGCAACTGCCGACCGATTCGTCGCCGAATCCAATTCATCATGAATGTATCCTCCTCATCATTCGTTGAATGATGCTTTTTCATTTGTTTCTATAGATTTAATATAATAGAAACGCTTTCGAAGCAACAGCTAGGATATCCAAAAAAAGACCTTTTCTCGGAATGTACCCGAAAAAAGGTCTTTCTACCCTCTTACTTTTTCGCTTTCTTCACTGTCACAGAAGTCACAGGGCTAACTTGACCACGTGTATTCTTAACGTAGACGAAAAGCTTTGCTTTTGCTTTTTGCTTCGGAATTTTGACGGAATAGTTGCCTTTTGCAGAAACCGTTCCTTTTCCGATGACTTTTTTCTTCGCATCTTTTACATAAACACTCAATTTCTTTTCAGCTGTCCCAGTTACTTTCGTTTGTCCGGCATAGACGGATTTCACTTTCGGTGCCGCTGGGGCTGGTAGGACTTTTACGATCGTCGGTTTACTTGTACGTTTAGCAATATCCGTTACTGTGACGATCAAGCTTGAACCACCGACTTGTTTTGGTAATTTCGCATTGAAGTGACCTTTTGCATCAACTTTTGCTGTGGCGATTTTCTTTTGTTTCGCATCTTTGACGGTAATCGTACCACCCGCGAGAGCTGTACCCGTCATTTTTGTCGCACCAGCAAGAACCGGTTTGACCTTCGGTGCTTTTGGTGCTTTTCCAGGAAGGACTTCTGTCCGTTCCGACGTGACGTCTAGTCCATTCGCATAGCGAACCGTCAAGACCGTCTTTTGGTTTTGACGCGGAATCTTGACGCTGTATTTTCCTGCTTGAGCCGTTGTCGTAGCTAGCTTTTTATTCGTCGTCGTTTCTTTACCATTCTTATCTTTCGTTACGAGTGCTGCCCACACTTCAACTTTCGTTCCTGTCTTGACTGTTCCAGAGACAAACAATTGGTTATCATAGACGTCATTGACATTCCCGTTCAAATTCAACTGAGAGATCGCGCGGGGAATACTGACTTTTCCGTATCCAGAGACTGGGCTGACGTAAGCTGGGAATTCAGGTTCCATCTTCTCCCCATCTTCATCTTCTTCAAAGTCGAACCAGTCGTTTGGATTTTCAAACGCAAGTGGCTCTGCACTCTTACGCAAGATCTGTTCGATTTGTGTTGGTGTCAGTTTCGGGTTCAGTGACTTCAAGATACCTGCTACTGCTGCAACATGTGGTGAAGCCATACTTGTTCCATCCATATACACCGTGTTACCGTCTGGAATCAAACTAGCGACTTTTGATCCTGGTGCCACGACGTCAAGTCCAACACCATAGTTCGAATAATCAGCAACCATTCCGAGTGGATTCGTCGCCCCAACAGAAATCGCGTATTCCGAGTTCGCTGGGTAACCGACCATCATGTCATAGTCGTTTCCTGAAGCGGCAACAACTGTTACACCTTTTTTAGCTGCATATTCCATCATATACGCCATCGTCCGGCTCTCACCGCCACCAAGACTCATATTGATGACTTTGGCGCCATGATCGACTGCATATTTAATCCCGAGTGCAATCGCGTCTGTTTCGCCTTCGCCGTTTGCATTCAAGACTTTAACCGGTAAAATTTGTGCCGATTGATGAATTCCTTGAATCCCGTAATCGTTGTTCATCGTTGCTGCGATGACGCCCGCTACGTGTGTTCCGTGACCGTTATCATCGATCGCATCTCCGTCACCGTTGACGGAAACATAGTTCTTTTCATTTGCGATATCAACTTTTCCTTGTAAGTCCTTCAAGCGATAATCGACACCTGTATCGATGACTGCAATCTTCACAGGCGCTAACTTCTTCGAACCGAAACGTTGTTGGAACGCTTCAAACCCGATCCCAACGTTATCAAATTGCTCAAAGACGGTCTTTTTGTTGACAGCCCATTGATAATCGAAGTTGATGTCCTTCGTTGCGCGGTACGTCTGAATTTTCTCAACGTACTCGACAGCTGACGAACGGTTGAGCGATTGTTTTAATGCGGTTGCCGATTGACCTTTGACAGTTGGGTCTTCCGTCACGATGACGAAGTCTCCCGCATTACCAAGGGATAAACGTTCTACATCCGTTGCCTGAACACCCGCAATCTTCATCGAACGGTTCATTTTACCTGGCTTTAATTTAACGATATAACGTGTTGCTTCTTTTGATTGAATGTTCATTCCCAGTGACTGGAATGCTTCGCTCAATTTGCTTCCACTTAATTTAGAGACATCCATTTTGTTGGCATATCCATCAATCTCTTCCGCAATCACAGCAGGTGATGCTTCACGTGATAATTTATAGAGACGATCGACAGCTTGTTGATCGGCTTTCGTCAACGTGTACGATGTTCCACGAACGAGAGCCTCCATTGCAGGCTTCAATGTTTTTAAATCTTCGTATGCTTGTTGACGCTTTTCTTTATTGAATAAAAGCGTTTTGACGACGTAAGGTGACGCTTTGTAGTAAAGCGATGTCAAAGCACGTCCTGCATCCGATTGGCTCAATACTTGCTTTTGGATCGAGTGCATGAGTGCGAGCATCGGCTTTTCTTCTTTTGTTTGTTTGAGTGCTTCTTCTGCCATACAGCTGATGTCATTGATTGGCTCATACTCGACAGGTAATTTGACATTGTTATACGTCAACTTGACATGAGCGGCTTTCGTCGTCTTACCTTCTTCGATGTTCGGGTAATATTCGACTTTGACATAATACGGTCCATCCCATGCATATGGAACGGCTAATTTTGTAAGGTTTTTTTCATCTGGCTCCGCCTCTGTCCGGTAACGATCAAACGTATCGTCTTCCGCAGCCATCGCTTCACTCGGATACGCCGTTACTTGAACAGGTTGATCCGTATCAATCGATAGTTCGAAGTGTGACGCGGTCTTTTCTACACCCGCTTCATGGTTGACGCGGTACCAATATGTATTTTTTTCTTCCGTTCCCGTTTCAAGCGTCGTCTCTTGTCCTACTTTCAAGAGCGTTGCTTTAGCAAGGGCTGTGTCCGCCTTTGCTGTCGTAGGTCCTACTCCAAGCGTCAAAATCAGACAGCTCAGCATGACCCAAATCACCAGTTTCTTCACACATGTTCCTCCTTCAAGATGGATGTACTTTATCTTGATTATAAACAGGATATGGATAAAATGGATATTTATTTTATGGATGTATCTTACAATTTTGAAAGGAAAGGCATCCGATGCATATGAGCACCGGATGCCTTTTAATGATTATTTAAAATCTGCTACATATTCACCGTATCCTTCTTGTTTCAACTCCTCTTTCGGAATAAAACGTAAAGCGGCTGAGTTCATACAATACCGAAGCCCTGTTGGCTCTGGACCATCCGAGAAGACATGTCCGAGATGGGCATTTCCATGTCGACTTCGGACTTCCATCCGTTTCATGCCGATTGCAAAATCACTTTTCTCAATGATATTACCTGGCTCAAGTGGTTTCGTGAAACTCGGCCATCCTGTCTTCGAATCATATTTATCGTTTGATGAAAACAATGGTTCTCCAGAAATCAGATCGACATAGATACCGTCTGCTTTCAAATCGTGATACGGATTATCAAACGCCGGTTCCGTTCCGTCTTCTTGAGTCACTTTGTACTGGATGGCGGTTAATTTCTTTTTGATTTCTGCATCTGATAATTTTGGATACGTTGGAAGATCGAGCTTTGGCTGATCGTTCCAGTAGCGATTGATGAAGTCGTCGCGTCCAGAAGCTGCCCGGTAAAACTTATACTTTTTCTCACTCTTCAAATAGTAATCCTGATGATATGCTTCCGCTTCATAAAAAGGACCAGCCGCAATCAACGGTGTGACGATTTTATCATCGAAGACTTGTTGTTTCTCTAAATCTTGTTTCGATTGTGCTGCGATTTCTTTTTGTTTCTCATTCGTATAGAAAATCGCCGTTGTATAAGACTCACCACGGTCGACGAATTGACCATCTGCATCCGTCGGATCAATCTGGCGCCAGTAGACATCTAGTAATTGTTTATACGAGATGACGTTCGGATCAAATGTGATCAATACCGCTTCCCGATGACCTGTCGTCTCCGCTGACACTTGGTTATACGTCGGATTTTCAACATCACCGCCTGTATAACCAGAAATGACGGACTTGACTCCTTTTAACTCTTCGAACGGGGGCTCCATACACCAGAAGCATCCGCCAGCTAAAATCGCTGTCTCTTCTGGTTGATAACTCAATTCCTTACTGCCACTTGATTTTGCCTGCTGTTGCTGGAACACGAAGTATCCCCCGACCATGATGACGATGAGACCGATGACTGATACAATCGTCCACATTCGTTTCTTCATCTCCCTTCGCCTCCTTTATTTAGCTTACGTCGCGTGACGTCTATTGGATGTTCTTTTATTTAACTGTACCGCGCTAATGCCCTCTTGTCGTAGCATGTGCTCAAAAGAAGCACATTGGATCTTCCGGATTAAAGAAGTCCAATCAGGGAATAGACTATATATCAAATAACACCAGGAGGGGTATTTATGTTTGATTACACTGTAACGTCACATCACGATTTAGATCACGTCATGACTCAACTGAAGCAAGCTCTCTCCGAGGCATCGTTCGGTGTCTTATGGGAGTTTGATTTAGCAAACAAATTCGAAGAAAAAGAACTCTTTTTTAATGAAAGCTATCACATTTTAGAGGTATGCCAACCTAAAGAGGCGCACCGCGTCGTTTCCCATGACTTACGGGCCGGTTACTTTCTTCCATGTAAAATCGTCGTCTATACCGAAAAAGGACAAACGAAAGTCGGAATGCCAAAACCAACTGCCTTGATGGACTTAGCAGACGAGGCAGCACTTCAAACTGTCGCAAAAGAAGTCGAACATACGTTACGACACGTAATCGATCAAGCTACACAATAACAAAACGCTCTACCTGTACATTGTTTCGTAAAGGAAACATCATACAAGTAGAGCGTTCTTTCGTTCACAGGATGTCGATCCAAATCTTCACGGCTGTCGCTAAAATCAGGACAGCAAGAATGACTTGGAGAATCTTCGTGTTCATCTTCTTCCCGGCGATTGCGCCAAGTGGTGCTGCAATTAAACTAGCAACGACCATGATTGCCGCAGGACCCCAGTCGACTTGTCCGGTCGTGATTTTACCAACCGTTGCGCCGATCGACGAAATGAACGTGATCGCTAATGACGAAGCAATCGTCATCCGTGTCGGGATTTTCAAGAGCACGAGCATAATCGGGACGAGTAAAAAGGCACCTGCCGCACCGACGATTCCGGCTCCGACACCTACGATGAATGCCGATACCGCCGCAATAGTTTTGTTGAACTGGACCTGATCAAGTGGAATGTCGTCGATTCCCTTTTTCGGAACGAACATCATGATCGCTGCCGTTAACGCAAGAACACCATAGACGATGTTGATTGTGTCTTCAGCCAGGATATTTGAACCATACGCACCGATGAAGCTACCGATTAAAATCGATCCCCCCATGTAGACGATCAATGATTTATTCAAATAACCGCCTTTTCGGTAAGCCCAGACGCCACCAATCGTCGCAAAAAAGACTTGAATCGCACTGATTCCAGCAACCTCATGGGCAGAAAATGCTGCAAAGCCGAGTAGCGGCGGGATATACAATAACATCGGGTATTTAATGATTGAACCGCCAATTCCTAACATTCCTGAAATATAGGACCCAACAAATCCGATTAAGAAAATCGTCACGATAAAACCGAATTCCATCGTTCATCACTCCTTAAAAAAGAGAGCCGTAAATCAGCTCTCTTTTCAAAATTAACCTTTTTGAATCCAGAATTTTAGGACGCTTGCTTCTTCTTCATGTTTGACGAGTTCATGACCACCTGATGTCGCCCACGCCTGAAGATCGTTTTTTGCCCCTTTATCCGTTGCATGGACTTCAAGGATTTGACCTGATTCGAGTCCAGCGATGGCTTTTTTTGTTTTTACGATTGGCATCGGACAAGCAAGTCCTTTTGCGTCGAGTACGAGTTCTGATTTCATGTTGTATTCCTCCTGAATGATTTGATATTCGTTATGCGTCGGTTTAGCGTACCGCACAGCGGTTCGGTCCGACTTCCATTTCCCGTTGTGTTTCAAGATCGGGTGTCTGTTTCCCCATGTTTGTTTCACGGATATCTTGATACGCGTTCGGTTGTGGCGGCAGGTTCTCTGTGACCATTTTCCGGAATGTTGCTTCATCGTCGATGTTGAGACCATGATTGTTCGCAAGCAAGATGCTTAATTTTTCCGCTACACTACCATCCGTGTTCAATTCTTCAATGATCATGAAATGTGCCGGTAAGACGATGAGTTCTGGTGAAAGATCACGATACGTGTTGTAGAGCGAATCGCGTAAGTCGCCGACCCAGTCTTCCGCGAGACCGGCTAAATCCGGACGACCAATCGAGTCGATGAACAAGATATCACCCGTCAATAAATAACGCTGATCGACGATGAATGAAGTCGATCCAATCGTATGTCCTGGGGAATAAAGAGCGCGTACTTCAATCGCTGTATCCCCCACTTGAACCGTACTACCGTCTTCAAGTGGTGCATAATCGAATGTGACATCCGTCGCATCTTTTGGCGGCAACCAGTATGTCGCGCCTGTTTTTTCGGCGATGTCGCGTCCTCCAGAAATATGATCCGCATGAAGATGTGTATCAAACACATGCTTAATCGTGACGTTGCGTGATGCGGCATAATCCAAATACACATCTGTCATTCGTGTCGCGTCGATGAGTACGGCCTCTCCTTCTGAGATGACCATATACGAGAGACAACCTTTACCGATTCGAACGAACTGAACGACTTCGCCTTGATCAGTTCCTGTTTCGTTCAGCGTTCCGAGTGAAATCGGTTCTAGATGTTCACTCCATGCTTTCATACCGCCTGACAGATACGATACGTCTCGTCCTGCTTCTTCTAGCATATCGGCGACGAAAATCGATGAACCTTCTTTTGCGCAAACGACGAGAACATCCTGATCCGTCGGAAGCTGATTGAGAATCTCCTCGACACCATCCAACAATTCAAAATACGGAATGTTGAGGTACTTGAAGTTCTCTCCTTCGATTTTCCAATCTTGAAACGCATCCTCATTCCGGACATCTAAGATGAACAGAGACTCACGTCCAATGATTTTTTTTGTAACTTGTGCGGCTGTCATTGCTTGTGCCATATCTACTCGTTCCTCCTCTACTTTACGCTGTTGTATTATTTCGCTGAAACGAGTGTCGTCGTCTCAGACGCCCATTCCTGCATACCCGGTACGACATTGTGGACCGTATACCCCTTGTCACTGAGCTGTCGGCATGCCATGTCACTTCGGCTACCTGTCCGGCAGATGACATAAATCGTCTGATTTGAATCCAGTTCTGCATGGCGTGTCTCCAGTTCGCCTAACGGAATATTGATGGCTCCCGGTACATGGGCGAAGGCATATTCTGCTTGTTCACGAACATCAAGCACCGTGATCGAATCGTCTTGGCGTGCTGCTTCGACTGTTGCGTTGTCGACGGTTTGAGCGAATGCTGCTGGTTCCGTGACATCACCTGTTGATTTCCGAACGTAATGACGGAGCACTTCGCCTTCTTCAATCGTGCCTAAATAATGATTGCCGGTGCTGTTTGCCCAGGCACGGAGATCTGCAGTTGATCCTTTATCCGTCGCCAGGACTTCGATGACTTGTCCTGGTTCTAACGTCTTGATCGTTTTTTTCGTCCGAACGATCGGCATCGGACAAGCGAGACCTTTGGCGTCCAATACGATATCTGATTTAATCCTAGTCATACAATTCGCTCCTTTACGGTGTGGGGTATTATTTCGTTTCGCCTTCGTACGACATCATGCCACCATCCATGTTCGTCACGTCATATCCTTGTCCTTCGAGATATGTCGTTGCGCGACCACTGCGCGCACCAGAACGGCATACCATGACATACTCTTTTTTCTTGTCGAGTTCGTTCATCTTGAATTCAATCAATCCGAGTGGAATATGGATCGCTCCCGGAATCATTCCTTCTTTGACTTCATCGACTTCCCGGACATCAATGACGTTCAGTTGTTCACCACGTTCGATTTTTTCCTGTACTTCTGTTGCTGTCATGCGTTTCATGTTCAATTCCTCCTCTTGATTCGATTTAGCGCCAGGCATTCATTCCGCCACGGACTTCCGTGACATTTGAATAACCGGCTTTTTTTAGTACTTTGACGGCTTGTTTGCTTCGCATCCCGCTTTGACAGATGACGAGCACTTCTTTGTCTTTCGGGATTTGATTCAGTTGACTGTTTAGCGTTTGTAACGGAATGTTCTTAAATCCTTTGATGTGATTGCCTTTGAATTCTGCCGGTGTCCGAACATCAAGATAAAATCGTTTGCGGTCGTTTAGTAACGGCTTCAGTTCCGTGGTCGACACTTGCTTGACGCCTTTTGTTGGGGCGAACATCTTATAAGCGAGATAGCCGACGACGAGCAACAAGATAATCGATAGTACATCCATGCGTCATTCCTCCTTCAAATCATTAGATGAATAGATTGACGTTTCCGTTCTCCGCATCGGCGAGGTAGGCGGCAACACCTGCATACTCAATCCCGTCGTGTAATTCTTCCTGTTTCAAACCGAGTAAATCCATCGTCATCGTACAGGCGACGAGTTTGACATCCTGCTCTTTCGCTAATTCGATTAAGTCCGGAAGCGGCATCGCATTGTGCTTCTTCATGACGTTTTTAATCATTTTTTGACCTGCACCACCGAAGTTCATTTTCGAGAGTGGCATCTTATCAGCACCGCGTGGCATGAACTTACCGAACATCTTCTCAAGGAATGTTTTATCCGGCTGGATCGGTTCATCTTTACGCATCGCATTCAAACCCCAGAAGGTATGAAAAATCGTGACTTCGTGATCGTATGCGGCTGCACCGTTGGCAATGATATAAGCTGCCATGACTTTGTCGTACTCTCCACTAAATAAAACGATGGTTGTTTTTTTTGTATCTGACATGAACGTAAATCCTCCATTTTTTACCCTAAGGGGTATATTAATTCGTAAAAAATTTTATCTGCTTTTCATTAAGAGTTGAACAGCCTCTGCAACGGCTTGTTCATGATTTTCCGTCGCATCATCCTGACGGACACAGTCGATCAAGTTTTCACTGACGACGAGACCGATGACGCGATCGATTGCACTACGTGTAGCGCTCAGTTGTGTGACGACATCCTTACAGGACGCCTCTTCTTTCATCATTCGAACGATTCCGTGGATTTGTCCTTCAATCCGATTCATCCGATGAATGATGCGATCTTCATAACCGTTTTCCATATGAAGTCCATCTCCTTTTTTAAATGTGACATACGTCATACCTCGTTGGTACATTTCACACAATAATACCTATAGGGGTATAAGTCAACGAAAAAGATTTCCGATTTTGTTGCCATTGTAGAACGTCCGGAAATCTTTTTACATTTAACCTTTCCAATTCGCCTGTAAAAAAGTGATCCAATGTTCTGCAAGGCGAGTCGGTATCTTCTCTGGTAACAGATAACGAAACGTTCGTTTAGAGATCCCTTTCGCATGAAGCGTAAAGGACTCGGATGGGAAAGACGTGACGAGTCGTTCCGACAAGGCTGCAATGCCACTCCCATTAAAAACAAGTTGACGCACTAAATAGTTGGCATCGACTGTAATCGTTCGTGCGGGAACGATCGACGAAGCATCTAGCCAACGATCGAGCGCATAGCGGGATGCAGATCCTTCTTCGCGAACGATCCACGTTGCATCGTTTAACGAAAGGTGGGACGCACCAATGATGTACAGTTGATCTTTCGCAAAGACGATTTGTTTGATCCCATCAAGTGTCAGTTCTCCTTCGATCATCCCGAGATCAATCTCACGATGTCTTAAGGCTGCTGCCACTTGATCGTGATTCATTAATTGGATATCTAGCGATACCTCGGGATGAGCGCTTGAAAACAGATGAATCATGTCATCGAGCAACATTTCGTGAATCGTATGCGTTGCTCCGATCCGTAAGGTTCCGCGGAAGACACCTTCCGATTCATCCAGCTGGGACTGCATCTGTTCGAGTTGGAAAAGAATTTCTTTTGCATGGCGATAGACAATCCAGCCCATTTCCGATACCTCGACCCCTATTGCGAATGAATCACGTATTAACAATGAATGTCCGATCTCTTCTTCTAGTCGTTTGACGTGAACACTGACCGTCGGTTGCGACAGAAATAATTGTTCTGCCGTTTTCGTAAAGTGACGTGTTTCAACGAGTGTGACGAACGTTCTGAGTTCAGTTAATTTCAACAATACCCCTCCTTATTACATTTCATAATCATTTATATATAATTAATTCATTTTTATAATCTTGTATTCCTCTTTCATACTCAAGGTATCACGTATTAGAAAGAAGGACTGTTTCATGATGTATATCTCATTTATTTTGTTAGGAGCAACCATCGGCATACTCTCCGGCTTTTTCGGAATCGGTGGCGGCATCATCCTGACCCCACTTTTGTTGATTCTTGGCTATGAAGCAAGCACCGCGATTGTCCTCAGTCTGTTGCTGACACTCGGATCGACTGTGACCGGCACGCTCTCGCATCTTCGATTAAAAACATTCCGTTTTCGTGATGCCGGGATCATTGGTCTGTCTGGCATCATCGGTTCTGCGTTGATCACACCAGTCGTCTTTTGGCTCGAGCGTCATGCTGGTGCTGATGTCGTCTTATCAAGTCTCTACATTGTCTTACTGATTGGTTTTTCGATTCAATTCCTTCGTCCCCGTTCAAAGGAACGTCCGTCTTTTCCGGTCCATCATGCTTCCGTCGTGAAGCTCGCTGTCATCGGACTTGCTGCCGGAATTCTCTCTTCATTGATGGGTGTCAGCGGTGGATTCTTGTTGACGCCGCTCTTGCTCGCCTGGGTTCGCTTTCCGCTCAAACAAGCAATCGGAACGAGCATCGCCTCTGCGACATTGATTGTTCTTGGAGGCGTGACGAGTTATGTTGCTTCCGGAACCAGTGCTCCGTTATCACTCGGGATTGCTTTAATCGTCGGTGCGTTCATCGGCTCACCACTCGGTGCTTCACTCTTGCATCGCTTCAATGAACCGTTCGTTCAAAAGACGTTAGGAATCTTTTATAGTGTCGTCGCCTTAAGCGTCATCGTCAAAGTATTCGGTCTTCCTTATCTGTCACTCGTCTTACTCGCTTTATTCACACTCAGCCTGTTGAGCGTCTTCGGTTACCGGATTCTTAAAACGGCCTAAATGAAAAAGCAGCTGACACATCGTCAGCTGCTTTTGTGCGTGCTCAATGATTAACGCACGCTTTCTTCTTTGATTTTTTGTGGTTTCATGATTTTTGCCTCTTTTTTCTGACGCATGCGTTCCGCATTCATCAACCCCCCCAACATCAGGACGACAGCAGATAAATAGAACCATGTCATCAAGACGATGATTCCGGCAAGCTGACCGTAAAGACGATCGTAACTCCCGAACTCAGCATAGTAAGAGAAGAATTCCGAAACGACTTGCCAAGCGATCGTCGCAAAAATGGCTCCAGGGAGTACTTGACGAACCGTTAGTCGGACACTCGGTAAAATCCGATACAATAAGATGAAAAAGACAAGTAAGAACAACGTCCCGAGTCCCCAGCGGAATAAGAACCAGATCCACGAATAGTTCGTCACGAAATCAGCGACGATTGCAAAGTGGTTGATGAAACGCCGTGTTAACTTTTCTGAAATCGGAACAATCAATGAAATCGGTAAGATGATCATCATCCCGATCGTAAAGGCGAAGTCTTGCAAGAGTCCGCGCCAGAATGGCGCTTTTCGTGTCACTTCGAGCGCATCGTTCAGCGAGCGGACAAGTGACTGGACCGACATCGAAGCAAGCCAAAAGGCAGCAAGGAAACTGATCGAGGCAAGTTTGAAGCCACCTTGATCAAAGATTCCAACGACGTTCCGCTGAATCAAGTCGTACGTTTCTGCCGGAGCAAACGGTCGAATTAAATCCAGCACGTTATCGGACGTAAACGGTAAGAACGAGACGATCCCAACTACGAATAATAAGAACGGGAATAAGGACAACATCAGATAATAGGCGAGTTGAGCCGATTTATCAAAAAAGGCTTCACCAAAAAAACGGGCAAATACAGGTTTGATTAAAGACATACAAATTTCCTCACTTTCAACTAATTCTCTACACTATCCCCCATTTCATACCTCCTTTAAACTTTTCGAAGTCTTTTGAACTTATAACAACCTTATACATCATTCAAGTTTGTCGCTTCGGTTCTGCGCGGGGTACACTAGGAACAGAGATTGTATCGTGCTTGTTTTTTAGAAAGGATTTCGATTCGTGTACTCACTCATTCAAACCGAAGCAGAACGCTTCTTTACTTCTTATATAGAGCAATACCCCGAAATGGCCGGACGTCAGCAAGAAGTCATCCGTTCGATTGAAACGACAGGAACGTACGAACAGACGGCTTCCGAGCTAGCGTTCGGTGCCAAGCTCGCTTGGCGGAACAGTAACCGATGTGTCGGACGTCTCTTTTGGGAACAACTCCATGTCTTTGACGCGCGGGATGCGTTGACCGTTGAAGCGGTCCGCGACGCGTTATTTGAGCATATCCGGTTCGCGACGAACGAGGGACGAATTCGCTCAACGATCACGATTTTCCATCCGACACGTGTCCGGCTGCATAATCACCAACTGATCCGCTACGCTGGTTATGAGACCGCAACAGGAATCATCGGCGATCCGGCTTCCATCCAACTGACGCGCCAATGTGAAGCACTTGGCTGGTCCGGAGCACGTACCCCCTTTGATATCCTGCCCCTCTTGATTGAACTCGATGGACAAGTCAGTCTGCATCCGATTCCAGATGAGCTCGTGCTCGAAGTCAGCATCACACATCCTGACTATGATCTGTTCGGTGGTCGCGAAGTCCGCTGGTATGCTGTGCCGATGATTGCCGACATGCAGCTCGAGATCGGTGGCATCGTCTATCCGTGTGCCCCGTTCAACGGATGGTACATGGGAACAGAAATCGGTGCTCGTAACCTCGCTGATACGGATCGTTACGATCTGTTACCGCTCGTCGCGACACATCTCGGTCTGAATACCTCACGTGAACGATCGCTTTGGAAAGACCGAGCGCTCGTCGAACTGAACGTTGCCGTACTCGAATCGTTCGAACGTGCCGGTGTTACGATCGTCGATCACCATACGGCTGCCAAACAGTTCGCTCGTTTTGAAAAAAATGAAGCCGCGTGTGGTCGTGATGTCACCGGGGAATGGTCCTGGCTCGTGCCACCGATGAGTGGGGCAACGACGCATATGTTCCATAAGGATTACGACTCGGAAATCAAACGACCGAACTTCTTTCCAAAATCAACACAGACGGCACCTGTAACCCGCTGTCCGTTTCACCAAGGAGTATTGAAATGAATTATGTCGAACAGTTACGTCAAAAAATCGGTCATGACCCAGTCATTCTCGTCGGTTCCGTCGTCCTCGTCGTACAAAATGAACACATTTTGCTCGAACAACGCAACGAAACACAAGCCCGCTTTGGTTTACCCGGAGGATTGATGGAATGGGCGGAATCACCGGAAGAGACCGCGCGTCGGGAACTCGCGGAAGAGACGGGATTAGAAGTGGAACGATTAACGTTACTTGATGTCTACTCTGGTCCGCAATACGTGACGACCTTAGCGAACGGAGACGTGTTTCAAAGCGTCACTCTCGCCTATATCGGTGAACATCCGATCGGAACGTTAAAGCAAAGTGATGAAAGCATCAAGCTCCAGTTCGTACCGCTTGATGACTTACCTGATCATTTGGTCGGCTCTCACGCTCGAATGATTGAAGACTACAAAAACCGCCGCTAAATGAATAGCAGCGGTTTTTGTTTATAGCGACTGACGCATGATGTATTGTTTCAAATCCCGCTGAGTCCACCCTTCAGAACGTAATGCCTCCCAAACCTGCACATCTGTTGATTGATAATGGTAGGTCGTTCCCGGTAAACGACGGACGACTTCTGTCGCATGTCGTGCTTTTTGTTCTGCTGGACCTACGACTGACAAGAGAGATGATCCGGCTACTGCCACTACACTTGCTTCTAATTGGTAATAATCCGTTTGTAATTGCTGCATGACATGAGGATCTTGCTGCCAGATGTATTCCCCTTGTCCATGGTATTGTTTTAAAAACTCCACTTCTTCGATCGTCGGCAGAGCGGCTTCTTGACGTTCATCCGTTAAATGAAAATATCCGATTTCTCCAACAATCTTATAGTGAAGCGATTCATACAAGCGAATTGCCGGATCGTTCCCTTGAATGACTTCAAGCATCAGACCATCCATTCCGATTTCTTTAGCATGGCTCAGTTGTGCTTGATACAAGGCTTTCGCGATCCCAAGACGACGATATTGTGGTGAAATCCCCAGTCCCCCACACCGCATGATGCGTTGACCCTCGATCTCCTTCCAACCGTTCAGCCAGAGACCGACCGGTATTTCTCCATGATAGGCAACGAATGAATGCTCCAATTGGTTCCCGTCTCGTTCGATGATGCGCTCTTGGAATTCTGCTTCCGATAAGTGCAGTGGAATCAAATAATCTTGGAATCCATCCTGCATCGCTTTGTACGCCGTTTTTACGCCAGGTTCGCGTTGAATATGAATCATCGAAAAACCTCCTTTTCCACTGAGCTGTTTCGCTTTCGTTCGCCTCATTTCCTGCATACAAAAACACCCTTGTCGCCAAGGGTGTTAGTCGATTCATTGATGGAGTTTCGAACGCTTGCGTCCATATCCGAAGTACAACAGTAATCCAATGGCTGTCCAGACAAAGAAGGCAATCCACGTGAATGGTTGTAAGTTGAACATGAGCATGATACAAGCAAGGACTGACAAAATCGGTAAGACTGGGACGAACGGAACCTTAAAGGCGCGCTTCAAATCGGGACGCGTCCGGCGTAGGACGATGACCGCGATCGAGATGAGCGAGAAGGCTGCCAGTGTTCCGATGTTGATCAATTCAGCAAGTGTACCAAGCGGCACGAATCCAGCGATTAAACCAGCAGTCGTTCCGAGAATCCAAGTCGCTTTAACGGGTGTGTGTGACTTTTCATTGACGTCTGAGAAGACTTTCGGTAATAATCCGTCACGGCTCATCGCGAACAAGAGACGGACAAGACCAAATGTCATGACGAGGATGACCGTCGTCATACCAACGATGGCTCCTAAATCGACGAATCCAGCGACCCAGTCTTGGCCTGCCACTTTTAAGGCAAGGGATACTGGGCTATCAACACCTTCAAACTGTTTGAATGGAACGATTCCGACCATGATGGCAGAGACGACGACGTACAAAACGGTAACGATCGCAAGCGATCCTAAAATCCCAACCGGTAAGTTACGTCCCGGGTTTTTGACTTCTTCTGCTGCCGATGTAACGGCATCGAATCCAAGATAAGCGAAGAAGGCAATCGCTGATGCTTGCAGGACACCGCTCATACCGAACGGCGCAAACGGCTTGTAGTTGCCTGGTTCGATATACCAGATCCCGACGACGATGAACAAGACGACGACGGCAACTTTGACGAGTACCATGATGTTGTTGACGCGTTTTGTCTCTTTAATCCCAAGCGAAAGCAAGAGCGTGATGACCATCAGAATCAAGAACGCTGGTAAGTTAAAGAACGTTTCGCTTCCTGGTACAGCACCTGGAGCAGCTGTTAAAGCTGTCGGTAAATGGAGACCAAAGCCTGCTAACAGTGACTGGAAGTACCCTGACCAGCCGGTTGCAACGGCACTTGAAGCAAGTCCGTATTCTAAAATGAGACACCAGCCGATGATCCAAGCTACGACTTCCCCGATCGTTGCGTATGTATACGTATATACACTACCTGAGACGGGAATCATCGACGAAAATTCAGCATAACAAAGGGCTGCGAGCGCACAGACGATAGCGGAAATAATGAATGAGATCGGTAAAGCAGGTCCTGCGTAAAGAGCGCCCGTTCCTGTCAGAACGAAAATTCCGGTCCCGATGATGGCACCGATTCCGAGTAAAATAAGGTCAAACCCTGATAAATGACGTGCCAGTTTGGAATGTTGTTTCATGTCCATCATTACACTGACATCTTTCTTGCGAAGCAAACTCATGTTTCATCCTCCGAACTTTTCTCTTTTTTCTGAATATTCAAATCATTGAGGTAATTGACTTTCTAATCATAACAAACGATGTCAGGTTCGATAAGTCTTTTTTTCTGTATTTTTTCACAAAGTGGTCAAACCACTTTTGTGAAAATGCGACAACGCTTTGATGCGTCAACGCAAAAACACCCTTTCCTCAAAATGAGAGGAAAGGATGTACTCGTATTACGGACGATCGTTTGGATGATCGAGGTTAGGACCTTTATGATCATCTGGATCGATCGGATAATCATCTTGCTGTGCTAAATCGTTTTCTGGCAATGCACCTTTTGGTGTACCATGTGTCGTCTCATCTGTTGAAGAAGAGCGCGCTGAACGTGGTGCACGATCTGGTGTGACATCATCTGCTGCTTGTGAAGCTGCACCTTTTGCTGCATCTTTTAAGCTCGGTGATGAAGAAGTCGATGCTGACTTACTTGGAAGGTTCGATGTGTCGACTTCCGTATTCTCTGCTTTCTTTTGCAGACGATCGAGGTAACGCGATGCATTGTCACGTCCACCAAGACCAAAGGCAAGACCGAAAGCAAGCGCAAGTGCTCCAAGGATCAAGATGAAGGCTGAGTTGACGATCGTATCAGCAACACCCAATTGATCAAGTGCCATGAAGACAGCAAGTGCAAGAATCGCATACTTCGCAACGCTTGAGAGGACTTTTAGTTCAGAGTTGCCGAACAAGCTGTCCATCGTACGTTTGACGAGGTTGCTGACGATGATCCCGATTGCGAGAATGATGATCGCTGTCAAGACGCTCGGTAAGAACGCAAGGACGGCACGACCGAGGTCGACCATGAAGTCAAGACCAATCAAGTTGAATGCTTCGACGACGAAGAGAACGACGATGACGATCTCAACGAGTGCACCTACGATTGAAGCTGGTGATGTAGAAGCTTGGTTCGCATCCCATGAACCGATCTTCAAGTGACGTGTCAGGTTGTTGAATCCAAGACGTGATAAGAGATCCGTAACGAATTTCTTGATGAAACGTCCGACATAAAGACCGACAAGAATTAGAACGACACCAACGATGATGTTCGGAATCATACCAAGGACATCGTTCAACATGTTGATCGCTGGTCCTGTGATTCCTTTAATGTTCAATTGATCAAGTGCTGAAATCGTGATTGGAATCAGAATCAAGATGAAGACGACTGTTCCGAGAATCGACGAAAGTGATTTCGCATCTTTTTGATCCGTTGATCCAAGGTTGAAGCGAGCTGCAAATTTATCCGTTCCAACAGCATGAAGGAAATTCGTCACGATATCGCGGACGATTTTCGCTACGAGGAAGCCGACGAAGAAGATGGCTGCCGCAGCAATCAAGCGTGGAATGAATCCAAGGAATGACGATAACAATTGGCTGAACGGTTGTGAGACACTCTCAATGTTCAACGCACCGAGTACACCCGGTAGGAACAGAAGCAAGACGAGGTAGAAGACGATCTCCCCTGCGATTTTTGGATAAGCTGAAAGATCTGTCTGACCTTGAAGCATCTTGTTCGAACGTACTTTGTCGTTCGCCATCAGCTTCGTACCTGCTTTGACGATGATCATGCGGAGAACGACCGCAATGACGTACGCCAAGAGGAGGATGAGGGCTGCTTTCAAGATATTCGGGATTGCCGCGAGTAATGTACTCATCGTATCCGCAAGTGGTCCAGCAATGATGTTCAGATCAAGGATGTTGAAGACCAAGATAAGAACGAAGACCATGAGCACCCAAAAGACGACGGTTCCGATGATTTTTTCAGGTGTCCACTTTTTCTTCTTTGGTGGCGTACCCTCTTTTTGAGGTGACAACTTGTTGACGACCCCAGACTTCTCTAACGCTTTTTGAACTCCGTTCGCGATCAGCTTGGCAATGAGCCATCCAATTAAAAAGACGATGATCGCTCCAAGCAAGTTGCCGAGTGATCCGAGAATGCCGTTCAAGTTCAACGACGTTCCGTTCCAAATGTTATTCATCCTGCCACACTCCTTCACCTAAATAAAATTATATATTTCTGACACTTCTTTAATTTCCCCAGCTAAAGGATTTATTAAACCCGTGTCCGTACCAGAATGTGGCGTTTTTTGTTTTCAATACAAAAAATGGGATGTTTGCTATATGTGAGGATACACTGCTACAACAATCATTTCGGAAAAAAGCAGTATCGTCTAAATGACGACACTGCCTTATATCAAACGACTTCTTTTTCAGAGAACTGACTGTTGTATAGATCTGCATAAAACCCGTCTGCCTCGAGTAATTCTTCATGTGTGCCCTGTTCGATGACACTTCCTTGATTCATGACGAGAATCAGATCGGCATCCTTGATCGTCGACAGACGATGGGCAATGACGAAGCTCGTCCGCCCTTCCATCAAGCGACGCATCGCTTGCTGGATGAAGACTTCCGTCCGTGTATCTACACTAGAGGTCGCTTCATCGAGAATCATGATCGGCGGATCGGCAAGAACGGCCCGCGCGATTGTCAACAACTGTTTCTGACCTTGCGAGATGTTCGAGGCTTCCTCGTTCAAGACCGTATCATACCCGTCCGGCAACGTCCGGATGAAGTGATCAGCGTGCGCTGTTTTGGCTGCGGCGATGATTTCCTCCTCGGTCGCTCCACTCTTACCGTAAGCAAGATTATCTCGGATCGTACCGTTGAAAAGCCACGTATCTTGTAAGACCATCCCGAACGTCGTCCGTAAGTCTTCGCGTGACATCTCGCGGGTATCGATGCCGTCAATCCGGATCGTCCCCCCGTTCAACTCATAAAAGCGCATCAATAGATTGATCATCGTCGTCTTACCAGCACCGGTTGGTCCAACGATCGCGACCGTTTGTCCCGGTGCGACATCGATGTTCATATCCTTGATCAAGAGATCGGTTCCGTAACCAAAATCAACGTGTTCGAACGCGACCGCTCCTTCAGCCTGTGCGAGACGATGTGTCGTCACTTCCTTGATTTCTTCTTCTTCGTCTAGTAATTCAAAGACACGTTCTGCTGCTGCGACCGTCGATTGAACGATGTTCGCGATGTTCGCCGTCTGTGTGATCGGTTGCGTGAACTGGCGTGTATAGGTGATGAACGCTTGGATATCCCCGATCGAGATCGCCCGTTGCGTAACGAGAATCCCGCCGACGATACTGATCAGGACGTAACTGATATTTCCGATGAACATCATCATCGGCATGATGATCCCGGAGATGAACTGTGCTTTACGTCCTGCTTCATACAACTCTTCGTTGACGGCATCGAACTGTTCGACTGCTTTACGTTCATGCCCGAACGCCTTGACGACCGAGTGTCCGGTATACATCTCTTCGACGTGACCGTTCAATTGGCCAAGTGTCCGTTGTTGGTCAGCAAAGTATTTTTGGGATCGTTTCAAAATCGGACGGATCGCAAAAATCGAAACCGGTAATGAGACGAGCGAAATCAGCGTTAACAGCGGACTAATCGTCAACATCATGATCAGAATCCCGACGATTGTCACGATTGAGGTGATGAACGATGTCACACTTTGTTGTAACGTACTCCCAATCGTATCGATATCGTTCGTCACACGGCTGAGTGTCTCCCCGTTCGGACGACCATCGTAATATTTCAATGGCAGGCGTTCGAGTTTATGATTGACGTCTTCGCGTAAATCGTAGACTGTTTTTTGAGCGATACCTGACATCAAATACTGTTGCAAGTAATTGAACAGACTACTGATGATATACAGTCCAGCAAGCCAGAGCAGGATCTGTCCGATTTTCGTGAAATCGATCGCTGCTCCCGGCACACCTTGGAACTTCGCATACGCCCCTTCAAACAATTCCGTGATTGCCGTCCCCATGATTTTCGGACCGGCAATCATGAAGACCGTACTGAGGATGGCTGCAAGGAAAACACCAACGAGCGCCGTCCGACGCGGACGCAGATACCGAAGCAGACGACGGAACGTTGCTTTGAAATCCTTTGGTTTTTCTCCGAGCATCATCATATTTCCGCCACCGGGACCACCAGGCGGAGGACCGCCGGCAGGTCGTTTTTTCTCACTCATGCGATTTCCTCCTCTGATAGTTGTGACTTAACGATTTCCTGGTAAACGGCATTGTCAGCAAACAATTCATCGTGCGTTCCGATTCCGGCGACTTTCCCTTCATCAAGGACGATGATTTGATCGGCGTCAATAACGGTGCTGACACGCTGAGCGACGATCAAGACCGTTGCTTCACGTGTTTCTTCCCGTAAGGCTTTTCGAAGTGCCGCATCAGTTTTAAAGTCGAGCGCTGAAAAACTGTCATCAAAGACATACAAGTCCGGTCGACGAACAAGTGCCCGAGCAATCGACAACCGTTGTTTTTGCCCACCAGAGACGTTTGATCCACCTTGTTCGATGCGTGCATCGTAACCGTCTGGCATCCGTTCGATGAAATCGGTCGCTTGTGCGATTTGCGCTGCATGCGCGACTTCTTCGTCTGTCGCGTCCTCTTTCCCGAAGCGAATGTTTTCCGCGATCGTACCCGTGAACAATAACGCCTTTTGGGGAACGAAGCCGATTTTCGACCGCAGTTCCTCTTGCGGGACATCCTGGCTATCGACACCGTTGACGCGGATACTCCCTTCCGTCACGTCATAAAAACGAGGAATCAAATTGACGAGTGTTGATTTACCAGAACCGGTTCCGCCGATCACAGCCGTCACTTCACCTGGTCGTGCCGCAAAACTGATATCGGATAAGACAGGTGTCTCAGCACCTGGGTAACGGAATGTGACGCGATCAAAGACGAGCGTTCCTTTTTCACGGTCAGCGGTTTGTGTACCCTCATCTGTCATCGTCGGAGTCATCTCGAGGACTTCATTGATCCGTTTCGCCGAGACGGCTGCCCGCGGAATCATGACGAACATGACCGATGCCATGACGAGAGCGAACATGATTTGCATGACGTACTGGATGAATGCCATCAAATCCCCGATTTGCATGCCGCCATTATCGATCCGAATGCCCCCGAACCAAATGACACCGACGACCGTCAAGTTCATGACGAGCATCATCACTGGCATCAAGAACGCCATGATTTTATTGACCTTGATCGAGACTTCTGTCAAATCCGCGTTCGCTTTCGTCAATCGTACTTGTTCATCGCGTTCTCGGTTAAAGGCACGGATGACACGAATGCCGGTCAGGTTTTCTCGCAGGACGAGGTTCAGACGGTCGAGTCGCTTTTGGACCTTTCCGAACAACGGAACCCCTTTCCACAGGATCAACAGGATTGAAATAACAAGGACCGGCATCGCCGCGACGATGACAAGTGATAGTTTGGCATCTTTTGAGACAGCCATGATCAATCCACCGATGAACATGATCGGCGCACTGACGACCATCCGTAACATCATGATGACGACTTGTTGGACTTGCGTGATGTCGTTCGTCGTCCGTGTGATCAATGACGCCGTTCCGACTTGGTCGAACTCTTGCAGGGAGAACCGTTCAACATGGTTGAAGACTTGGCGACGGATATCCCGTCCGAGTCCCATCGACGCCTTCGATGAATAATAACTGGCGGCAACTGCAGCTAACGCCCCGACACCGGTTACCCCCAGCATGACGGCACCAATTTTCCAGATATACGCGGTATCGCCGGTAACGACGCCTTTATCGATAATGTCCGCCATCAGTGTCGGTAAATACAAATCGGACATCGATTGTGCAAATACAAGGATAAGCACAGCAAAGACCGCCCATTTATAGACCGTCAACCGTTTGAGTAACTTAATCATCCGAACATCCTCCTTTCAGATCTGGACGTAAAATCTGACCGATTCCCTCAGCAATCATTGCGTGTGTTTCAAGCATCTGTTCGAATACGTCCGGCTCAATCGTCGCAAGCACTTGCTCAAGTTGACGTTGCATGCCTTTTTCTTGTTCCTTGATGTCGGTGACGAATTGCTGACCTTGATCACTAAGCATCAAAACGACTTCCCGTCGATTATCGGGGTTTGTCTCGCGAATGACCCAGCCCGATTGGACGAGCCCTTCAATCGACTGACTGAGTGTGCTTTTCGGTAAATGCGTATGCGCAGCAAGCTCTTTTTGTGAGATCGGTCCACGCGGTGCAATCGTCATCAAGCTATGAAATTGCGGTAAGCTGAGTCCATTTTCCTGTGCCGTCTGGTGTGCTGCTCGGACCAGATGACGCTGGACATTCCAAAACGACTGCATCATCGCTGTCGAACGGGTCGTTTCCGTTTGATCCATCTTGTTTCGCCTCCTTGTTCCATTTCAAATCGTTCCAAAGGGAACAATTACTTATATGAATTAAATTACGCCGATTATTTTTGATTGTCAACGAAAAGGCAATGTGAAAAATCACATAGTTTTTGCTATGCTCAAGGAACACAAGGAGTGAGCATAGATGAGACATGAAATGGGATTATTTGAAGAACCGTTTCGTTCGATTGAACAAGGACGAAAGACCGTCGAGATTCGACTAAATGATTTAAAACGACAACAGGTAAAAGTCGGTGATCAGATTCGGTTCACGCATACGGAAACGAGCGAGACACTACTTGTTCGTGTAACAAAACGACAAGTCTTTCCTGATTTCCGAGCGCTTTATGAACACATCCCAAACGAAGCTATCGACTGTGTCGGTTGGTCGCTCGACGAACTCGTAACGTCAACTTACTCGATCTATTCAAAAGAAGCCGAGCAACAGTACGGGGCACTGGCTCTGACGATCACATTAGAACCATAAAAAAACGTCTTTTCTACGCTTACAGTAGAAAAGACGTTTTTTCGATTCATTCCGGTTCGACGTGAACATGGATATCGTAGACACCATATTCTTCCGTCAGTGTATCCTCGACACGTGTCGCAATATCGTGCGCCTGATGGATATTCAATGTGGAGTTGACGAGGATAACAACATCGACGACTTCATTGTTGCCGTAGTTACGTCCTTTGATTGACTTGATCCCTTTGACACCTTCGAGATCGAAGATGACATCTTCATACATCTTCAGCTTCTTCTCATCGAAGCCATCCGTCAGTTCGTGTGACGCTTCCGTGAAGATGTCCCATGCTGTCTTACAGATCAAGAAGCCGACGATGATCGCGGTCACGACATCAAGCCATGGCATACCGAACTGTGAACCGACGATCCCGATTGTCGTCCCGACACTGACCCACGCATCGGATAAATTATCTTTCGCTGCTGCCATGACGGCTTTACTATCAATCTCCTCGGATAACTTCTTATTGTAGCGGTACACGAAGTACATCACGAGGGCTGAACCGATTCCGACGTATGCTGCGAGGATATCCGGTGACTCCTGTTTGCCTTCGAACAACGTCGAGATTGTATCGATCAAGACTTGAAGACCGACTGCCATCATGATGAAGGAAGCTACGAGCGAGGCAATCGTCTCACTTTTCCAGTGTCCGTATTTGTGATCGTCATCTGCCGGACGTTGCGAAATCCGTAAGCCGATCAAGACAGCGATCGACGCGATGATATCAGTCGCATTGTTCAAACCGTCCGCCCGGAGTGCGGCAGAATCTGCTGTATACCCAATGATTAATTTTAAAGATGATAACAAGATATAAGCTGCAATACTGATCATCGCACCGCGTTCGCCGCGTTTTAGATTATCGTATTTTTGTTGTTCCATTCTCGTCGCCCCCACTTTCTCTGCGATTAGCAAACCTCATCGTACCAGTCGGAAATCGAGTGGGTCTAGAGAAATCATTTTGTTTCGAACTAGGTAATTAACAAACACGCAATAATGTTTCCCTATACCAAACAGAATTTAATTGAGTCATGTGGCTCTTTTAAAGAAAATCGGTAGCATTATTTTAAAGAGCAACCAACTTTTTTGACTTGTCAGACTCTTTAACGAACATAATTCGTGCAAGTTCTGAAGGGAATCGGTAGACTAAAGGTACAACACCAAGAGGAGGAGTTCTCACAATGGCAGAATTCATTAAGAGTGAAGAAACATTCAAGGAATTGATTTCAAGTGATGCACCGGTCATCATCAAGTTCGAAGCAGACTGGTGCCCGGACTGTAAACGGATGGATTACTTCATGCCGGACGTCGAGTCACAATTCGACCACTTACCAATCCACACGATCGACAAGGATGAGTTCCCTGAAATCGCATCGAACCACGATGTCATGGGAATCCCAAGCTTACTCGTCTTCAAAAACAATGAAAAACTGGCGCATTTGCATAGTGCAAATGCCAAAACACCAGAAGAAGTTACAGCCTTCCTAAAGCAAAACTTCAACTAAGCAAAAATAACCTGACGCTGCGGCGTCAGGTTATTTTTTATGTATCGATCTGATTTGGGATGCTACTTCAATCCGTCTCAACTTTTCTTAAAAAAGATACGGGTGAACAGATTCGTAATCGTCCCAGCTATCGCTGCTTCGATCAGAGCGACGACCACAATCGCTAAAATATCCTGCATACCTAGAGTTCCTAAGAAATTAATGAGATTCAGAATGAAAAAAAGAATAAAGAAAATCAGATAATCTCGTTTTCGCATCGTAGTCCTCCTACTCAATACGTCTTTGTCGTCTTTCATCGCTACAACACTACCATACATAATATTTTCTAAGGATTACATAATTGAAAGGAACAACCCACATCTACAAAAAACAACATCTACAAAAAAGTAGTCTTTCTCCCGCTCGAGAAAGACTACTTTTGCTTATTTAACGTTCACACGCGATGCCGTCTTTATCCCGGTCTCTTTTCGTGTTTAAGTTATACGTCGCAAGACTCACGTATGCCTTGTACTTTCTTGCTTTGTAAATCGGTTTGCCATTCTTGTCATACCCGGTCCGATTTTTTAGACCCGCTTTTTTCGCGACACCGCCTTTATACGTCTTTTGCATTTCTGCACAACTGGAAAAGGCTTTTGCTTTCGTTGCCGCTTCACTGGCTACCGGAACATGGATCAAGGCGAGACTGACGACACCCGCGAGTACGAGCCGACTCCATTTTTTCATAGGGATTCCTCCTTTTTTCAAAAAACAACGATTCGTCTTTTGATTATAAGAGGTCATTTTTAGAAATTGTTTCCTTTTTTCATTTTTACGTCAATGTTTTTTAAAATCTGACAATCAACGAATATAGGTCGAACTGACGAGGTCATCTTTTAAGATCGACGTCGGGATCTTAAACTCAACGATGCCCATATATCCTGGAGCGATGCTGTACTCATCAAACGACAAAACTAATTTGTGATCTGCCGTAATATAGAAGTTTTGCTTCGCTGAAATGTGCTTGAACTGTTCGTCCTCTGGTACATCCGGTGTTCCTTCGACGAAGTAGACCTTCCCTTCATCGGCTTTCATTTGGCGACGCATCTCTTCTTTTAGATACTCACTGATCGTCGTGATATATCCGTCATCCTTGAACAAGGATGGTAACGTCAGGACCAGCTGTTGTTTTTTGTCGATTGTATCGTATTGGGCGCTTTCCGATGCACTTGCCCGTGTTTCGGTGACGGTTCGCCCAATCGACAACAAGTCGTCCGTATCCGTCTTAACGTCATAGCGGCTATCGACGGCAAATACCCCTTCCTGTCCGTTCGTCTCCTGTTTGAACTTTTCGTAGAGTGCTTGTCCTTCCGCAATATACTTTTCGTTTAGTTGTTGCTCGAGTGCTTTGTCCGGTAACGTCACTTGAGGGGCTTTGATATCAGCCGACTGTTGTGTCTTCGTCTCTTTCCAGTCGATCGTCACGATCTCAGTCAGTTGACCAAAGACCGGCACCTTCGCCATCGCGTCCGCAAATGATGTACTGCTATTTAATCCGCCAACGAATAACGTGATGGCGGCAGCTGTAATCAACACGGATCGCTTCGTCCGCGAAGGACGCGTCCGGTGCTCGACTCGGGCAATCATTTCATCGAGTTCTTTTGGAACCGGTGGTTGTTGGTATGCCTGTTTCAGATCATCAAGTTTGTTCGACATCTAAATCATCTCCATTCAATTTCATTTTCAGTAAGGTCAACCCTTTATACAGCCGGGACTTGGTCGTACTTAAATTCAGCTCTAAAATCGTCGCGACGTCTTTTAAGATCAAGTCCTCGAAATAGTGTAAGATGACGACTTCCCGGTACATGACCGGTAGCTCCTCGAGCGCCTGTCGTAAATCGGAATCCGGGTATGTATCTTCTTTTGTCGCGACGAGTTCGATCAGTCGATCCGTGTCGTAACTGATACTATGCTGACGCTTCCGGATTGCATCAATCGCTGTTCGTGTCAAAATTTGATAGAACCAGGCTTTCATCCGTTCCTCATCCTCGAGTCGATCGAGCGACTGTAACGCTTTTTGGATGCTGTCCTGAATGACATCCAGGCTATCCTGTTCATTTTTCATATAACTGTAGGCTAACCAGTAGAGATTCGGTTTGTATTGCTTTAAAAAACGGACGAATGCTTTTTCCCGTTTTCTCATTTGACGAGAGGTCATAGGCCGCGGCTCCTTTTTTCGATATCGTTCTGTGTATACATCATTAAGACGGGCGAGTCGAGAAAAAAGTTGACGACACAACAAAAAAAGGTGACACCAGGTCACCTTTTCATGGAGCAGACTTCATTAAGATAAGGATGATCAACAGAAACGGAACGATGAAAAGTAATGGAATGCCGACAATCGTGACGCATCCCACATCGATTTTCCGTTGTTTTCGGCGTTCGCGTTTCCCGGTCCGTTCTTCGCGCTCATTCACGGGACTCAACATACCATTCACCTTTTCTACTTAATAATGCAAATGCCGCGATGTATCATTCCAGACCTTTACGTAGAGCGTAATCAAGGCGATACCGTACAGGACACTCATGTATAACGAAAACTCACCAAACAATACATCCGTCCAGGCATTTAATCCAAACAATGGGACAACGAAGAGAAAATAGAACACGAACTGAACACTCGCCAATGCATCAAACCAAATCGTTTCAGAAAATGCGCCTTCGAGTAACGAAACACCATAAATGAATAACGCCGCAACGAGACCAATCCGGATATACCAGACCACGAGGCGAAGCGCCTTGTCTTCCTTCATATAGAATAGCGACCCGACTAGAATAACGAGCCAGACGACGGAGGCGATGCTTTGCCATCCGTTAATCGTGCCGTCCGGATGGAGCATGGCGGACCATCCATTGATACCGATCATGCCAAGTAAACCTATGATGAAGATGAGCCGATACGGTATGTACCTCTGACGCATGACGTTTCCTCCTCTGAAAACGAATAGATGTCACTTCTACGTTGTATATTCCATATGATGGGTTTTATTCCTTTTTCATCACGAAAAATAGTTCGGCTTTTTTGTTTAAGCTGATGACACAACAACAAGGGCTAACTCATCAGTCAGTCTATACAAAAGATAAGGGTGACAGAATGATGATCTGCCACCCTTATCTCGTAAAAAAATGACACGTTACACGCCACTCCTACAGGAAAAAGCGCATTATGCGCTGTCAGAGACAAACAAGACCCGTTTTCCTGCTTGGATGAAGCAGGAAAACTGGCTTGTGTCTCGCCTGAGGAAAGGGCGTGCAACGATGAGTCATTCTTTTTTGAGTCAAATCCTTGTTTCGGTCATTCCTTCACTTTAAGATTCACATCATCAATCGTCACGTCATGGGCGGCGAACGGCGAACCTTCCGCGCGTCCCATCAAGAACTTCAACGCACCTGTATCGGCTTGTCCCATCGTAAACGTATAGCTATACGTTTTCGGTGTTGCCGTGATTGGCTCGACTTGACTGAAGTAACGCGTGTACGAAGCATTTTCGACTGTTACTTCGATCGGACGCGGTACAGTCGACGATGCCGTGAAGCTCAATTCATATGTTTTGCCTTTCGCGAGTGACAAGTTTCCTTGCTCGAGTAAGACACTCCATGGTTCTTGTCCTTCCGCTCCGATTTGGATGCGTGCTGCTTCATTGACAGCTTCGATAGCGGCTTGCGCATCATAGTGGACGTATGACGACCACGACGTCAATCCGTTTGCGAACGAACCGTTCTTCAGTGGTGACGGATCGACCGGCACTGGTGTCACATCGATCAATTCCACATCATCGAGCGAGATTTTTCCGGCTTGTCCACTGAAGTCAAACACAAGCTGATTGTCGTCTGCCGTTTGTGTAGCTGTGAACGGAATGTCGACAGTCGTTGCTTGTTTCGTCAACGGTACAGTCGTCTGTTTCAATTGCTCTTGTGCTCCAGTGATTTTCACCTGAAGTGATTTCGCTTTTTTCGCACCTGCTGTGAATCGAAGCTGATACGCATGCCCGGCTTCTAGTTGAAGTCCCTTTTGCGTTAAGCGCGCTGTCGTTTTTTGACCATGTCCTTCATAACGGAAATCACGTGACTCGGGATCAACAGACCCTGTCGTCCACTTGTTACCATCGAAGTGCCAATACGTCAAACGATCCATCGCCCCTTGATCGAACGTTCCGTTGTAGACGAGGTTCCCGTCCGGTAGTGCCGGTTTTGTTGCATCTTCATCGATGACGCCGCGCGGAATCTGTTCGACACGGACGTTCCCGATCTGAACACCCGCTTTTTCAAGTCCGAGGTTGAACTCAAGACGCGCTGCGAGATCCGTCTCTGCCGCCATATCGAACGTGAACGTATGTCGTTTGACGCTCGGTGTCAGAGCAATCGACTGTTCATTTGAATATTTCGTGTAGCCACGCTCTGCTCCACCGCCGACTTTGACCATCATCTTCCGGTCTGCTGTGCTGCTCGCGTCAAAGCTAACTTGGTAACGTCCACCTTGCGCAAGGGATACGTTTTGAATCAGTTGGTGAGAATACGTCTGTGAACCAGGCTGATCAATCGTGACGTCTGCCATCCGTTGCCCTTCTTTTTCAATGATCGCAAGGCTTCCTTTGCCACCGAAGTCTGGGAGCGTGACGTAGTTCCAGTACAGCGGATCAAACGACTGATTCCCGGTGATCATCGTGACTGGTTTTTCAAACGCTGTGTCGTAAACGAGGTTGCCGTCGATCGGTTGTTTGGCTCCGTCCGGTAACGTTACGTTTTCGTAGGTCGGTTCGACCGGTTCACGGTACGCTCGGTTTTTTAAATCATAGACCCGGACGTAGTCGACTTCCATCTCGGCTGGGAACTTCGTCGTCGCATCGACCTCTCCATCGAACCAACCGCCGACCGCGAGATTCATGACGAGATAGAAGTTTTGGTCGAACGGTGCCGGATAACTATAGTTCGTTGCTGCGTTCAAGCCTTTGCTGTACCAATCGTTTTGTGTTTGATAGAGGTTGCCGTCAACGTACCAGCGGAGCTCACCCGGCTCCCATTCGACTGCGTACGTATGCCATTGGTCGATGCGTTGTCCGTCTGGGAAGTGGTAGTCTTTCCCCGTATACTTATTGTTCGGCCAGTTTTCTCCGTAGTGAATCGTTCCAGCGACCTTGTCCGGTTGACTGCCCCAAGCTTCCATCACGTCAATCTCACCGGACGCTGCCCACGCCCCGTACTTATCTTGCTCCGGTAACATCCAGAACGCAGGCCAGAGCCCTTTTCCGGTCGGGAGCTTCGCTTTGATCTCATAACGCCCGTACGTCTTACTGAATAATCCTTTCGTCTTCAGCTTCGCTGACGTGAAATCGTATGTACCGAGATCATCCGTCGTCTTTTCCTGCTTCGCCTTGATGACGAGTTTCCCGTTGCGAATAAACGAGTTGTCCTGTTTCGTCGTGTAGTATTGTTTTTCATTGTTGCCCCAACCCGGTGAGACCGGTTGTCCGTTCGCATCCTTGATCCAGTTCCCCGTATCATACGTCCATTTCGTCCGGTCGAGTTGTTTTGCCTGAAACTCATCCGACCAGACGAGCTTCCACTTCGTCTCTTTTTTGTCTGCCTTTGCGTCGACCGCTTGACCGCTCAGCAATAAACCGGTCCCGACCGCCAGTGCTACCCATGTCTTCATGTCTGTTTCCTCCTCTTAGTCAAAAAGAGGCAAGGACGAATGTTCGACCTTGCCTCCTTTGTCACGCTTCTTGCGGAATCGTTGCCTTATGTTGCTCGATGACGCCCGCATACCAGTGAGCGCTGTCTTTCCAAATCCGTTCTTGTGTCTCGAAATCGACGTAGAGAATCCCGAAGCGCTTATCGTAGCCGAAGCTCCACTCGAAGTTGTCGAGCAGTGACCAAAGATAATAGCCTTGGATGTTCATCCCTTCTTCGTTTAAATCAGACACGGCTTGCAAGTGTTGTGCGACGTAATCAATCCGGTTCTGGTCGGCGACGCGACCGTCGATCAATTCGTCGTCGAATGCCGCACCGTTTTCTGTGATATAGATCGGTAAATCCGTATACTCGGCGCGCAAGCGACGAATCAAGTCCTTGAATTCGCTCGGGGCGATATCCCAGCCCATGCCTGTCTTGTCATAATCCGAGTACGCATCCTTCTGCAGGAAATCGTTCGCAGCACTGAACTCGACGAGGTTGCGGCTGTAGAAGTTGATCCCGAAGAAGTCACACGGTACAGAGATCGTCTCCATGTCGCCTTCCTCGATGAACGCATAAGAATGGACGTATTTCGAGAACAGGTTCATCATGTCGACTGGATACTGACCTTTGAAGACTGAATCGAGGAACCATCGATTCGCATATCCGTCTGCATTGTTCATCGCCAACTGATCGTTGACGGAATCCGTCTTCGCATACTTCGGTGCCAAGTTCAACGTGATACCAATCGGTGTGACCGATTTGAACTCACCCTTCAACAGTTCGACTGCTTTTCCGTGTGATAATAACAAGTGGTGCACGGCACGAACGGCTTCGTTCATGTCCGTATGACCTGGTGCATGTTGTCCGAGATGGTAGCTGAGGAACCCGGCACACCATGGTTCATTGTGTGTGATCCACGAGTCGACGATCCCGTCGAGCTCCGCAAAACAAGCACGGGCGAAGTCGAGGAACCAGTCGACCGATGCTCGGTTGACCCAGCCGCCTTCTTCATGTGCCCAAAGTGGTAAGTCCCAGTGGTACAACGTCACGGCTGGCTTGATGCCTTCTGCCCGCAGACGTGTCGCGAGTTTCTTGTAGAAGGCCATGCCTTCCGGATTGTAGACCCCTTTTTGCGGGAAGATCCGTGGCCAGGCAATCGAGAAGCGGTACGTGTCGACGCCGAGACGTTTGATGTGCTGAATGTCTTCTTCATAACGGTGGTAATGGTCACACGCGACATCACCGTTATGTTTTTCGAAGACTTTTCCGTCCTCATCACAGAAGGCATCCCAGATCGAAGGCGTACGTCCGCCTTCGTTGTGGGCTCCTTCGATTTGATACGACGACGTCGCCGTTCCGAATACGAAGTTCGGTGCAAATTTCATATGTGTACTCTCCTTTAAGCTACTTATTCTTTAACGGCACCTGCCGAGATACTGCTGACGATATATTTCGAGAGGAACAAGAAGGCGATCATGATCGGTACGACGGAAATCGCGATCCCGAGATAGAGCGAGCCTAAGTTCTCTGCGACTTGTGATCCTTTCAAGAAGCCCATCAAGACCGGGAGCGTATACTTCTCTGGAGAGAAGAGTAAGACGAGCGGCATGATGTAGTTGTTCCATGAACCGATGAACGTAAAGATCGACATCGTTGCGATCGCCGGCATCATCATCGGCAAAGCGATCGTATGGAAGATCCGGAACTCACTCGCTCCGTCCATCCGTGCTGCTTCGATCAAACTCGGGTGCAGGACGGTCTGGACATACTGTCGGACGAAGAAGACCGTGAACGGACTCGCGATCGCTGGAACGATCAACGGGATATAGCTATCGAGCAAGCCAAGATTTTTACTTAATTCGTAGAACCCGATCAAACCGAGCTGACCCGGAACCATCATCATGACGAGCATGAAGACGAACATCGCGTTCTTTCCTTTGAACTGATAGAAAGCGAATCCGAATGCTGTCAACGCCGAGAAATACCCTGATAGGACGGTAACGAGAACGGCAATGATCAAGCTGTTCTTGAACCCAGACCAGATGTTGACGTATGAACTGAGGGCGGCGTAGTTCTCAGCAAGTGAGTTCCCGGGAATCAACGAGAACCCGGACAAGACTTCTTCGTTCGAGCGCGTCGCGTTGATGATCATCATCAAAAACGGGATGATACAGGCGATCGTTAAGACGACGAGACCAATATAGATGACACTTTTGCCGAACCAGGCTTTCTTTTGTTTCGGTGGTGGCGTCAACTTGAGCGGGCGTTCGGAACGCTCCGGTTGTTCCTCCGTTTGTGGCACGATCCGACGTGCTTCTGCATTTCGTTCCATCGGTCAGGCTCCTTTCGGCGAACGTTCTTTTCGGAACATCCCTTTGAAGACGATGATTGAAAAGACGAGCGTGATGGCAAACAGTCCGTATGCGACAGCAGCGGCGTAGCCATAGTTGTTGTATTTGAAAGCTTGGTTATAGAGATAGAGCACCATCGTGTTCAAGGCACCATCTGGCGCACCGACACCATCCGTGATCAACATCGGGAGGTCGAACAATTGCAGACCACCGATCAACGACGTGATCATGATGTAGAGCAAAATCGGTTTTAAGAGTGGCAACGTGATGCGTGAGAAAATCTGCCAACGGGTTGCCCCGTCAATCAAGGCTGCTTCGAAGTAGTCCTTCGAGATCCCGGATACGCCCGCCATGACGACGATGAACGAGTGACCGAGCCACATCCATGTCAGGATGAGCGAGACGGAGATTTGTGCCGTCACCGGTTGCGTCAACCAGTTGATCGGCTCCGAGATGATTCCGATTTTCATCAACATCATGTTCAGTGAACCATGCTGCCAGTCGAGCAAGATGCCGAACAATAAGGCGACCGAGCTGATCGTGATCAAGTTCGGTAAGTAGAACGTCGCCCGGAAGAAGGCAAGCCCTTTTAATTTCAACTGGAGATCCGAGAACAACAAAGCGAGCAATAAGGCGCCACCGATCTGAAGGATGAAGTTCAGACCCCAAATCTTCAGAGTGTTAAAGAACGCTTCGATGAAGTACGTATCCCCGAGTAACCGCGTATAGTTCGCGAGTCCGACGAGTTGTTCGCCTTCAGCGCCCGTGTAGTTCGTGAAACTGTAATAGAAAGTCAAGGCAACCGGATAGATGCTGAAGATCAAGAAGACGATCCAAAACGGTGCGATGAACAGATACCCATGCCGATCGAGTTTTTTCACAGGTCAAACCCCTTTCTTAAACAAGAAGAGGTGAGGCGAGGATCGCCCCACCTACTCTCCTTATTCCGGTACTTTTACGTCCGGATACGCGTTTTTGACTTTTTTGTAGAACTCAGCAAGTGCTTCGTCTTTTGATTTTTTACCTTGGACGTATTCCATGACCGATGCACCATACAATGTATCGAGCTGCTGGTCATACTTCGTGACGATTCCTGGTGTGATCTTGTCTGCTTGATCAAGGAAGAACTCATAGTTGTTCTGTCCGCCGAGAAACTCATCTTTGAAGTCGGTCTTGATTTTTTCAGTAACTGGCTTGTATGCTAACACGTCACCTGTTTCTTTTGCCCAATCTGTTAAGAACGCTTCGTCTTGCGTCATCATCTTGACGAAATCATACGCAAGCTTTTGTTTCTTCGAATCTTTGTAGACACCTAACCACGTACCACCCCAGAAGTATGGGCTCGGTCCGCTTGTGACCGCCCAGTCACCCGCTGATTTTTTCGCGTTTTCTTTGAGGACACTGTGAAGACCCCATGTCGGGAGAACGTAAGAGAAGACTTCTGTTTCAGTCTCTTTACCGTTTTCTTTGACTTTGACCGGTTTATCCATGCCTGCGAACCATGATGGTGACCATTCTGGTGCAAGTGCTGTGTATTGTTTCGTCCGAAGTTCTTTTGCGTAATCCATGTAATCCTTCTTGTCTTGTGTCAAGACGAGCTCTTGCTTATCGTTGACCCAAGGTTGTGGGTCGTTCCCTTGTGCGAACCAACGGATTGATCCTTCATCCGGGAACATCTTGTAGCCTTTGCTCTTCATTTTTTCAGCGACTTCGAAGACGCCGTCCATCGAGTCCATCATGCCGCCGATTTCTTTTGGATCGTCTGTACCGAGAACTTTTTTCGCGATGCTTCGTTTGTAGTAGACGCCACCTGGTGTCGTTTGCCATGACAGCGCACGCACGTTGCCGTCCTTATCTTTCCCCATGTCATAGACGTACGGAATATAGTCATCTTTGACTTCGCCTGCGTTGAATGGTTTTTCAGAGAAGTTCGCCCAGTAGCCGGCATCAACCCACTGTTTCAAGAACGCGATCTCACCTGTGAAGATATCCGGTGCGCCGACGCCACTTTCAAGAGCTGGTTTCAACTTCGTCGGGTAGTCGGCGATTGGCACGATCGTCAATTCGACTTTGACTCCGTTTTTCTCTTCGAACTTTTTGATAGGCTCTTTTAACTCATCCGTGAACGACCAGATTTTCAAGACTTCTTTCCCGCCGCTCGTCTTTTCTTCGCTGCTACCTGAACATCCAGCAAGGACGCTTGCTGTTAACGCACCGACTGTTAACACGCTAACTAATTGTTTCTTCATCTCATCTCATCCTTTTGTTAAGTATTCCGCTTGTAAGTAAGCGGTTTCAATTAATTATTCAAAAATACCGAAAGCGCTTTCGAAAAGGCTTTAAAGAAAATTCCCGAAAGCCCTTTCGGAAAAAGTGATAAAAATGATTTCGAAATCGCTCTCGCTTTTCCTCACTGACAACGAGCGAGAGCGATTCCGAAACAACCATTGTGTTATTCAGGTACTGGACCTGTCGATTGACGAACCATCAAGTTAACCGGAATGACATCGCGTGTCGTGACCCGTTTTTTGTTGACGATCTGTTCAATCAAGACTGATGCTGCATGTTGACCAATCGTTTCCGTATCTTGTCGGACCGTCGTCAACTTCGGTGTAATGTATTTCGCGACATAGATATCATCGTACCCAATGACTGAGATGTCTTCTGGAATCCGTAACCCGGCTTCATGAATCGCTTCAATCGCACCGATTGCCATTTCATCCCCGGCAACGAAGACCGCTGTCGGTCGTTCAGGTAATGCTAGCAATTCGTTCATTGCCCGCTTGCCTTCTTCCCCGGAAAAGAATCCACCGTTGACGAGATATCCGTCCGGAATCGGCAAATCAAGTTGTTCCATCGCTTGCTGATAGCCTTCAATCCGCGCTCTTCCCGCATCTGTCGACGTATCCCCCGCAATGTGGGCGATCAACCGATGACCGAGTTCGTGCAAATGATTGATGGCGAGTGTGCCACCAGTGATGTTATCCGAGTAGACGACACTACAATCGGCACTGTCCATGTCGACGACGACGATCGGAATCGTACTTTGAATCAACTCCTGGACGTGCTGGTCCATCTGATCGGAGCAGATGACGACGATGCCGTCGACTGCCCGGTGTCGGAAATGCTCGAGGTAACTCATATCACGATTGCGTAAGTTTCGCGATGCGAAGATGAGGTCATACCCTTGTTGTTCTGTTGCTTTTCGGAAACTCTCAATGATCGCGTTGAAGAACGGATGCATCATTCCGACGCCATGTGCTTCCGAGAACATGACACCGATCGTCCACGAACGTTTCGTCGAGAGCGACTGGGCGTGCGCGTTCGGTAAGTATCCCATCTCGGCCGCTGCTTGGACGATTTTTGCTTTCGTCTTTTCACTGACATCCGAATAGTTATTTAAGGCTTTTGAGACCGTTGTAATCGAAAAACCGGTCATCTTCGCTAAATCATAAATTGTTCCCATGCTACTCACTCCATTTCACCGAAAGCGCTTTCGATAAATTTAGTATACGAAGTCTCTCTGGAAGTTGCAACCTATTTTTTAATGAAAAATCAGATAAATTGAAAACGTTATCATTTATACTGGATTCAATACAAAAAGAAATCGATTTTTCTTTTAATACGAACAAATGTTTGGTATAATTAAAAAAACACAATTCGCCTTTTTTAGAGAGGAGCTTTCCCATGCCAATCAATCCGTATCTCGTCTTTAACGGCAACACGCGTGAGGCACTGACGTTTTATACACAGGTCTTCGGTCAAGAACTACCAGACATCATGGAGTTCGGACCAGGTCCCGGTCCTGATGGTCAGCCCTACCCTAAAGAGATGCAGTCGCTTGTTCTACATGCTGAACTGATCGTTCATGGTACCCGCTTAATGTTCTCAGACGCAATGCCGCATGATCCGGTCACGATCGGTCAGAATGTTACCTTGGCGCTCCACTTATCTGACGTAGATGTGTTACAGAAGACATTTGATCAACTCGCAAAAGACGGCACCGTCATCATGCCGATCCAAAAGACATTTTGGAGTGAAGCCTACGGAATCGTCGAAGATGCGTTTGGTGTGCAGTGGCAGGTCAATCATGTAGAGAGTGAAGTAGCGGTGTAACCTTTAAACTCCTCGAAAACCCGGGGAGTTTATTTTTAGTCTATCAAGCCATGGTATACTTTGAAAAAAGGGTTAGAAGGAGCGAATCATATGATATCGGTGACGTTGCGACAACAACTCGTTCAAGCGATTAACGTACACGTGCATGCTCATTTTATTATCTTATTCGGCTCCGGAGCTACGGGAAACATGACAGACGATAGTGATTTGGATATCGCTTATTTAAGTGACCACACCCTCTCCGCCTACGATCGATTTTTAATGGCGGGTCAATTAGCACGACTCGCTGGTCGTGAAGTTGATCTCGTCGATATAAAACAGATTGATCCGATTTTGACGATGCAAATCTTCACAGAAGGTTTAGTCATCGACTGTCAAAATCCGAATGAGCTGACACGACAACAAATGCGTGCTTATAGCATGTATGCTGCCTTTTCTGAGGAGAGGGCTCCAATCGTACAGTCAATCAAAGATCAGGGGAGTGTTTTTTAATATGAACGATGTGTTGTTAAATAAGATAGCGACCATTGAACGTTGTTTATTAAGAATACAGGACGTCTACCAGAACGAACCTAGTCATTTAAAGGATTACACCAAACAAGATAGTATCATTTTGAACATCCAGCGGGCATGTGAGGCAAGTATCGATATTGCCATGCATCTAGTTCGAACACGGAAGCTTGGTCTACCTAAATCGAGTCGTGATGGATTTCAGTTGCTCGAGGAAGCTCAGCTCATCGATACTTCCCTAGCTACTAGTCTCATGAACATGGTCGGATTTCGTAACATTGCAGTACATTACTATCAATCACTGAATCTAGACATTCTTCAAGCGATATTAGATCGTCATCTTAATGATTTTTTGACATTCACTCGAACTGTCATTGAACTAGAAGATTGATTCGCTACGAAGCTTTTTTTATAGGTAAAGGCGATTCCGTAAGTTGGAATCGCCTTTTGTTTAGCTATCGCTTAAAAAGTTGCATGCATAATTGGCTGAATTAACGGCTCCAACTAGTATTGTCTTATGTGTGGAAAATCCTCCATTTCCACAGACCTCTCCATTGTAATGTAGCCAAACAAAATAGAGTGATTTTTCAAATGTTTATACAGGTTCAAAGCAATTTACAGGAATGGTTGATGATTTAAAATATGTCATAGGCGTTGAAGAAGGACATATATATTAACTTAATTCATGAATGGAAGAAGGAGTTGTGCTTTATGGATATCCAAACCTTTATCTTTTTAGAAAATGAACAGAAACATGTGAACATCACAGAAAAAGATCGCATTAAAGTGTACATTCAGCAAAAAGAGGATTGGTTAGAGGATGGCTTTTTAAATCTAGACGGTACAATTTCTTTTGCCCAGAATGGAATCATACAAGGAGCCGATCACTCAGATGAACTTGCACCACTGTGGCAGTACTATGCAGACGCTTTGAAAAACTGTCTAGAGGATGGATCTGCTACATTCTATTTCCCGAACACACCTATCGAAGTATGCTTTAAAAAAATAAGTGAAAATCGCTTCTCATTAACCATCGATCAAGAAGAGGCTAGCTATAATACTTCAGACTTCATTCGAGCTTTTAAACAAGCAGCTTTATCTTTTCATCGGCTCATCGAGGTCATTTCTGATCAAAAATACGAGGATGATTTACTCGAAAAAATAGAAAGCTTACCACAATAATAAAGGCGATTCCGTGACTTGGAATCGCCTTTTACTTAGCTCTCGTTTAAAGAAGTTGAACGCGCAGTCGACTGAATCAATTGCTTTAACCAGGCTTGTCTTGCTTCTACTGAAAAATCTTCATTTTTGAATACTTCTACTCTGAATGGAAGTAATTCGAACAACTGACGCTCCAGTGTTTGCCGTGCCTGTAGAATCGCAATCGTCCCTTTCACTCCTGATAACGAGTGATTCACACCATATGCTTGCTCTGTGTAGTAGGATACGAATCCGTCCGCCCATTCTGTCGGACGCTCGTTTAATGCTTTACGGAAGCTTCGTTCTACATCTGGTTGATCAACATAGATTAGAACAGGATGGAGCGGCGTAATGATCGTCGCTAAGCGTTCAATATACGCTCGCAACGTCTCTTCCGGTAAATCGTATTTGATGAGCCCCATCGTCAACGGATTTTGCAAGAAGCAACACTCAAAAACATATGTTGTATCCGTCGTTAACGCTTGATCGACGAACGCTTCCCACTTTTTAAAGATCAATGACTGATATAACTCGAACGGCAGTTCATAGATATCACGTGCTTGCAGAAATGTAAGTGCTGCTTCAGGAACATCTTGTTCTGATTGCCACTGACGATACGATACCAGTACGTCGTCATTGAACACCTCAGTAAATCGTAAGACATCGAGTGAGGCGTACTTGCTTTGAAAGTCTGCCCATTCATTGAGCGTTAAGTAAGCGACACTCTCATAATCTGCAGGATGGTTGAGATCTCCTTCGATATGAAGACGCGTATTGGTTTGTTGCTCTTGCAATAGACGAGTTAATGCTTCAGCTGTTGTTGTTTTGCCTGAGCCCGGGAGTCCTTCTATTAGATAAATTTTGGTGCTCATACTGTACACTCCTCAGATTATTTTCGTGTCACTGTTTGATACTTCATTTCTATAGTACACAAAGTAGTCAAAGATAGATCATAAACAAAATAAGTATTGAAGAAATAAAAATCTAAATATCCTCTCAAAAGTTATTTTTAATATATATTCATATGAATATTTTAATTTTTTTGTTAATAAATTGATTGTTTTTAATGATGTAAGGGAATTTTATTAATATTACACTGTTCTAGTTTTTAAAAAAGGAGGTCTAATATGCAAACTATATTAATAATCATGAATTATTTTTCGTTAACGATTTTAATCTTAACAATTATTTATCGTTCCCAAGTTATAAAAAAGGGTCAGTCTTCAGAAAAAGTAAAAAACACTACCCTTCTACTTCAGTTAAGTAGCCTACTATTCACCTTAACTCTACTCAATGTGTACGTTTTGTATAATCAAGATGGTCAGTATGAAATCATAATGCTACCGATTTTATATGTCATCATATTTAGTTCACTTTGTTGGATGCTTTATTACAGCTACAAAAATTCAAAAAGTCGGCCCTCTCCGCAAATTTTCATTCCAACTATTTTGCTATTCACATTATTTATACTCACTGTATTTGCCACTGCACTTCATTTTGAAAATATTTTTTACATCATACTTTGCATTGGTATAGTAGGTATTTTTATGAGTGTGCTTTTTTTGTTAAAGCATCAGTCTTTTAAAGAGCTTCCTCTAATATGGAAGTTTATCTTACCTTTTGGCATCCTATTCTTAGTAACCTCGTACGAAGTGATTACTTCAGCCCCCACTGAGATTAATTCAGAATCTACTGCTAGTACTTCTACCAATACTGATAGCACGACTACAGATGACTCCGTTGATGAAGAAACGACTGCTGAAGAACCTATAACTAGCGACTCTGAGATAGAACAAGACACTTCTGTCGATATAGCAGATGTGCCTGATAAAAAAATTTATGATCAAACAGAAAAGTACTATGGGTCATACAGTTCTTTGAAACTACAAAAAATTAATAAAAAAATTGAACTAGCCCCTAATTTCTTTTACGAAATCGATCAAATCGAAATTGGAAAGGTCACTGACTATAAGCCATTCGTCAAAAAATTCATGTTTGATGTAGAGCCTACTTCCGTATTAAAAGTAACTGCAACCGTTCAAAACAATACATCAATAGACTATTACTACTCGTTTGCTGGCACTTTTATCAATAACGGTATAAATGAATATAGTCCTGTTGGAAAGTTCACACTGGACAAAAGCTATGATCCAGACGCAGATTTGCCTCTCCTAAAAGCCGGTATGATTGATAAGGGGAGCTTCTATGTTTTTATGGAAGAATCAGCTGACACGCTGACTTCTCTTGATTTCTTAATCGGATTACCAACAGATCCTGCTACAGGAGATCCGATTGATTCTTCTTTTGATAACAGCATGACGATTGAACTTCCATAATCGCAAAAGACCTTCCGATAAATAATTCGGAAGGTCTTTTTTGCTTTGCACTATTCTCTCTATCCTCTTTCCTTGTATACTAATACTGTCCTAAAAAATAGGAATTAATCGATTTATTTTTCAATAAACCACCTCTAATTTCCTAACTTTTAAATTTACATACAAGGAGCATCTAGTAATGAGTACTACTCGAACAAAAGCGATCAATCTGTTTCAATTCATGGCTTCCGTCAAAAAACTAGGATTAAAAACGCAACGCGATACGAAGGCCTATACCGCAATTTTAGACGAGACGACACTTACTTTCCCAAACGTCAACTCGACGTTTGATGAAAGCCAACAAACCGTAGTCGAAGTAAAGTTCCAGCCTGCTTTCACGACGGATCGTCCTGTACTTCCAAATAAACTTACTGAATAGATGGTCATTAATGGTGATGAGGTCACACCAAAGGTTTCTCTCCCTACTGAATTGACTTCCGTTTGGACGACTTATGAATTAGCCGTTCGAGACTGGAAAAAGAAAAAAAGACAACATGAAAAAGCCCAAGCCCTCTATGATTTGATGTACCGCATGTATCAATTTCAAACGACAGATAATGATACACACGAAATCGTCTGGTCGTTTGGTCACCTTCATTGGCCAACCCAATCCATCAAACGTCCTTTGTTCGTTCGACCGGCTGTCATTGATTTTGATACGGAAAAGAGCGTTTTCCGTATCGAAACGACACCAACCTTGCCAAAGCTCGAGTTGGACATGTTGAACTGGGATAGTGTTTGGATGAAAGCCGAGCTTTCTGAGTATGAGCTTGCCTTTAAAGAAGATCATGCTTTTGACTTTAATCCCTGGGACAAGGACCAACTCCAAGAGCGGAGTGAACAAGTCTTACGTTTGTTGCATGCGGATCACGCCTATGGTGAGGAAGCAGATGTCTACGTCTTACCAAACATCTGTCTCTATCGTCGTCCTAAGTCCAACCATAGTTGGGTCGAAGAACATGAACATCTCGCAGAAGCCATTGAACAAGACTTACCGCTCTCACCAGCACTCGAGCAATTCTTTACTTCTGACGATGCTGCCATAGCCGCACTCGATCAACAAGATCGAACAGAGTGGCAAGCAGTCGGAGAAGAGATTCTATTCCCTCTTCCGTATAACGAAGAACAAAAACGGATCCTACAACAACTCAGTAACAATGCCGGTGTCGTCGTCCAAGGTCCTCCCGGTACCGGAAAAAGCCATACGATTTCGAATTTGATTTCGCATCTGTTGGCACATGGTAAGCGGGTCCTTGTCACAAGTGAAAAAGAGCACGCGCTGACTGTTCTTCGTGACAAGTTACCTGCTGAAATTCGTGAACTTGCCGTTTCTGTTCTTGGGGCAGATTCAAAGACGATCAAACAGACAGAAACATCGTTGCATGGAATTTCTAGTTATTTAAACAAGACGTCTGCTGAAGAACTAGAAGCCAGTGCTACGACGATTCGCCAGCGGTTAGAGTCGATTCGTCAAGAGATTGCATCGACTCGTCGGACGATGCTCGATCAAGCCATCGTCGAACATGATGGTCTAACGATTAGACAAGAAACAAGAACACCACTCGAATGGGCCAAGTGGATCAGCCAATCAACACTTTCAACACACATCCCGACGCCACTCTTAACAGAAGAGGCACCGATGAGTGCGATCGATATTCAAGAATTATATGAATTGATGCAAGACCAAGAGGCATTGGCTGAACTTAAAATCTTAGGGCGTCGTCCTATGCGAACGTCTTTTGCCAAACCATTACTTTTTAAAGAGATCGTCAATGAAGTACAAACACTACGCGAACTTGAACCAATCGCTTCATCAGTCGCCTGGATGAAATCTGCCTCTGATGATACGAAATATCAACTCTTAGACTGGTTGCGTCAGTCGTCCCGAAAATATCCACTTCTTGAGCAATGGACAGTGAATCTGTATTGTCATTGGTTGGCACACTCATCTGATTTCGATGAACTCGAACAAGATCGCTTATCGTTCGAGCAGGCGTTGCATGAGATCGAGCAACTTGAACGAATCGTCTCTCTTCACGACTTCGCGATTCCAACAACCGATCAAGATGTATCTGCACTCGCAGCAGAACTCTTACCGCTATTTGAAGGCAATAAGGTCGATGGCGTGTTCTTCAAGTGGACAAAACGAAAAAAATACGCATTCCTCCTAGATGAAGTGATGATTGATCAGAAACGATTAACGAGTGCTGCTGACGTCACACTACTTTTACAGCACTTAACATATATTGACTCACTTCGAAAATTGGAACGTACCTTTAAACATCGCTTCGAGCACCACTCGATTGAGTTGACGATACCTGAAATCACGACGTACAGAAAAGCACTTGATGTCTTCCGCTCTCTAGACGACATCATACAGCATTTCACACAAGTCGTTCGTCCATTGCAGGCAAGTTATGAACAACATGATTTCATGTATGAAGCGGACTGGCTAACAACGCAAACACATGCACTCGAAACGTTATTCGAGTTGAATCGTTTAGATGAATTAACAGCCCAGCAACAGACCTGGTTATCACTACTCGACGTAGCAGAGTTGACGCATCCCATCACCTTACCTTTACAACAGGCAATTCGTGACTGGAATCCGGATCAGTATGCAGTTATTTATGAAGAGTTACGCGTTCTAGAAACAAACGAACACCGAGCGAGCCGCTTACAAACACTTAGTGACACACTTGAACAAGCTGCGCCAAACTGGATCACAGCATTACGAACGAATAGTGCACCGACATTCCACGCGCTCGAACTTCGAGATGCTTGGCATCTTGCCTATGTTAAAACTCGACTGGAAGCATTAAGTGACGCGGACGAGCGTGAGCACTTGCACCGTCTCGAGCAAGAAGAAGGTCAAACTGTCGCACGACTATGTGCCACACTGGCATGGAAAGAACAACTCAAACGGATGACACCTTCGAAGCAAGAGCAACTGAACAGTTGGGCAACCTTGATTCGTAAAGTCGGAAAAGGGACAGGGAAACATGCCCCACGTTACCGAAAAGAAGCGGCTAAACAAATGATGCAAGCACAAGACGCGATTTCCCTCTTATCACGGGCACGTAAAGCCATCATCGTTGGAGATGATCGCCAAATTAGTCCGACGAGCTTTGATAATCGGGATAACGTCGAAGAAAAGCGAAAAACCTATTTTGGGGATGATTCCACGATGGCGTTGTTCGATGGAACGAGTAGTCTCTATTCACTCGCTTCCGTTAAGTTCAGTACAAAAGTTGGATTGCGGGAACACTTCCGCTGCGTTCCGGAAATCATCGGCTTCAGTAACGCTCATGTCTACGAAGGTACGATTGTTCCACTCCGCTTACCACAGCGAGCTGAACGACTGAATCCTGCAGTAAAAAATCATTTCGTCAGTGATGGATATGTCGACGAGACGACGACGGATAAAGTCAACATTCCGGAAGCTCGTGCCATTGTTGCTGAATTAAAACGAATGATTCAAGATCCGCTCTATCAAAATCGGACGTTCGGTGTCGTCTCTTTACTTGGAAATGCGCAAGCGACGCAAATCGAGCGAATCGCAACATCGGAAATCGGAATCGATGTCTTGATGCAGCATCAAGTACGCTTCGGAGATGCGTATACGTTCCAAGGAGACGAACGAGATGTCATGCTTCTCTCAATGGTCGTCGCACCAAATAAACGCTTCATGTCGATGACAAAAGAGACGGATAGTCAACGCTTCAACGTCGCGGCTAGTCGAGCCCGCGATCAAATGATTTTGTTTCATTCCGTGACGTTAAACGATATCGGAAACAACAACTGTATGCGCTATAAATTACTTGGGTATTGTCAAAATCCCCTCGGTGACCAAGCATCCTTCGATAGTGTGAAACATCGCTTTGATTCTCCATTCGAAGAGGCCGTCTATCGTCGCCTTGTTGCTCGTGGTTACCTCGTCACACCACAAGTACAAGTGAATGGCTACCGGATCGATCTCGTCGTTGAAGGTGAACACAATCGCCTTGCTGTCGAATGTGATGGAGAACGCTGGCACGGTCCAGACGCTTATGAAGCAGATATGTTCCGACAAAAGGTGTTGGAACGCGCAGGTTGGCAATTCTGGCGTGTCCGTGGTCGTCATTTTTATCAAGATGCTGATCGAGCGATGGAATCGTTATGGACGACGCTTGAAGAGATGGAGATAAAACCAGCCTTAATTGAATACGTATAAGAATCTATTAAGTACACAATGTATAAACATATTATTGTATTTAATTAGAAATGAACCTTATACTTATAATTAGAAAATAAATGGATATTTTGTTTTCGAGAGAGAGGTGGTTTTAAGATGGATATGAATAAAGTAAAGACCCAAAAAACCTCTGATCGATCAGCACTAGGTGTATTAAAAGCAGGTACTACTCCTTCATTATCTGGTAGAAAACCAGTGCATGTGGCAATGTTTAGTGGCGGTGCATCTTCTGCCTATGTTGCTTATCATATCGTTCAGAAATACGGCAAAGAAAATTGCGTTCTTTTCTTCACTGACACGCTTTGGGAAGATATCGATAACTATCGATTCATGGATGAAGTAGCAGAGTATATTGGTATGGAGATTACTACTCGAATAGATGGAAGAACGCCTGACGAAGTTTTCCACGATGTTAAATTCTTGGGTAATTCACGTATGGCTAAATGTTCTGAGGAATTAAAGGTTCGTCAAACAATGATTTATCTAGAAGAACTTCGTGATGAGCATAATCTTGAACCAATCCTTTATTTCGGTATTGGTCCACATGAGCAGCATCGAGCTATCAACCTTCAAAATTTCTACGAACACAATCCAATCGAACCGATAGAAACACGCTTTCCTATGATTGAAACTTTTAAAGGCGATCTTGATACGAAAGAAATTATTCGTGACGAATGGAAAATTGCGTTGCCGAGAATGTATGGTTTAGGCTTTTCTCATGCAAATTGCGCTGGTCGATGTGTTCGAGGAGGCTTAGGTCATTACGCTCTTTTATATAATGTCTGGCCCGAACAATATGCCGAGCAAGAAGCTATGGAAGAACGCTTCCGTAGTAAGTTTGAGAAAGATGTTTCTATTCTAAAGAGAAACGGTGGACCATTTACATTGCGTGAATATCGAGAATTAATGGATAGAGACGGAATCGAAAAATATTTAAGTGAAAAAGACGATACAATTCCTTGTGTATGCTCTTTCTCATAAATAAAATCTATACAAAAAGGTAGTGGATAAGATTCCGCTACCTTTTTGTATAGATGGATTCGACAAACAATCATTAAGCATTAAATAACTGTAATTTTTATTTAGATTCTAGTTCACTTAAAATCTTATACACAACAAAGCGGATTTCATCATCTGACATTGTTCTACTGCCAGCATTTACTATCCTACTTACATTGTTATAGATAGTCTTCCCTTTAACAGAAAGCTCAACTTCTTTGATTTCCATAACTGTTTGATTATCAGTCACTATTTTGATTAATCCATTTTGATTGTGATTCGTCAATAATAACTGCTTGAAATTCATCCAAAACGAATCGTATGTGACATCTGACCAGTCTTTTAATGACACTCCAACAATTTTTTCAATTAAATATGCTAACCAATCTTTATTTTGAGCGTACTCTGAAACAAACCCAGCTAATATTGGACTGCTTAACACAAGTTCTTTATTTCTATCAGCCCACCCATGAATATCTTTGTTTGATTCAACTTCCATTTTAAGAAGAACTTCTTCTTTAATTCGTTTTATCATAAGACTCAAATGGTTTTCGAGTCCAGTTTTTAATTTTTTTAAATCAGAATCACTTTTAACGATTTTTGCAAGGTTATTGATTGAAGCAAGTGGGTCTGTTTCACTGTGGCGAATAATCTCTTTGAAATGATTTTCAGTAACAGTCAGTTGGTCGGTTACTTGAGTATATCTTGGCAAGCTCCGTAACCATCGCATCAGCTCTGTAAAAATTATAACGGGTTGTTCTGATAAAGTTCCATTAAAGAATGTAGCATTTACATCTTTGAGTAAAATTAAGTTTTCTGAAGATAATTCATATAATTCGTATTCATAAAAATCTGCTCTTAATTCTAAAATATCATATAGCATGTCTGCATTTAATTCATGAATATAAAAATCATTTGAGTAAAACGCCATCTGATGCCAAACGTCTTTTAAAAGACCTATTAATAATAGTGGTATTAGTGGTTCTCTAATGCCATAGGGTTCATGTCTTAATAAATCATATAAATCGACAATTTTCCCTCTTTTATTTTGTTTGAAATGCGAAAGCAGATCGTGCCTTAACTCTAACAGATTATCATCAGCTATTTGACTTAAATTATTTGTATCAATTCCTGTATTTTTAAACATAGTTGCATAAATTAAATAATCCGGACCAAATCCTTGGATGTCAAAATCACCTGAAAATGTAGGCGCAAGTAGCTGAGACAAGATACTTTTAGCAGCTTTCTTTTGGATAGAAGTAACGTTTTTTTTGTTAAATCCTTCATTTCTAATTTCCGGTGTAGCAGGAAATCTGTCGAACATCCATTTCGAAAGTTTCTTTTCAAGTGAATTCTTTGAATCGATTTTAACGACGTCATTTTTGATATACCAAGTTAAATTATCTGTCTCAAAATGTCTAATTGGTCGTAAGAGCTTTTCAATTTCGAATCTAATATTTTCTAAATGAATTATAATTTCCGCTTCCAAATTCTCATCTTGTTGAAGTAGTTCTGAAGTATTGAGTAGAAGATCTAAAATCATAAATTCATCTAATTTAATAGTTAAATCTTTAGTATTTAACTTCGTAACGCAAACTATAATATCTTTTCTTTTAGAATTTATTACGAACTCCCGGATATTTTTTAATTCTTGATCATTTCTATAGATCATATACAGTAGTGTTCCATCACCAACCGAAAGATCTAAGTTCAAAATGTTTCCCCAGGTAAATTGAGATTCAACAAAGCGTGTCATGCTTTTAACATTATTATACTCATGAGGTAGAAAATATTTATTGGGTAAAAAATTATTTAAAAATTTTATTCTAGATTCATCATTAATAACTGTTTTAGAGCGATAATCTTCTATTAAGGATTCTAAAGAAAGTATAGATCCACTATATAATTCATATGATGAAGCTAATGGATTATATCTTATTATCTTTATTTTTTTTAGTTCTTCTATACTCTCTCGTATTTTTATCTCATTGATACCTAGTGCAAAGGATAAAAAATCTATAGAAATTTTAAAAGGTCTATTAGATATATTCAATAAAGTCATTAATTTTACAAGTCTTTTTGCTTCGTTCGTTATTTGGTAACTCATTGATAGTCGATAATACTTTAAATCATCAATTAAATAAAATGAAGATTCATCTGGATAGAAATAATTAAACAACTGATCTGCATAATACCAATCAGTCTCTAAACCATTCTCATCAAATTGAGATAAAAACGTATATAACGTTCGATCATTTTGTCCTAACATATTTGAAAGAATAGGTAATAATCTAATTGTTAGTGGGTGTATAGGTTGGCATTTTTCTAAAATGAAATTCTCAACTTCAGACACTTCCATATCTGGAAAAAGACTATACTTTTTTAAATCGCTTTTAATTTTTTCAATATCGTTCAACAAAAATAAGTTTGGAGCATTATCTTCTTTAACAATCTCAAGTATTTTAAATGCTGTTCTATAAAATAAAGAAGGATCACTATCTAAACGATGCGATTCAAATCTTTTTTCAACTCTTTCTAATTCTTCTTTAGATAAATTATTACTCTCTGTTGAATACTGTCTAAGACCTGTATGAGTAATGAAGAGTAAGCCTAAGTTAGAAGACCTGTTTGCAAATTCAGCGATATCTTGTAAATCTTGCATAGTTTGAAAAATCAACGATTGGTTTACACCTTGAAGAAATCTTCCGAACTCATCATAAATAATAAAAAGTCCCATTTTTTTTATAGATAATTGATTCGTTAAGTGTTGAATTTTTTCAACAAATGATGCTTTTGATTCTGAAATATATGTAGCTCCAGAAGTCAAAGTTCCATACATTTTTTTAAATTCCACTATGAATCTTTCATCATTTATAGTAATTCCTTCAATCAATTCTTCTATAGTGCACCCAAAAGTAGTACACAAATTTATCAGTTTAAAATACGTATCCTTATAGTCGTTCTTCCACAATTCAATGGTGTGAAGAATTTGCTCACTATCTCCTTTTAGAGATAAAACGATTCCTTCTGACTTTAATTTTAACTGAATAGCTTCTAAAATAATTTCGTCAATTCGTCCATTTTTACCAGTTATAGTAATAGGAATCCACTTGATATTATTCTCATATAAATTGTCTTTAATTTTATCTGATAAACTATTATTTAAACCACTAACGTTGTATAAAAACGACTTTACATCCTTGCTATTTTTTCTTGCTGTTATTAAAGAAGCCGTAATTGCCCCAACCATTGATTTTCCTGCTCCATATGGACCAATCATAAGATGAGAATTGACTAAGCTTTTTTTAGATAGACTTGAAATTATATTTTCCATAATTTCCAACTGATCATTGTTTGGAACAAACATATCAAACAGTTCGGACTTTCCTGTGTCATAAACTACATTAATACTAGGTTGAAACTTTTTCATAGCACTACCTCATTTTCAAAAAATCGTTCCATATAATCTAAATAATTAGTTGTATCAGTAATTCTAACTACATCAAGACGGTTCGTTCTAGTAAAAATTATTGGATATCTTTTTTGCATCTCTTCTAGGCAGTTAACAATTTCAGATCTTGACAGGTTAAAAATTCTTCCCCATAGATTTTCACCATCGATTAATTCATCAAGACTCACTTCAGTGAGTTCATTTCTTTCTATATAAATCAAAAAAGTGATGAAAAGTACTTCAAACTTAAACACCGTATCTAGCGGTGTTTTTTTGTAAGTACCCTTAACTGTATTACTTACCAACCCTAATTCTTCAAACGGACTTTTAATAACATCTTCAGGAGTAGATGAAAGATTATTTGGACCATACATTTGAATGAGACAATCAATGTCTCTTTTTAGTGAATTAGAAGAGACTGATTTTTCTAAAGTGTGACCGATCCAGATTTCTAACGTTTCTATCAATATCGCTTTATCAAAAATTGATTCTTTGAATACATTAAAAAACCAATACCAACTTGTTGCAATTTTTGGATCAGAGGCTAGGATATAATGTAAAATACTTTTCGTAACAGGATGTTGAATATATTTATCGTATTTATCAACTAATTCCCCTAAAGAAGTAAGGTGATGTTCTGTTTTTCCCGATTGCCGCTTCTCTTCCATTAGACCAGTTGAGAATAACCAATACTTCGCTGATTTCGCCATGTTTTTCCCTAAGCCTAGTTGTTCAAAATGAGTATCATTATAAAAAAAGCGAGCATCGCTTTTAATTTCAGTTAACCCTTTATATAACCATTGCGGACGTAAGTAAAAACTTTGATGTTGTCCAAAACCCATTTGTAACCCACCTTAATTTTAACAAAGCAAAGTAGCCAGATTACTCTTGGCTACTTTGTAAGTTTAGTTATTTTTAAAGAACCTCATTAATGCTCGTAAAGACTGTGGTTCTAAATAAGGACTCTTACCTCTAACTGGTTCTCTATCTTTCTTTAAGAGATAGTCACCTTTACCCGCTAAATTCTCGGCACCGCTTGTATCTAATACAACGTTAGATGCAACAGCGTCTGTTACTTTTAATCCTAAACGTGCTAGCAAATTATTTTTAATAGTAGTATTAATAATCTCCGCTTTAGGTGATTGTGTACAAACTATCATATGAATCCCTGCTGCTCGTCCTTTTTGCCCGATTCTCTTAATAGCAGTTTCGATACGTTGTGCAAATTCTTTATCTTGCATCATGAAGTCAGCAAATTCATCAAAAACAATAACAATACGAGGTAAAACTTCTGATGATTTATTTTCTTCAATCAAAGCTTCATTGTATTCTTTCAGATTTTTTGCATAAGCATCTTTAAATTTACTATAACGATTTTCCATTTCCATAATCATAACATCTAAATAATCAGCAGAATCCATTAAATCCAATAATACTTTATCAGTATGTTGAACATCTTCAAACATAGAGAATTCAACTTGTTTTGGATCTATAAATACGAACCTTAATTCTTCGGGTGTGTATAGACACATCATAGACATGACAATCGAATTCAAACTAACACTTTTTCCACTTCCAGTTGATCCAGCGACTAACATATGAGGTTCTGTTCCATTAAAATCAACTGACATTACTTCATTTAAAGGGTTAAGTCCAATAGGCACAAGAAAACCATTCTTCAAGTCTGTTTGTGTGATATCTCTTCGAACGTACTTCATAAATTGTGAAAAGAAAATTGTATCAGGATCATTACGATTAATATCTATATTGATACCATTTCGATCACTAAAAATAGTTGGCGGCGAATCAATATGCAGCCATAATGGCATATCTTTCGCTTTCTTTTCAACTGCTGTAATACTTTGATCCGATGGAATTCTACCAATAATTCGAATAACGCTAGCACCTACGATAGTTCGCTCCACCGTAAACTGAACATTATTTATTCGGAGTTTAGTTTGCAGTGTGTCCGCATAACTATCACCTAATTTTTTCAATACCTCATCAAATGATTCTGTTTGTGGAGCTTGAACGTGCTTTAATGCATGATCTTCTGGGTATTGAGATTCATCGATAGCTTTAATTGATTCGATATCTTTTACTTCATTTTTTATACGCAGGTTATCTTGATTCGACGCGTCACCTTTATCAATAACTTTATTACTTGGAATTGTACCCGAAATAAGTTCGCTATTATCTATATGGATATAGTGATCAAAGTACTTATCATCATTAGTTATAGCGACCTGTTTTAATATAGATTCTTCTTCAGCCTGTATTTCATTATTTACTTCATGATCAGGAACATTCATTTCCGATAAAATGTATGATCTAGTAAAAGTATTTACTGCTATTTCATTTTCGTCTTGTCTTTCATAATAATGTCCAGGTGAAAGTTCTAAACGACCTTCAAATTCAATATTTTTATTATGAATGTATGCATAAATTGACTTTGTAAATTCAAAATTAATTTGAATATTTTCGTTATTTCTTAGTTCATGAAGTATTGCTAATTCAAATTCTTCATAAGCACGTTTATCTTCTAAATGAAGCAAAAATGAATTTAAATACAGATTTCTTTCAAGTGTTGAATCAAACCTTCTAAAGTACTTTTTCAATGTCTTTTCACCTGATATTAACTGAACTTTAGCATCAGTTACTTCGCTAACATAGCTTTCTTCTTGTATAAGCTTTAATTCAATTAAATCAAATTTAACATTATACACTGCTGATTCAGGAGAATATTGAATAGTTGTTTTTAATAAATCTGGACGTTTTTGCCGAGTTCTAAACCACTCTAATTCATCACACATGTCCCATAAAACTACAGTATCATCAGACTTTTGGTCTTGTAGAACAGTTAAATATACTGACAAAAACTCGTTAACAAACTTTCCAGGTCCTAATGCTCTTAGCACTAAACCACCGGATAATTCTTTTACAACTTTAAGAGCGTTATCGACCTGCTGTACATCTATACTACTTACTTTCAACTGATCCTTTAATCTACTGTGGAGACGATCACGATAATAATTGACTTCCACATCCGCTTTTGAAGATCTTCTAATCGAGTCTGAAGAGGAAACCAGAACTTTAATTTCTTCTTTTCCTAATCGATTTACATGATAACGAATAATATTCGAACCTTCAGCTACTTGTTTCATTAATAAAGGATCCATAAATCTATCATAAGTGACAACCCAATTAAACTTTTCATGTGCAAGTTTATATAACGTATTTGTTTCTGTACGAGTTACAGATAGTCTACCTTTTAATAAACCAATCTTGTTAGATTCGATCACTAATCCGTCTTTTAATATTGCTTGCATATTATAAAATTGTTGCATCAATTTCGGCTGGTTGGGTGAAACATAATTGATTAATCGAGTACCTTCTTTAACCGCTTTAAATTCACGATTTTCGTAAAAGACCCAACTTTTATCCGTAAGCTCACATTCTTTATAGCTTTCCGAGTAAAATTGATGTGGAATTTTTAAGTTTTCGCTTTGACCAAAGTAATCAATAAACACGGCTAAATCAAAGTCCAACATAGACGTATCTAACTTTTCCTCAAGTGTTTTAGGATCGCTAAATGGTAATACGTTGATTTCTAGTCTAGGAAATTCACTAAACGAATCTACAGCATTAATATATTCTTCTTGCGATTGAATCCATTGATTGATCTCATCATAAAGCATTGCAGCTCTCGCAGGACTATGAATAGTTATATTTAGCTTTTTTAAACTATCATTTTTCAAGATTTGTTCTACACTCTTTTTTACAAACTCCAAGTTTGTAACATATAAGAATAAGACATCTAAACAGTCCGCAGCATACGGATAAACTCGAACATAATCGTTTGCCACTTTTTCAATTTCTTTCGCAAAAGAAGTTGCTTGGGAAGATACACTCTCAATTTCTCCACCTTCGATATATGTTCCCTGACCATATAGTTCATCTTGTGCAAATAGGTGATTCCCTTCTCTAGATACGTAATAAGATGGTGCTAAGTTCGTAAATGATCCTCGTAAATACTCTTTGTACTGCTTTAAATCTTCTACATCTTGGATTTTATTACGTTGTTCAGACGTATCAGAAATATTAGAGAGTAAGTTTCCAAAATGAATGAGTTTAAAGCCGTAAGCAATAAATCTAATAGGATTAAATACAGATACTATCTTACGTTCAACTTCTACTTGCTTAACGTTTTTAGTTTCAAAAACCTTTATCGTTCCAATTTCATTTAATAGTGAGTATATTTTTCTGACACTATCTACATCATGATCCGAGCACTTTAAAAATGATTCGCTAAGATCAGCTACTCTGTTTAAATCTTCAATAGTAATTCCTCTATTTTCGTCGATAATAGATTTAAGAATACTAGTGTATTCAGCATTATAGTTTTTAAATTGTTCGATGGGTTCTAACAATCTTTTATCAGACATCAGAGTGTAATTTTGTTGTTCGTTCAAATACTCCTTAAGATCTTCTTCAATTGGCGTACCCTTTTTCGTAATAATAGATTGTAAAAATCCATCTTGAATTTGATTGATAAATTTTGAAAAACTCGTTTCAATTAATGATCTACTAGCATCGATTTTGACAATAGATTTCGCTATAGAATTTTCATTTTTTAAAAGTCGTAATCTAACAGGGATTATTTCAATTTCTTTAGATGATTCATTGGTGTTCCTCAATTCTGAAAGAACAATTATGTTCGAAGACAACATTGATAAAGATTTTAGATGAAAATTAAAGAATCTAGCTTGTTCTTCAGAAACTTCTATATTTTGATCTATTGAAATTTCAAAGGTAAGATTACCATTAAATTCTTCGTGATCTATTTCCTCTAACATCACTAAACTTTCAGATAAAATCGCTTCGAAAATATCAATATATTCAGATGGGTTTTCAAGCTTATTTTCGATATTAATAATTTTTTTCAATATATTTTCTTTTTCAAGTTCTTGTTCATATTCTTCTCGAAATTCTCGAATCGCCTCAATATCATTTTTAGCATTTACAGCTTCAACACCACGGTCAAAATGACTTTCAGCTTCCATTTTTTCTTGCTTTAACTGGCTCTCTTCTTCAATACTTTTTGCTTCTCTAATCTTCTCTGCAAAATTATCTAGAATTATATCTCTTGTGTTATTCAATTTATCCTTTAAAGAATTAGAAACTTTAAATCCGAAAAGGCGCTCTGCATCATTGTATGAAATTAGATTTAAAAGATCGTTGTTTCGTCTTTCAATAAACTCCATTGTTTTTTCTAAAAACAATACTTTATCGTTATTAAAGCTTTTCCAAACTTCACTTGAAAAATTATTTTTTTCTTCATTGACAATAAAATTATCTACATTTTTCATCAACTTCTCTGGATCTAAATAATTTACTAAAGTTTTTCTTAAGTGACTTAATAAAAAGTTTTTTCTAAGCTGACTACGAAGACCATCTAGCGACTCAAACTTTAAATGCTCGTCTTTAAATAGCCGAAAATGAGGTAGAGATTTTCCTAAAATCACTTTAAACGTATCATTAGATATTTCTTTCTCCTGTAACACACTCTCAATATAGGCAATAAGCATTGAAAGTTGTAAATCAAGTTCTCCTCTATGCTGATATGCTCCAATTAGTTTGAGTAAATCTTTTATCTGATGTGGTTCTAAATACCCTTTTTCTCGTAGAGATTGATCTAAACTGAAAAATCCATCAGATGATAGCAACTGAGTTTCATCAATAGAAACAATATCTTTTAAGCTTTGAGCTTCTGGTGTTCGTTCATTCATTAATAAAATTAATGCTTCGTTTGTTTTTACATTGTTTCGTAACCATACTCCATTTTCGTTTTCATTTAGAACAAAGGAATCGTAACCTTCAATTTTTTTTATAGTCCGTATTAATGGTTCATAAAAACTTTTGAGTTGAGTTTGATTTTCCAATAGAGCGTTTAAAATAGCTGGAAAATATTCTTCGTTTATTCCCTCTATCTTTACTAGTACTTTTTCGGCATTTTTATTTTTATGATCTTTAAGATAATTAAGTAGGTGTTGTGCAATCCAACTACCTATTATCTTTTCTTTATGAGTAATTTTTGCAATCATTGCTTAATGCTCCTTCCCAGTACTTTGCATCAATTATAATAAGGATTTGTAACTAATGCTGTTGCATCTGAGTATTCTTGAAGTAGTCCATTTTGTTTTAACTTTTGTCTCATTTTTTTCTCATTACTTCTAAAATGAGTTAGATTAATTCCCTCTTTTGAATATAAACCAGAAATTTTGGCAGCATCTTCTCCAATAATAATGCGATATTTTTGGAATAATTCATTTAAGAAATCATCATAGGGTAAATTATTCTGACCATTAAGAGTTGCGTATACTAAAGCACTTAAAACATTATCATGTAGTACGTATCGAGCTTTAGATCCTTTTCCTGAAACAATGAACTGACCATCACGAGCTAAAGTTTTCATAATGGGGACTTGTGTTTTAGATAAATCCTCCATGTAAAGTTCTACGATACGTAGTCTAAGTAACTTTTTAGCATTATTGATATCTTTAGTCTCTAATGCCTCTATGAGTTTTTTCTTTTTTGTTGCCTGAAGGCTGTTAAAATTTAATTCATTAAAAAATCCAGAATAGCCTTTTAGTTTATCTTTTTCAGAGCTATCAAAATTATTTCTCCAAAAATAAATTTTTTCTTCTGCTTTAGATTCAGAAAACACTTCTTCTACTCGATCTTCTACAAAAGTTTTATACGCTTCTCTTACTATAGTTTCGTGAATTCGGTAAGAATCTTGTGCTAAAAATTTAATTGATTTATTTTGACCTTCTAAGCAATCAATAAAGTAACTACTCGTTTCACCAATTATTTGTTCTGATTGAAAAATCATATAACGATGAAGTTGGAATGTTATGAGAGAGGTTAAAATATCAAACATTTCATAAATATCAATATTTAGCATAAGTAGTGCATTAAGTTCCTCTGCAAATTCTTTATATAAATCTAAATCTGTATTTGGTAAAGTTGGGTATTCACTGCTTTCCCAGCTAGTAATGACGTTTGATAACTCTTCGTCTTTGATTAGTGGTGCTGGTTGATCCCCCGTACTATACTCGCTAAATGCTTCGTTTATTTGATTAATGACAGCGATTACTCCACTAGAGCTAGATAGTAGAGTTTTCATGTTTTTTTCAATATTAATCCTTAGTTCAGAATTATTTAGTGTTCCATAATGCAACATTAAAAAGTACAGTTCTCCACCACGCGCAAAAAAATTACGTTCATAATTAATGGTTAGATTTTTCGTATTATTTTTATCTCTATTTACACGAACTTCAGAAAAAAGCAACGATTCATGGAGCGGATACATCATTTGAGCGTACCAAGAGCGATCAACCGGTTTTCCCATCGGTGTCATTAGAGGTATAGTTAAATTTTTGAAGAACACTTGTAAATCTTCTAATTGTTTTTCACTTACTCCAAGTTTCTCCCGAATTATATTTTTTTTATTTTCTTCGAAAATTGCGGTATGACCTTTTGCCCCCTCCTTTTCTCCTTCATAGACAAACTGGCGAAATTCAATCATTTTTCTTCGGTCGTAATACTTCTTCTCTAAACTGAAACCTGTTCCAGCAAATACATTTAAAAATTCTAAAGTATACTCTGGTCCTCGCTGTCCATCTTTAAAACGATGGCCCCATATTTCAGCACCAATCTTGCTAGAAAACTTTGTACTTTCATCTTGCATCTCTAACACCCTCTCAATCACTTTTACTTATATTTAAAAATCATCATCTTCAGGTTCAGTGTCTACACCAGGACCTTCACTTTCATTAATTTCAATGGTCTCTAATACAAATGCTCCTTGAGTACGATCGAACTTTAGAATTTGTAAAATATTTCCATCCTGTTTTTTTAACGAAATCAATCTATTTCGAAAACTATTAAGTAATATCTCTACATGTTCTCTCAGAACGTTTAACATGCCTCCATTGCTCAAACGCATTAGATATTCAAAAGTTACTAAATTTATAGCTAATTCTACACCTTGCACACTCAGGGTTAATGTAGTACCTGTTTGATCTATTGTTTCGTTTTTACCTTGGATATGGAAATCTACCTGATCCAATCCAACAATTTGATGAACTAATAAACTATCTGAAGATACGTATAGCTGATGAGAGGGGGAATATACCATTCTCTTTGCGAAGAATGTATTTAATCCATCTACAAGCTTAACTTTTATACTATGTTCAATTCTTCCTCTATGAAGAATGCTTATAAAATCATATCGATGTCTATAGGGAATTAATTTTTCAACCTTTTTATTATCTTCGGATTCAAAGTAATATTTTCTTCGTAATCTTGGAAACCATTTATTCATTAATTCAACACCGTTTACATTATCACCGTGTATATTTGAACGATACATTTTTACATCTTCATAATAAGCACCATTCTCAACATCAATATCTTTACCAAACAAAGTGTGATGAGAGTCTTTAATTTGTTCATTACTACTTAAGTCACCATTAAGCAAAAAGTCATCAATTAAAGAATCTGAAATAGATCCAGGATCTAGTGATTTAAATTCTTGAATACCACCAATTTCCTCGAATACTTCTGGTCTAAGGTTATTACCAAAAAAGTTCTCATAATACGATTTTTTTGCTAGAGCTTGAATTGATTCACTATTAGAAGCTTCATGTATATCTTTGCAAGCCATCCCACCTGTTTGCGTGTACGCTAAGTGAATGAGTAGCTCGCGCATTGTCATATGCTTTCCATTCATATCTAAAGATTTATACATACGCATCATTCGATTTTTTGTCGTTCTATCACTTAAAGCTAGATGATTACTATTTATGATGCATTTATTTTTACTAGTACAATCAGTACAAATGCTCCAGTTTTGTTCTTCATTCCATCCTTCTACGATCTTTTCGGCATAAATCGACGATGATGCGTATAACAAATTATAAACTTTGACTTCTTTCGTCATTTCTAGTTCTTTATTACTTGATATAAATTGAGGAATGACAGCATTTTTTAATTTATTTAACTCAGGATATTTCACAAGGGTGTGCGTTAATTTCCCTTCATTAGCTGCAATGAGGAAATATACTTTTGACTCATCATTTTCTAGTGAATCTTGCAATTTTTTTAATTCTTCAACGATAACTTCATTTTTTAATTCCGATAAGTCTTTTATTATTCGAATTTTATAATTTTTATATGAAATTTCTGCTATACCAGATTCTGGCCACCCCTTAAATTCTTCTTCAACTAATTGATCATATACGTTTCTACAAATTCTGGTTTTTCCATCTCCAGCATTACCTGTTATGATGATAGAGCGAGGAGATGTTGAAAGCTCCTCAATAATTTTCTTATTAACATTTGTATCGATGCTGTATTCAATTTTCTTAGTGTGTTCATCAAAGATTTTAGAGTAGTCTGCTGTGGTTAAATCATATTGATGCATAAATGAAACAAAAGGATTGACCTGATTTTGCATTATAATTTCTCCTTAATCACATAATTATTTGTAACAACTTCCCTAATAAATTATATCATTTATGGTTTTTTATTCATATTGTATTGTTAATAATTATAATAAAAGTGATTTTAAGTTATATCTTTTAATTTACTTTAGAGTAAAAATTATTATAAGAATGGAGAGAAATAACGACATGTCATTTTTGAAAATCGAAACTTCTAACGCTCCCGCTGCGATCGGTCCTTATTCGCAAGGCTTTATCGCGAACGGCACACTCTATGCTTCCGGTCAAATCCCGATTGATCCGGCAACAGGTGAACTCGTACCAGGCGGAATCACAGAGCAGACGGAACAAGTCATGCGAAACGTCGATGCCATCCTGAAAGAGGCAGGACTGACACCTGACCGCGTCGTCAAGACGACATGCTACTTAACGAGCATGGAACACTTCGCTGCTTTTAATACGATTTACTCCGATTACTTCGCACCGCACAATCACTTCCCAGCTCGGTCTTGTATCGCGGTGAAGGAACTACCAAAAGGTGCATTAGTTGAAGTCGAGATCTTAGGACTCGTGTGATCTGATCGCTACGCACTCGTTGCGTAGCGTTTTTTATCGCAATCCCCAGCGGCCTGTTCCTTTTCCCGTCTCGCTGTAAAAGAGGTCCTGCTCTCCCCGGTACAATTTACACTCACTCGCATGTAGGTAGATCAATTTCCGAACGCGTGCCTCGAGTCCTGCTTCTGATGTAAACCGTGATAGATCCAAATGTTCTGTTTGTCTGACGCGCTGGTAGATATCAACTAAGTCGAGTGGCGATTGCCGTTCTAGGATTCGTTGAATTACATCAAGTAATTGTTGGCTCTCATCCGTCATGTCCTTCTAACTCCTTTTTCATCACTTTGTTTCGAATCGCATGCATCACGATCGGTATTTGTACAACCAGATTCAAGATACTTACTCCGATCACCAGTTGACTGACCGTCAATGGATTGAAGTACCCTTCACCATATCCTTTCCCTGCGCTGAGCGCGATCCCGTATGAAATCGCAAACGAAACTAGATTGCCGATGACGATATATTTCGGTTTCCCACTCCGCGCAAGTGAATACGATAGAGCACCGAGTCCAAACAAAAATAAGGCATAGCCTAGAAGTGAACCTTCTTTCCAATCAAAATAGGGTCCAAACCAAGCAAAGGGAATCACATACAACCATGTTCGTTTCATCGCTGCCCCTCCTGACTCGCTTGTGATATGAAAAAATGATACAACGCGTCACGGATGTTTCTCCATCCAGGTGGATAGACATTTGACTTGCTGATACAGACGGTTTGGTTATTCGTTGTTACTTCAAGCGTCCAATCCGTCCCGTCTAGCATCTCATGTACTGACTCAGGATACGTCCCCCACGCTACTAGATCATACTTACTCATCCACGTATCCATGAACGCTAGATCGTCTTGTGTCAGTGTGCGTTCTCCGGTTGCCGTCAATCGATTTTCTTCATCTTCCGCTCGAATCGTCCGACTTGCGCGGTCCCACCAAAACGTTTGTCCTTCTCCCATGCCGGACTCCCGGTAATAAATTCGTTCGACTGTTTGCATCGTGATCATCCTCTAAAATTGATATTTCCATTATAGCCCATTTGTTATTTTTAACCTGTTACATTTTTTACTATGGTTCTGCTGATTTCTGTTGCTGTGAAACATTTTTCTTCTTCTATCAGTAGATGTAGTGAAAGGAGATGTTTCACATGCATGTATCCATTCAACAAGCCGGTTATGACGTCGGTCAACCTGTCTTACAAGAGATTGCGTTTGCCTTACACCCTGGATCCATCACCGGTTTGATCGGTACGAACGGTGCAGGAAAAAGTACGACGATTCAAGCGATGTTCGGTACGCTACCTTGGGTCGAAGGAGAGATCGATTTACCGGTCTCACTCGCCTATATTGCGGAGCAGCCGACCTATTACGAATATTTGACGCTCGCCGAGCACCTTGAGCTGGTCGCCTCACTCCACGAGACGGATCATGCCTATACAGAACGACTCTTAAAGACGTTTGAACTGCATGCCGTCACAGGTGACTATGTATCTTCTTTCTCTAAAGGAATGAAACAGAAGGTAATGCTCGTCTGTGCCTTGATGCAACGCGCAGACTGCCTGATCATCGATGAACCGTTCGTTGGTCTCGACGCGGTCGCGACGATTCGGTTGTTACATTTACTCGAAGCAGAACGAACGCGTGGTGTGGCGATTCTGCTCGTCACCCATGTCCTTGATTCCGCGGAACGTCTGTGCGACGACTTCGTCTGGATTGATCAGGGACGCATCAAACATCAAGGAACACTCGCTCAAATCGGTGAAGCCTCTGGTCAGCCAGGTGCCCGCTTATTTGACATCATGGAAGCGATGGTGCTCGAACATGATTGAAACCTTTTTGAAGCAACGGATCCGTCGACGGCATGCGGAACAACGTCGCTTCTTTCGAGAAATTTTCGATTGGACGATCTTGCTGTATCTCGTCGTTCCGGTCGGTCTGTTCATCATCTATGAAACGATTCAAATCTTAAATGGTCAAGCGGACTGGGTTCAAACGGTTCCGGTCGCTTGGATTTTACTCGGATGGATTCTGTATGGATTCCTGCCCGCCTTTTACGCCTGGTTCGAACCGGCAGATCGCCTCTTCTTCAAACCGGTTCCTGGAGCGATCGTTCGAATGAAGTGGTATTCCGTTCGGTATCACTTCGTGAGGATTTTTCTAATGACTGCCGGATTACATCTACTCTGTTTTCCGTTACATCGCATCCGGTTTGACCAATCTAGTATCACAGTACTGCTGATTAGTCTCGTGCTCTCTTTGCTCCAACCGTTCTTTAGCTTTTGGACATACCGGTTGTCCGGGCAACGGTTCTTGCGGAAATGGAGCGGTCATCTCGTCCTGGCAACAGGACGCATCACTCTGTTGCTCCTGCTTTGGCTTCAACCGCACCCCGTCCTCTTCGTCGTCGCACTGTGTGTGGTGCTGCTCGGATCCCTTCATGTCCGGCACTGGTCACGGCGAGAGGACGGATTAACGGAGGATATCCTGTTGTCAACGAAACGACAGTCGAGTTTATCGGCGACCGTCCTTGAATTGAACGGTGCCTTACCGAAGCCGTCTGACCGAAAGCGTCCGTTCCTTCATCTGCGATTATTCAAGCAGACACACCATCAACTCCCACTGCTCACGTATCTGCGGGATCCGAGTAAGCGTCGCTTATTGCTCCAGCTATTTGCTGCAATGAACTACGGTCTTCTCGTCTTACCATGGATCGGACGCGGTCTCGTTTTCGCTTTCGTACTGTTCGTTCTCTTTCAAGAACGGAAACAACATCATACATGGTTCCGCAGACAATCATTCTACCAGCACATTTCCAATTGATTGATTTCTGCTATACTTTTTCTATTACATTGGTTGGAGGGATGACTTCATGCGTACTCATTTATTCTTATTCGGAGGCGGTCCTCCTTTTACACCGAACTTACGAACACGATTTGCTACATTAACGAATGGTGGACCGGTCGCGATTCTATACGTTCCGCGGACCGGTAAGGACTGGACGAGCTACGCCTCAATCTATACGAAGCCGTTAGAGGAAGATGGCATCTCGTCGTTCGTCCATCTGCCACTGTCTGACGCACCAACGGACGAACAACTTGCACAACTACAGCAGTGTCAGGGCATCATCATCTCCGGTGGCGAGACCGAATTGTATCAGCAATACTTGGTCGCTACACCGATCGGTGACATCATTCAGTCGCGTTTCGCAGATGGTGTTCCGGTCGCCGGCTTTTCAGCCGGTGCCCTCGTTTCGCCCGAACGGTGTGTGATTCCGGAGATCGACCAACGCGACAATCGACGCCTTCGCTTACCTGGTCTTGCCTTACTGAAAGACGCGGTCATCTGTGTCCATTACGAGACGTGGGGCGAAGCTGCTCATCTCATGCAATCCTTTACGGAAGAAGGGACGAACCGTGCCTTCGGACTCGCTGACGAAAGCGGTATCTACCTCGAGGATCAGCACTTGATTGAGACAGAAGGAACCGATCCTGTCGTATTGTCGCGGAGTCCCGTCAGATGACGGCGATCGTTCCTGCCGTCAAAGGCATCATCATTCACGAGCAACGTCTCTTGATCGTCCGCCGGGCTGCTGCTGACTTCGGTGGCGGCACGTGGGAATGTCCGGGTGGCAAGATCGACTTCGGTGAATTGCCAGTCGACAGTCTTGTTCGCGAGATTGAAGAAGAGACACAATTGACTGTGACGCCGGAGCGTCTACTCTATGCCTCGAGCTTCCTGACGCATCCCGATCGGCAAATCGTTCTCTTGATGTACGTCTGTTCGACGCATCAAACGGACGTTCAGTTGTCAGCAGAACACGACGCTTATCTTTGGGCGGACGAAGAAACGATTCGTCAGTTGATTGCACCAAATATTTTGGCTGATTTTGAGCGATATGATGTATTTTCGTTACTGCATCGCTAAACACAACTGCCCCGCCTGACCAATCGGTCGAGCGGGGCAGTTTTTATTTACAGTAAAGGATCTCGATAACAGACGACGCGATTTCGTCCAGTTTGTTTGGCTTCATATAACGCTAAATCTGCCTTTTGGACAGTCTCAAATACGGTCGATGCTTGATCGGAAGAGGCAGCCCCTAGCGATAATGTGACGTGAAAGACGGAGTGCTCCTTATAAACGAAGTGTTGATCGGCGCAGGCAGATCGAATCCGCTCCCCGAGTCTTTCCGCTTGTCGGAGTGGTACGTCCGGCAACAGTAAGACAAACTCTTCACCACCGTATCGACCGACGACGCCTTGTTCTGGACAATACGATTGCAAGAGATGACTGAGTTGCCGTAAGACGACGTCGCCCCCTTCATGTCCGTATGTATCGTTGATCGATTTAAAATGATCGAGATCAAGAATGAGGACGGAAAAGACCGTTCCGTTCTGAGCATACTCGGCTAACGTTTCATCTAGCTTCCGGCGGTTTCCCAGTTGCGTCAGCCCATCCGTTAAAGCCAATTCTTGTTGCGTGTGGACGAATAAAAAATGCTTCCTTAGTTCCTGTAAGAAACGATAGGTGACGTAGCCACCAATCATGATGACGATGATATAGACGAGCGCAATCTCTAAAAACCGCTCGAACGTGTTCGTCAATAAATAGAGCGCCGGTAAGCTGTATGCGATCCCTGTTCCAAGCAACACGAGATAATCTTTCATCCGTTGAGCAGCGAACCGGCGATAAACCGTCGCTGTCACGAGTAACGCAACACAAATCAAGGTCGTCAGAATCAGCCCTTGATATTCGCCAGCTGGTGTCACCGCAAATCGGGCACCGATGATGAACAGCATCGTGATGCTACCGCTGACTAACCCTCCGTAAAAGTACGCCGTAACAAGTGCAACGAGACGCAAATCAATCTTTGCAACGTCATAGGAGATACTGTTGAAAATCAACAGTGCACCAATCACACCGGCGATACAACCAATCGCGAGTCGGACTTGTAAGGAAGAGTTAGGCGAGATGCGCTCAATCCGTCGTAGTGGTAAAAACGCAAACAGCAATGTCGCAATCAACAGTGAGAAGTTCAACAATAATGAATTGAGCAACGTAAGCACGACGACATCCTCCTCATTCCATTTCAGATAGTTACTCTATTCCCTCCACATTACACATTCCCCTCTTTTTCCAAGGTTTTCAAACAAGAGGAGAGGGAATCAAACAAATATGTCTATCGTCTACATCATTAAGGGGGAATCTTTCATGGATCGTCAGGCTGAAAAACGAAAAAGTAAGATGCCGTTCTTCATCATTCTTGTCATCGCCATCTTCGTCATCGTTGCTGCTGCGTTGATCATTTACGTCACATCTGAACCAAAAGAAGAGACACAAGCACTTATGACACATCTTGCGACTGTCCTACCAATTTACGTGAATTAGATTCACAAGACCTTTACAGAATGTACGAGCGAGAAAGCCCACTCCTTTAGGAGTGGGCTGATAGCGAGTTCGGGGACGGGGTGTCTTCAGACACCGCATGTCCCCGACTGTTCTTCCTGATGAAATGCATTTATAGTCAATCTATAATGGAGTTGATTATTAGGATGAAGGAGGTGTCAAAGATGAGTCAAGTCGTCACGGTAGAAGT
>NZ_JACSNH010000007.1:0-159778 GCF_018619045.1 Exiguobacterium sp. s161
AAGCAGAAATGGATTGAGTCCGCCAAGCACTTGAGAATCCCACCCTCACCAACGGTGTGGGCTTGCGGCTTTAGCCGTGGGAGTGTCAAAAGAGGAAAGCCAGTTACTGAAGGAACAATCCGCGACGACAGAGCAGATTTTGCAACAGACCTCATATCTACAGCAACAGATGGAAACCTCGATTTCGCACATCCAGCGCGTTGCTGAAGAGACGACGATCGAGACGACACTGGGTACCGTGGAACACCAACGCCAGATCGTCGCAGATGTTCAGTCGAATATGCAAGAACATCTACAGTCGGTTCAACAGTTGATGTTGGAGCTCTCATCCTACAGCCAGGTGCTCGGGGAACAGATGCAACACCACGTCACCCAGCAGTCGGAACTGAAGACACATAGTGTGGTACTCGAGTCGCGCATCAGTTCGTTGCAACAGACCGTTCGTGCCGGCGAACAATAGTCTTAAATCAAAGGAGCGCCTACCATCTCTGGTAAACGCTCCTTTATTCTGGGCTCAGCCGATATAACGTGCTTCCTTCTTATCGATAATGTTGCGAATCCGGTTCTCCGTCACCTGATACTGCTCTGCCAATTGACGAATTGTTTTCCCTTTTTCGTACTGCACGCGAATCGTTCGAATCTGAAACGGTGATAGCGTCACATATTGATTTAACAAGAGATCAAACTCACCAAGTAGTTCGTTATACTGCTGATCGATTGAAGGCAGAATTTCTAAGTTCGACAACTGATCGTCAGCCCGTTTACCATTGCGCCGGACGAGTTGCGCTTCTGTGACGTCTGTCGCCAGAAAGGCTTTTGCGACAAGCAATCCGACTTGCATCCGCTCTCCTCGACCACTTTGATAGAGCGTGACTTTGCGGTATCCTTCCCGATTGAGCCGTGGACGGAGCAAGACACCTTTTCGGCGTTGCTGGACACCGCGACACGTCACGATCGTTCGGTCGAGCGATCTTACGCGACCTAGCGATGAGACTTCATATATACCTACATAGCCGATGACGGCTTTCCATTGTTCTTGCATGATTGTCCTCCTTCAGACAAGGACACGACGGGACTTCATACTTGAATTATATCAAATTACGAACAAACGTTCTAGTGATGTCACTCGTCGGAATGTGCTATTCTTAGCAGAAAAAGGAAATGAGGTTCGTCCATGAAATTTGTCTTGTTACTTGGTCCGCAAGCGGTCGGAAAGATGACGATCGGTCAGGAAATCGAACGGTTGACAGAGATGAAAGTCTTCCATAATCACCAGACGATCGACCTGTTATTGCCTTATTTTGATTTCTCAGAACCCGCACACCATCGCTTAAAGGATACGATCCGCCGCGAAATGTTCAAGGAAATGGCGAACAGTTCGCTTGAAGGTGTCCTGTTTACATTTCTCTGTCTATTCGGCGTCGAAGGCGGCGGTCTTGAGTTCATCGAAGAGACAGTCGAATTATTCGAACAAGCAGGTGCTGACGTCTATATCGTGGAACTGGATGCGCCGGTCGCAACACGCCTGCATCGGAACACGACGGAAAACCGATTGACGCATAAAGTAACGAAGCGCGATCTCGCTGCTTCTGAACAGGACTTACGCGAGACGGCAGACGGATATCGGACACGCTCGCTGCCAGGCGAACTACCGGACGTCAACTATGTCTTCCTTGATACGGAACAACTAAGTGCACGTGAAAGTGCTGAAGCGATTTGCGATCATTTCAACTGGTCCAAAACAACGGTCTAATCACTAAAGCCCCGTCCTGCTCAAGCAGGCGGGGCTTTAGTGATGGAGTTCGCGTGCATATCGATTCGCTTGCAACTGAAATCCGTTTCGACGCCAGACCGTCTCACTGCCTGCCTCGCCGTAGATACGCGTCAGTAATAACGTCCGCGCGAGATACGATAGAATCGATGTCAATGCTTCCCTGATGTACCCGCGCTGATCGTCCTCATCCGTCGTCGTGTAACGTAAGTTTCCGGTCGATCCATTCCATGTGAAGGTAATCGTCCCGACGATCGTTTTCTCACGTAACGCATGCAGTGTCCACTTACAACCCGATTCGTCATCCGTTGCTTCGACAAACAGTCGTGACGTCGTAAAATCCGGATGTCGTCCCTGCATTCAGCTCTCCTCCTCGACCTCAAACGTTGCTGTCGCATAAGTCTCTCCGTTAATCAAAATCATTAATGTATGTGTCCCGGGATAATGGACACGCGTCGTCATGTTCCGAAACGATTGGCGTCGTTCGACTTGTAAGACACCTTTGACTGCTCGCTCCCGCAGTTGAAACACTTTTCGACTTGTTCCGCGTTGTTTGACATAATCGATTGCATATTCAAGACGCAGACGTTGTTCAACGGAACTATGCACTTGAAACGAAAACTGTAGCTCTTGACCAATCGTCACCGGTGAGACGACTAAATCCGTCACCTCTACCTCACCTTGTGTGACGTGTCCGAACAACTGTAACACTTCTGGATTTCCGCGCTTCAGTAACGTCCGCGAAGCATGGCGTAAAATCCAGTCCGTGTTCGGATCTGTTCCTAAGTGACGTTCGATTCGCTCGATCAAGTATTCCGGATGTGTCTTTGAAATATCATTCAAATGATTGGCGACACTTTTTCGGACGTAGAGGGACGGATCCTGTAGTAAGGCGTCAAGAATCGGTAATGCCGGACGCGGATCAGCAATCAGACGCGGGATCGCTTGTCCCCATGGTAAACGCGGTCGTGTCCCTTCGGACGCTAAACGACGGACGTGTTCATCGTCTGATCTTGTCCATTGGAGTGCCTGCTCCAGATAACGTTCTTGATCAGCAAGTAGAAAACGGCGAACGGCGAACTCTGACGTCGAATGCGGCGTCAACTTGGCGAGTGTCGCTAACGCAAGCGTCCAGTCGGCGAGTGTTGCCGTCCGTTCGACATACTCTGGAAAAACAATTCCCGGTAGACCGGTAAACTGCGGTGCAAGCCGCTCTAGCTCCGGCACCGAGTCCGGAAACGGTGACAAAATCGTCTCTAGTGTCTCAGCCACACGACGGACACGTTGTTTAAACGCGAGTTCTTCCCAGTCCCCCTGTTCGACCCGTATTCGAAAATCTGGTACGTCGACCGCTGCTCCTAAACGGTCGAGCCAACTCGGTGAAAACACATCTTTAATCAAACTCATCCTTCATCCAGTCCCCTCTGTGTGCGCTCCAGTTTGAGCAATGTTTCCTTGCGTGCGAGTCCACCCGCGTATCCACCTAAATCCCCATTCGTCCGAATGACCCGATGGCACGGAATGACGATTGCCAGTTGGTTCGCTCCGTTTGCCCGTGCGACGGCACGAACAGCGGTCGGCTGACCGATCCGGATCGCCAGTTCTTGGTACGAGATCGTCTCCCCACTCGGAATCCGTTCGAGTTCTTCCCAGACGCGGCGTTGAAATGGTGTTCCGTACCGCATCAGTGGCGTCTGAAACGATACCGGCTCTCCTTTGAAGTAACGACGGAGCTCCGCTTCGATCTGTCCAAAGACCGGTGATTCCCCGGGAACGATGACAGCGCGTGCTTTTAAACGTAATTGTTCGATTTCCCGCTCCAGTCCACGTCGGTCGACGAACTCGAGCAGATGTAAGAGTTGATCGTCGGCAATCGCCAGCATCGAACCGAGTGGTGTATCAAGCCATTTCGCGCGTAAGACCTGCCCGTCAAAGCGCGATGGTGCTTGTCCGAGAATCCGTGCCGATGCCTCACGAAAACCACTACTCGATTCATAACCTCCAGCTAACTGTCCTTCGATGATCGGCTTACCGGTCCGGATCTCCTTCATCGCAAGCCCCATCCGTCGTGCCCGAGCATACGCGACGAACGTCATCCCGAAACGCTTCTTGAACTGACGGCGTGCCGTTGATTCGTCGAGACCAAGTGCTCGGAAATCGGCTTCCTTGAATCGTTTGTCTGGTTCTGCCTCGACCGCTTCGATCAAGCGTTGAATCGTACCATGATCTCCGGGATAAGCAAGCGGATGACAACGACGGCACGGTCGATAAGAGGCAAGTAATGCCTCTTGCGCCGTCTCAAAAAACTCACAGTTCTCCGCTTTCGGTTTTCGTGCCGGACACGTCGGACGGCAAAAGATGCCGGTCGTCTTGACGCCGACGAAAAACGTCCCTTCGTACGTCGCGTCCCGGCGAACGAGCGCTTCATAATACGTGTGATGTTCCATCGCCTTCCCCTCCTTTGTCCTTAGTATACCGGCTTGTCCGGTCATCATGTCGCCGAAAATCAGGCATTGATATGTTTAAGATTCACTTAAGAAACATCGTCCTGTTTTCGAAAGGGACGACGTGCATACTACATGATATACTCAACGGAAAGTAGGGTTTTCATGTTTGATTTCTTAAAAGAAGCACTTCACGCACCACTCCGTGTCGGAGCCGTCGCACCGAGCAGTCCACGCCTGGCTGAGATGATGGCACGACGCGCCGTCGCCGATCGTCCGCGTCAGATTCTTGAAGTCGGAGCAGGTGACGGGGCAATCACAAAAGCTTTACTGGCCGCTCGTTCACCGGAGACACATCTCTTGATTTGTGAACGGAGCGAAACGTTCCGCCCGGCACTCGAGCAGTTGCTGGCTCAGGAAACGAATGTCACCCTCTTCATTGGTGACGTTCAAGGATTATCCGATTCATGGAGCGGACAGATCGACGTCATCGTCAGTGGTCTCCCGTTCGCCTCGTTCCCGGCAGCGTTACGGCATGATTTATTGGCACAGTTCCAAACGTTACTACGACCAGGCGGTCACTTCATCGCCTTTCAATACACCCGGTTTCAGTTCAAGATGTTCCGGGACTATTTTCAAGAACACAGTTATTCGCACACGCTCTACAATCTGCCCCCGGCTTATGTTTTCGAGGGGGTGCAACAGGAGGAATCTACACATGCCCACGCTCTTGATCGTTGACGATGAAGCCGACATCCGTCAATTGCTTCGACTCTATTTAACCAATGAAGGGTACGAGATCATCGAAGCCGAAAATGGTGAGGAAGCGTTAGCAACTCTTGCAACGCGTCCAGTTGATGCGATGTTACTCGACGTGATGATGCCCGTTCGCAATGGCTTCTCGACCGTTCAAGCTGCGCGCGCTGCCGGTCACACGTTACCCGTCTTGATGCTGACAGCGAAACGCGAAGACATGGATAAAATTCAAGGTTTGACCTTCGGGGCGGACGATTACATCGGTAAACCGTTCAATCCGCTTGAAGTCGTCGCCCGCGTCAAGGCGCTGTTACGCCGCGTCAGTCAGTATCATGTCCCGACTACTGCTTCAGCGATTCAGGTCGGTCCGTTCACACTCAAAGAAGACGAACGCGTCATCTTTAAATACGATGTACCGCTCGCCCTGACACGCCGTGAATTTGATTGCCTGGCGCTCTTTTTGAGTCACCCCCGTCGTGTCTTCTCGGCTGACGACCTGTATGAACGGGTTTGGCAGGAGGAAGCACTCGGTTCCACATCGAACGCTGTCATGGTCCTGATCCATAAGCTCCGCGACAAAATTGAGGATGTCCCAAAAGAACCGCGCTACCTCCAGACGGTCTGGGGCGTCGGTTATAAGGTCGAGCTATGAGACGGGTCAAACTGACGATTTGGATGCTTGTCTTGTTGCTGCTTGCGGCTTTCTTGAGCACAGCGCTTGCCTGGTTATTTGCCAGTCAGTTGCCGATTGGTACAAAGACACTTCCTCGTTATTACTACACGACAGAGCAAGAAGTCGTTCAAGATGTGAAGCGTGATATCGCCCGCTATGAAAATGGACAGTCGCCCAATGGTCCTTATGAATGGGCTATCTACGATTCGGATAATCGTCGAATCGACGCTTCTGATAAGTATCCGGAAGATTTAACACCAAGTCGATTGCTCGCTGCTCAAACTCCCACCGAAAGGGATCCGTCCGACACCGGAAAGATTCGGACCCTGCATCATATCGAAGCGATTGATTTATCAGAGAACGAACCCGGGTATTTTTTAACCGTACAATCAGAAAAGCCTAAACTGAACGAATATCAGATTGGGAATTCAAGTACTTTTTTCCTCCTACAATTGACGCTGTTCATCCTCTTCTTACTACTGTTGACGCGTTGGATTGCCGGATTGTTCCGGGAACTCGAGCGACGGCTTGAGCGATTGACGGTCGAACCAGCGCCAACAGCACCGTTACCTCCAGTCAAAGGACCGAAGGAGTTCAAATTGTTCGCCCAATCAATCGAACGAATCGAACAGGAACTCCGAACGTTACGGATGCGTGATCAGGAGCGGTTCGTAGAGCAGTTACGCTTGATCACGAGTCTTTCACATGACTTACGGACACCCTTGACCTCAATCCAAGGCTTCATTCAGTGGCTGACGGAAAAACACGAGACGTTATCTGCGACAGAACGCACGGAGCTTCTAGCGATCGTCACCCGCCAGTCGGAAACGCTCGCTGCCCGGATCGATGAACTGTTCACGCTCGCTAAATTATCGAACACTGATTATCCGGTCGAACGGATCTCACTCGATCTCGTGACCTTAACAGAACAAGTGCTGGAACTGTTTCCTGGCACTTCCGCTACTGTCAATGGTCCTGAGCACGCGACTCTCTTCGCCGATCCGATGCTATTACGGCGCTTGATTGAGAATTTGATTCGCAATGCAACACTTCACGGGACGGGGGATCTTCGAATTACGATCAAAGAAGAAACAGAAGGCATCCAGCTGATCTGTTCGAATGCGATTGAGTCGACTTATACGCTAGAGGAACTAAACGAATGGCTGACACCATTCGGAACATCTGACGCATCGCGTTCTTCCGGCGGTTCCGGTATCGGTCTGTCAATCGTTCAACAAATCATGGCGCGTCATGGGGGGAGCGTCGCGTTGACTTCACAAGACAACCGCTTCATCGTGACCTGTCGTTTTCCACATGTTTCGTAAGCCTGCATCCGACGCTTTCGTCGGGTGCTTTTTTAGTCAGGTTGTTACTTCTTAGACACTTCTTTGAAATTGGAATTCGATACACTAAAGACTGTTAGAAATTAGTTGTCGTTTTAAAGGAGTTGTTCGTGTTTTATGAAATCCTCGTCTCGTTCGATTACATATATGCCAGGGCTTGATGGCTTGCGTGCCTTCGCTGTCCTATCTGTCATTATCTACCACTTATCCGTTTCATTCTTCTCTGGTGGTTTCCTCGGTGTTGATCTCTTTTTCGTCCTATCCGGTTACCTGATTACCGGTCTCTTGTTGCGCGAGTGGCAAACGAGCGGACGCCTCGACTTGAAACGGTTTTGGATTCACCGCTTCCGTCGCCTGTTCCCAGCCCTATTCGTCATGCTGTTACTCGTTCTCGGGTACGTGACCGTCTTTGAACGCGAGCTATTGCATACGGTCCGCCAAGATAGTGCCTTTGCGCTTATTTACGGGACGAACTGGTGGTATATCTTCCATGACGTCTCGTATTTCGAGTCGTTCGGTAAGCCATCACCGATTCAAAACCTTTGGTCACTTGCAATCGAAGAACAGTTCTACCTGCTATTTCCGATCTTACTTTGGTTCGGAATGAAAAATCGTCGACTGTTCCTGCAATTGATGGGCGTTGCGATCGGCGCATCCGTGCTCGCGATGGCGATTCAGTTCACACCTGGTGAAGATCCAAGTCGCGTCTACTATGGCACGGATACTCGCTTATTCGCCTTGTTGATTGGGAGTCTGCTCGCTTTTGCGTGGCAGCCGACCCGCTTTAAGCTCGATATCCCAAAACGCGGTGTCCGGTTACTAAATCAAACGGGCGCTGTCACTTTGCCACTCTTGCTTATACTAATGATCGTTACAAGTGAGTTCGGAAGTTTCTTATACCGAGGTGGCTTTTTCCTTGTCGCCATTCTTGCTGCGCTATTGATTGCTACAATTGCCCATCCGGCGTCGATTTGGAGTCGCTGGTTTGCGCATCCGGCACTCGTTGCGACCGGCAAACGATCGTACGGTTTATATCTCTGGCATTTTCCCGTCATCACGCTAATGACACCAGTCGAGCAGATTGGAACGTTCTCATTACTTCGGACCGTATTGATCGTCGTCGTGCTTGTCGCCTTAACTGAAGCATCGTATCGCTTTATCGAACGTCCGATTCGTCAGCACGGACTATCCGGTTATTTAGAACGTCTGTCGTTACATCCGCGGCAGTTACGTCAGTTTTCGACGTTGCAGTGGACGAGTGTTGCCGTGTTGACGATTCTCATCGTCAGCTTCATCGGTAACTTATCGATTCTTGCTGTCTCCGATACGCCGAAGCCAGAACCTGCCTTTCATAAGGTAGCGGCACCAAAAGAAAAACCGAAGCCGATCCTGAAACCGACGACACCAAAAGCAAAGCCCGATCAGCGAAAAATCTGTCGACCGACGCTTGCGATCGGGGACTCGGTCTTACTCGGTGTCGAAGATTATCTCGGCAGTACGCTCAAGCAATTGACGATTGATGCAAAACTCGGTCGTCAGCTGCGAGAAGCGATTCCGCTGAGTGAGCAGTATGCCGCGTATAATCGACATGGACGCCAAGTCATTCTCCACCTCGGAACGAACGGTAGCTTCCGTAAGGATCAATTGAATAGTTTGCTCGATCAATTCGCAAATGCCGATCACGTCTATCTGGTCACTGCACGCGTCCCGCGTCCGTGGGAAACAGAAGTCAATCAGATGTTACGGGAGGCATCGAAGCGGAAGCGTGTCGAACTGATCGACTGGCATGCCGTTGCCGTCAAACATCCATCTTACTTCGAAGCAGATGGTGTCCATTTGAATATCAAGGGAGCACGTGCCTATTCAAAGATTCTTGCGAAAGCGACGAATTGTGCTGTTTCAACGAAATAAGACTACGTCAAACAAGGTAGCGGAACGATCCGCCACCTTGTTTTTTTGTACTCACCCTGTCGCTAGCAGCCCAAGATAGATCAAACTGACGCTGAATAAACTCAGTAAGACACCCACTGCATGCCGACGATATCCGAGTAAAAGCAATGGTAGCGTGGCGATGCCAATCATCAAGACCCACCCGTCCCCTGCTGGACCACTGACCGGTAGTTGCCCTAGCGTCGGTTGTTCCAGACGACTGAGTGAAGCGCTCGCCATGAACAGCAATACTAAAATGATACTTTCCATCCGTAGTAGTGGACGCGGATCGTACGTTGAGTCAAAACGCAACCGACGCCGGACAAGCGTTCCATTACAGAAGGCGTAGAACAAAAGTGGTAGCAGCAGGAGGTGCTTCAGCAACAACGCTTGACCGTACGGCACACCCCAGAGATTCGGATAACGTTCAAGTGGAATCGCCAGTTGCATCAGTAACAGACCCGACAGGATGACACCCGTAAAGGCGATCCGGGCAAACGGACTGAACCAACTTAAAAAGGCAGACCAATGAGCGGTCGAGCGAGCACCGATGGCTACCCAAAACACGACACCGATCCAAGCTGTCACACATAAGAAGTGACTAAACTGAAGCGTCCACCCGAGCGCACCGTATTTGGCCGCCGCGTGACTCGTTCCTGCGATGCCAATCCATAACGGGATCGTCAAGAGTGCGAGCAGGATGGATCGTCTCTTTTGCGATGTGAATACGATCAATAGGAGTAAAGCAGAGAAGTAAACGACAAGAAACATCCGACCGATATGCAACTCCAGTAATCCTGTTCGAAGAGCCTCTGTCATCGTTTGCGTCGAAAGTAGAAAACGAACGGCACCAAAGACCGGGATGCTCGTTCCAAGAACGAGCATCCCGAGTCCCGCTACCGCCCACGACGTACCGTCCATTAATGGCGGTTTTCGTTTCGTTGGGATGAAGCATAATACCAAATAGCCCATCCAAAGCGCTCCACCCATGTAGACGAGTAGTTCTCCTAGAAACGCACTCATGTCGAACGACGACGTAACACGAGAAGGATGACGATACTGATTAACAGTCCCCCGACGATCCATGGGAGCAGTGTCGGAACGAGTCCTTTTGAAACAGGCTCTGCTTCAGGAACGACTGCTGCTTTTGTTTCCATCGGCTCAGCCTTTTCTACGGTGCTTGTTTCAGCTTTTGCCGCACCTAGTACCGTAAAACGAATCGTTCCTTTAACGGGATGACCATCATCTGAAATCGATGCCCACTTGATCGTGTATTTTCCTTCCGTTAAAGGCTCTGAGACGACAGCACTCAGTTCATTTCCGATGATGAGCGGTTTTGCGAGAGACTGTTCGACGCCATTCGCGTCTACTACACGTAAGGTGCTTGTTTTTTCAACAGCCTCACTGAACGTCAAGCGGATCCGATCGACGGGTTCAGATAATGCCGATCCCTCTGCCGGATTCGAGCTTTTTAAACTCGTATGTGCTTCGACCGATATGGGCAACAGACAAACGAGGAATAGGAGTACAAATCGGATGATGCGCATGTCGTTTACCTCCTTTCTGCTTGATGTGTAAAAGAAAACCCGCTGTTGCCAGCGGGTCGTCCTTTATTGTTGCGGGCGACGACGGAGTGCGAAGAATCCAAGGATCGATGCTGCTGCGATACCAAGCAATGACCAGACGATACCTGTCGTCGATGCTTCTTCTTGCATACCACCGAGACCTGTGTTCGGCATTCCAGGCGCACCTTTGAATTTATCTGGGAACTGATCGACGATTGCTGTCGCTGTTCCTTCCCCTACGCCGTACATATGCGCATACGCTTCGCGAATCGCTGGGTACGTTTTGTCGTAATCTTTTTCATTGTAGCTATTGAAGGCGAGTAAGAGTTGGTCAACGTGAACCTTCAATCCTTCTTCCAAATCTTTCGCTTTCAAGCGACCTTCTGTTGCGGCATCGAGGAATGCTGCTTGCTCGACACGGTACTCATCAAGTTCCTTCACGGCCATGTCGCGTGCTTGATCATCTTTCGCACCTGTTGCTTTGACATAATCAACGAAGTAGCCGATATGGCTCGACCAAATCTTTTTGAATTGTTGCGCTGCTTCACTACCATAAACAGAGCCAATCGAAGCTGTCAGGTCATCCGTATTTTGATTCAAGGCACCAGCTGCAGCGTCAAAGTCTTTTGCTCCGTCAATTCCTTTTTGCATCGCGAGCACTGCAAGCGCCGCGTGTTCAGAGAAGTTTCTGTTCAGTCCAGCCCGAAGATCAGCTGCTGGTGTATCGACTTTCGTATTTTTGAATTTATCCGGGTACTGATCGACGATCGCACCAGATAATCCTTCGCCGACCATATACATATGCTCGATTGCTTTACGTAGATTACTGTAGGCAGCATCATAATCACCAGCAACGTAGCTATCAAACGATGTTAACAGTTGCGTGATATGGACTTTTAGTCCTGCTTCGAGATCCGCTGCCTTCAGACGTCCTTCCGTTGCTTTATCGAGGAACGCAGCCTGTTCGACACGATACTCATCAAGCTCTTTCAATGCTTTTTGTTTCGCGTCTTCGTCCTTGGCACCAGTTGCTTTGACGTAATCGACGAAGTAACCGATATGGCTCGCCCAGATTTCTTTGAAGGCAGCGCCTGCTTCTTCCCCGTAGACGGAACCAACAGCTGCCGATAAATCATCCGTGTTTTGATTCAAGGCACCGGCTGCCTGCTCAAAATCTTCTTTACCATCAATTCCTTTTTGCATCGCAACGACTGCGAGATACGCGTGTTCAGATAGAATTTGATCGAGTGTCGCTCGTAAATCCGATGCTGGAGATGAGACATCGAGGGAGACTTTTCCTGAACTGTGAGACATCTTACTATGGTCTTCATGACCATGGGCACTGACACCTGCTGCTGGAATCAACAATGCGGCACTAAGCGGAACAGCGAGATACGACTTTTTCATCTTCATCTTATGAACACCCCTTTGATTTTTTGGACTTCACATAGATAACGTAAGAAGTTCACGAATGGTTTTATCTTTTTACATTTTTTATTTAAAATATTTTTTTGGTCGAAATACCTCCGTTCATTACTTTAATTATTTTTTAGTTTTTATTTACTCGTTTTACGAAACAGACGACTTATCTTCTAATTCTTTCATTAGAATCTTCTTATAACCGCATCTTTTATCTTTTATAGAACAGGAGTGGACTTATGAAACGGATCTTTATTGGCGCAGTACTGGCTTCTCTCGTCGTCTCACAAGCAGTTGGACCAGTCGAAGCAAAAAGTAAATCGAAAAAGAAACCTGTAGTGCAAGTCGATCAAGACAAAAATGGGATTCCGGACGCTTGGCAAAAACAATATCATTTGGGATATGGAAAACAAGTCGCAACAAAAGATCACGATCGCGATGGTTTGACAAATGCGCAAGAGTATCAACTTCGCCTCAACCCTACAAAATCGGATTCTGATCAGGATCGAATCAAAGATGGGCAAGAGGATGCGGATCGCGATTCACTAACAAACACGCAAGAATACAGTATACGTCTCAATCCATTGAAGAAGGATTCTGATCAAGATGGTATTTCTGATGATAAAGAAGACCAAGATCAGGATCGATTGACGACACGAGAAGAGTTCATCGTCGGTACGCAGCCACTGAAAAATGATTCAGATCGCGATGGCATCAAAGATAACGAAGAGGACCGCGATCAAGATACGCTTCTGAATGAAGACGAATTTGAACTCGGTTCTGATCCAACCAAAGCCGACAGCGATCAGGATGGAACACGAGATGATCAGGAAGATACGGATCAAGACGGCGTTCAAAATAATCAAGAACTCAAACGGATCATAATCAAAGTGACGGATACGAATAAGAAAAAATCCGAGTGGCGTTACAGCAATGAACATCAACGGAAAGAACTGCGCTTTAAAGACGAAATCGGTATTACTGATGTCGCGACGTTAAAAGACCGCCTTCTCGTCACGCCATCGATGACGGAAGAGGAATTATTAACGTTAGTTGAACAGGCACTTCAATTGCCAAACATCAAAACGTTACACGTCCAGATCAAGTTCTATAATGGACAGGAACTCGAATCAGAAGATGAGCACTCAGATGACGATGATTCTTCGGATGATTCAGAAGATGATGATCAAGATGATGATTCAGACGATCATGGAGACGATGACGGGGATGATCACGGAGATCATGGTGATGACGATTAATCGTCTATACGAAAAATGAGAGGACGGAATACGATTCCGCCCTCTCATTTTGTATTTCCTTTTTCTTCAATGATGGTGACCGCTACTTCCACCAGCTGGTTTTGCTCCACCTTGTAAAATCTTCAAATCTTCTTTCGATAACTTACCGACGATGAACTGTTGCGTTGGCATGATCATATCTCCGTTGCTGCTCGCATGTGCTTTGACATAATACAAGCCGGATTTTGGTAGCGCCTTCGCAATCGTATAGACACCTGGCTTCGTCTCCTCTGCCGGTTCCATACTATAGCGCACTGTTCCGTCCGCTTTCCAGATTTCAAAGTGGACATAATCGACTTTTTGAACCGGTTTGGCTTCACGCCAGACCGTTGCTTCAAACGTCTGCTTTTTCTTTGCGTCCGGTTGTACGTCTTTTGGGACATTCATTTTGATCGATAGCGGCTTAGCTACGGCATACTGTTCTGCCGCATCGGAATCGACCGCACAGCCGGCAAGGCTCGTCGTCGTGACGAGCAGTCCGACGAGCACGAGTGTTTGCATCGATTTACGCATTGAAGAACCTCCTTACACTCGGAATACGACGAATGACGAGGAAATCGAGTAACCAGACGACGAGCAACGAGAGTCCAACAAGTGGGAAGACGATCCCAAGTACGACGAGTACCGCAAGGAATCCTTTTAACATGAATGCTTTCGGACCTTTTGGCGCCCCCATTCCCTTACTTGGTTTCCGCTTCAGCCAGAGATAGAAACCACTGATGGCCACGAGAATGATTCCAAGACAAATCAAGAGACTGATCAATTGGTTGAACCAGCCGAATTCCGTTCCTTTGTGGAGCGTGATTCCGGTCGCAACGATTTTCCCGACGACACCATAGTTGTCATAACGGTAGTCGGCGAGCACGGCACCGGAATATTGATTGAGATGAATCGTTGCTTCATCCTGTGCTTTCGCTGGATACGCAGACAGTGTATAGACTCCACTCGGATCACTCGGGATGCTGATTTTAAAGCTTGGATCCATCCCTTGTTGTTTACCGATCGCAACGATATCATCGATCGAAGCCGGAACAGCACCTTCGACTTTTGATTGCGGCACATCAAGTGTTTCGGCAGCCCACGGGACTTCTGCGATATCCTTCGTTTGAAGTGTTGACGTCGGTGCATCGCCACCCCAGATCGACGGTGGATAGCCCAGCCCTTGGTTCGTGACGAGTGACTGGAAGTTCGCTCCCCAGAAACCAGACCACGGAAGACCGGTTAAGATGAGGAACAGCATCCCTGCTGTGATCCAGAATGCTGGAACAGCGTGGAGATCACGACGGAATAATTTCTTGCCTTGACGAAGACGCGGGAACAAGACGCCTGACAGTCCCTTTTGCTTACGCGGAAACCATAGGAACAGTCCCGTCACGATCAAGACGATTGCCCAACAGGCAACGAGTTCAACGATCCGGTCGCCGGTCGTTCCTGCCATCAGTTCTCCGTGAATCTCTTCGATTTTATTCATGATCCGGTCATCGTCTGATAACGTTCCGATGATCTTACCGGAATACGGATTGACGAAGACCGTCGCCGACATGTCTGATGATGAGACCTTCACTTCACTGGATCGATCGTCGGATTCACCCGGTCGGTACGACGTGACAAGTGCATCGGGATATTTCGCTTTGACGCGATCAATCTGTTCCGTCGCAGTGATACGATCTGCTTGTGGTGTAACTTCATAATACGATTGATACAGGACGTTTTCGATTTGTGGCTTAAAAAGATAAATGGATCCTGTCACAGCAAGCATGACTAGGAACGGCGCAAAAATAATACCAGCATAAAAGTGCCACCGCCAAATCGTCCGGTAAGCAGAAGAAGTCGGTGCTTTTTTGACCGTCTCTTCCGTCTGCATGAGATTCATATGTATCCTCCTCTGGCAATAAATATGTCCACTCTGTGAACATCTCCTAGTATAAGCGTTTACAATTCAATTTCAGCCACTTGCTTGTGACGATAAATTGCCAATATGGTGTGTAAATCACGTAGCTTTTAAGAAGTGAAAAACGTCTTTTTTTGACAATGATTTCACTTTTCTTGTAGATTACTTCTTATTTCAAAAAACTATTCTTATTCATAAAACCAAACTTCATCTAAAAAAGCGAATCCTGATCTGGATTCGCTTGCTCGTGTGATGTTTTTATATTGAAGAACTTTCCTCGACGGATTCCTTTTGACGCCGATGATGCACGATACCGATGACGGCAATCCCGATCACGATGATCATGACAGAGCCGACAATCCCTGGATTCACCTGGAGCCAGTTCCACAGTTCCGACCACGTCACGGCTTCTCCGATCCGGACGATCAAAAAAGTCCAGAGTCCTGTATACACGCCTGCTGCTAAGAATGTCATCACTAAATAACGCGGTAACGGATAACCGAGGAGTCCAGCGACATAATGAATCGGATGTCTGACGCCGGGTAAGAAGAACGATAGTCCGATCGCCCATAACCCGCGTCGTTCTATGATCGTTTCTGCTCGTTCTAAGAAACGTGACTTCATCCAGCGTTTGACGAGCGGAATCTCACGGAAGAACCGAGCAAGTAGATAAAACCACGTAAAAGCGATGAAGAAGACCGGCCATGCGGTCAACCAGATGACGACCGGGTACATCCCCTCTCGTAATCGAAGTGCTGCAAAACTCATCATCAAGACATCGTCCGACAATGGGGTGAACATGATTCCGCCAGCTAGGCGGACGAGTGCCATGATATCCATCACGTATCCCTTCTTTCTGTTTCTCTCTATATTCAGTATCCCCGATTTTTCTGAAGTTGAGCCCTATCCATTTCTTAAGTTCTTCTTTAGTTATACTTTTCCAATCAAAAGAGATCATCATCGATGATTTAAAGTCACTTAGACCGGAGGACATGTATACGCAATCGTTTAATAAAACATTCTTTTCCCACATCGATAAAAAGGGTTTCATCCGTCCGTTCGAGAAGGGGTACAACGTACATCTGAACGCTCATCTGATAGGAGGAATTTCCATGTTACATCGCCGGAAGACCTATACGATTCGTCCCGAACGCCTAGAAGAATTCACTGAGTTTTTCCATACCTATTTGTACCCGCTCCAAGTCAGCCATGGTGCCCGTCTTGTTGGTCGCTGGGTGACCGAGGCGGAAGATGAAGTCATCGCTATCTGGGAATACCGCGACCGTGAACATTACGAACAAGTCGATCGTGATGTCCGCAACAGTGCCTTACGTCGCGAAGCGATGAAGAAGCGCGCGCGCCTCGGCAAAAACCTCTATATCAAATCCTATGAAGATTTCATGACAGCGACCGGTACGTATGCTCCCCCTCGCGCGATCGTCAGCGTGACCGCGTATATCACGAACGATGCCGGTGAAGTCCTCCTCGTCCGCAACCTACACCGGGGTGATACGTATGAGATGCCGGGTGGACAAGTCGAAAATCACGAGTCGATTCTTGACGCCATCAAACGGGAAGTCAAAGAAGAAACTGGTGTTGATGTCACGATCGATGGCATCACCGGTATCTATCAAAATGTCTCAAGTCATGTCCTGTGCGTCTGCTTCCGCGGAAAAGCGGTCGGTGGTGAACTCGCGACCCAAGAAGGCGAAACAACAGATGTCGGATTCTTCCCGCTGACACGCGACTCGCTGAGTGAGTATATCAAACGGGAGCACTTCCAGTTGCGGACGCTTGATGCGATGGATCCGCACTACTTCCCGCATGCCTTGTATAAAGTCAGACCGTATGAACTGATCAGCCGGTATGACGGCAACGCAACGTCGTCTTCACGATAAAACAAAAAATCCCCTTGCAGATTTTTCTCTGCAAAGGGATTTTTTCAGTTATGTTGTCAATCGAGCAGTGATTCCAGCATCATCGGTGACATAGACAGCATCTGCTTGATCCGTAACGGTATAAGCAGAAGACTTCAACGTCTCGATTGCTGCTCGGAGCGTCGCTTGATCCGGATAACGCAGCGTCCAGTAGACAAGTCCGACCGCATCTTCCGGATTCGTCGGTGCGTCAACTCCCGACCAGACGTTCAGACCGATGTGATGATGGTAACCGCCAGCAGCGACAAACAACGCACGCATTCGCGAAGCGTCAGCCGCAACCTCAAAGCCAAGCGTATCGACATAAAATGTCCGCGCTGCTTCGAGTGTCTTGACGTGGAAATGGACATGTCCCATGACGGTCTCGGCCGGCATACCATACCAGTCTTCTTCTCCAGCTTCGACGAGCATACTTTGCCAATCGACAGGATCGGTCGTCATCTTGACATCTCCATTTGCTTCATACGTCCATGTCTCACGTGGACGATCGGCATAAATCTCGATCCCGTTCCCATCCGGATCTGATAGATAAAAGGCTTCACTGACAAGATGGTCACCTTGACCAATCTCAATCCCTTGTTCGATCAAATTGCGGATGACGAAACCGAGTTCTTTTCGGTTCGGTAGCAAAATCGCAAAATGGTATAACCCGGCAACCGAGTTCGGTGGGAAACGGCGGGCATTCGGATGAACTTCGAGCTCAACGAGTGGTGTACCTTGTGCGCCAAGAACCGTTAGCTGATCCGTTTGTGTCAGTATACGTAATCCGAGGGATGCTGTATAAAATGAAACGGAACGGTCAAGATCGGTGACGCGTAAACGAACGGGACCGAGTGTAATCTGTGGGTGAATCGACATGTTGTTTCCTCCTTCAATGAAATAGCTTGTACCTCTATTATTACGCGGAAGTGATGGAAGCGGAAGTAGGCACGAATAAGTGGTATAGTATCCTAAACGATACCATGAAGGAGGAAGACCGATGGAAGAGACACCAAGCTGTCGAGTCGAGACAGCACTCGAAATCTTGACCGGAAAATGGAAGCCGTCGATTTTACTCGTCTTGATCACACATGGAACGCTCCGCTTCAGTGAATTGAAACGCCAATTGCCGAACATTACGCAAAAAATGCTGACGGCTCAACTGCGTGAACTTGAACTGAACGATATCGTCCATCGCGAGATTTATCAGGAAGTTCCCCCCCGCGTCGAGTACTCACTGACGGACTATGGACGGACACTGATTCCTGTTCTTGACGCGATCAATGCATGGGGTGAACAACATGTCATTCATCTTGAACAGAAAGAAAAACTCGCTTCTGTTTCCCAATGAGGAATCCATTTCGATGTGATTTCTCATTTTTTATGGAATAAACTGTCTATTATCACGTATACTGACGTAATAGACTTCTGTTTTTGGAAAGGAATGAGTTCCTATGCATCAACTTCATGCGATCGAGCAACTGGTTGCTCGACTCAAACAAGATCCTGCAGTCGAAGCCATCTTCTTGAAAGGATCCTTCGGACGGGGAGAAGAAGATGTTCACTCAGACATCGATTTGTACTGTCTCGTCTCAGAAGAACGTCAAACAAAATTCTTATCACGTCGTTTGTCCCATCTTTCTGCTTATCGTTCAATCATCTGGAAAGATGAGATCGACATCATCGCCCCACAAATGATCGTCGTCTATGATGATCTCCTACATATCGATTTATTTACGGTGACGCTTGACTCACTAAACCACAAGGATCAATTGCGTGTCTTATACGATCCACAAGAACAGTTGACAGACTTTACTAATACATGTGACTTAACGCTTTCTGCTCAAGAAGCGACTGACGAAGCAATCGATGCTGTCTGGTTCTTGTTTCAATACAAAAAAGCAGCAGCTCGCGGAAATGACTTATGGGCAGTCGAGATGCTCCGTAGCGCCTTGATCAAGTTCGCAAAAGTCTTACTCCATCATCATGTTCCGGAACGAGCGCAACTCGGATTAAAGACGATTCCGACGACATTACCAGACCATCCACGCCTTGCTCTTGAAGCAATCTACGACGTCCTGACACCCGCAACGCACGCTGAAGCGGCTCAACGTTATCTAGCGTGTCTAGAGACTGAACGGAACGCGCTCGACCAGACGCTTGCCTCTCATCCGGAGACGCTCGCTTTACTCGATCGATTAACGCCTGAACTCTCGATCCAACAATCAGGACGGTAACAAGAAAGGAGTAGTGGATAATTCCGCTACTCCTTTCTATGCTCGCTCATTAACGTGTCAATTGAATCTCTTTTGATTGTCCACCTGCCCAGCCAAAGCCAGATGAGACCTCAAGCTTCGGATTTTTCACCTGTTTCGGTAATTCGAAGACGATGTTGCCGGTTTTCTCGATATTCGGGTTGATCGTTTCTAAGAAGAAGCCCGTCCCGTCTTCATTCGCATAAAGATCGAGCTCCGTATCGGCTGAGTATTCTGTATCGCCGACATTGACTTTAAACATGTTGCTGTCGACGAATCGCTCTTCCTTATCTCCGTTTAGAATCGTCAGACCGATGACTAAAAATTGTCCTGATGTTTTCTTTTCGCCGAGAACGTTCGACAACGTATCGACCATCTTGACGTCGTTGACGACGTACGTTAGTTTGCCGACCTTTACCTGATCATTCACACCGTACGTTTTCTTGACCGGCTTCGCAACTGCTTTTGCTTTCACTGGTTTTGCTTCTGATTTGACTGCTTCTTGTTCGACTTCTACTTTTTTCTCCGGTGCTGCTTGTTCTTCGTCATCTCCTAGATTTCCGAGAATAACTGCTCCGATCACGATGATTCCTGCCCACTTCAATCCTTTTTTCATGTTACTTCCTCCTTTTAATTTGGCTGACTCACGTCTGATAGCCCTAGTATAGAAAGAAGCAACCCCTTATCCTTTACACTTTTTTAACCAGGTTATTTTTTGTTTAAAGTCCGATAAAAAGATTGACAAAAATAAAAGAGAACGCTAATTTCAGCGTCCTCCTCTCCTTATTCTCCTTTGACCCGGATGACGATTTTTCCTTTTGCGTGCCCTTCTTCGCCATAATCATGTGCTTCCTTGATTTGATCCAGATCAAAAATCCGATCAACGACAGGTTGTAGCTCACCACGTTCGACGGCTTTAGCGATATGTCGCAAACGTTCACCGGTCGGTTGCATGAAGACATACGCAGATCGTGCATTATGTTGCTTCGCTTGCTCTTCATCCGGTGGTGTGGAAATCGAGACGAGCATTCCGTTCGGCTTCAGCATCTGATACAGCTCCCCTTGCTTGTCGCCACCCATCGTATCGAATACAAAATCGATATCCCGAACACGATCCGCCGGATTTTCTTGTTTGTAGTCGATGACTTCATCGGCTCCAAGCGCTTTTACCCAGTCGACGTTTTTCGTACTTGTTGACGTGATAACGTACAAACCGTTTGCTTTTGCGAGTTGAATCGCAACCGTTCCGACGCCCCCTGATCCGGCACCAATAAAGATCCGGTCACCTGGCTTCGCATCCATCACTTCGAACATGACTTGCCATGCTGTATGCGAAACGAGTGGAAGAGACGCTGCTTCAGCAAAACTAAGCGATTCTGGTTTTTTGACGACGAGGTGCGCATCGACTGCAACATACTCTGCATATGTTCCTTGACGAGCAATTTCCGGGCGACTGAAAACGGCGTCCCCGACTTGAAGATCCGAGACATTCGCTCCGACTTCCTGAATCACACCGGCAACGTCCCACCCGATGACGAGCGGCATTTCGTAGCTCAACATTTGACGCAAATATCCTTCGCGTAGTTTCCAATCGACCGGATTCACACTGGCGGCATAGACTTCGATTAAAACATCATCCGGCCCGATGACCGGCTTTTCCAGTTCCCCAACCTTAAATTGTTCCGATCCACCATACTGTTCAATGTAAGCTGCCTTCATCCGTTGACTCCTCCTTCAATATTCGTTCCCTATCTTCTTCCCCGTCCGTCCTACCGACAAACAGTCTGAAGATACACGACAGCTCCCCATCAATCGATGAGGAGCTGTTTCGTTAAGCATTCGTTTGTTGAAGGGTTGATGCTGTCTCATTCAAGGCGTGAATCGCCTGCTGCAGTTCCATGACCTGGCCAACTTGATGACGCGTCAAACCGGATAATGACTCACTTTGTGAAAGCAAGGCATTCATGAACGTGTCGAGTTGACCGGTTGCTGTCGTGATAGCAGTAAGACTACTCGTCATCGTCGCGAACTGGGTCTGCGCCGACTGGATCGAACCGACGACTTCCGTTGCATCCATCTCAATCGTCTGTAGCGCTAACTGACTCTCGGCCATTCGCTCTTCCTGCTCACGTAGTAATGTCGTACTGGCATGAATGGAGTTCCCCGTTTGCGTAACGTCCTGATCAACACGTTCGATGATCGCATTGATTTCCTTCGACGCTTCTGCCGTCTGTGCTGATAGATTACGAATTTCTTGCGCAACGACCGTAAAGCCTTTTCCGAACTCACCCGCACGAGCTGCTTCGATCGACGCGTTAAGACTAAGCAGGTTCGTTTGTGCCGCAATCGCATTAATGCTCGACGTGATGGCGACGATTTCCTGAAAACGTCCGGCGAGTTGTCCGAACGACGTGACCGACTCATCCATGCTCGTCGTCAATTGTTGTAAGGATTGTCCGGCAAGACCAATTGTCTGCCTACTCTTTTCGGCTGTCGTTCGCGAGGACGAACTTCGCTCGAGTGCGTGGTCGACAGAAACGGTCACATCCTCCATCCGATTGACTTGCTGGTCGTTCAATTGGCGAATTTCACGAATCGCTTGAACGCTTCCTGCTGCATCATGTGCCAGCTGTTGCATCGCCAGATCAACCTGACTGAAGGAATCCTTCGCCGCGTCGACCGTTTCACTCATCTCTTCCGTGAACGTCGTTACTTCCGTTGCGGTTGCTGCCGTTTGTTCGAGAGCAATTTGCGACGTTGCCGCGTAGGCTTCCGACCGTTCTTGTTCTTGGCGGACGGCTAACATGACGTTCCGTCCAAAGACAGCGACAAAAACAGCCGCTGAGAAAATCATCAAATAGATGACATAGGCGACAATCAAGTCGAATGTATTCGTAAAGACAATCGTTCCCAGCATTGTGAATACTGCCATCTCAACGAGTCCAAAGATTCCGGCGAGAATGACCAAGCGCGGAATCAAATAAACGATTGAAATCGTCAAGTAGAGATAGACGATCGTCCAAATACTCGGCGAAGGCAACGTCATCAAGACCAGAGCGAGGACGAAATACGTTAACGTCACTTGGACGTACTTCCCGCTCGGACGATGTCCAAGTAGACGGTTGCCCACAAGCAACGCGACCGTCAAGATCAAACCACCGACTAAAAACTGATAAAACACACTGATCGGGACGTAATTCATTTGCGCAAATAAGAAAATCAATGGATGCGCGATCGTAATTAACGTTGCAATCAGGCGGGACAAAATCTTTGTACTTTGTTGCTCGAGGGCAGATACCATCTTGTTCAAACTCCTTCACCTTATTAAAGTCATACAGTTGTTCATCGGCAGAAAGAATTCAATCGTTAAGTCCCTCGAGTGACTTTTTTTCTTGACGCTTTCTTGAGAGCGGGAGTACGGTTAACGTAGACTTTTTTCAGAAAAGAGGATTCATATGCTGTATGTACTCGTTGGTTTCGCGGGGGTACTGGGTGCCTCTGCGCGTTATGGGCTCGGACTGCTGATTAGTGACTTGACGACTGGTCCTTTCCCGTGGCCAACGCTTGTCATCAACTTGATCGGGAGTTTTCTTCTCGGCTATGCGACACACTTTTTATTTCGAACGAAACTCTTACATCAATATGCGATCACAGCCATCGGCACGGGTTTCATCGGCTCATTTACGACGTTTTCGACATTCAGCGTCGAGACCGTGACCTTACTCAACGAACGTCATTTAGCGGACGCGTTCCTCTATGTACTCGTCAGCCTATTCGGCGGTCTATTCCTGTCTTATGTCGGTTACGCGCTCGGAACACGACGACTGCGTCACGTGACGAAAGGACGTGAGTGAATGACGCTACTCGCTCTTGCCATCGGTGCTTTTTGTGGTGCCATCAGTCGTTTTGCCGTCAGTCAATGGATGAAGACGTTTTGGAAACGCGAATTTCCACTGGCGACGTTCCTGATTAACGTACTCGGTTCATTTTTACTTGGACTCGTCATCGGGGCGCATCTCGATACGACATGGACGTTACTCTTAGGTACCGGCTTCCTCGGATCATTTACGACATTCTCAACGTTTAAAATCGAGACATTGCAGCTATTTCAGGACGGAAATCGTAAAGTGCTCACCCTCTATCTCATCTTGAGCTACGGTTTCGGAATTCTTGCAGCTTTCCTTGGAATCACACTTACAGCTTGAACGAAACAAGAGGCGACGGAAAAATCCGTCGCCTCTTGTCGTATCCGTTTTAGTTTAATCATTCATCCAGAATAGACCAACCGTCTCTGCTCCGGCATGCGTCCCGATCGCTGGTCCGAACGTGCCTTCGAGAATCGTCAAATCCGGGAACTTCGCTGCGACTTGTTGCCGCAGTTCCGCTGCCATTTCCGGTGCCATCGTCGTCGCGACATAAATCCGGTTCTTGTAGAACGTGTGCTGACGCATCGATTCGTCGATTTGTTTGACCATCTCGATGTAAGCTTTCTTTAAAGAACGTGCTTTTTTGAATGGCACGATTTTTCCGGCTTCATCCGTCGTGATGATCGGTTTGATGCTAAGCAAGTTCGCAAGGAACAGATCTCCTGATGAGACACGTCCACCCCGGCGCATCGTCTCCATATTACCGACGATCATATAGAAATGGGTCTTTTTCGTCAACGCTTGTAAGGTTGCGACGATTTCCTCGACGGATTTCCCCTGTGCCTCGAGCTCCATCCCGTAACGAATGAATTCCTGCTGGTTCTCAAACGCCGTATGAGAATCGATGATGTGAACGGGGAAGCTGGCTGCTTCCGCTGCTGATGCTGAACTTTGGACGGTACTCGATAATCCATTCGTACAGTGCACGGCAATCGCACAGTCATAGCCTTCTTCTTTCAAGCGTTCGTATGTTCCGACGAACTCTCCAAAAATTGGTTGTGATGTTTTGGCAATCAGCTTTTTGTCCGCATCTAGGGCACGGAACAGTCGTTCGACCGTGATCGCATTCTCTTGATACGCCGTATCACCGAGTAAGATTTGAATCGGTACGACATTGACGCCGATCGCTTCTGCCTCTTCCTTCGTGAAATAGGCCATACTATCGGTCACCCATGCTATTTTAGTCATTTTCCTTAGCCTCCGTTAGATTCTTCTCGCTTTATCCTACCATATACAGAAGTGGAAATCGCAAGAAACGTCATGACATCATCTGAAAATGAAACGATGTGCGCTTATGATAGTGTTTGCCGGCATGTAAGACGACGGAAGGAAAATTCGGTTGGTTGATCGCATCCGGCAACCCTTGTGTCTCAAAACAGATGCCAAGGTATGGCGTTGCTCGTCTTCCACAAATCGTAAACTCGCCTGACAAGTGATTAGCGGTGTAAACGACAACTCCCGGTTGATCCGTCACGACGCGCAAACGTCTACCACTGATTGGTTCGTCGAGAACGATTTCCCCACCCTCTCTAAGCAAAAAGGGGTGATCGACACCACTACCTGCTTGACGCAACTCTTCGTCTGGTGCGTGTGTCACTTCATGTAGCGGACGAGCTTCCGAAAAATCAAAGACGGTGTCTGTTACCGGGAGAATGTCACCGGTCGGTACCGCATCTTTTGTCAACGGAACATAAAAAGGTGCATCCATTCGTAACAGATGCTGTTCGATCGTCGTTTTTGCTTCACCCGTCAAGTTAAAGTACGTATGATTCGTCGGACTGAATGGTGTCGAAGCTGTCGTCTCCGCTTCATAATGAATATGCAGGACGTTCTCATCCGTCCATTCGAACGTCAGCGTGAACGACAAGTGACCCGGATAGCCGTTCTCACCACTCGGACTATCTAAACGTAGAACAAGTTTGTCGTCGTTGATTTCGTGTGCGAACATCCGGTTCGCCCAATTTTCGCTTCCTCCATGGAGGTGATGCTCACCCTCATTTTGCTCAAGAACGTACGTCATCCCTTCCAACGCGAACGCGCCATTCGCAATTCTTCCGCCGACGCGTCCGATCGTGGCGCCTAAGTGATGTGGATCATCCTGATATTCTGATAGGTCGTCAAACGCGAGTACGACATTCTCGATCATTCCATGCTGATCCGGAACCCGGATGGCAAGAATTTTTGCGCCTCGGTTCAAGATATCGATACTATGCCCATGCACATTCTGTAACGTGAATCGTAACAAGGACTGATCACCTAGTTGTCCCACTTCTGTTGTCGTAATCATCATCTGCTTCCTCCTGTACGATACATTTTCCTGTTTTCGTATTTACCCTCGGAACGAGACAAAAAAACAACAATGGCAAAAGACCATTGTTGTTACAGAGACGGAAGTGGTAATCGCACTTCGATCCGAGTCCCTTGATGGATGATCGAGTGGACGTGTAATGTTGCAGTCGGACCGTATATCACGTCTAATGCGCGTCGAATCAGGAACAGGTTCGAATCCCCCGCTTCCTGTTGATCCAGTTGTTGCATCACAGCAAGCGGCATCCCCTGTCCGTTATCTGTGACTTCGATGACCCAGTCTGTCGTCGCCTTGAAGGCACGAACATCAATCCGGTGATGTCGTCCTGCCTTTACGAACGCATGACGCAGTGCATTATCGACGAGCTGCGTCACAAGGAATGGAAAGACAAAGTATTCTTCAACAGCGGTCTCGATATCAAGATCGACCGTGATATCAGCGGAGGTCAGTTGATTCGGGCGACGTCGTGTTCCTTCTAGTGATAAATAGGCCTTCAGGGTCGCCAGTTCCTCACGGAGTGGATGTTCATCATGCCGCGTCGCTGCCGTCAACAGTTGAAGTAGCGCATTCAGTTGATGTTTCACAGGAGTTCCTGGATCAGCTGTCCGCTGGACTTCTTCGATGATGCCTTTCAGATAGCTGACATGTAACATCGGTTTCATCTTTCTTCCGCTTAACCGGAGCAACTGATCTTCTCGATGCATATGCAGCTCTCGTGCTAATAAACGGACGAGTTGTTCCGTCATCCGCTCGACGGTGTCGTCAAATAAGTCTTTCGAAAAGTAACAGATGACACCTGCCTTTTGACCGTTAATGCGCATCGGATGAAAACTGAGAATTTGTCCCGTCTGCTCGTCTTCCTGTCGGACGGGTTCTTCTGCTTCGATCCATCGTTGTTCCTCACGTCTTGGTTGCTCGCCGCAGACTGCTGGTTGCTGGTCCGTCATATCGATGACGACCTCTGTCGCCCCGAGCACGACGATCCGTTGCATCTTCGTTTCCTTCAATAATGTCGCTCCGATCTGCCGCGCGACTTCCGAAGTCAATCCCTGCTTTCGTAAGGGTTGTAACGCTTGCAGTAGACGATCGGAACGCTCAGTCTGGCGGACGAAAAGATCGCCTTCGAGTCGAAGTTGTGTTCGTAAGATTATGATAAACAGTACGACCCCACACATGTTTGCGAACAGTAACGGAAAAGCAGCACGACTCATCAAACCCAGTGCTTCTGCTGTATCAGGTGCAAGTAATAATGTAATCCCACTTTCGAACAATAATGCCGTCAATACGATACCAATCGGTGGAACGAGCGCATAACCATCATGCAAACGCCAGCGTTTTCGATACCAGCCACTCGCAAGTCCAGCGAGCATTGCGATGATCCAACCGGCTTCTGCCCCTAACGAACCGAGTACGTAGCGGTGTAGACCAACCAAACATCCCGTGATGCCGCCGATCACTGGTCCCCCAATCAATCCGCTCGTCACGATGACAGCGAGTCGGGTATCGAGCAACAGGGCATCCTTCTCGACAGCTAATCCAAGTAACGGATCAATCGTCGTATCTTGCGAAAGTTCAATTCCTGCGTAGTTCATCAAAATACCGGATGACACGAATGCAAAGAGCAGTGGAAGATTCATTCCGCGGTCCATCTTGAATATGTATCGGGAAATGCGCCACTGGGACAATAAAAAGGCTAACAGTGCTAACATACCTAAACGACTCAGTAAGAATGGAATCTGCTCGAGCACGGAATACCTCCTCGTTTCATAGGACGCGATTTAACAATAAAGTCGTATTAGATTACATTCCCGCTCCTCTCTGCATTCTCCTATCATGACGGCTGAAAGTTCGCACAATCCGTCCATTCTTGATTTTTTGACTGATGCGATGAAAAAAAAGCCGGTTCCTCCATGAGGAACCGACCATTTTATGCTTCTGCTTGTTCAGCTGGATGCAACCAAATCTTGACGCGGTTGATTTGATAGTTTTCCATCTCCATCACTTCGACGGAGAAGTCTGGTGTGTCGATATGCTCACCTGGCTGAAGATCGATGTTGTGCATCTGAATCCAGCCACCGATCGTATCGACATCTTCGACATTCGTAAAGCGAATGTTGAAACGTTCTTCCAGGTCAGCGAGCAAGACTGTACCGTCGAGCAAGAACTCGTCCGATTTGACCTGTTCGATTTCCTCGACTTCATCTGCGTCGAATTCATCACGGATTTCACCGACGATTTCTTCGAGTAAGTCTTCCATCGAGACGAGGCCTGCCGTTCCACCGTATTCGTCGACGACGAGAACGAGATGGGTCCGGGTCCGTTTCATCTTGCGAAGTGTCTCTTGAAGCGACGTCACTTCCGAAACAACCGGTAAATCCTTGATATAATGCGTTACCGGATGCTCATTCCCGTTCGCATAATCCGTCAAGACTTCCTTGACGTTGACGTATCCGAGAATCCGGTCTTTATCGTTTTCTTCTGTGACCGGGTAACGCGTGTACGGATTATCCATGAAGATTTCCATCAGTTCATCTTTCGTCAAACGTTCCGAGATCGTCTCCATCCGCATCCGCGGCACCATCAAATCTTTGACGATGTGCTCATCAAACGCAAAGACGTTTTGCATGAGGGCAAGTTCCGTTTGGTTGATTTCACCACTTTGGAAACTTTGCGCCATGATGATTTTCAATTCATCTTCCGAGTGGGCTTGTTCGTGCCCTGCTGGTTTGACACCGAACAGACCGAGGAATAAGCGCGCTGAACCGTTGAGTAACCAAATGAATGGGTACATGATTTTACCGAACACATAAAGTGGACGGGCGAACAACAATGTCATGCGTTCTGCATACTGAATCGCAAGCGTCTTCGGAGCGAGTTCACCGATGACGACGTGTAAGAACGTTACGGATACGAATGCGATACCGAACGACAAGAGTGTCGAAACAGCAGCAGAGATTCCGAAGTCGTCGAAAACAGGATGCAAGATCTTTTCAACGGTTGGTTCACCAAGTGCCCCAAGACCAAGTGCCGTGACCGTGATACCAAGCTGACAGGCAGACAAGTAGTAGTCGAGATCGCCCGCGATTTTTTTCGCAAGGACGGCACTTTTGTTCCCTTCTTGAATCATTTGATCCAAACGCGACATCCGAACCTTAACGACAGCAAATTCCGATCCGACGAAAAACGCCGTCAACGCAATCAACAAGACCACTAAAAATAAATTGATGAATAATATAGTATCCAAAATCCCCTAAACAGGGGTCACCTCCATTGTTTTGTATTAAAGCTGTGCAATCAAGGAAGCAATCAATGTCAGACGCCGGGACAGTTCTAAGCGGATCGCTTGTTTTTCGACGTCCGTCGAATGTAACAAACGCTGCTCGAGTCCTTCAACCGTCGCCTGAAGTTGTTTCACTTCCTGATAAATCGTCTCCCCTGTTTTTTGTTCCCGTTCCGTAAAAGAAGCAAGAATCTCTTGCAGGGAAAGCCGTTGAGACTTCAAATATTCAATCTTTTCGATTTGATGAATGACCGATTCGTCATACAGACGGTAGCCAGACGCAGTACGCTCTGGTGTTAACAGACCGAGTGATGTGTAATAATCGATCGTTCGTTTTGATAAGCCGGTGGTCTCCGCGACCTGACCGATTCGAAGTAACGCCTTCCCAAAAGATTCTCACCTCCTTTCTATAGCTAGTTCTTTTATCTTATCATGTCAAAACCATACAGTAAAACGTCGCGCTTTTTCAGAGAAAAAAACGACTACTCCCGTTCGCACGAGAATAATCGTTTCATCTCACTTTTTCATACGGTTGCGACAGGTTCTTCGACTGGTACACCGACGATCGACCGTTCCAGTAATTCAACGACATCGTACGTAGCAACCGCCTCGTCGACTTCCTTCGCCTTCGTGCCGTCACTGAGCATCGTCAGACAGTACGGACATGCTGACCCAATGACAGACGGTTGGACCGTCAACAATTGTTCCGTCCGTGCGACGTTGACGCGTGCGCCGACTTTTTCTTCTTGCCACATCATGCCGCCACCAGCACCGCAACACATCCCTTTTTCCCGGTTGCGTTCCGTCTCGACGAGCGTGATGCCTGGAATCTTCTCGAGAATATAACGTGGTGCGTCGTAAATATCATTGTAACGACCAAGATAACACGAATCGTGATAGACGACACGCTCCTTGACTTCATGGAGCGGTGTGATCCGTTTTTCGTCAATCAGTCGTGCGAGCAATTCCGTATGGTGATAGACTTCAACGTCCGGACTCAGTCCGAAGTCTGGATACTCGTTTTTAAATGTATTGTAGGCATGCGGATCAATCGTGACGATCTTTTTGACACCATATTTCTCAAATGATTTGATGTTGGCTTCTGCGAGTTCCTGGAACAAGACTTCGTTCCCGATCCGGCGCGGTGTATCCCCTGAGTTTTTCTCATCGTTTCCGAGAATCGCAAACGAGATGTCTGCCTCATTTAGAATACGTGCAAACGCCATCGCGATTTTTTGACTTCGGTTATCGTACGATCCCATCGCACCAACCCAGAACAGGTACTCGAAGTCTTCGCCCGCTTTTTTCTTCTCCTTTGCTGTCGGAACGACGAGTTCATCCCGGTTTTTCCGCCAGTTTTCGCGTTCTTTCCGGTTCATCCCCCATGGATTACCTTGACGTTCGATGTTTGCCATCGTCCGTTGCATCTCCGGATCCATCTTGCCTTCCATCATGACGAGATGACGACGGAGGTCGATGATCTTATCGACATGTTCGTTCATGACCGGACACTGATCTTCACAGTTCCGACACGTCGTACACGCCCAGATCTCTTCTTCCGTAATGACGTTCCCAATCAATGAATCCGGAACGATATCCATCTGTCCGGCTGCTGCCAGTGAAGCGATTTGGTTTCCTTGCGATCCTTCGAACGCAAAGGCAGGTGCCCATGGCGAGCGCTGTGTGATGGCTGCCGTTTTCATGTTGAGATGGTCCCGTAATTTAACGATCAAATCCATCGGCGACAACATCTTCCCCGTTCCACTCGCCGGACACATATTCGTACAGCGTCCACACTCGACGCAGGCATATAGATCAACGAGCTGTTTCTGATTGAAATCTTCGATTCGGTTGACCCCGAAGCTAAATTCCGCTTCGTCGTCTTCTGCCTCTTCCATGACCGATAGATCGATCGGTGCCAAACGCCCGACTTTCGACGTTCGACCGAGCCAGACGTTTGCTGTACCGGCAATCAAGTGTGCATGTTTACCTTGCGGGATGTAAACCATGAAGCTAAGTAAGAACAGTAAGTGCACCCACCAGAAGAAAACGAATAATCCAAACGCAACCGATTCCGGTACCCAACTGAATAAGAACGCGATGCTTGAAGCAACCGGTTCACCGAGCGTCGAATGATTCTCATAGACAAGGAAGAATCCGTTTCCGAACAGGACGGCGACCATCAAACCACCGATGAAGATCAACGCAAGACCTGCCATGAAGTTTCGTTTCAAACGAACGAGTTTTTCGACGTACCGGCGATAAAATCCCCAAACGACGGCAATCAAGATGACGAGCATGACGATTTCTTGGAAGAATGTAAAAATCGGATAAAGCGGACCGAGTGGGACGTGCGGGAAACGCTGACCGACGGCGAGTCCTTTCCAGATAAAATCGATCGCTCCGAATTGAACGAGTAAGAAGCCATAGAACATCATGACGTGGATAGCGCCACTTTTCTTATCCTTTAATAATTTCTTTTGACCGAAGACGTTGACTAAGACTGCGTCCAATCGTTCTTTGTTCGTCAGTGTCCATTCCGCCTTTTTCCCCCGTTTAATGGCGGCATAACGACTTTTGATGAGTGACGTGAACAGATAGCCCGCATAGCCGATAACGAGTAGGAAGGCAATCCAGTTAATGAGTAAAAACGTATTCATGTTCGAACAAACCCCTTTCCCCCTAAAGCAGTTGTGTTGAAATGAGTATAGCATATAATGAATGGCTATTCATTCATTTTTTTCATTTAGTTTTTACTGCGTCACACAAGCAGATAAGTACTCAAAAAAATCAAGCGGTGGATGTCCACCGCTTGATTTAATCACGTCCAATACGTCATTTTTTTAATTTCATTGCATTGGCCATCAGACCAGGGATATCCGTATTTTCATGCAACCCACTGAACTGTTCGCTTTGTGGACCGTACGCGTAGAGCGGAACGTCTACACCTGTATGCACAGCAGTCGTCCAGCCGACATACGCTCGTTTACTGATCATCTCATTCAATGTCATAACGCGTTTCTTCGCATCCACTTTTTGCAACTTCTGAATTTCTTCAGCCGTCAAATCAAACGTCGTTTCTCGTTTGACGACAGAGGCGATGTTCGATAAGTCGTCATTGAACTGACGAACCATCTCATCCCCCGTCGCCTTGACGTTTTTCAAGACTTCCGGTTTCGCTACGTACTCATCGTATCCACCGACTGACATACCACCTGTATCATGGTCACCGGCAACGACGACTAAAGTATGTTTATCTTTTGCAGCAAAACGAAGCACTTTTTCGACAGCCTGGTGGAACGCTTCTGCATCCTTCATCGCCCAAGCAGCATCATGCGCGTGACCCGCCCAGTCGATCTGACTTCCTTCTACCATCAAGAAGAAGCCATCGCGATCTTTCTTCAATGTTTGCAGGGCTTTCGACGTCATCGTCGCAAGACTCGGTTGATTCGTATTTTCCCGGTCCAGTTCTGGTGCCATTCCTTCTTCTGCAAACAATCCAAGAACTTTACGACCGTCCGTCTCATTCAGACTTTCGAGTGAATCCGCATACTGGTATCCTGCTCGTTCTGCTTTCTTCACTAGATTACCAGCCTCTTGAACGCCACCATTCTTTTGATCAAAAAAGAACTTCTGACCGCCACCCAGTAAGACGTCGACTTTCATTTCATCCATGTATTGTTTCGCGATGTCCGCTTCATTCGCACGCGTTGCGACGTGCGATGCAAAAACAGCTGGTGTCGCATGGGTGATGGCTGATGTCGAGACAAGTCCTGTTGCTTTGCCTGCTTGATCCGCCCGATCAAGAATAGACGCTACTTCTTTTCCACTTGGATCCATACCGATTGTTCCGTTGTTTGTTTTTGTTCCTGTTGCCATCGCCGTTCCGGCAGCTGCTGAATCGGTCACTTTCGTGTTTGCCGAATACGTCCGCATCATTCCTTTTAAGTGATCGTCGAGTTCCGTCTCCTCGCCTCCTTGATACCAGCGATAATTCGTTGCATAGGCAGCCGAATAACCGTCCGGGATCATGAAGATGACATTTTTAACCTTCGCTTGTTTCGTGTTTTGTTTTGCCTCGACTGGCTGAGCCGATTCATATGTATAGCCCGCAACTCCCGTCATAAGCACTGTACCGAGAATACCTGTCGCCATCCATTTCTTGTTCATTTGTGTTTCCTCCCTGTTCCCGATGATGGTTTCATCATACCGAGCGAATGTAAATGAACGATGGAGACCGCTTTAAGGAATGTAAAGAAACGATGACAGCCGAGTTACCACTTCATCTCTTCAAACATGTAATAGCCTTTGTGCTGTTCTTCTAAATATGTCGATAACGGAAGACGGACGTCTTCACTCGTGATGTACTCCGCTAACTCCGTTTGATCGATCCACTTCGTCTCAATGATTTCTTCATCGGCATCATTTGGATCAAGTACACCACTCACTTCGCAATCAAAATAAGTCACGAGGCTGTGCGCTCGATAGGTCGGCATGAAGTTCTCCGTTAAGAACGCAAACGACGACGATGTGACCGTCAAGCCGGTTTCTTCTTCCACCTCGCGACGCAGTGCTTGCTCGAGTGTCTCTCCAGACTCAATCTGTCCACCGGGTAAGCTCCAGCGATTCTCCTGACCTGATTGATTATAGACGACGAGCAGTTGATCGCCCTTGCGGATGATCGCGACAATGATTCGATAGAGTGGATACATGGCGCTTCCTCCTAAAAAGACCACCTTGTCTAAAACAAGATGGTCCACTGATTGTTTATTCTAAACCGAGCGACTGTGGCAAACGGACTGCACGTGCGAAGGCATTTTTATAGTCCTTTTTCGCGACTAACTTTTCGACTTCACGGATTGCTGGATGCTGTTCGTCCGCGAACGCACCAAGAATCGTCAAGTAACGCTCGTATACTTGATCGTCTTCCTGACGTGCTTTCAAGAGTGCTGTATACAGCATGACGGTATCTTCACCGTATAAGACAGGTAGTTCTTCGTTAATTAAAAGCAGTGTATCAATCGCTTCTGGATCGACCTTCGGATTGTATTCCGTGATGACCTGCTCTGCGAGTCCTTCGAGTTGATCGCGCCATTCGTTGTAACGCGGCTCATCGTTCTCGAGCCACTCAAACCATTCCTCTTCCAACATCTGCTCCATTTGACGTACTGTTTGTTCAAATGCCATTCGTCTCACTCCGTTCCCAAGTTAAATCAATCGTATACGTACCGACTGCTTGTCCATTCATCTTTAATGTATAGCGAAACTGCATCTGCTGCCGTTTCATCTCAATCGTCTTCGTGTCCGTTTCCATCAACATCTGACCGAATTGACTGCCATATTGGCTTTTGGTCGTCTCTCCTAAAATGAAGACGTGATGCATCGCAACAGGACCTTTGCGATTCAAAGCGATCTGGTCTTTTGACCATTTGATCGTCGTATCGATCGGTTGTTCATCCGGCTGAACGAACTTCACGGCAAAACCGTCTTTTGTTTCGAACAACGTGCCGTCCGCCTCAAGTTCGACCGATTCACACATCGGACCATCTTCGATCGTCGTCACTTGTCGTAATGACACCGGGTACTTTACTGGTTTCACTTCTATCACCTCATCGTTTAGCGTACACGATTTTTTCGTCTGATGCACCTTCTGCTTACATGCAAGAAAAAAACGGATTCGATGTACTTCGAATCCGTTCAAAACATATTAGCGCACACGGTACAGACGAGCTTCGAATGGACGAAGTTCCAGTTCTGTTCCTTCATGGTGCATCGTCGGATAGTTGCCAAGCAACATATTGTCCGAGTGCAAGATGATGTCCGTATCGATTTCTGCTGTTTCGCCTTTTAAGTTTGTAACGATCAAGAATTGTTCGTCACCAAACGTCCGTGTATACGCGTAGACTTTCGTGTCTTCCGGTAAGATGAGATCGTAAGCGCCGTAAATCAACGTCTCTTCCATCTTACGGATTTGGATCATTCGTTTGTAGAAGTTCAAGATCGAATCTTCATCCTGTTCTTGCGACGCGACGTTGATGTCCGCGTAGTTCGGGTTGACACCGAACCATGGAGATTGATTTGAGAAGCCACCGTTTTGCTCATTTGTCCATTGCATTGGTGTGCGCGAGTTATCACGAGACGAGTTCCAGATGACTTCCATGATTTCCTCATGTGTCTTCCCGGAAGCGAGTTGCATCTCGTACATGTTTTTTGTCGCAACATCATCATAATCCGAGATGTCCGGGAATTGAACGTTCGTCATCCCGATCTCTTGTCCTTGATAGATGAACGGTGTGCCTTGCATGAAGAAATACATCATCGCAAGCGACTTCGCGCTCTCTTTCCAGTACTGTTCCTCGTCACCCCAAAGGGAGACCGAACGAACCTTATCGTGGTTTTCGAGGTATAACGCATTCCAACCTGTTGCTTCAAGTCCTTTTTGCCATTTCGTCAGCACTTGTTTCAGTTTGACGACGTCGACGCCTTTTTCTGCATCTGCACGCCAGAGATCCATGTGCTCGAACTGGAAGACCATGTTCATCTTACCGTTCTCTTCTCCGACCCAGAGATCCGCTTCTTCCGGTGTGACGCCGTTTGCTTCTCCGACTGTCATGATATCGTATTTCGAGAACGTCTCATCCTTCAACTCTTCGAGATACGCATGGATGCCTTCGACGTTCATATGCATATCGAATGAAGGGACATACGGCATACCGAGCGGATTCGGGAGATCAGCGAATGATTGATCCTTGTTGATGTGACTGATCGCATCGATTCGGAAACCGTCGATACCTTTATCGAGCCACCAGTTGATCATCGTATAGACCGCTTGACGCATGTCGCGGTTTTGCCAGTTCAAGTCTGGTTGACGACGAGAGAAGACGTGCAGGAAGTACTGCTCTGTCTTTTCATCATATTCCCATGCTGATCCACCGAAAATACTTTCCCAGTTGTTCGGTTCTCCACCATTGACCGCATCTTTCCAGATGTACCAATCGCGTTTCTCATTGTCTTTCGACGAACGTGATTCAAGGAACCACGGGTGTTCATCCGATGTGTGGTTAACGACGAGATCAAGCAAGACCTTGATGTCGCGCTTATGCGCTTCTTCCATCAAGAGATCGAAGTCCGTCATCGTACCGAACTCATCCATGATGTCTTCATAATCACTAATGTCATATCCGTTATCGTCGTTCGGTGACTTGAACATCGGGCAAATCCAAAGAACGTCGACGCCAAGATCCTTCAAATAATCCAATTTTGCGATGATACCCGGAATATCGCCGATTCCATCGTTGTTTGCATCGTAAAAGCTGCGTGGATAGATTTGGTAAGCAACTGCTTCTTTCCACCAAGCTCGTGTAATTGTTTGTTGGGCCGTTTCAGGGCGCGGTATCATTTGTGTCATGTGTCGTGAATCCTCTCGTAGGTCAGTCTTTGGGATGTTGTTTTCATCAGTCATTGAACTTCTATACACATAGCGCAACCGATTGCGCAATTCCTCTACCTTCATCTTATCAAATCCACTTTTAAAGTCAATGTTTCAGGGGTGATTCCACCATTTCACATCAACGGTTGTCACTCTTCGTTCACACTGAATATTTCAGATCGTTTTACATTACATTTACTGAATTATCCTACACTGTTTATCGGTCGATTTCTACCCTTTTGCATAACCTTTCCTTCCGAAAGTGAATCTTTTTTTCTTCGTTCGGGTATACCCTTACCAATGCATGTAAAAAAGGGGGATTTTCAGGATGAAGGGACAATTCTTTATTGGTGGACAATGGCTAGATCACGGACGAGAACGGACGGATGTTACGAATCCAGCAACTGGAGAAGTCGTCGGTAGTGTACCAAACGGAACAAAATCAGACGTCAACGATGCAGTAGAAGCAGCACGGAAGGCATTTCCTGACTGGTCGAAGCGGACAGTCTACGAACGTGCCGAACTTCTCGAGAAGTTATATGCGAAGATGATTGAGAAAAAAGATGAACTGGCTCGCCTGATGACGCTTGAAATGGGGAAACCGCTCGCTGAGTCAGAAGGTGAAGTGCAGTATGCCGCAAACTTCGTCAAATGGTTTGCAGAGGAAGGAAAACGCGCTTATGGACGTGTCATTCCAACACATGATGCTTCTAAACGACTTCAAGTCATCAAACAGCCGGTCGGTGTCGTTGCTGCGATCACACCATGGAACTTCCCGGCGGCCATGATTACCCGAAAGCTTGCTCCGGCACTCGTCGCCGGATGTACGTTCGTCATCAAACCACCAACAGCGACTCCGCTTACCGCGCTTCGTCTTCTTGAACTCTGTCAGGAAGTCGGGATTCCAGAAGGCGTCGTCAATGCCGTTACAGGTAGCGGGAAAGCACTCGGTGAATCACTCGCGACACATCCACATGTCGATAAGATCACCTTCACTGGTTCAACTGAAGTCGGACGGACGCTGATGGCTCAGGGAGCAGAGACGATCAAAGCGATGTCGCTTGAACTCGGCGGACATGCACCGATTCTCGTCTTTGATGACTGTGATCTTGATTTAGCTGTCGCTGAGACGATTAAGTCGAAATTCCGTAATGGCGGTCAAACGTGTGTCTGTGGAAACCGGATTTACGTATCCGACTCGATCTATGACGCGTTCGTTGAAAAACTCGGGCAAGAGACAGCGAAGCTGAAAACCGGAAATGGTCTTGATGCCGAGACGAAGATTGGACCGATGATCAATAAAGCGGGTTACGATAAAGTCAAAAAACATGTTGATGATGCGACATCTGCTGGTGCGCGAGTCGTCACGGGCGGAACAGGAACGACGGATGAGGAGAATGATATCTATTATTATGAAGCAACCGTTCTCGCGGACGTAAAACCCGGCATGCTGATCATGAACGAGGAGACGTTCGGACCTGTTGCTCCCGTCCAGCGTGTCAGTTCTGATGAGGAAGCGGTTCGTTACGCCAACCAGACACCATTCGGTCTCGCTTCGTATGTCTTTACTAAGGATTACGCGCGTGCGATTCGTGCGATCGAAGGGCTTGATTATGGAATCGTCGGCTGGAATGATGGTGTTCCTTCTGCTGCGCAAGCACCATTTGGTGGAATGAAACAATCCGGTCTTGGGCGCGAAGGTGGCAGTGAAGGACTCGAAGCGTATCTCGAGACGAAGTACATTTCCATCGGTGGACTAGCGTGAACGCCGCGGATTGGTTCGTCCAATGTTTAGAGGCAGAGGGCGTCACGCATATCTTCGGTGTTCCCGGTGAGGAAAATATCACATTGCTCGAATCACTCAGTCGTTCGTCAATCACCTTCATCACGACACGTCACGAAACGAACGCTGCGTTCATGGCAGCGATGTTCGGTCGCCTGAGTGGGCGACCGGGTGTCTGCCTATCGACGCTTGGTCCCGGTGCGACCAACATGATGACCGGTATTGCAAGTGCAACGATGGATCACTCCCCTGTCGTTGCGATCACAGGTCAAGGCGCGACAGCACGGCAACATAAAGCATCGCATCAAATGTTTAATCTCGTAGACCTCTATCGTCCGGTCACGAAGTCTAGTACGTCCGTTCTGTCGGCGGAGGTCATTCCGGAAATTGTTCGACGTGCCTTTGCGACGGCACAAAGCGAAAAACCAGGGGCGACCCATATCTCTTTTCCAGAAGACATTGCAAAACAAGAACGTGATCAAGCAGCGACACCCTTACAGCAGGACAGTACACCAACGCATCTTCATTCCTTGACGATTGATGATCCCGATGCCTTACGTCTGATTGAGCGCGCAAAACGTCCAGTCATCATTGCTGGATTTGGCATTCATCGGCAACAAGCACTCGATGCGTTTCGAGCATTCGTCGAAAAGCTCCAAGCTCCCGTCGTCGAGACGATGATGGGAAAAGGAGCGATTTCTTCGCACCATCCGCTTGCTGCACACACGATCGGTTTACCAGACGTCGATTACAACCAGCGGATTCTCGATGCGAGTGACCTCATCATCACGGTCGGCTACGATATTACGGAGTTACCTCCGCAAAAATGGAATCCGAAAAAGACACCAATCGTCCATTTGGATACGAATCCTCACGAAATCGATGCCTATTATCCGGTCGTCGCGAACCTAGTCGGACCACTCGTCGATATGCTGACTGTATTGACTCCTTTACTGCCCGAGCGTGCGTGGAACGACTGGCAACAAGATCGCGATAAATTACGCGACGAGATTCAAGAAACGTACTCGCTTGCCTTGCCTTTACATCCTCAAAGTATCGTCCGTGAACTCGAACGAACCGTCGGGGAGGATGGCATGGTCTTCTCGGACGTCGGTGCACACAAAGTCTGGCTCGCACGCCATTATCAAACGACACGTCCGGATCAGTTGTTCATTTCCAACGGATTTGCTTCGATGGGCTATGGTTTATCGAGTGCGCTCGCAGCCAAGCTGTTATATCCGGACCGGCGAATCGTCTGTGCCGCTGGAGATGGTGCCTTTTTGATGAATGGACAAGATCTTGAAACCGCCGTTCGTCTGAAGCTTCCACTTGTCGTGTTGATTTGGCGTGACGGAACCTATGGCCTGATTGAATGGAAACAACAACAAGCGTATGGGCGGTCGTCCTACATCACGTTTGACAATCCAGACCTCGTTCAACTGGCTCATGCTTTCGGCGCACTCGGTCTCCGTGTCGGTGAACATGGCTCCCTCGCACATTGTCTTGACCAAGCATTTGCGAGTGATGGACCCGTTTTAATTGACTGTCCGGTCGATTATCGGGAAAATCTAAAGTTAAGTGAACGTCTCCGGACGTATGGAGGGTGATATACATGACACAACCACGTAAACTGCAATCTATTTCTGATTTTGATCAATTTGCGTCCGAACATACCGCGTTCGTGATTTGCAAACACAGCACGACATGCCCGATCAGTGCCGCAGGATTCTCGGAGTATACGAAGTTCGCGGATGAAACGTCTGTTCCAACGGCGTATCTTTTCGTCCAAGAAGCTCGGACCTTATCGAATCACATCGCTGAACACTATAATGTCCGACATGAGTCGCCACAAGTTCTTTTCATTCAGGACGGCAAATCTGTCTGGACAGCATCTCACTACGACATTACAAAGGATGCACTCGAAACGAACGTTCAGTAATGCTAGCTATGAAACAAGCCTCCGGCAGTTTCAAACTGAAGACGAAGCGCAATTTTTCTTTCACGAGAAGGATTGCGCTTTTTTGTTTACTTCACTAGAAAAACGCTTTCAATCTTACATAAAAAATAAAATTATCTTTCTTAGCTATTATTATTTGTAATTCGAACTAAATCGGATTAAGATAAACTACAGATAGAACGACCGTATATAAATCTGTACCGTTAGTTTAGTTAGGAGGATATTCATGCAACAAAGTGCAACTCACACAGCTCGAGCTCCTTACGGCATCCTCGCCGTTTTGATGATCGGGGCATTCATCGCTTTCTTAAATAATACCTTGCTCAACATCGCCCTTCCTTCGATCATGAAGGATCTAACGATCGAACCATCGACTGCTCAATGGCTGTCGACTGGTTTCATGCTCGTCAATGGTGTCTTGATTCCGACATCTGCTTTCTTGATTCAAAAGTATTCGGTTCGTCGCTTGTTCTTACTTGCGATGACCCTCTTCTCGACCGGAACGATTCTTGCCGGATTCGCAGATGTCTTCCCTGTGTTGCTCGCAGGACGAATGATTCAAGCATCTGGTTCTGCAATCATGATGCCGTTACTGATGAACGTCATGCTCGTCAGTTTCCCGATTGAAAAACGTGGGACTGCGATGGGCTTCTTCGGATTGATCATGATGGGGGCTCCAGCGATCGGACCGACGTTGTCTGGTTGGATCATCGAGCACTATGATTGGCGGATGTTGTTCCACTTCATCACACCAATCGCCTTGATCGTTCTCGTTGCTGGTTTCTTCTTACTTCGTGACGTCAAGGAACGGTCTGCCACTCGGATCGATCTCGCTTCCGTGGCACTTTCGTCACTTGGTTTCGGTGGCTTACTGTATGGATTCAGCTCAGCTGGCTCTAAAGGTTGGGACAGCTTCCACGTCTACGGTGCGCTGATCGTCGGAGTCATCGCACTCGTGACATTCATTTACCGTCAGCTCCATATGGAACGTCCGATGCTCAACTTCAAGATTTATCGTTACCCGATGTTCGCCTTGTCTTCTGCCATCTCGATGGTCGTCACGATGGCGATGTTCTCGGGCATGTTATTGCTTCCGATCTATGTCCAGACGATTCGCGGTATCTCACCACTTGATGCGGGTCTCATGCTATTACCAGGGGCGATCTTGATGGCCGTCATGTCACCAATCAACGGGAAACTGTTTGATAAGATCGGTGGACGTCCTCTTGCGTTGACTGGTTTGTTCATCACAGTCGTTACCAGTTACTACTTCAGTCAGCTTGAGATGGATACGACGTATACACATCTGATCGTCCTGTATTCGTTACGGATGTTCGGGATGTCAATGGTCATGATGCCAGTCTCGACGAATGGTTTGAACCAGTTACCAACGCGCTACTATCCACACGGAACAGCGATGAACAATACGTTGCAACAAGTATCCGGTGCGATCGGAACCGCCTTGCTCGTAACGATCATGTCGACGCATGCCAAGACGCGTGGGACAGAACTCGCGGCTGAAGCGGCGAAGAACATGACGAGTCAACCGACAGCTGAAGCGGCTGCTGCTCTGAAACAGCAAATTACGATGCAAGCAACGCTCGACGGAATCAACTATGCGTTCTTCATCTCGACGTTCATCGCTGGTCTAGCATTCGTCCTTGCCTTCTTCATTAAACGGGCGACACAAGCCGAAGATATCATCAGCGATCAACGCTCATTGAACGAAACGATCGTCAAACCGCAAGTTTCCAATCAATAAATGTAAAAGCAGTCGCCTCTCGCGACTGCTTTTTTTATTTCTTAAGCTATATACTGGTACCCCCCACACCTATATGTTAGAGTAAAGATAACAACAAAATCACCAAAGGAGGCACGACTATGACACACGATCACCCCGTCGTTCCACGAACGAATGAAGAACAAGATGCGTTGATGAAGCGATTGAAGCGCATCGAAGGACAAGTCCGCGGGATTGCTAATATGGTCACTGAAGATCGGTATTGTATCGACATTTTGACGCAAACGGCATCAATCCAAGCAGCACTAAGACAAGTCGAACTACAAATCATCGAACGCCACGTTAAGATGTGCATGCATGAAGTCGCCACCCGTCAAGATAGTACGGACGCTTACGTCGATGAATTGATGTCGGTCATCGCTCGATTGAAAAAGTAAGGAGGGTTTTCTGATGTCAAAAACGATTGAGTTTGATATTGAAGGCATGACGTGTGCCGCCTGCTCCGCCCGGATTGAAAAAGTCCTCAACAGGATGGACGGGGTTGAAGCAACGGTCAACTTGCCGCTTGAAACCGCTCGTGTCTCGATTTCTGATGCCTATGACGATCAAGCGATCATCGAAAAAATCCGAAAAATCGGCTACGGGGCAACGGTCAAACAAGCACCACACGCAACAAAATCGAATCGCCGGATGCTGTATCGCTTTATAATCGCGGCCATTCTATCGTTACCGTTGCTCGCGAGCATGCTGACGCATATTCCAAACAGTCCGTTCCACCTTCCATTCTTGATGAATCCGTGGCTACAGTTTGCTTTAGCGACACCGGTTCAATTCATCATCGGAGCGCCCTTCTATAGTGGGGCCTATAAAAGTTTACGGAGCGGTAGCGCCAACATGGACGTTCTCGTTGCACTCGGAACATCGGCAGCTTACTTTTATTCCGTTGCTGAAATGCTACTCGTCTCTGATATGCCGCATCTCTACTTTGAGACGAGTGCGATTCTGATTACACTCGTCTTGCTCGGCAAGGTCCTTGAAGACCGTGCGAAACAACAGACGACGGGAGCAATTAAAAGTCTGCTCTCCCTACAAGCAAAGGAAGCCGTCATCTTAGAGGACGGACAGGAACGAACTGTCTCCATCGATGCGATTCAAACCGGGATGATCTTACTCGTAAAACCTGGGAACAAAATTCCGACAGATGGTGTCATTCGTGCAGGCGACGCGTATCTCGATGAATCGATGTTAACCGGTGAATCTGCGCCTGTTCATAAAACGGTTGGGGCATCCGTCATTGGTGGTACGCTGAATACGAACGGATCTTTACAAGTCGAAGCGACAAAGATCGGACAAGCGACGGTTCTTTCACAAATCATTCGTGTCGTCGAACAAGCGCAGACTGAAAAAGCACCGATTCAACGACAAGCCGATCGGATTTCTGGTGTGTTCGTGCCGATTGTCGTCGCCATCGCGCTTCTGACATTAGCCGCTTGGTGGATGATCAGTGGATCCTTTGCGGAAGCGATTCGTCCTGCCATCGCGGTGCTCGTCATCGCTTGTCCATGTGCACTCGGACTTGCGACACCGACTTCGATCATGGTCGGAACCGGAAAAGGGGCAGAACGAGGGATTCTCTTTAAAGGAGGCGCTCAACTCGAAAATCTCCAACATGTCGATGCTGTCGTCTTTGATAAGACCGGAACACTGACAGTCGGTCGCCCTGTCGTCGTCGAAACGTTCGGTACGGAGACAGCGCTCGATTTCGCTGCTGCGCTTGAACGGCAATCGGAACACCCTCTTGCTCGCGCCATCACAGCAGAACGGGATGTCGTCTTTGATATCGAACGGTTCCACGTCGAATCAGGACGTGGGATCACGGGACAAATCATGGGACATGATCTCATCGTCGGATCGGCGCGAATGATGCAGGAACGAAACATCGTTCTTCCTGATTGGACATCACCTGGAGCGACTCTCGTATACGTCGCTATCGATGGAGAAGTCGCGGCCGGATACGCCATCCGTGACGCGCTAAAAGATTCAGCGAAAGAAACGATCCAGCGTTTGCGCCAGACAAAAGAAGTATATCTCTTGACCGGTGACCGTCGGGAAGTCGCCGATCATTTAGCAACAGAACTGGGACTGGATCCAGCGTTCGTCTTTGCTGACGTTTTGCCGATTGAAAAGGCAGATGTCATTCAGTCACTTCAACAAACGAAACGTGTCGCGATGGTCGGAGACGGTATCAATGATGCCCCTGCTCTCGTAACAGCGGATGTCGGCATCGCTCTCGGTAGCGGAACGGACGTTGCCCTTGAAGCAGCCGACGTGACGCTACTTGGACACGACTTAAAACAAGTCTTACTTGCGATCGAGCTGAGTGAGCAGACGATGAAAAACATTCGTCAAAATCTCGTCTTCGCACTTGGTTATAACACGATTGGCATTCCGGTCGCCTTTCTCGGTCTACTTGCCCCATGGCTTGCGGGTGCCGCCATGGCATTCAGTTCTGTCTCTGTCGTGACGAATGCGTTACGATTAAAACGTACCCCACTATCTGAAGGAGGAACATCATCATGAAAGAAACAACATTATCTGTCATCGGTATGACATGCAATCACTGTAAAGCGAGTGTCGAATCCGCTCTATCTGAAGTCGAAGGTGTACAACAGGCAACTGTCTCACTCGAACAAAACCAGGTTATAGTCCAGCACGAGGATGTACCTCGTGAACGTCTCGTCGATGCGATTGAAGAGATCGGCTATGATGTACCGACTGCTTAAATTTTCATGCCAAACTGCTTCTAACACGCAGTTTGGCTTTTTTATTTTTTGAAAAGCGGGAATGTACGGAGTAAGGAGGGGTTCGTATGGTACCGAAAATCGAATTCGTAGAACACTTCGACGACAACAAAGGAAAACGATTTAAAATCGAACTTTGGAATCTCGGAACCTTCACATTCAGTGCCGAGTCAGCTCGTGGACCTGTCACCCGTTTCACCTCCATTGACATTCAATTCGTTCAAGCTTGCGTTCAACGAATGCGCTCGATCGTGGACGCTAAAAAAGCATTTCAGGAAGATCAACCGGTCTAATCCTGTTCTTTTTCTATTCTCCTCATGGCACTTGCCATGAGTTTTTTTGTTTCCGGTCAATGTTTTTCAATATTCTCGTCTTTTTTTCGAAAATCAGTATCGCTTCGTCAAGATGAACCGATAAGAAACAGACATCATTTTATTCACATCTTGAGTATTGGAGGCAACTACGTGCGTAACCCTTTTAAAAGTAAGACTACTTCGGCTTATCAAGCTACCATCGGCTTTCCTGATTCCCGTCTCATCACAAAGACGGCAGATCCTGATCTCACATCCCGTCTCGTATACATGGGATATACAGAAGAACAGCTACAGACACTCAAATCGATGGCACCTGTCGTTCAAGGCATCTTAGATGAAGTCCTCGAGCAAGTGCTTGACCATCTATTATTGAATCCAGAGATGGCAACGATCGCGAAACAATCATCGACACGCGAACGACTGAAGAAAGTTTTCGCCGACTATTTCACGAGTCTACTGACAGGAAACATGGACGAGTCGTTCCTCGCGATGCGGACACGGATGGGACAGACGCATAAACATAACTTCGTTCCCGTCACTTGGTTCATCGCTTCGTATGCTGCGTTTCAGACGTTGTTGATTCCAAAAATCGTTGAACATTATCAGCATGACCCAGCGCAACTGACGACAGCAGTACTCGCCTTGACACATGCGATGAACTTAGATGCTCAAATCGTGACGAGCCAGTATGTCGATTCTCGTCTTCATGAAGTGACAGCAGCGAACGAGTCGCGTCGTCAACTTTTGACAGACGTCGTTCGTGTCAGTCAAGAAGTTGCAAGTTCCGTCGAGCACACGGATCATGCCATCATTGAGACCAGCCGTCGTGCCTCACAAGTATTAGCAGAAACAGCTCAGACAGAGCAGACGAGTCAGCAACTCGTCCAAATGACGATTGCCAACGAACGACAGATGCAACAGATGGAGCAACAATTCGCTCAATCGACACAACAAGTCGGTACTTCGCTTGAAAGCATCCATGAATTGAAGACGACGTCGGATGACATCGTCCAGATGACGCAAAGCATCGAAGCAATCGCCAATCAGACGAACTTACTCGCGTTGAATGCTTCGATTGAAGCAGCACGTGCCGGTGAACACGGTAAAGGATTTGCTGTCGTCGCGACCGAAGTTCGAAACCTTGCCGAGAATGCGAAATCGTTGAGTAGCAGTATCAACGGTCTGATTCAAAAGAACAATGGTAATATCACACAACTCGTTTCTCAGATGGAAGACATCACACGTGCCAACACCGCATCTCAGCAAAAATTGCAACAAGTGAAACAAGGAATTCAAACCGTTAAGAGTGAAATGGAGAATTCCCTCACCTTGTTTGGACGCAACAAAGAAAACCTCGGACAAATCGTCGAGACAATCCAAGGTCTCAGTAAGACGACGCAAGGCTTGACGACATTGACGACGGATCTTGTCGCTGCTTCCGAAACACATTAAAAAATAGGCAATTCTTATTCTCGGTTTTAACCGAAATAAGAATTGCCTATTTTACTTTACTCGTCTTGTTCTGCTGTGACGACAAGACGCTGATCGTATCCTTTTGATTCTGAAAACGTACCTATACATGAAATGAGCGTCAGTTTATTCATGACGGTCGCACCGAAGATTGATCCGACAGGTGCTTCATCGACAGGATAGGACATGACGTTCGTCACCACGTACGATACCTGTTGTCCTGCTTTTCCCGTCACTTCAATCCGTTGCCCTTTTTTCATCTTGGCTAAATCATAAAAAACAGCGGGACCTTCTTGATCATCCAAATGTCCGGCTAGCACGACATTCCCGGTTTGTCCGGCTTTTGCTCCGTACTTGTACCAAGCGACCTGATCGGTCTGTTTCGGAACATCCATCCGTCCTTGTTTATCCTTCCCGACGACTTCGATGTTCGCTTTCACATCGAGCGTCGGAATTGTAATACGCGTTGGTATGAACGCCTCTTCGTCCACCTCTTCGGATGGAGTGGACGAAGAAGACGTCGTTGTTTCGGTTTGTTTTGGTTTTTCTGGCTTTGTAGCATCTGGAGGTGATCCCGATTGACATCCGGCTAATACGAGTAAGAGAAGAAGACTACTCTTAAGCGTTTTGTTTACGACGGACGACATACGCTGTTCCTACTAACAAGGCAGCTGCTGCTGCGACTGCCCATGGTGTAGCAGAAGCCGTATCAGATGAACCACCAAGTCCTGTTTCTGGCATTGATGCCATTTCACCACCGTCTGGGATCAAGAGGACTTCAAATGCTGGTTCGCCTTCAAGTAAGCCGATTGCGAGTGCTGTATAGTTTTTGCCACTGTCGAGTTTGACGCCATCCAGTGCTTTGACGACATCCGTTGCGCCTGCAGGACGGACTTCAAGGTCATACGTACCTGCATCGAGTGTACCGTAGTCAGAGACTTTCGAGAATTCAAGGTTACTGAAGAGTGGGTCTCCACCTTTTGGTGCGACATCAACAGCTGGCGCATCTGGTGCAAAGTGTGCGACACGAACCATTGATTTTCCATCTTCGCCTTTACCGTTGTCTTCCATGACCGCGAGTTTGATATCAGCTAGTTTGCCGATTGCTGCGACCGAATAGAATTTACCAGCTTCTACGTTGAGTGTTTGAGAGAGCACAGGATCTTTCGTAGTTCCTGCAGCGAATACTTCTACTTTATGTTCGCCAGCTGGTAGTGTGAGGTAATCTGTGACATCTTTGAATTTTGCTCCTGATACCGCTTTTTTGCCATCGACCGCGATATCGACTGCCGGAGCATCTGGTGAAGCATGAATGACACGAACCATTGCGTCATCTGCTGCGCCTACTGGTAGCACGAATAGTGCAAACAGTAACGTAGCGGTCACAAACGATAAGAGTTTCTTCATCTTTTTTCCACCTTTCTGATTGTCAAATGTACATCGCTCTCAAACCAATGTTCTTACACTTCAGAACATTTCCTTCGTGGTGACATCTTAAACTTAAGACACTGCCGTAAATGTGTAAAGATTTCAGTGTGCTATGAACTTGTTTTGAAAACACATTGACTTTTTCTTTCTTTTCGAAATAAAATATTTTAAATAACAATAGAAAAGAAGGTTAAAGCCTATGGATTCCTACGATTTAAAAATTATTAATTTTTTGAAAAGGGATGCCCGGATGAAATGGTCAACACTTGCACAACACATCGGCTTATCGGCACCGGCTGTAGCAGAACGCGTTGCACGCTTACAAGAGCAAGGTATCATCCGTCAGTTGACGACGGTGCTAGATCCCACCTCCTTTGACTATCGCCTTGCTGCGTTCGTCGCTGTTTCACTCGAGCGACCGGAACATCGGGCACCGTTTCTAAAACGAGTTCAAGAACTTGAGTATGTACTAGAATGCCATCACGTCGCGGGGGACGATGATTACCTACTTAAAATCCGCTGTCGGGATACAGAACAACTTGATGAAATCATCACTTACCACATCAAAGAATTAGCAGGTATCCTACGGACGAAAACGACAATCATCATGCGGACGGAAAAGGAATCGCTCCATTTTCCGTTACCTGAGGTCGACTGATGTTTACGACTGGTTTTGGAATCGGATTTGCCTTAGCCGCCCCCGTCGGTCCGATCGGCCTCTTATGCATGCAACGAACTCTTCGACATGGAAGAGTTTCTGGCATCGTTTCCGGACTCGGAGCCGCTACGGCAGACTTCACTTACGGGATACTCGCGTTATCTGTTTTTTCACTCGTGCAATCTTTACTCACCCAAGCATCTTGGATGCAATTGATTGGCAGTCTATTTTTGTGTTACATCGGCTGGTCGATGTTTCAAGCTTCTTCGAACGCCTCGATTTCTGATACGGCCACGTCACGGTTAAGTGCCTATCTTTCCGTCTTACTCCTGACGTTTTTAAATCCGATGACGATCACACTGTTCCTGGCGTTGTTTGCACGCTTTGAGTTAACGATGAAGAACGGACAGGATGCGTTTTTGTTTCTAATCGGTATTTTTCTCGGTTCTGCCGCCTGGTGGGTCATTCTAGCGAACATCACGCACCTGCTCAAGCACCAGCTTGCGACACCTACTTTACGTATCATTCAGTGGACGTCTGCCAGTCTAATCATCGGATTCGGTGCGTTCGGGGTCATTCAGTTCTTCTTCTGAGCAAAACAAAAGAGACCGACATCACGTCCGGTCTCTTTTGTTTTTTCATTTAATGAATCCAATCATCATTTCGCGTAATACTTTCGCTGCCGCGATCGCTGTCATGTCGGATTGATCGTACGCTGGGCATACTTCTACCAGATCCGCGCCGATGACATCGACGTCTGCTCGTGCGATCATGTGAACGACTTCAAGTAATTCCTTCGTTGTCACTCCACCGATTTCTTGTGTCCCTGTCCCTGGTGCTGCTGACGGATCAAGAACATCGATGTCGATCGTAACGTAGACCTTTTTACCGGCAAGTGTCGGAAGGACTTGACGAAGCGGCTCGACGATCTCGTATTTGAAGAGGTTGTAGCCTGACGTCTTCGCCCATTCGAACTCTTCTTTCATACCTGAACGAATTCCGAATGAATAGCAGTTCTCTGGTCCGATCAAGTTCGCGATCTTCTTGAGTGGCGTCGAGTGCGACAATGGCTCTCCTTCATATTCGTCTCGTAAGTCCGTATGCGCATCAAAGTGAAGTACGACGAAATCATCATAGTGTTTATCGAACGCTTTGACGACGGGCCATGTGACTAAATGTTCGCCACCCATACCGAGCGGGAACTTGCCTGCTGTCAGTAACGAATCGACGTATTCTTCAATCATATCAAGTGATTTTTGAGCATTCCCGAATGGTAACGGGATATCTCCCGCGTCAAACAATTTTGCGTCAGCGATGTCACCATCTAAGTACGGGCTATATTCTTCTAAACCAAGTGAGACTTCACGGATACGTGCCGGACCGAATCGTGAACCCGGACGGAAACTGACCGTCCAGTCCATCGGCATGCCGTACAAAATTCCTTTTGCATCTTCGTGAGTCGGTTGACTCGCGATAAAGACTTTTCCTGAATATGCTTCATCAAAACGCATGATTCATTCCTCCTGTTCATTTGCCGTTTGCTGATACAAACGTCTGTTTACCTGACAACAGAGCGATTTCGAAGATCGAAACCGCTCTGTTCATGTGTGCTATAGTGACTGAGCTCAGCCGTTCGTCAAATCTTTAACGAATTTCGGAAGTGCGAAAGCTGCCGTGTGAAGCTCAGGCGTGTAATACTTCGTGTCGATCTCGTGGAAACGCTCTGGTGCAACTGCAAGCGGATCGTGTTTCTTTGATCCGATCGTGAACGTCCAAAGACCACTTGGATACGTCGGAACGTTTGCGATGTAGAGCTTCGTGATCGGGAAGATTTCTTTGACGTCGCGTTGAACATCACGGATCAAGTCTGGTGTGAACCATGGGTTATCCGATTGTGCGACGAAAATGCCGTCTTCTTTTAATGCTTTTGAAATACCAGAGTAGAAGCCTTTCGTGAACAAGTTGACCGCTGGACCAACTGGTTCTGTCGAGTCGACCATGATGACATCATACTCGTTTTCTGCTTCTGCGATATGCATGAATCCATCCCCAACGATGACTTCGACGCGTGCATCGTCCAATCCACCTGCAATGTTCGGGAGGTATTTTTTCGAATACTCGATGACTTTTCCGTCGATTTCAACCAAAACAGCTTTTTCGACGGACGGGTGTTTCAAGACTTCACGGATGACTCCGCCATCTCCTCCACCAACGACCAGAACCGATTTTGGATTCGGGTGTGTGAACAATGGGACGTGCGCGACCATCTCGTGGTAAACGAACTCGTCCTTATCTGTCGTCATGACCATTCCGTCAAGTAACAACATCGTACCGAACTCGTCCGTTTCAACCATCTCTAGGCGTTGAAACTCCGTTTGTTCGCTCTCATAAACGTGGTTGACACGGAATGTGATACCGTAATCTTCCGTTTGGTGTTCCGTGAACCATAACTTTAATTTTTGTTCCATTTGCGATAGAACCCCTTTCTTTCATCAAGACAAAAGTTGTTCGTATGCGAGTGGCGTTTACGGCGCTTCTTAATCATACAAATGCGAGTATACCGAATTTCGAAAGAAACTTCTATATAATTCGAAAATTTTTGTCTTCCGTCTTTACTCGATGAACGTCACGATTTCATCAAGCGGACGACGTTGCTTCTCACGTTTTGGTTCGTCTGCCCGGTAACCGAATGCGACCATGACCGGCACCGTGAAAACAGAGCGATCGAGCAGTCCACGATCGACGAGTAATTGCTCGACGGCTTGCTGGTCGAATCCTTCGATTGGGCATGAATCGATTCCGATTTGTGCTGCCGTCGACATCATGTTTCCGAGTGCGATATAGGCTTGTTTTGCTGCCCAGTCTTCCATCGCTTTCGGGTTATCACCAATCGCGAAATCCTCCTCTAAAAACAGACCGTAACGCTTCGTCCGTCCGGCTTTCGCTTCTTCGGATAGACCAAGGAAATCCATCATCTGCGTGACATGCGGACCATCTGCCTGCATTTGTTCTCCGGTACGGGCAAGAAACAAGATGAAGTGACTCGCTGTCGGTAATTGTCCTTGTGCGCCCCAAGAAATTTCTTTTAAGGCTTCTCGGATTTCTGGATTTTGAATGACGAGCATGTTCCATGGCTCATATCCGAACGAGCTCGGTGACAGACGCGCCGTTTCTAAAATGAACCGGAAATCGTCTTCTGGGATCATTTGACCATTAAATGCTTTTGTCGCATGACGAGATTGAAATGCTTCAAGAATCGCTTGTTTTTGTTTTTGTTTTTCCATGGGAAATGCCTCCTTCAAAATGATGACTGCTCTTGTTATATCAAATCTGATTTCAGACCGCCTCTGATTTGCTCATATCAGTCATTACGTTAGTTTTTAAGTAAAACGGGAAATAAGAATATTAACGTCTTTCTTTTCATTATTTAAAAATTATTTTAAACATTTGATGATCCGCTATTTTACACCTTTCCTTTCTGGTAATCCCCTAGTTTCTATGGTTTCATTTCCCAAACAGTTTGCTTTTTCGCACAAATGTTTGTTACGGTAGTCACCTGCGTGATTAGGTTTTGTTATCGGACAAACGGGGAATCATTATTGTCGTTGTTATCATTCGATTCAAAACAACCATGTAAAATTCGAAAGAAGGTGTGGAACACGATGGAAAATAATCGAAAAAGTAAGATCACAAAAGTCTTTATGGTATCTGTCATTTTCTGTGTGCTCTTTACCATATGGGGAATCTTACCGGAATCCCTAATCGGTGCAGCTAGTCTTGGAAATGTCACATCAATAGCACAATCGTTTGTCTCCAACCGTTTGGGTTGGCTTTATCTCCTCGGAATGAGCGCATTTCTCTTAATTGCCATCTTCCTTATTTTTTCCCGCTTCGGTTCAATCCGACTCGGTAAGGATTCAGACCGTCCTGAATACAGTTTGCTTTCCTGGTTCGCCATGCTCTTTAGTGCTGGTATGGGAATCGGTCTTGTTTTCTGGGGTGTCTCAGAACCACTGACACACTTCCATACGCCACCAATCGCAACAAGTGACCCGACAGAAGCCGGTCCTCTTGCGATGCGTTATTCATTCTTCCACTGGGGCTTGCACCCTTGGGCACTATACGCAGTTGTCGCGCTTGCGATTGCTTACTCGACATTCCGTAAAGGGCGTCCCGCTACTATCGGGGATACCGTCGCTTCCCTAATGAAGCCGCGCTATGAAGCAGCTGGTAAAGGAACAGTTGAAGTACTCGCAATCGTTGCAACAGCATTTGGTGTCGCAACATCGCTTGGTCTTGGTGCGCAGCAAATCTCAGGTGGACTCAACTTCCTGACGAGCAGTGTCCCGAACACATTTACGACACAAATCATCATCATCGCTGTCGTTTCGGTACTGTATATGATGAGTGCTGCATCTGGTCTTGACAAAGGGATCGTCCGCCTCAGTAATGCCAATATCGTCTTAGCGACTTTATTGATGATTGGTGTCATGTTCCTCGGACCATTCAGCTTCATCATGGACCTCTTCGTGCAAACGACGGGTGCTTATCTGCAAAACTTACCGGTCATGAGTTTCCGTGCATCTGCCTTCAACCCAGATGAACGCGAGTGGATCAACGGTTGGACGATCTTCTACTGGGCATGGTGGATTTCATGGTCACCATTCGTCGGAACATTCATCGCTCGTGTCTCGAAAGGACGGACGATTCGTGAGTTCGTCATCGGCATCATGCTCGTTCCAACGATTTTTGGTCTCCTTTGGTTCTCAGTCTTCGGTGGTTCAGCGATTTGGAACGAACTGTTCCAAAACGTCGACCTAATCTCGACTGTCAACGATAAAGGGGTTGAAACTGGAATGTTTGCATTGTTCGAGACATTCGGTGGCTTAGGAACGTTCCTCAGTATCGTTGCCGTCTTCTTGATCACGACGTTCTTCATCACTTCAGCTGACTCCGCGACATATGTTCTCGGTATGCTATCGTCTGGTGGTAGTCTGATGCCAAGCTTACGCATTAAGCTCGCTTGGGGTGTCGTCCAGTCATCGATTGCCGCTGTACTCTTATATGCTGGTGGATTAGGTGCGTTACAGGCTGCTGCCATATTAGCCGCTTTCCCATTCATCTTCGTCGTCGGGATGATGGTCGTCGCCCTATTCAAAGATTTGTCGGATGAACCCGACGCACAAAAAGAAACAACTGAATTAAAACAAGACGCTTAAATCGAATTGATTTCCTCCTTCCGTCGCATACGGAAGGAGGTCTTTTTTGTTATCCTGAATTATGATTAGTGGAAGAAATGAGGTGGCTTATGCGTAAACGTACACGCTGGCTGTTATCCCTTGGCGTCCTCGCCTTAGGAAGCTGGTTTTTATATCGTGAAAACAACATCATCGATGTCTCACAGGTGACGGTGGCGTCCAGCCGTTTACCGGAAGCGTTTAACGGATATCGTGTCGTGCAGGTCGCAGATTTACATGGCAAGGCGTTCGGGAATGAACAACAACGATTACTGAAAAAAATCAATCAGGCAGAACCAGACCTCATTGTCATGACTGGTGATTTGATTGACTCGAGACGAAACGGTGAAGAAGCTGCCCTTACACTCATGAAAGCACTCGTCGATCGATACCCGGTCTACTTCGTCACCGGGAATCATGAGGTTCGACTCAATCTAACGATTTTGCCAAAGCTTGAACAACTAGGTGTCACCGTTCTCCGGAATGAATCGCGCGTCATCGAATACCAAGGTCAATCGTTTTCGTTACTCGGTATCGATGACCCGACGACGACACGATGGCGCGAAGGACTGTCGGAACCGGATGGGATTCGTCAAAGTCTCGATCAAGCACTGCAAGACGTGTCACCTGATGCGTTTCAGCTCTTGCTTGCGCATCGTCCGGAATATAAATCCTTGTATGCCGAGCGTTCCGTTGATCTCGTCTTATCCGGTCACGCCCACGGCGGACAGATCCGCCTGCCGTTTACGGAAGGTCTGTATGCCCCTGGTCAAGGATTCTTTCCAGCGGTGACGGCAGGTCGCTATCAGGAACAGCAGACGGAACTGATCGTCAGTCGTGGTCTCGGGAACAGCCTGTTTCCGTTTCGTCTGTTCAATCATCCAGAACTCGTCGTCTTGACGCTGAAACGACCATGAAAAAAGAACGTGTGCCGCGGCACACGTTCTTTTTGTTTAGACTAACGCTTCATGTAAAGCAGCGTCAGCATTTTCCCACATCTCCGGTTTATGTGTCTGCAAGAAATCACGTAACAATTCCTTTGAACGCTCATCCATATGATCGACGACGATCCGTCCTTTAAGGGATTTATCCATCTTATTGACGTGATCAGCGAGAATCTTAAATCCGCGACGTGCTTCCGCATCGACTAACAGATCGCAGGCAGCGACACCACCATAATAGAATCCTTCTGGCTTACGACCGACCGTCACCCAAACGATCCAGTATAATTTACCGTTTGGCGTATCGGCTTTATCCGTCGTGAATTTGACGCGTTTCTCGATGGCTGCTTTCGCGTGCATCGCGCCCATATCGATGTAAGCTTCACCGTCTTCCGGAGAAATGATGACTGGTGACATACTATTTAAACTGAGTGTTCCGACACCAAATCCTCCGTGACCGTCTGTAGAGTTATCTGAAATGATATTGAAGTTAATCTTTTTTTCCATCGTGTTTTGTCCCCTTTTAATCCTGTTGCTTCTATCATACCGTATTCCGAGGTGTCTGCAACCCGTCACTCGTAACGGAGAAGCTGTAATTGTTCCTCTGTCGCTCGGCGAATCGTTGGGAGACGATAACACGTCATGGACGCAATTTCCTCATGTGCCGGGGGATTGACCTCTTCAAGATGAAGCAAAGCGCGGTCAAACAGGGTTTGCGCCGCACGACCGAACAAGAAGAGACGTTCCAGCGAGGAACACCGCGACCGAATCGCACGTAACTGATGCGCGAGTTCTCGTACCTTCGCCTCGACCTCTTCTTCCATGTCAGCTGTCGGTTTTCGATTTTGAAACAACGGTTTGAAACGTACATCGTCTTCAAGCAACGTCAACATCCCGTATCGCTTTGCTTCTTTTTGATTCAGCAGTTGAGCGAGTTCTTTATCCGTTACGAGTCGTCCGAATGGAATGTTCTGTTCAAAAACGATATCTGCGACTTCGAGTCCTTTTGCACCAGACAACGGATAATTCGTATCTTCCGGTAACGCCCGATCAAAAATCAGTAACGTATGAATCTTCTTCCGTATGATTGCGTCCATATGTCTCTCCTTTTCTGCCGTATGTGTATGACTACCTTCGCTTCCGACAAGAATAGCTCCTACCTTATACCCTTCTTTTTCGAAAACGATGTTCGAATTGACGAATCCCCTATCGAATGCGCTATACTGATGGCGTATCGTCATCATGTTAGAGGGGGAAATGAAGTCATGCCATATGTTACGGTTAAAATGTTATCGGGTCGTACAGTCGAACAAAAACGCGCTTTGATTGAAAAAGTCACGGAAGCGGTGTCGGAAACGACGAATGCTCCTAAAGAAAACATCACGGTCTTCATCGAAGAGATGGAAAAAACAGATTACGGTCAAGCTGGCGTCATGTTCGCGGATAAATAAACAACAAGAGACGTCCGGTCGTTACCGTACGTCTCTTTTTCCCATCTACTTGATCTCTAAGGAGGAAAACTTATGACTACTGTTACTGTACTTGGTGCGACCGGTCGAACGGGTCGACCTTTGATTGATCGGTTATTAGAAGACGGCTATGATGTCCAAGCACTCGTGCGTTCCACGTCACCGGACTTACCCGTCCATGACCGACTCCACGTCCTGACAGGAGATGCGACAAACCCGGACAATCTCGAAGAAGTACTCGCAGGAAGCACCGCTGTCTTCAGTTGTCTCGGTACCGATCAACAGCAGGTCCTCTCGACAGCGATTCCGCATCTTGTCACGAAGATGAAGGAAGCAGGCATCGAACGGATCGTCTTCATCGGTACAGCAGGCATTCTCGATGCATCAGAAGAACCTGGGAAGTATCGTTTCCAATCGAGTGAGTCCCGTCGACGCTCGACGATTGCAGCCGAGGATCACTTAAAAGCTTATCTGACCCTAAAGGATGCAGACGTCGACTTCACCGTCATCTGTCCAACACAACTGACCGAAGACAACGCACTTGCTGCTGACGACCTGTTAATCGAGACGACACGTTTCACTGCACCGACAGGTCCGATTCCCCGGGAAAACGTCGCCCAGTTCGCCTTTGAAGTTTATCGTGACGGAACCCATCATCGCGTCCGTGTCGGGATTGCTTCGCATCGATCAACTGAATGAAAAACAAAAAGAGCAACGGATCTGCTGATCCATTGCTCTTTCATATGTGTAACGATTACAGCAAGACGCTGACGACGATTGCCGTCAAGACACTGACGAGTGTTGCGCCGTAGAGTAACTTCAGACCGAAACTAGCTGCAACGCTTCCTTGGCGATCGTTCAATCCTTTAACCGCACCAGCGATGATTCCGATCGACGAGAAGTTCGCAAACGAGATCAAGAAGACCGACACGATTCCAAGTGTGCGTTCCGAGAATTCTTTTGAGTATTCTGGAAGGCTCAACATCGCAACGAATTCGTTCGTAATCAATTTCGTTGCCATGACACTACCGGCACTGACAGCTTCCGCCCATGGAATACCCATGATGAAAGCGAACGGCGCAAAGATGTATCCGAGGATTTCTTGGAACGAGATGTTTAGAACCATCAAGAAGATATCGTTGACCATTCCGATCAAGGCATTGTAACCGATCAACATCGCACCAACGATGATTGCAACTTTGAATCCATCCATGATGTATTCGCCGAGCATTTCGAAGAACGTTTGTTTTTCTTCGACGATTTCAAGAATATCTTCTTCCGGGTCAACCGTGTATGGATTGATGATCGAGACGATCATGAAACCACCGAACAAGTTCAAGACGATTGCTGTAACGACATATTTCGGTTCGACCATCGTCATATATGCACCGACGATTGACATCGAAACCGTCGACATCGCTGACGCACACAATGTGTAGAGACGATTTGCTGGTAATTGACCGATTTGTTTTTTGACTGTGATGAATACTTCTGATTGTCCGATCGCAGCTGAAGCAACCGCGTTGTAAGACTCAAGACGTCCCATACCGTTGATTTTTGATAGGACGAAACCGATACCGCGCATTAAGATTGGTAAAATCTTCGTGAATTGTAGAATCCCGATCAAAGCAGAGATGAAGACGATCGGTAACAAGACATTAATGAAGAATGGTTGTGCGCCTTCGTTCGCTAAACCACCGAAGACGAAATCAATTCCGATTGCCGCATAACTAAGCAGTTTTTCAAAGACTTTCGCGACGCCACGAATGACGATATATCCGAACGATGTATTGAGTAAAATGAACCCAAGTACGAGCTGAAGAACTAGCATGACCGCAAGCGGTTTCAATTTGATGCCTTTACGGTTACTGCTGACAAGGAGTGCCAAGCCGAAAACGATAGCCAGTCCGAGTAGTGCGATAAGATATTTCATGAAGTACCCCTCTATCTATTAGTTGTTTATCAGTTGTACATTCGTACGATGTCTGACGTTTAATCTCTTTCCAAGTAATAGAATAATCAATATTTCGAAGAACTACAAGAGGAAAAGTTCATTTAGTAACCGCTTTCGTTATTTTCATAGACTTTCAAGACAAACTTTTCCAAGCGTTCCCGAACATTGTCCTGACTAAGGTTTTGCCTTCCATATGCTTTCCACCCCGGATAGACGTCAATCGTTTCAGGTTCAAAATCAAAAACAGCCCGAATATCCCACGCGTGATCGTAAGAACGGTTCGTCTGTTTGAGGTAACTTTTTAAAAAATGATCCGCTATCTCAACAGATTCGAGCAAGGCAAGATTCAAACGACAATGCGCAAGGTCGACTTCAATAGGCCCTACACACGCATTAATCCAATCAATCGTATGGCACGTTTCATTCATTTCGTATAACACATTGACCGGATGAAAATCCCGATGAATGAACCGGATCGTTTGACTTTCGTCCGGTTCGACCGCCAGTAGCTGACCCCATCTCTCCGGATGCTGCGTCCACGTCGGAACGTGACGCTCCGTCGCATACGGCTGATAGACATAACGAGATTCTGGTACCGGTAGCGCATGGATTGCAGCAAGCATTTGTGCCAGTCGATTGACATATCGCTCATCCACCTGATCAAGCCGGATCTCTCCCGGTGAACGCGTCATATATAACCACGGCGGGACTTCGTCTCTAACATCGGTTTGATAGTCCAACACATCTGGTGCTAAGTCACCTGCTACTTGTAACGCAAACACTTCATGCAAGACAAGATCCGGCTCCTCATGTAGCCAGTCTTGATTCGTATGGACGCGAAGAATTCCCTCACCGACTCGAAAAACAAGGGAGGATGTCGCGCCTTTTAAGACTTCGACCTCTCCTCCCTCCTGTCCAAGCTGTTGCAAGATTTTCGTAAGGACAGCGGACGATATCATGGTGTCACGCTGCCAATCAATAACTGGTCGATCTGCATCTTCTCATTCGCATGTTCGCGCAAGTCATGCAAAATTTCTTGCGGGAAGAACAGCTTCTCATCCGTCTGGCGTGACGTCGCAATGGCTTGAACGAGTGGTGAGACTTGCGAAATCTCTTTCATCTGCCCATCCTTCATCTGCAACATGATCGGTTGTTTGCTGATTTCCCCGTTGTCTCCATATAAATCGTAAGGAAGACGACTGAGTTTATCTTCAAGCAGGTAATACGTCGGATTCAAGCCGATTGCTTCGAACAACTCACACAACTTATCGTGGACGAGTTCACGTTTTTCAGCCGGATAATCGACATACTTGAACAACTTTCGGTCAACGAATCGCCTCGAGAGATCCGCAAGGATCGAATCCTGCTCGTTCGCCCACTGCTGAAAATAGAAGTAGACGATCGTCTCATCCAGCCCAAGGAAATCACGCAACTCCATCTTCTGATCAAATAGCGGCATCAAATGGATCGGTGCGATGGCAAACGGATATGCGGACAGGTACAACTCCTGCGCCCGCTCGAGGATAGCTTTTAATAGGTAATCACTCGAACGTGTCACCGGATGTAGGTAGACTTGCCAATACATCTGATACCGCCGCATGATGTAGTCTTCGATCGAATGCATTCCGGACTGTTTGACGACCATCTGATTATGGGCTGGACGCAATACCCGAAGCATCCGCTCGAGATCGAATTTTCCGTAGCTGACACCGGCAAAGTGCGCATCGCGCAATAAATAATCCATCCGGTCAACGTCGAGTTGTGAGCTGATCATCGTAACGAGCAGTTGATTCGGGTGCGTCTTGTTGATGATCGATGCCACTTCTTCCGCAAATCCGTCGCCGGCTTGGTCGAGGACTTTCTTGATTTCCGTATCCCCGAGAATGATCCGCTCTGTCCACGTCTCGTGATTAACACCAAAGACGTTCTCGAATGCGTGCGAAAACGGACCGTGTCCGACATCGTGTAAGAGTGCCGCAGCCAGCGTCAACTCCCGGTACTGATCGTCCCAATCGGCGCGACCGTTGAAGACATCGATCAGTTGACGCGTGATTTCATAGACACCGAGCGAATGATGGAACCGTGTGTGCTCTGCTCCATGAAACGTCAAAAAGGATGTTCCGAGTTGTTTGATTCGGCGTAGTCGCTGAAATTCACGTGTACCGATCAGTTGCCAAATCAACTGATCACTGACATAGATATAGCGATGAACCGGATCCTTGAAGACCTTCGTTTCCTTTAATTGTCCTAATGATTGATACATATGTTTCTCTCCTTTAAATCGTGTCTATGTCGTTGTTGTTCGGTTTTGTTTCCAAGGATTCCTGTCTCCCGCGGCGCTTCGCACAGAAACTTTACACACCCTGTGCTATAATGATGTCGCAAATCTACAATAAAGGAACGAGCCTATGGGAATCGAACTCTTAAAACAAGAACATTATCGTATTTTTGATCAAACGTCACTCGGAACTGCTTTCCATGCGACACAATCGTTTGCGATGGACGACACATTATGTGCTTCCGTTGCAACAGAAGGAGCCGCACTCCGCTCTTGGATTCACCACGAAACCGTCGTCCTCGGCATTCAGGATGCCCGACTTCCTTATCTTGCTGACGGTGTAGCCGTCCTGCATGAACATGGTTTCTCGCCCGTCGTCCGTAACTCAGGTGGTCTTGCCGTCGTCCTCGACGCCGGTGTCTTGAATATTTCACTCGTCCTACCGGAACGCGGTGGCATCGATATCGACAGTGGTTACGAAGCGATGCTTGCGCTCGTCCGCCGCATGTTCGCACAAGAAACGGACGCGATCGTCGCTGGTGAAGTCGTCGGATCGTATTGTCCCGGTTCTTATGACTTATCGATTGCGGGTAAAAAATTCGCTGGTATCTCCCAGCGTCGTGTCCGTGGCGGAGTTGCCGTTCAAATCTATCTTTGTGTCAACGGAAGTGGAAGTCAACGCGCCGCTTTAGTCCGTGACTTTTACGAGGCAGCGCTTCAAGGTGAAACGACGAAATTCGTTTATCCGACCGTCGTGCCCGAAACGATGGCGTCACTCGAGGAACTGCTTGGTACTCCATTGACAGTCGAGGAGTGCTTACGTCGTGCATATGAAGCGTTACTTGCGCTCGGCGCTGATTTGACGCCCGCAACTTTGACGGAACTCGAGAACGAGCGTTTCGGCGTCAACTTGAGTCGGATGCTTGATCGAAACGAAAAAGCCCTAGGTTAAGAAAGGAGAGAACGTGATGATCCGATTGATCACAGACAGTGGTGCTGATGCACCAAAAGACATGTTAGATGCTTATGATTTTACGGTCATGCCATTCGGCGTATTGATTGACGAAGACACGTTCTTCGACGGAGAATCGATATCTCCAAAACAACTGTATGATAAGATGCGTGACGGTGCAGCACCGAAGACATTCCAGGTCGAAGTCAGCCGGATGGTCGAGGTGTTCACGCGTCACTTCGAACAAGGGGATCCCTTCCTCTACCTCGCCTTCTCGAGCGAATTATCGGGAACATATCAAACCGCGAAGATGCTCGCGGAAGAACTCGCCGAAAAATATCCGAACGTTCCTTACTTGGTACTCGATACGAAAACCGCTTCGACAGGACAAGGACTATTCGTTCTCGACGTCGCAGAATACGCACAAACGCATTCGTTTGAAGAAACAGTGGCTTATGCTGAAGCCAAGGTGAATACGATTCGTCATCTGTTTACAGTCGAATCACTCGAATATTTGATGCGCGGTGGACGCGTTTCGCGAGCTAGCGCCTTCATTGGTGGTCTTCTATCAATCTTGCCACTGTTGACAGTCGAAGACGGGAAGTTGATTCCAAAAGAAAAAATTCGCGGACAGAAAAAAGTCATGAACCGGATCGTCGAGTGGATGGAAGAAGCACGTCCAGCGATTGACGGACACCGGATCATCATTGGTCACGGGGATTCGATTGAACGGGCAGAACAATTAAAACAATTGATTGAAGCACAGTTTTCACCAAGCGAAGTCATATTGACGATCGCCGGCGCAGCCATCGGTTCACATACCGGACCTGGACTTGTCGTCATTGGGTATGACCTTCCACGTTAAAGGCATTTATTCTTACTTCATTAAACGAGGCTGACTCAAAAAAAGAATGACTCGTCTGTTCACGCCCTTTCCTCAGGCGAGACACAAGCCAGTTTTCCTGCTTCATTCAAGCAGGAAAGCGGGTCTTGTTTGTCTCTGACAGCGCATAAATGCGCTTTTTTCCTGTAGGAGTTGCGTGTGACGCGTCATTCTTTTTATTACGAGATAGGGGTGGCAGATCATCATTCTGCCACCCCTATCTTTGTAGAGACTGACTTTTGAGTCAGCTCCGTTTTTTATGAATTGTATCCGAAGAACAGCAGTGCCATGCTTAATCCAAGCGAGGAGACGATGAACACGATCGCCATCCCACCCATTCCGAAGACTAACAGTTTCGGTAAATCACGTCGCTTCTTAAGAAGGGCAGTCAATAACCCGACGTTGATCAAGAAGACGACGAGGAACGGAAGCAACAGCATCCAACGCTCTTGCAGTAGAAATAAACTATCCATTTCTTTGCTCCCTTCTTTCAGACCCCAAGAATGGTCGGAATAGATTCAGACATAAGAAACGGAATAAGACATAAGCGAACAGAAGTGTCGATACTACTTCGAAACCAACATATCCGACATCACGCCACGTGATTCCTGTCGTCACCCCAGCGAACCAGTACGGGAAGTCGACCGTCAGCAAACTGCACATCAAAGCGAGGACGGCTTCCTGACGTGTTTGTCGATCGTAAAGTGAGTAAGATACCTTCTTCATGTTAAATATATTCGCGATTCCGTCATCCGATGTGTACCCTTTGATGATTCCAATGACGCTACCTAGTACCGCCAGTGCATACCATGGAAGCGGCCAAGCGACATGAAAAAGCAGGAGTGCGAACACAATCAATAAGACGCGGATTGCCATCAGTCTTCTGTTTTCGACGCTGCCACCGCATCATGGGAATTCAAGTTGACCGTCAACGGTTTTGCTGTTCCTTTACCGGAGAAGTTCTCAATCAACTCTTTGACATCTAATCCTGACGACGCCTTCAATGTCTCTTGCAGTGATGCCATCAAATCCGTTGCGTAACCGGTGACACGGTTCGCACCGCCCCCTTCACCACTACCTGTATCAACGACTGTGATTTTATCGATATTGCCGAGTGGTGCCGCAATCTCTTTCGCGTACTCTGGCATCATCCGAATGACCATGTCGAGAATCGCTGCTTGTCCGAATTGCTCGAACGCTTGCGCGATTTTTTCTTTCGCTTCTGCTTCCGCAAGACCCTTCAGACGAATGATCTCTGCTTCTGTTTCCCCTTGTGCCCGCTCCGCATCCGCTTTCGCAAGACCATCTAGACGAATTCGTTCTGCATCCGCTTTTGCCGATGCCTCGATCCGGTATTTCGTTGCATCTGCTTCCGCATATTGCTTCGCACGGTCCGCTTGGGCAGCTTGCTCAATCGAGTAACGATCAGCATCAGCGCGTTTTTTGACTTCCGCGTCGTATTGTTTCTCACGACGGAGGATTTCGCGTTCTTCGAGCTCGATTTGTTTTTGACGCTCGATGATTTTGATTTGCATCTGTTGCTCCGTGACTTCTTGTTGTGCGCGTGCATTCTCAAGATCATACGCTTGGTCGGCTTTCGCCTTCGCGATATCTTGTTCGCGGCGGTAGTCTGCCATCTTCAACTGATTTTCTTTTTCCGCTTCAGCGATTTCAGTTGCACGTTCGAGTTCTGCTTTTTTCGCATCTTTTGAAGCTTCCGCCCGTTTGATGCGTGTCTCTTTTTCCGCGTCTGCCGTTGCGATATCCGCATCCCGGCGAACCTGTGCAATCCGCGGTTTCCCGAGTGATTCTAAGTATCCGTTCTTGTCACGGACGTCTTTGATCGTAAACGAAACGATGACGAGTCCCATCTTCGCCAGGTCTTGAGACGCGACCCGCTGGACTTCTTGTGAGAACTTATCACGGTTCTTATAAATTTCTTCGACGGTCATCGAACCGAGAATCGAACGCAAGTGTCCTTCAAGAACTTCACGCGCTTCGCCTTCTCGCTCCTCCTTTGATTTTCCGAGGAACTGCTCCGCTGCCGTCGCAATCTCAGAAATCGAGCTACCAATCTTGATGATCGCTGTACCGTCAGCCATGACCGGTACACCTTGCTCCGTATAGACTTCAGGTGTCGTGACTTCGAGTTTACTCGACAACAAACTTAGTGGTGTCGCCTGTTGGAAGACAGGTAACACGAATGTTCCGCCACCTCGAATAATTTTTACTCGGTTGCCGGACTCATCGGTATTGACGTTGCGTCCTCCGAGATAACTACCGGATACGATCAACGCTTCTTCTGGACCGACCGTTCGGTACTTCGTAATGAATAAGACGATCAATGCAACGATCAACGCGACCGCGACGATCGATACGATTAATACTGGATTCATAAAAACATCTCCTTTTTCCATTGATGGGGATACGTCACGACAGACGCGACGCCTTGTTTGATCTCGATGACGAGCACCTTCGTGCCTTGTGGTAAAGCAGGTCCTTCAAACAGGACGGCTGACTTCGATACGCGTCCTGAGACGTCATCGAGTAAGATTTCACCATATCCTTCAGTCGGAATCGGCACGATGACGGTTGCACTGCGTCCTTCTAGCATCTGTTCCGAAAATCCAAGCGACTGTTCGGCTTGTGCCATCGGAACGAATAAAAAGATATGCATCAGCGTCGTCACTAATAACGCAATCACACTACTGATGATTAAAATCAATATCGAACGAAGCGGACTGAGCTGTTCGAGTCCGAATCCGATCGCTGACGTGATGATGACAAAAGATAAGATCAACGTGGGATGAAAGATTTGATCGACGCCTGGAATGACGTCTGAGAATAGGATGGACACAAACACACCACAAGCAGCGGCCGCTAACGCATATAAATAAAGTGTACTAACGTCCATCTTCGTTCACCTCGATGTAAGGATGTGAGCCATACAGTTCGTGGTAAGCCCTTAGATAAGCAGTCCGGTTTTCCTCAAACAATAAACGAGCCAATTCTTTGTCTCGTTGATCGATTGCCTCTTCTTGACGGCGTAAGTATTTTTTCTGTGCGGCAAAATGACGTGCTAATCTTGCCTCAATCGACGGTTCTCGTTCACGCTGCAACTCCTGCTTCATCGCTCCACTCCTTTCTGAAGTACTGGCTTTCTTTCTCTTCTACGCTTATTTTTTAGAAAATGTTTCAAAATGAATTCCATTTCTTTTCCTTTCATTAAAAGAAAAAACGCTCGTCCCATACAGAGGACAAACGTTTTTGAATAATTAGCGTTTATGAACGATTTGGTCGACGAACAATCAGACCGTAATAGAGGATGAGCGCCAGGCAATCTAAGGTCATGATGATCAACCCCATCGGAACAGCCGATTGCTCTCCCATGATCCCGACGAGTGGTGACACGAGCGAACCGACGAGCATTGGCAAGAGCCCTAGAAGAGCCGAGGCACTGCCTGCCGTTGCTCCGTAATTTTGCATCGCTAAGGTAAAACCGAGCGTCGAGATCAAACCGACGCTTGAAACGACGAAAAACAGTGGAATCATGACGAAGATCAGCTGATTCGTTAACGTCAAGGCGAGGAACAATAAGATGCTCGCACTCGCAACGATCGTCAAACTGATTCGCATCAGCCGCTCTGAATCGACACGACCCGCAAGGCGACCAGCAATCTGTGCTGCTAAGATGATTCCGATTCCGTTTAAACCGAACAAAAAACTGAACTGTTGCGGCGAAGCGCCATAAATATTTTGTAAGACGAACGGTGAACCGGAGATGTAGGCGAACATCGCGCCCATGACGAATGCTTGCGCGAACGCATAGCCAATGAAGACGCGATCCGTCAACAAACGTCCGAACGTCTTCAACGTCGTCGTCAGGTTTCCTTCAACACGTCTATCAAGCGGAAGTGTTTCCGGTAAACGGAGTGCGACAGCAAGTAACATCATCGTGCTTAAAATCGCAAGCAAGTAGAAGACGAAATGCCAGTCACCGAACCGAAGAATTTGTCCACCGATGACGGGTGCGAGAATTGGTGCTGTTCCGTTGACGAGTGACAAGGCAGCAAAAAACCGCGTCAATTCAGGTCCGTCAAACAAGTCACGAACGATTGCCCGGGAAATGACGATTCCTGACGCTCCAGCTGCCCCTTGGATGAATCGAAGCGCGATCAACACTTCGATCGTCGGTGCCATCGCACAGGCGAGAGAAGCGAGCAGATATGCGAGCAGAGCAACCATCAGCGGTCGTTTACGTCCGCGAACGTCACTCAGCGGACCCACAATCAATTGTCCGAGCGCCATTCCGAGCATACAAGCCGTCAAACTCAATTGAATCAGTGATGCACTCGCATCAAACGAGCGTGACATATCTGGAAAAGCAGGTAGATACATGTCGATCGAGAGCGGTCCGAGCGCAGCAAGCGAACCGAGGATCAAGATCAACGTTAAGCGGCGTGGGGTCATGGTTTCTTTCGTCATGACGTCACGTAATCCAAATCATGCAAGACATAAGCGAGGAAAAAGACGACCGATGGATTTTCATATGTCATCTGAACCTTTTTAAGTTGTGCGCGGTAACCGGTCTCATACTCGACCCCGTTCAACTTCCGTTCCATGTTCATTTTAATCAATGCGTCGAGTTTATCGATCACATCGACCATCTGTCCTTCGTATGTCTCGTCTTTTGCTTCAACGACGAACCGACGGAACGGTGCTCGGATTTCTTTCGGTAGATTATTGATCAACGTCTCTCCTTCTGCCCGTTCGTAAGCTTCGAAGGCTGCTGCTGTGACCGGTGTCGCATGTTTGACAGGTCCAAGAACATCTCCTGTCGTTCCTTCAACAAGATCATGACACAAGAGACGCGAGACGACTTCTTCGATGTCGATCGTGACGCCGTACTTCTCTGATTCAATCAGACCATTGAAGATACCAAGCGAGGCTGCTCGAAACGCATGTGTCGCGTCGTTATCATCAATCGTGTTGAAACGTCCTTTCCAGCGCCGAATCGTATCCATCATCAAGACGTTTTCAATGAAATGAGACATCTCGTCCTCTTCCATGACCGACTGTGTCAAGCGACGGATCGAAACGAGTGGATGTCGTTCCAGAACAGCCTGTAATTCCGCTGCCTTTTGTTCGAAAAAGACGGACTCTGTCATCCGTGCTTCCCTTCGTGCGTACAACATCGCATCGAACGTATCGATGGCTTCGACGATCCGTCCTTCCGGTGATTCATCTTCTGCATGTACGAGGTATGTCGTGAACGCTGGTTGAAGCGACTTTGAGAGTAAGGCAACGAGCTGTTCACTTGCTTGTTGTTCCATTGCCTGAATGTGTGCATGTAACGTTGGTTCTTTTTTTGTCCGGTGTTTAATGGGTCCAGTGATGACTTCATTCATATCATGGAATAGAGCTTTTCCGAGCAATGTCTGGCGGTCGACTGGTGTTTGCCCGTCTGCTTCTTCTAAATAGCTTGCCATCAAACTGAATAAGGCAACACGAAAGCTGTGACTGGCTGCGTTATCCGGAAAACGTGGTGCATATTCATCCCACCGTGGAACGTTTTGCATCCGCGTCAGCATTCGAATGAAATTACCGTTTTGCATGAAATCTCTCCTAACGAAAGACGGACAGAGAGTACCCTGCCCGCCATTGTATTATTTTGCTGATTTGGTTGAACTGCTTCCGCTACGGAACCAACCAATGATTAAAATCAGAGCAAGTACGACCCAGAAGATCGTTTGCCATAGTGTACTCTCTGGAAACTCATGCGGCAAGACGTCGATTGACGGATGCGCGAGTGTCATGACGACCAGTTTTACACCAACCCATGCAACAAGCCAAAAGGCAGCTTCTTCGATGCCTGGTCGCTTTTGGAGCAAGACGACGAACCAGCTCGCGAAGTAACGCATGATGACAAGACCGATGATCCCACTGAAAAAGACGACCCAGAATTGTCCTGTGTTCAGACCACCGATCGTTCCACCAATCATCGGTAGTGTCGTCGCCATCGCGACAGCGGCAAGTGTCGAGTCGACAGCGAACGCTAAGTCAGAGAACTCGACTTTAACGACCGTCCACCAAAAGTTCGGTGAGGCTTTTTGTGAGGCAATCGTGTCCGGTACTTGGTGTTTATTCGATCGTGCCTCGACGATTCCTTTAAACGCGACGTAGAAAAGGTAAATCGCTCCGAGTGCTTGAAGTTCCCAAATCGTCGCTAAATACGAAGCAAAGAAGATTGCCACGAAACGTAAAACGAGTGCTCCGACGAGGCCATAGAAAAGCGCCTTTTTACGTTGGTCGTCTGGTAACGGTCGGACGAGGACCGCCATGACCATCGCATTGTCGGCGGATAGTAATCCTTGCAAAATGATCAGTACGAGCCCGACGGTCGCATACTGTGTAATTAATCCAATATCCATACTAACGAATCCCCTTTATTGTTCAGTCTATTTATTATATGCCGGTCGTCCGGAAAGAAAAAGATACAAGCTCGACTCAAGTACTTAACCTTGTGTTTTATTCCCATTGTTTAAGAAAACCTAACACAAAAAAACGACCCGTCATCGACGGATCGTTTCCATTTCTTATAAGTTTTGATCAACTTTCTTTTCAGCATCTGGATTTGGTTTCGTTTTTGGTGAAGAGAACCAACCCCAAAGAGCAAGACCGACCATGACTGTCCAGAAGAATGCCTGCCACGGTGTACTGTGGGCGAATCCTTCCGGAAGCTTCAAGGATTCAAAGATCGTTCCTTCGATTGATGCGTGGTATTTCGGGTGTTCAAGCGCCAGAACGGCTAGCTTCACACCGACCCAGGCGACGATTGCAAAGGCTGCTGTCTCAAGACCTGGGCGATCTGCGAGTAATTTAACAAAGACACGTGCTGCGAACCGCATCAAGACGACACCCATCAAACCACCTGTTAAGATGACGATGAAGTGACCTGTGTTCAAACCACCGATTTCACCTGATCCCCAGTTTGGAAGGGCAACGGCAAGTGCTACTGCTGCAAGAATCGAATCGACAGCAAACGCTAAGTCTGCGAATTCGATTTTCGCGACTGTCCGCCAGAATTCACCTTTTGAAACTGGCTCCTCCGACTTCGGTTCTTCATCTAGCTCATTTTCAGCCCCATGGTTCTCACCGAGCTTCCTTGCTTTAACGGTCTTATAAATATGCCGTAGTCCCATGATGAGCAAGTACGCCGCTCCAAGTGCTTGGATTTGCCAAATGTCGACGAGGAACGAAATCGCGAACAATGCCGCGAATCGTAAGACGAACGCTCCAGCTAGTCCATAAAAAAGTGCTTTCTTTTGTTGTTCTCCTGGTAAGTGCTTGACCATGACCGCGAGTACGAGTGCATTATCCGCTGAAAGTAATCCTTCAAGCGCGATCAAGACGAGTACGACCCAGGCATACTGTAATAGTAACTGCCAATCCATCTCTGTCATCCCTTTCTTTAATTACCTGTAAAATAAAAAAACTTCAATTATTGACCATGACGAAAAAACAATGATTACACGTTCACCTGAACATATAGTATAGGATAGTATACCCGATTGCAAGTAAGTTATTCCTGTAGCTATAGAATGTGTTGATTTTAAGTCGTGCGAGTTTCGTTTATCGAACGTTCGTGATAAAATTCAAGACAATACTTCTAGCGATGAAAAGATGAAACACATTTGCGGAATCATCAGACTTGCTCGTCTCTAGCATTCCTGTCATGTTATTACTATTGAAACACTACAAAAGGACAAAGGGGCCAATGAATATGTCTACCTACCCGATTACGTTACCAACAAAAGAAGAGCGCCATAAGCTGTTCGGTTCGGTACCACCAATCAAAGGAACAAAACCGACTGAAAAAGATAAGATGGTCGACTTGCAAAATACACCGAAGAACTTCCTGTTTGCACTAGATGCTGTCGGAATCTCAAACGTCAAACATCCTGTCGTCATCCAAGACGGAGACAAAACACAAGCGACAGTCGCGACGTTTGAACTGTCGACATCACTCGTACAAGACCGTAAAGGGATCAACATGAGCCGTTTAACGGAGCAACTTGATCAATACCATAACGAAGGTTGGACGGTCACGAACGAGTCACTCATTCAATTCGCGCGTGATTTAGCAGACCGCATGGAACAAACGGAAGGTCAATTGACGATCCGTTATCCATGGTTCTTCACACGTAAAGCACCTGCAACAGGTCTTAGCGGCTTGATGAATGCCGAAGTGTGGCAAACGGTCAGCGTCAACACGGAAACAGACGAAGCGACATTGTCTGTCGGCTTGACGATCAACGTCACGACACTTTGCCCATGTTCAAAAGAAATTAGCGAATACAGTGCTCACAACCAACGTGGTTACGTCACGATGGAAGCATCGTTACGTGATGAAGCAGAAGACTTTGACTGGAAACAATCATTGCTTGATGCTGCAGAATCCAATGCCTCAGCGCCACTTCACCCAGTACTCAAACGTCCGGATGAAAAGCGTGTGACAGAGATGGCATACGAAAACCCACGTTTCGTAGAAGATATGGTTCGCTTGATTGCTGCTGACTTGTACGAAATGGACCCAATTGCTTCGTTCTACGTCGAATGCCGTAACGAAGAAACGATTCACCAACATGACGCGATCGCACGGATCACGTTCGATAAAGACGCACAATAAGTAAGTCTGCCGTACTCCCTCTTAAACCGAGCGAGTACGGCTTTTTTGTGTGCCGGCATTGCTCTCCCTTTTGCGAGCGTTTACACTTAACTCGAATGGAGGAATGCACATGTTGGAACTGATTCCTTTTTTACTCGAACGACTCGGTATCATGATCATCTTAGCGTTCATCCTCGCCCAGTGGGGACCGACACGACGGCTGCTGCGTCAACCGGAAGCAGGTTGGCAATTTCGTGTCCTCGTCCTGTTTTTTGCAACGTACGGTATTTTAAGTAACTATACAGGGGTCAAAGTCGACTTAGCTGAATTCTTACCTCATGCTTGGCTCGAAGAAGTCGACGGGACATCAGCGATTGCAAACACACGAACGATGATCGTCGTCATCAGCGGATTGCTCGCTGGTCCGCTCGGTGGATTGATGACCGGATTGATTGTCGGGGTTCACCGGTATTCCCTCGGCGGATTCACAGCGTTCGCTTGCGCGCTTTCCACCGTCATCGCCGGTGGTGTCAGCGGTCTCTTACGATCCTATTGGCGCGACCGCCTCAGTAGCCAAGCGTTATTGCCCGTGTGTCTGACTGCTTTTTTAATGCTGTTTGAAATGTCATTAATTTTACTATTCGCCCGCCCCTTTGATGCGGCAGTCGAACTCGTCCTGTTCATCTTCGTACCGATGACACTGATCAACGTCCTCGGTGTCTGGTTGTTCTTATCGATCATCCGTCTTGCTGCACGAGAAGAGGAAACGGTTCGGGCACGAGAAGCAGAACGGTCGTTGCATATCGCCGATTTGACGCTTCCGTATCTGACGCGTGGTCTACATATCCATACGGCAGAAGCTGTCGCGGAAATTCTGTTGCAGCAAACGCGAGCCGAAGCCGTCTCACTGACGGATCGTTCCGTCATCCTGGCCCATATCGGTATCGGGAGCGACCACCATCAAGCTGGCAGTCACTGGACGACGAAACCGACCGAGCATGTCTTGCAGGACGGACAAGTTCGTCTTGTGACGGAACGACTCGATATCGGCTGTCCCGTAACGGATTGTCCGCTTCAAGCCGGCATCATCGCTCCGCTCATCGTCGGGGAAACGACGATCGGGACGTTGAAAGTCTATTATCCTCATGCCGAATTGCTCGACGCCGTCGAAGTCGAACTCATTGAAGGGTTAGCGAAATTGTTCTCGACACAACTAGCACTCGGGAATGCCCAGCGGCAAGCTGGTTTACTGAAAGATGCCGAGATCCGGGCACTCGAAGCACAAATTCACCCCCACTTCCTGTTTAATGCGATCAATACGATTTATGCACTGTGCCGGACGGATGTCGAACAAGCACGCACGTTGTTGCTCGAATTGTCGACGTTCTTCCGCAGTAACCTCCAAGGCGCACGATCGACGAAAATTCCGCTCCAAAAGGAACTCGAGCACATCGAAGCATACACATCTCTTGAAGCCGCTCGTTTTCCGAATCGTCCGTTTCTCGACATTGATTTAGCAGACGAGACGACGTCTTTACTCGTTCCACCGTTCATCTTACAACCGTTGATCGAAAATGCGTTCCTTCATGCGTTTTCTTCTGAACAGACAGGATATGTCGGGGTGACGGCATGGTGTGAGGCAGACCAGCTGTGTCTCGAAGTCGTCGACAACGGACGCGGCATTGACGCTTCGCGCCTTGCTCGTCTCGGTCGAGAAGTCGTTCCGTCCTCGGGCACCGGTACCGCATTATTCAATACGGCAGAACGGATTCGAAGTTTATATGGTGAAAAGGGACAGTTTACGATCACGAGTGACGGTCAAAACGGCACGACGATCGCGATTCGTCTCCCGATTGAACTCAGAAAGGAGATCCAGCATGCGCACCTTGTTGATTGAAGATGAACCGCTCGCACGCGACGAGCTCCGTTATCACGTGACCGCAGCCGGTCTTGAAGTCGTCGGGGAAACCGGCAGTGTCGAGGAAGCCGAACGACTCGTTCGCTCCCTTCAACCCGACTTAGTCTTTCTCGATATCGAGCTAACGGACGGAAGTGGTCTTGAAGTCGCCAAACGCTTGAAATCGATGCCACGTCCACCAGCTTTGCTGTTTGTGACGGCATATGATGCTCATGCGCTTGAAGCGTTTGAGCTCAATGCCTATGATTACATCTTGAAACCGTATGATCCGGCACGGATTGTCCGTGCGATTGAAAAAGTTGCGCGACCGCTTCCGAAAAAAGCACCTCGACTTGAACGTTTAGCCGTTGAGACGGGCGAACAACTGAAATTATTGTCTCCTCAAGATATCGATTACATCGTCGCTGAGAACGGGAAGACGAAGATCGTCACGGAACATGAGGCGTATCCATCGAACGAGACCTTACTCGAACTCGAACGAAAGCTTCAAGATCATCGCTTTTTACGGGTTCACCGCTCGTACCTCGTCAACTTATCAGCAATCGATGCAATCGAACCTTGGTTCAACGGAGCCTATAATTTAAAAATTCATCAGATTGATGTGCCAGTCAGTCGGACGTATGTCAAACTACTGAAAGAAGCGCTCGGTATTTGAGCGCTTCTTTTTTGTGATTCAAGGTCCATTTTCAACCTTTCATCGAACGAAACCGACAACTCATCTAAAAATCAAAGAAAACGCTTCCATAACTTGTATACTAAATCCATCATAGTTCATTCAAGAGGAGGAATTTTAGATGAGCGCTACTCCAATCGTTATTGCTGTCATCTGTATCTTATTAATCGCGTATCGTCTCTACGGCACGTTCATGGCTGCGAAAGTCTTAAAAATCAAAGATGATCGCGAAACGCCCGCTCATAAATTAGCGGATGGAAAAGATTACGTCCCAACGAACAAATGGGTCTCGTTCGGACACCATTTTGCGGCAATCGCTGCTGCCGGTCCACTCGTCGGACCTGTCCTTGCTGCTCAGTTCGGATATCTCCCCGGCTTACTGTGGCTCTTAATCGGTGCCGTCATCGGTGGAGCGGTCCATGATATGGTTGTTCTTTTTGCCTCGATGCGCCAAGACGGTCAGTCGCTGTCTGAAGTCGCTAAAAAAGAGCTGGGACCAGTCGCTGGTTTTTGTGCCGGTCTGGCGATGCTCTTCATCATCACGATCACGATGGCCGGTCTATCGATGGTCGTCTTGCACGCACTTGAACATAACCCATGGGGTACATTCGCTGTCTTCTCGACGATTCCGATCGCGATGTTCGTTGGGATTTACTTACGTAAAGGTGGCAACTTAGCACTTGCTTCAACGGTTGGTTTTTTACTTATTCTAGCTGCGATTGGTTTTGGTCCTCAGTTAACGGAAACATTCATCGGTGACTGGTTCGACCTTTCATCCCGTCAACTCGCGATTGCTTTACCGATTTATGCGTTCTTTGCTGCTGCACTGCCAGTTTGGCTCTTACTCGCACCTCGCGACTATTTATCGAGTTTTATGAAAATCGGTGTCTTCCTTGCTTTGATCGTTGGTGTCTTCATCATCAACCCGGACATTCGATTCCCAGCATTCACGAAGTTCGTTGATGGTGGTGGTCCAATCATCGCTGGTCCAGTCTGGCCATTCATCTCGATCACGATTGCCTGTGGTGCGATATCTGGTTTCCACGCCTTCGTTGGTTCTGGTACGACACCGAAGATGATCAATCGATGGAGCGACATCAAACCCGTTGCCTTCGGTGCTATGCTTGTCGAATGTCTTGTTGCCGTCATGGCATTGATCGCTGCGACATCGCTTGAAGTCGGTGATTACTTCGCCATCAACTCAACACCAGAAGTATTCGCGACGCTTGGTATGAGCACGGTCTATCTTGATGATTTATCCCGTGAAATCGGTCTCGATCTGGCAGGTCGAACAGGTGGTGCCGTCTCACTCGCCGTCGGTATGACATTCATCTTCCGCGCCATCCCGTGGTTCAAAGAGATTGCCGGATTCTTCTTCCAATTCGTCATTCTATTCGAAGCGGTCTTCATCTTAACCGCAATCGATGCAGGAACACGCGTCGCCCGTTACTTGATTCAAGATTTCTTCGGGGAGTTCTACAAACCACTCAAACGTGTCGACTGGATTCCAGGTGCGATCTTCGCTTCGGCACTCGGGACGTTCTTCTGGGGCTATCTCCTGTTTTCGGGTGACATCGGTTCGATTTGGGCATTATTCGGGGTATCGAATCAGCTGATGGCGTCAATCGGCTTGATCATCGGAACGACGATCATCTTGAAAATCGCCGATAAAAAAGTCTATGCGCTGACGACGTTCATCCCGCTCGTCTATCTTCTGATCACAGTAACGTTCGCGGATATCTGGATGGTCGCAAACGTCTATGCGAATCCCGATTCTCCAGGTTTCAGCATCTTGAATACGGTCTTGTCCGTAACGATGGGACTGCTCGCGATCGTCATCACGATCTCAGCCGTCAAGAAATGGATTGAACTGTTGAATTCACCTCGTTGGGAAAATCAAAAACGATCTGCGTAAGCGGATTGGTCATATGACAAAAGGCAGTGGACGCATCCACTGCCTTTTTCGTATCTCATTTTTAAAACGGATTATAAAAGCGATTACCATCATAGAAAGTGACGACGAATGACAAAACCGTCAAAAGTAGCACACAGCCGATCGCGACATAATCGATTCGTGTCATCGTCTGTTGGTTGTACCACGTCCGCTTTCGTCCGGCACCGAATCCACGGAGATCCATCGCATTGCTGACGGACTCAATCCGCTCGAGACTCGTAAATAGCAACGGAAGTAAAATCTGAATGCTATTACGTGCCCGTTGCCAAAGGGAACCGTGTGAGACGGCAATCCCCCGTGCTTCCTGAGCATTCGCGATTGTCCGGAAATCCGCTTGAACGTCCGGAATATAACGGAGCGCTAAGGAGACCGCAAATGCGATCTTATACGGAACACCAATCCGATTCAAAGAAGAAGCGAACTCCGTCGGATGGGTCGTGACGAGAAACAACACAGCAATCGGAACGATCACACTGTATTTTAAGATTAAATTGAACAGATAAAATAATTGTTCTGCGGTCATCGTAAATCGTCCGATTCCTTCAAGTAAGACGTGACGCGATCCGTAGATTGCCACGCCCTGCTCTGGTTCGAACAGATAAACAGCGAGCGCATTAATCAGGACGAAAATCGCTGTAAAGATCAAGACGAAGCGGACTTCCCGAAACTGGATACGCGACAATCGGAATAACACGATACTGACTAACCCCATTACAAGTAAGACACGTGTATCATAGGTGAACATCGTTGCTGTCGTAAATAATAAGAATCCGATCAGTTTCGTCGTTCCCGTCAATCGATGAATCGGTGACGTTTTTTCAATATAGCCAAGCATTTCTACAGCCATTGTTCCCGCTCCTTTCGCTCCGCCGTAATCACGGACTCGACGAATCGTTCCGGATCGACTTCGAGGTGTTGCGCTAGCGTAAAGAGCGATGTTTGTTTTAAATGGGCATGATGCAGCAATTGTTCTTGATTCAGTAGTCCAAATGATGTTCCAGCATAACGGATACGCCCAGCTTGCACGAGGCAGACTTGATCGCTGTATTCTAAGACGAGATGCATGTCGTGCGTGATGATGAGTAACGTCATTCCGTCCTGCTTCAATCCTTCTAAAAAGTCCATCATATCCGAATAATGCCGATAATCTTGACCGGCTGTTGGTTCATCGAGAATCAAGATATCCGGTCGTCGAACGAGAATCGAAGCAATCGTCACTCGTTTCTTCTGACCAAAACTCAGTGCTTGGATCGGCCAATTACGAAACGGATATAATCCGCAACGACGTAATGTCTGCTCGAGACGCTCGTTTTCTTCCGCCTCACTCAGTCCGAGCGCCTGCATCCCGTAGCGGATTTCCTCCTGCACGAGGTGTTTTGAAATCATATGATTCGGATTTTGCAGAACGAATCCGATCGTTCCTGCTCGCTCTGCGATCGATTGGTTCGTGATGTCGATTCCGTCAAGCAGGATCCGACCAGCTGTCGTCCGTTGGTAACCACTCAACACTTTCGCAAGCGTGGATTTTCCGGCACCATTCTGACCAACGATCGTCGTCAGTGTTCCTTTTTGAAAAGTCGCCGTCACATTCTCAAGCACCGGCGTTCCTTGACGATAATGAAACGCCAACTGATTGAGTTCAAGCAATGAAGTAGAGGTTGCAACCTCTTTTTGGGGTGCTTTCTCTAAACGCTCTAACACGTTCGTCTGGTTGAATCGCTTTAAAAAGGGATCGATGCGGCTAGGCTGATCTGAAGGTTGAACGGCAAGCCCAGCCCAGCGTGCGGCACTGACATAGAGAGGTTCACGCAAGATCGCTTCTTGCAGTTTTCCGTTACTTAAGATGACATCCGGATGATCATCAGCGATGATTTCGCCGTCGACCATGACGATGATGCGGTCAAACGGAATGACGAGTACATCCTCGATTCGATGTTCGACGACGATCAATGTGCGATTCGTATCACGTTGCAGTCGATCCATAAGCGCCATCGCCTCTTGTCCCGCTACCGGATCGAGATTCGCGAGCGGCTCATCAAACAGTAAGATGTCCGCATCTTCGACGAGGACTCCGGCTAATGCCGCCCGTTGTCGTTGTCCTCCTGATAGATCATTCAATCGTGCTTGCAAGAGCATCTCGACATCCGTCATCCGTGCAACGCGTTCGACGATCTCCTGCATTTCCGGTCGCCCAGTCTGTTTATTTTCGAGCGCAAAGGCGATGTCTTCGCCAACCGATAAACCAACGAACTGCGCATCTGGATCCTGTAACACCGTTCCAATATGCAGCGAACGATCAAATAACGATAACTCCCGGGCATCCTGCCCTTTGATCAGGACCTGTCCTTCCCACGTTCCAGGGTACGAGAACGGAATCAACCCATTGATGCACTGGGCGAGCGTACTTTTTCCTGAACCCGACGGTCCAACGATTAAGATGCGTTCGCCTGCTTGAATCGTTAATTGAATATGCCGGAGTGTCGGTTCCGACTGACTCCGATATGTAAATGAAAAATCCTGAAATTCGATTACGTTTGTCATATCCTTCTCCCCCCAAGCTAAATGAGCTATGATCCTGCCGTCTCTTCGCACAGGATCATAGCTCATTCGGTCAAGCTTCGCGTTTCAAGCTGCCTGCTTTACTTCTTGTTTTCGCATAGGTGACGAGCAACAACGTTCCAATGACACCGACTGTCAAGATGTTCGATGTCGCAGCGACAGCCCCTTGGACGAAGACTTTGTTCGCTGGCTCCGTGTAAATTAAGATATCGAGTACCGGTGCAATGATGATCCAACCGATCGCTTGCACGATGGCTTGTGTGACATTGAATAAGACGATTTTACGTGTCGTCAATCCGCCTTCTTCTAGACGAATCCGGTTAGCGATCAATCCGATGCCAAAACCGACGAACCCGGATACGATGACCCAGCTCCACCACGGGGACCCATATAAAATCGCATCTTTTAATCCATGACCGATCAGACCGATCAAACCGGCTGTGACTGGTCCGAACAAAACTGCCATGAATGCGAGAAATGCATAGGATGTCTCAATTGACGTGTTCGGTACGCCTGTCGGAATCACAGCGAATCGACTTAAAATGATGAATACAGCTGCTCCGATCCCGGTTGCGACGATCTGTTTTGTCGTAAATCCTTTCATGTTCGATCTCCTCCTTTGATTTGTTGTACGTTAACACTCCAATCATTTCCGATCCCAACCTCAAATGCATGCGCAAACGAACTTTGATTCAAGGCAAGAGCAATCTGATCCAGCGAGTTGATGTAGACGACGCCTGAACCAACCGGCACATCGGCGAACGAATGACCAAAGAGCAGTGTTTGTTCGTAAACAATCCGTTCTCGGTACGAAATCGTTACCTTGACGTGGCTACCGATGTCGAGACCCGCCTGACGGACGAGAGCGACCGGAATATTCGTCCAGACATTTCCGAAGCGAACATCGAGAATCTCGACGATACCGGTAACACCGGTATCCGACGACGAGGCAAGTGTCCGGTCGAGCAAGACGATGTCCGAAGCAGGTAAAACGGGTCCTACTTCCTCGAAGGTGATGACATGGCTCGATAACCGAGCACCCGTGAAGGCAAAGATATCTCGTCCGTGAAACGTATACGATTCACCCATTCGAGGTAAGCGATGCCGTCGATCATCGAGTTGCCTCACTTCAGCAATGTATCCGGCTTGCCAAAGATGCGTCAACGTTCCGTTATCTGGTGTGATGATGTATTGATTCGCATGCGTCCGCGCGACGACACTCTTTCGACTCGATCCGACACCTGGATCAACGACAGAAACGAACACCGTTTGCTCCGTCCAGTACGGTACCGTCTGCAGTAACCGATAGGACGCTTCCCAAATGTGGAAGGGCGGAATGTCGTGCGTCAAATCAAAAATCCGAATCTCTGGATTGATGCTATGCGCAACCCCATACATCGCACTCACTGCCCCGTCACTCACGCCAAAGTCTGATTGCAATACCAATGCTTCTGCCATCTCGTCATCCTCCTCCTGCGCGGACGTCCCCACAAAAAAGACACCACGCCCTTATCTCTCAGGACGTGATGTCTGTTCACGTGGTACCACCTTCGTTCATAGCTCAACTCACGTTCAGCCACCTCTAGGAGTACGAGACTCCCTGGAATGCTAACGGTATCCGTCCTACCGGTCGGTTCTACTAATGAACACGGTTCACGTTCTTCCGACTGCTCCGGGACCATCTTCAAATGACGAAATCGTCTCATTTCCAGCAACAGAGACTCTCTATCGATTTCTGATCACTTTACTCTTCCCGTCTACGCATGCAGATTTAGTTGTCTGAAAATTTAAATTAATAGTACAACCGTTTCATTCCTGACGCAAGGTTTTTTACTCAGAAATTTTTAAATTCGTCGTCCGGATCGTTCCCCATGGTGACACATCCGCACGGACTTCCAGTGCTTTTGCTTTTTCATATTGTTTTCCGCTTCCCTGTTCGACATAATACTGCGTCAATTGTGGAATCGACACGTACTGGTCATAATAGTCGCCGGCGACACTTCCAAAGAATCGTTCATTCGAAATCCGGTCGATTTGAGCATAACCAAAAGCATCTGTCTTGAAGCTGACATAAACACGCCCATTTTGAATCGTCGGACCTGGTTTTAAATCCGGATACTGAAGCATCACATATTCACCGTAAACGGGATCAAACGGATCAAACGGTTCTGCCCGAAAACGGTACGATGTTCCGAACCAGGAGGTTGCAAAAAAGCTGACAATCAACAGACCGACGACGCACGTCTGCAATACGGGCATGAGATAGCGTTTCATGACGCCACACCTCCTCTACGGCGTAACCACCATAAGATACCGGATAATAGGAAGATGAGTAGCGCACCGATGAGGAAAAATAAGGACATGTTCAACCGATCCCACGCATAGATGACGTATATCGCGATTTGAACGAGAATGAAATAGAGAAAGGCTGGCCAGACGATTGCATGACGGCGTTCTTGATACAACAAATAGACTAGCGCCGATATTTCAAAAAGGATGGCGAGTAGAATTGCCTGTTCATCGAGCCACAGGACTCCGACGAATCCAAGCGGAACGATAAACAATAAGGAGCGACGTTTTTGATAGAGGAAAATTCCTAATCCGATGGATACGATAGCTAGCAGAATCGCTTCTGTCATAGATGGTAATGCGGCATTTGATTCCGCACGTACAGACAGATAGACGATCGAACTGATGGCAGCAACGACCAGATAGACCATTTCGACGATCCGACGATTGGACTTCTCACGAACAAGCCAGAGAACGGGAACGAGTAAAAATAGCGTCCAGACCGGCCACAGGAATCCGTCATATGATACAAGGAGAAACAAGGAGAGACCACTGAAGAAGAGAAACAGCCAGCTAAACAAAAGCGATGGCAGACGTTGGCTGAAGTAAAACCAACTGAACGACAGCACGACCATCAGACCGAACGATATCCAGTCGAGATAACTCGCCTGTTCTTGACCAAAACCACCGAGACTCGTGAAGATCGTCCATCCGGAAAGGAAGGCTACGACACCGTATGCTTCATGACGCCAAAGCATATAATGCACTAATGCGGCGACAAACATACACCAACTGAGCAGTGATCCTTCCATCGGTAAGTGAAAACTTTGAACAACTACGACAATCGAGGTGCCAAACGCTAGGATTCCACCGATTCGAAAGACGACCGGATGAAGAATACGACGACGTTCCGAAAGATCCGCCATGATGTAACAAATCCACATGAGTGCTACGACAAGTCCAATTTTCCAGCCGATCGGCATCGCTTGCCAGTTGGCAGCTAAAAAGCTGAATACAGCCAAGACGACGAAGGTCCCTCCAACAATCAACAAGAGCGGGAGGCGTTGTTTCGTTGAATGTTGCTTTTCGTAGGTCATGATTCGTTCGACGGTTGATTCATCCAACAGACCCGCATCCTGCCACTCACGTATCTTGCGTAACTGCTTCACCGTACCCACCTCCTTCGAAGTGTTAGATACCTATTATTTTCCCGTTTTAACCCCGTCTCAAGCTCGGATTCACAAGGATTATAAGCTATTTGTTCCGTTTGTCATCGAATGTTGACAGACAAAAAAAGCAAGGAAGACGGGCTTCCTTGCCTTTTTTTGATTTGATCATTTAAACACGGAAACGGGCAACGAGTACCTGTAGTTCTTCCGCCATATCGGATAATACTTTGGCGGATTGCGAAATCTCTTCCATCGCACTCAACTGTTCTTCGGTCGTCGCTGCGACTTGTTTCGAAGCGGACGAATTCTCTTGCGCGATATGTGCGATTTCCGTCGCTGACGCAGATACTTCTTGGACGTTCGCTGCAATTTCTTCGACCGTCGCCGTCACGTCTTCGATCCGTGGTGTCATCTCTTGTGTCCGTTCGAGAATCTTCTGGAATCGTTCTGCTGATGCTTCTGTCGTCGATAAACCGGCTTTTGTCTGTCCCGATACTTCTTTCATCATCGTGACTGACTGATCCGTCTCCTGCTTGATGTTTTGAATCAGTTGCGCAATCTGCTTCGTTGAATTCTGTGACTGCTCTGCTAGTTTACGCACTTCACTTGCGACGACGGCGAACCCTTTTCCGTTTTCGCCTGCCCGTGCTGCTTCAATCGCCGCGTTCAGTGCCAATAAATTCGTTTGTTCGGCAATGCCGTTGATGACATCGACGATTTTCCCGATTTCATTCGAACGATGTGCGAGTGAGCTGATGACACCACCAAAGTTTTGAACGGAGGCATCGATTTCTTTCATCTGCTGGACGTTCTGCAGGACAGCAACTGTTCCGTTCTCAGCTTCTGTTGCCGTTGAACGTGATAGTTCCGACACATCGGTCGAACTCTCAGCAATTCGCATGATGCCCGCTGTAATCGACTGGAGCGAAACGGCATTCGCATCGAGTTGACGTTTCGATTGATCCGCCCCTGCTGCGACCTGTTGAATCGATCCCGCGATCTGTTCCGATGCGGACGTCGTCTGGGCAGAATTCGCCATTAATTCCTGCGACGAGCCGGCCACTTGTGTGATTGACTGGTCGAGATTGATGATGATCGAGCGGAGTGAATCGACCATGACGTTAAAGCTTTGCGCAACTTGCCCGACCTCATCGTTTGATTCAACGATGACGGGTTCCGTCAAATCACCAGATTGAATCCGTTCTGCCCCACGTGTCAAATGACCGAGTGGGCGTAAGATCGAGCGAAGGATGAAGTAAATGAAGACGGCTGCGACGAGTAACATTCCGCCGATGACAGCAAGCGTTGTCCACAGAATACTCGACGTCGCATCGGTGATTTCATGATCGTACAGGGTTCCGGCAACCTTCCACTTCGTTAAATCGTTCGTCATGAAGTCCATCTGTTTACCTTCATTTTCGAATTCATACGAAAATTGTCCGGCTGGGTCATCGTAGAGTGGCGCAACCCAGTTCCCTGTTGCCTTTTCACCTGGTTTTAGCGTCGGGTGCGTAACGAACTTCTTATTCGAATCGAGAATCGTCACATAACCCTCTTTACCAATTTTAATCTTTTTCGCGATTTCCGCGATGCGGTCGACATCGACATCAATCGCCACGACACCTCTTCCGTTTCCGGTCGTTTGTGACAATGTCACCATCATCTTGTTCGAGGCAGCATCGACGTATGGATCCGTGATGACGACTTTTCCACCGGCTGCTTCAGCCGATTGGTACCACGAGCGCTCACGTGGGTCATAATCCTCGGGCATGACTTGTTCCGGGAAAATATTCATATCCCCGTCCGTAGTCGCGAAATAGATGTTCGCCGCCTGCGGATGCATATCGAGATATTCAGTCATTTTTTCCTTTAACGCAGCATTTTGTTTTCCTTTTTGATAGAGCGTTCCGTCAATTCGGTCCGCAAAAAAGGCGACATCGCGCCGCATTGGATCAATGATGTTTTGAATCTCATCATTCATCCGGTCGACTCCACTATGAGCAGATTGAAGAATCTGTTCCGTCATCTTTTGTTTCGCGAGGTCATATGCGACAAAGCCGATTACTAATGCAGGAATCATCAAAAGTAGAATCGATGTCAGAATTAATTTTTGTTTGATACTCATCGTTCGCTTCATCTTTTGTTCCATGTGTCACTCCATTCTCGAGTGCAAGGACTCGCTATTCTACCTTCTTTATCGGAAGAACAGCGAGGAATATTCATAGTAAAAATAATAATCGTTCATTGATTCACATGAAAAAAAGACGACCCGTATGGAGTCGTCTTCCTTGGTAACGCTTCCTCTTATGCTTCTTGATCGCCCTTCCAGTTCATCATGCCGCCTTCGACGTTGACGATGTCGTATCCATATTGCTCGAGGAAACGACCGACGTTTTCGCTTCGCGCGCCCGCTTTACAGATTAAGTAGTAGGTTTCACCTTCTTGCAGCTCCGTATAGCGTTCACCGATTTCAGACATCGGAAGGAAGCGGACGTTCGGAATATGTCCTGCATCGTATTCATCCTGCTCCCGGACGTCAACGACGTGTAACGCCTCGCCTGCCTCTAATCGTTCTTGTAACTCGTCTACATGAATCGTTTTCATTTTGTATGACCTCCTGTATGGTTCTGCCGTAAGTGTAGCAAATTCATCATCAAAACAAAACGAAACCGTTTGATACGAAGTGATGAAAAAGCGGACCCGTTTGCGGATCCGCCCATCTCATTATTCTCCTGATGCTCGACGCGTCGATTGACGTGTCTCCTTATGCATTCCCCGTGCATAATAGACGGCAATCAAAATCGCGTACCACAGTGGTCCAACGACCAGAGCGATCCGTGTACTTGCGTCAAATGCCATCAAGACGATGACACCAGCAAGTGCCGCAAGGGCGATATAGTTCGCAATCGGGAAGAACGGGACAGCAAATTCTGCTGAACCATGTACCTTCCGTGCCCGCATCTGAGCGATCAGAATCATTGCCCACGTCCAAACAGCTCCGAACGTCGCGATACTCGTAACGATCGCAAAAACATCTTCCGGTAAGAAGTAGTTCAAAGCGACACCGACGAGCAACGCGACACCTGAAAGAATCGTCGCTAGAGCCGGTACACCGTTTTTCGAGATTTTCGAGAAACGACGTGGTGCTTCACTGTTCTCGGATAAGTTCATCATCATCCGGGCTGTTGAGAAGATACCGGAGTTACATGACGAGAGTGCTGCCGTTAAGACAACGAAGTTGATGATGCCGGCTGCTGCCGGAATACCAAGTGAATCAAATAATAATACGAACGGACTACTATTGTTCGCACCAACTTGATTCCACGGATAAATCGATAAAATGACGAAGAGTGCCCCGATATAGAATACTAAAATTCGAAGGAAAACGTTATTGACGGCCTTTCGAATCGTTTTCTTCGGGTTCTTCGCTTCCCCTGCTGTGACCCCAATCACTTCAATTCCTAAGAACGCAAACATGACCATCTGCATGGCAAGAAGTACTCCACCGAATCCGTTCGGTAAGAATCCACCATGTGACCACAGGTTCGAAATCCCAACCGGTGTGCCGCCGTTTCCAAGACCAATGACAATCGTCAAGGTCCCTAAGATGATCATGGCGACGATCGCGACGATTTTAATCAACGCAAACCAAAATTCGAATTCACCATAAAATTTAACAGCAATGAAGTTGATGCTCGTCATCAAGACAAGTGCTGCTAGTGCCCATACCCACCCCTGAGAATCCGGGAACCATACTTTCATGTAAATACCGACTGCTGTGATTTCCGCCATACACGTAAAAATCCAGAGTAACCAATAATTCCAACCTGTTAAAAAGCCAGCTAATGGACTGACATACTTCCGGGCATACTCCGCAAAACTACCAGCCACCGGCTCCCGCACTGCAAGCTCCCCAAGTGCTCGCATGATAATGAAAATGATGACACCACCAATCAGATAACCAAGTAAGATCCCTGGTCCTGCTAATTGGATCGCTTTTGCTGACCCTAGGAAGAGTCCGACACCGATTGCCGCCCCCAGCGACATCAGTGTAATATGACGTTCTTCCAGTCCCCGATTCAACTCTGTCTGTTGTTTCATTTTTACGACGTCCTTCCCGTCTCTGTTTGTTTCTTAGCAGTTCCCCGTACCGCTACGTTGTCAGTATAAAGAAGATGTGTCGATTTTGTAAACGTTTTCAATGTATATTTCTTACTAAATCCACATACTCGGAATATTCTGATTACGTTAGCAGTATAAAAAAGGAACCACCTGCTACTATGTAGTATACAGGATGGCTCCTTTCGGAAAGTTACAATTGTTATTCAACTTTAGCAAGTGGTACATCCGGTGACTCCGACTTACTCGTCAATCGGAAGATTCCATTTAGCAATAATGCCGTTAGTGACCCTGCGACGATCGGGCTATCCGTCAAGACACGGATTTGTGACGGGAGATCGGCTACGATCTCAGGATTCATACTGATTCCTAGACCAATTCCGAGGGCAAGTGCCACCGTGATGACGTGTTCATTCTTCGAGAAATCCACCCGCGACAGAATACGAATCCCGCTCGCTGCGACCGTTCCGAACATGATCAACATCGCCCCACCTAGGACAGGTTTTGGAATCAACGTCGTGAACGTCGCCACTTTTGGTAAGAAGCCGAGCAAGATTAAAAATCCGCCCGCAAATAAAATGACTTTACGTGTCTTCACGCCAGTCAACTGAACTAGACCGACGTTTTGGCTATAGGTCGTATACGGGAAACTATTAAAGATACCGCCAACGATCGTCGCGACACCCTCTGCCCGGTAGCCACGTGCTAGGTCTTTATCCGTCAAACGGCGATCCGTGATCTCACCAAGTGTCAAGAACACACCTGTCGATTCAACCATCGAGACGAGACCAACGAGCGTCATCGTCAAGATCGCCGTCGCATTGAATGTCGGAACACCGAAGTAGAATGGCGTCACCATTTGGAACCATGACGCTTCCGCCACCGGACTGAAGTCGATCATCCCCATGCCAAACGCAACGAGTGTACTGATCATCACAGCAATCAAGACGGCTGCTGCTTTTGAGAAGACCGTTCCGTAACGATTCAAGATTAAAATCAAGACGATCGTCAGTCCAGCGAGTCCGAGATAACGTGCGTCACCAAAGTCCTTTACGCCCTGTCCGCCTCCGATGTCATTGATTGCAGCCGGAATCAAGGAAATCCCAATGATCGTCACGACAGAACCGAGGACGACTGGCGGGAACAGGACGGCAATCTTACTAAACCAGCCTGAGATGACGAGAATGATCAACCCACTCGCAATCAACGCACCATAAATCGCCGTGATCCCTTGAAGACTACCGATCGCGATCATCGGACCGACTGCGGTGAAGGTACAACCGAGGACGACCGGAAGACCGACGCCTGTATATTTCGTGACGAGCACTTGTAGTAAGGTCGCTACGCCACACATGAAGAGATCAATCGCAACTAAATAAGCAAGTTCTTCTCCCGACAATCCGATCGCACTACCAACGATCAGCGGAACGACAGCTGCTCCTGTGTACATCGCAAGCACATGCTGAAGTCCGAGACTAGCGGCTTTGAAGTTCGATAGTCTCATACGGTCACCGAGTCAACGAACGTCGCTTTTCCGTCCTTCAACGACTCCACACGAGCGAGTGACTCGACGCGGAACCCGGCTTCGATTAACTTTTGACGTCCCGGTTGGAACGACTTTTCAATGACGATTCCAAAACCGGCAACTTCCGCACCTGCCTGCTCAACAAGACGAGCAAGACCAAATGCCGCTTCCCCGTTCGCGAGGAAATCGTCGATGATCAAGACACGTTCACCCGGTTGTAGGTATTTTTCTGCAACCGTAATCGTACTCGTCTGTTGTTTCGTAAACGAGAAGACTTCAGCTGAAATCGTTCCTTCATTCAAGGTGACGGATTTCGTCTTACGAGCATAGACCATTGGTACCCCTAAACGGAGCGCCGTCATCATTGCCGGGGCAATACCACCCGCTTCGATCGTCAAAATCCGCGTGATACCGGCATCTTGGAAGCGATCCATGAACTCATAGGCGATTTCCCACATCAAGGTCGGGTCGACCTGGTGATTTAAAAAGGCATCCACTTTCAATACTTGATCCGATAAGACGATTCCCTCTTGATTAATCATGTCGTGTAGACGTTTCATACATGCATTCTCCTCTTTAAAAACGAAAAAACGTACAGCCGCTACCCGGGGGCAGCCACTGTACGCCAAAAAAGAGAGCAGTAACTCACCACCCGTAGTCGGACCGTTACGGCGATCCGGTAGAGACTCGTGGGCCAATTCCCACTATTATACGAGCGTTGCTATACGTTTACGTTTCGTGATTTTCGTGATGTTTACCATTGTACGGGGTTTAGCGAAAAAGTAAAGACTTTTTCACACCGTGCTTAGGCTTGGCGTTCTTCGACTGCTTGCGCTGCCGTGATGATCGCAAGTTTGTAGACATCTTCTTCGTTACAACCGCGTGAAAGATCGTTGACCGGTTTGTTCAAACCTTGAAGGATCGGACCGATTGCTTCGAATCCACCAAGACGTTGTGCGATTTTGTAGCCAATGTTTCCAGCTTCAAGACTTGGGAAGATGAAGACGTTCGCTTGACCTGCGACATCTGATTCTGGTGCTTTTGATTTCGCGACGCTTGGAACGAATGCTGCATCGAATTGGAGTTCGCCATCGATTGCAAGCTCTGGTGCACGTTCTTTAGCAATGCGAGTTGCTTCAACGACGCGCTCTGTCTCTGGTGATTTTGCTGAACCTTTTGTCGAGAAGCTGAGCAATGCTACTTTAGGGTCGATCCCGAATGTTTTTGCTGTTTTCGCAGATGCGATCGCATTCTCTGCTAGATCGTTCGCATCTGGTGCGATGTTGATTGCGCAGTCCGCGAAGACGTATTGCTCATCGTCACGTACCATAATGAAGACGCCTGATGTTTTTTTATAGCCTTCTTGCATTTTGATGATTTGAAGTGCTGGACGAACTGTATCGCCTGTTGCGTGCATCGCACCCGATACAAGACCTTCTGCTTGTCCTGTGTGAACGAGCATCGTACCGAACGTGTTCACGTCTTTTAAGATGACAGCACGTGCTTGCTCTTCTGTTGCTTTCCCTTTACGACGCTCAACGAACGATGCGACGAGCTCATCAATTCCAGCGTAAGAAGCAGGATCGATCGTATCGAGTCCCGTGACATCGATTCCGTTCGCTGCTGCTGTTTCTTCGATTTGTACACGTGGTCCGATGACGATCGGTGTGACGAGACCGTCTTTCTTCAAACGGACAGCTGCGCCAAGAACACGCGCGTCAATTCCTTCTGGGAAGACGATTTTCGGTTGGTGCGCTTTAATCTTTTGTTCTAACATATCGAATAATTGCATGAGTTTCTCTCCTTTTAGGTAAACACGACGTCGTCGATTTGATCGATTTTCTTTTCCATCGTTTATTATACACAGTTCTCAATCGTTGTTAAAACAATTTGCAAAAAAGTTATCTAACAAAAGCACTGAAGCCATATTCACCGACTATTACAGTCATTTTCAAGAATGGTACAGAGACTATTTCCAAGCAACGTAATCTCCACTTCCCCTTTTACCCACTCTCTGCTTTTTTCATGTGTTACGATCTCATGGACAAAGACCTTTTCGGGCGAAGCGTTTCAATAGAATGTGATAAGATAGGATATGGAAAAAGACAACTTATTTCAGACTCAGGAGGTCATCCCATGCAACATCAAACATCTGAACCGACTGCTACGCAACAAGCCGCTGAAACACTCGACGGCTGGTATACATTACATGATTTCCGCCGGATCGATTGGTCACGCTTAAAACAAGTCGACGCAACAGACCGCGCGCGCATGATTGAAGAGTTCCAAGCCTTCCTCTCAGAGCTTTCTGGTGTCGAAGCGACAAAAGACGGAAGCCACGCACTTTACACGATCATCGGTCAAAAAGCCGATCTCGTCTTGATGGTTCTTCGTCCAACGATGGAACAAATCCAAGACGTCGAAGTCAAAATGCAAAAACTCGATCTCTATGATTACTTGATCCCGACGTATTCTTACGTTTCTGTCGTCGAACTCGGTACGTACCGTGGTTCAGGCGAAGGAAACCCATACGAGAACCCTTACGTGCGTGATCGTCTCTATCCAATCTTGCCGCAAGCGAAGCACATCTGCTTCTACCCGATGAGCAAGTCGCGTCGCGATGGCGACAACTGGTACACGCTCTCAATGGAGAAACGTAAAGAGCTCATGTATCGTCATGGTATGATTGGTCGGAGTTATGCTGGGAAAATTCAGCAAATCATCGGTGGATCAACTGGATTTGACGATTGGGAATGGGGCGTCACGCTCTTCTCAGACGACATTCTCCAGTTCAAGAAAATCGTCTATGAAATGCGTTTTGACGAAGTCAGCGCGAAGTACGGTGAGTTTGGTGAGTTCTTCATCGGGAACCGTCTCGAAAGTGAACAATTAAGTACTCATTTTGCACTTTAATGTGTTGAATGACGTTTGATTGAAATATCTCATGGGAATATACTCCTTGCGGCTACAAAACAGGCTATAAAATAGTAGGTTGATTACGTAAGGAGGAATTACCATGGGGAATGCTATGAACCGATCGACACGATCGCGTGAATTGCAATTCGCTGTGCTTTCAAAAGAGCTGAAACCGGTTGCAGATCGTGTACTGGATCGCTATGAGCAAGCATTATCGAAGCTAAACAAAACACAAACGACAAAACGATGAACTCGTTTTGATACTTACGCCTACTCCATCGCGAGTAGGCGTTTTTCATACAAAAAAAGACCGTTCTTCTCCATGACGGAAGAAAAACGGTCAATCATCATAGTCCTTTGTAGGCACCAATTGCGACAAAGATCCATGCTGCGATGAACAAGACGCCACCAATCGGTGTGATGGCACCCAGTTTTGTTACATTCGTCAATGCCATGACGTACAGACTACCGGAGAAGAAGACGATTCCGGCAAGCATCAGCCATGCAGCCAACGACCATTGCGGGATCGATGCTTTTAATAAGAGTCCCCCGAGTGCTAGAATACCGAGCGAGTGTACCATCTGGTAAAGTACGCCTGTCTGCCAGTTCGCGAGCATCCGTTCCGTCAACATATCTTTTAAGGCGTGTGCACCGAATGCACCTAGTGCGACCGATAACATCATCGAGATCGCGCCAATCATAATGAAAACTTTCATGCTTATTCTCCCCCTAACCGTCGTGCTGGTAAATTCCATTCATAATAATACGATAGCATACGTAAAACGGTGATGAGTCCGAGCAATGTGAACAAATGTAGAGGATTCGTCAATTGGAAACGATCAATCACGAGTGCTGCCATGACGGCCCACATCGCATAGATCTCTTTATGCAAGACGAGTGGTTTCCGACCAGCGAGTAAATCGCGAATCACTCCACCACCAACACCAGTCAGCACAGCAGCTGAAATCGTTGCTGACAATGGCAGTCCTTTTGCTGTCGCCATCAAAGCACCTTGAATCGCAAACGCAGACAATCCGAGCGCATCCGCGAGGACGCCCCAACGTGTCCAGTGCGGCAAGAACAACTGGGGTAACACGAAGATCAACAACGCAACGAGAATCGCGACTAAAAAGAGACCACCTTGCGACCAGAGAGCCGATACCGGTACACCAATCAGTAAATTACGAATAGCACCACCGCCGAATGCTGTGATCAAAGCAAGTAACCAGACACCGAATAAATCATATTTTTCTTCCATCGCAACAATCGCACCACTCATCGCAAAAGCGACCGTGCCGATGATATTCAATAAGTCCCAGGACATGCGCACATTTCACCTTTCTACAAAGAAATTCCAATACTTACTATACTCTCTTTTTAGTTTCCGTAAAGCATTAATTTTCTGTCACCGTTTCGACCGTTTGCGAGTGACGTTTTTAGGTAAAGTAACCTATACTGAAACAAACTGTACAGGAAGCTAGGTGACCGTATGAAACGTTGGGCGCTTTATCGCATCGTCGTCATCGTGACGATGTTCGCACGTTACATCTTTACGATCTATCGATTCACCCGGAAAAACCGGCCAGGTACGAACAACGAAGAGTTTGAGCGCATCATGATCCGGATTGCGCGTGACTATAAGAAAAAAGCATTACGGTTAGAAGGGTTACTGATCAAGCTCGGTCAGTTCTTGTCGATTCGAGCCGATCTATTTCCTCCATCCGTCTTGATGGAACTGACCGAACTCGTCGATAAAGTTCCTTCAAGTAAACTTGGAGAGTCACGTAAGATCATCGAAGAGGATTGGGGTATGCCGATCGAAGAGATCATCTCGGATATCAGTTCCCGTCCTGTCGCTTCTGCCTCGATTGGTGAGGTGTACAGCGGAACCTTAAAATCAAATGGTAAAAAAGTTGCGATCAAAGTTCAGCGACCGAACATCGAACAAATCATCAAAACCGATTTTCGTGCCATGCGTATCGTCATTGCCATGTTGCGCCGAACGTCATTAAACAAATCGACTGATTTGCAAAGCTTATATCGCCAAATGGTCTTTGTCATCGGTGATGAATTGAATTATCGAACTGAATTAAAAAACGGTCTCTACTTTAAAAAGATGTATGAGACGAATCCTGTCATCTATATCCCGAGTTATTATGAAGAACATTGTACGAATCGGGTGCTCGTCATGGAATGGATTGACGGGACACGTATCACCGATCTTGATTATTTAGCGGAACATCAGATTGATCGTGACGAACTAGCGCGTAATCTCTTCTTGAACGCTGGGGAGCAATTACTGTTCGGCGGGAAATTTCACGCCGACCCACACCCGGGCAACGTCCTCGTCCAGTCTGACGGCAAAATCGTCTTGCTTGATTTTGGGATGATTGGAGCGACGACGCCTGATGACATGCGAGCGATTCAGCGAATTCTTCAGTCCTTCGTCACCTTGGATTACGATGCGATCGTTGATGGTCTCGAGGATTTACGGTTCTTATTACCGAATGCAAATAAGCAAAACATTCGACAAGCGATTGAAAAAGCGGTCACATTCTATCTCGAGAGTGATATGGAAAACGTCGATACGAAACTGATTGAGAAGGTCTTATCCGATATCGAATTGCTCGTCCGAAACGAACCGATTCAGCTCCCTGCAGAGTTTGCGTTCTTTGGTCGTGCTGCCTCGACGATTCTTGGAATCCTCCAGATTCTTTCACCACAAATCAATCTGCTGGAACTAGCCAAACCAATGGTTCGACGTTGGCTCGACGACGAAGGGAAAAACCAAAACCGTTACCTCCAGATTGCCGGCTCTTACGGTGCGCGATTGCTCGCCTTCCCGCGCCTTGTCAATGATGCACTCAGCGAACCGACACGTTGGCGGATCATGGAACAACAAAAGTTTTCTCGCGTCGCGAATATCGAGTCACTCAAAATTCGCCAGTGGACGAGTTCACTCGTCGGAATCATCAGCCTTCCCTTTAGCTATCTCGGTTATTATTTTACGCAGTATGACGTCATGGGGATTTCTTTGACGATCGCCGTCATCGCTTTATGGAATGGTCGACGGATCGGACGACAAATTGTCCGGATTGCTGACGAACCGTTCCGATAAACGAAATATCAGTAAACGTCCATTTCGATGGGCGTTTTTTATTTCAGAATAATTTTTCTTCGCGCTTCGAGGTTTTTCCTCGCGTCTCGCGGGGTACAGCTTCAAGTAGAGAGATAATAGTAAGGAGAGGTGAAACACTTGATTGATATTTTAATTGCCATCGTTCCTGCATTAATGTGGGGATCGTTGCCGCTCGTCGTCTCAAAAATCGGAGGCTCAACGGCGCAACAAATTATCGGTACGACTCTGGGTGCGTTGCTTTTCGCGATCGTTACCTTCTTTTTTGTCAGCCCAGAGATGTCGACGACTGCTTGGGTCGCTGGGTTCTTTTCTGGTGCCTTCTGGGCGCTCGGTCAAAAAAATCAATTTGCCGCATTCCGGCAAATGGGTGTCTCAAAGACGATGCCCATCTCAACAGGGATGCAACTCGTCGGAACATCGTTGTTTGGTGTTCTTGCTTTTGGAGAATGGTCAACGACAACTGCGTTGATTCTCGGAATCAGTGCCCTTGTATTGATCATTGCCGGAGCAGCTTTCACGTCTTACAAGGAAGATAAGAGCAAAGAAGATGAGAATATCGGAAAAGGACTGACGCTCCTCCTCATCTCGACTGTCGGGTATGTCGGCTACGTCGTCATTGCCCGTTGGTTCGATATCAATGGATGGGAAGCAGTCCTACCACAAGCGATTGGGATGGTCGTGAGTGCGATTCTTCTTTCTTTACGAGAAGGAGATCTCTTCACGAAGAAAACAGCTGGCAATACTATCGGTGGACTCATGTGGGCTGTCGGGAACGTCGCTTTATTATTTGCGACGGCAAAAGTCGGTGTCGCAACGAGTTTCTCCTTATCTCAAACAGGAGTCGTCATCTCAACGATTGGCGGTGTCCTCTTACTGAAAGAATCAAAAACGAAGAAAGAGATGACGTTCGTCATCATCGGTTGTATTTTAGTTGTTGCTGGCGGAATCATGATTGGATTTACGAAACAATAATGAAGGAGTGAAGCATCATGTATGAGAGTTTAAAAGGAAAAGTAGCCATCGTAACAGGTGGGTCAATGGGAATCGGTGAGGCTATCGTTCGTCGTTATGCAGAAGAAGGTATGCGTGTCGTCATCAACTATCGCAGTCATCCGGAAGAAGCAAAAAAAATCGCAGAATCGATTCAAGAACAGGGCGGCGAAGCCATTACGATTCAAGGGGATGTCTCAAAAGAAGACGATATGATCAACCTCGTTAAAGAGACTGTTGATCATTTTGGTAAATTGGACGTTTTCGTTAACAATGCTGGAGTAGAAATGCCATCTCCTTCACACGAGATGTCGCTTGAAGATTGGCAAAAAGTCATCGACGTCAACTTAACAGGTGCATTCCTCGGTGCGCGTGAAGCACTGAAATATTTCGTCGAACACGATGTCAAAGGTAGTATCATCAATCTATCAAGTGTTCATGAAATCATCCCATGGCCGACGTTCGTTCACTACGCTGCAAGTAAAGGTGGCGTCAAATTGATGACACAAACCCTGGCGATGGAATATGCACCAAAAGGCATCCGGGTCAATGCGATTGGACCTGGTGCGATTAATACACCGATCAACGCTGAAAAATTCGAAGATCCGGAACAACGAAAAGAAGTCGAGAGCATGATTCCAATGGGCAATATCGGAAAACCTGAGGAAATTTCAGCCGTTGCCGCATGGCTTGCGTCGGACGAAGCAAGTTATGTCACAGGTATCACACTCTTTGCGGACGGCGGGATGACACTTTATCCGTCGTTCCAGGCAGGACGCGGTTAACCTATTTTGAATAGACAAGGAGAGAACCGCTCATGACCACTTTTTTCTCATTGATCCGTCGCGGCAATAAGTCAGCACTTGCTGCTGCAATCGTCAACACAATCATTGCTATCATCAAGTTCGTCGCTTATATCTTGACTGGGAACGTTGCAATGTTTGCTGAAATGATGCATACGATCGGTGACGCGGCGAATCAGTTTTTCGTCTATATCGGTTCTGCTCTAAGTAAAAAAGCACCAACGAAACGATTCCCGAACGGATTCGGTCGCCTTGTTAACCTCGTGTTACTTGCTGCAATCATCGTCGTTGCGTTGCTTGCGTATGAGACGATTCGGGAAGGCATCTTGCATATCGCACACGGTCCTGGCGAAGAGACGACTGGGCTTTGGATCATTTTGACAGCACTTGGAATTGGTGTCGTCCTCGAAGTCGGTGTCTTTTATAAAGCAATGATCGAGATTGCTCATGAAACCGGACTCAAATCCCGAGGATTGACGCTTGTCGGACAAAGCTTCACCCATCTTGCGCAAGCAAAACCAGCGACACGGCTTGTCTTCATGGAAGACCTTGTTGCGACTCTTGGTGGTATCATCGCAATCATCGCCGTTCTGATTTCGCATTATACATCGTTTTATCAAGCAGAGGGCATTGCATCGATTTTAATTGGTCTGATGATGTTCTACGTCGTTTATAATGTTTTTATTCAAAATGCTGCCGGTGCACTCGGTGAGATTGATGAAGTATTGACTGCTAAAATCGGTGAAATCCTATTACGTGATGAAGCGGTTCGTGATATTGAAAAGCTTGAAGTCATCAAGGAAGGGGATCACTTCCATGTCGAGACAGAGATTGAAGTGGATCCTAACTTAACGATTGCCCAAGCGGACGACATCAAGGACCGGCTTGAACTTCAAATCCGAATTCTTAAAGGGATCACCGATGTCACGATTTCCTTTGATGAAGATGATAAAGTACAGCAGTATCAATCCCCCTCACCACCTGTAGAGTAAACAAAAAGCCATCGATTCCGATGGCTTTTTGTGTGCATTCATTAGCGTGCAGCGCGGACGAATCCGGCTTCTTCTGCTTCTTTTTCCGTACAGAACCGTTGCTCTGGCTTCACTTCATCGTAGGACTGACCTCCCGGTACATGGTAGATTTTTTTACCCGACCGATTGACGTTGCCTTTGATGTCGCAGGATTTCGTTTCTGTAATCGCTTGAGCGTCGAAGCCACGATTCGTAACGTAGCCATCGTGCTCCCAAATCTTTTTCTTCGCCTGCTTGGCTTCCTGTTCAATCTGTTCGAACATATCGACATAACGTGTGTCCGGCTCATAGACGAACGCTACACGTGCGAGTCCTTTTCGAAGTAACTCCTGATTCAACATCTTATCGCCGTACCAGACGTATGCGAGTAATCTTCCATATCGATCAGTCCGGGAATGATCACGCTCCAACCGAATAGCCGTCCCGCTCGGTAAGGTCTCTTTCGTAAATGCTGAAGCTTCCGTTCCATACGGTTGAACCGGTGTATCCGGTTTGACGGTTTCTGGTGTATCGACAAGGAGTAGACGAACGTCCTCCGTTTTCCCATCCTCCAACTTCACTTTTAACGTATCCCCATCGATGACGCGTTCAACCGTCGCCTTCGTGATTTTTTCGTCATCGGGTTGCTTGATGCCAAGCAAGTCAGTTTCTTCTGGTGCACAACCGATGAGAACGAATAGAAAAAGTAGACTTATCATGGTGTATCGTCTCACTTCTGTTTCGCTCCTTTCCATGAAAATACGGATTCGGTCAAAGTCCGAACCCGCATACGCTATCTTGTTTATTCGTTAGTCTGCTGAAAGAACCGTTTCGACTTCATTTCGGTTCGTATACAGTTGATAGAACGCTTCCGCTACATTTTTCGGATCAAGTGCCGTTCCACGCTTCACTTCCCCGGCAATCGTGACGGTTCCGACGTAGACACCGTCTTCCTTCAACGTATCGTGTAACATATGCGTCACTTGGCGAACGCCTGCCTTCCCGATTGAAAGTCCTGGTAGCGATTTGATCGCTTGCATCGCAGCGCCGCCTCCAGTAATCAGGATAGCGCCGTCTTTCCGTTTTTGCATCGACGGAGCAACGAGTTGTGCGGCATGCAGTGCACCGAGCACGTCGATTTCGAACTCTTTCGTAATCTGTTCTGCCGAGACTTCAAGGACAGACGCTTGATGTAAAATCGAAGCATTGTAGACTAAGACATCAACTTGTCCGTATTGCTCCTCTGTCCATTCGATGAGGGATGCGATATCAGCTTTTCGTGAAGCATCACATTCCACTCCGACCGCTTCCACGCCCGCTTCTTTTAGTTCCGTGATGACGGCTGCGAGTGTTTCTTGCGTCCGCGCCGCACAAACGACTTGAAAGCCTTCTTGTCCGAATCGTTTACTGATTTCATATCCGTTTCCTGGTCCTGCTCCGATGACGATTACTGTTTTCATGACGTATCTCCCCTTCTCGTTTCAACTGTGATGGTTATTCCCTGAATCGCGTCATTTCATTCAAAAATCGAGCAATGAAGTGCCTTTTTCTTCTTTCTCCTGCGAAACACCCATGAAACGCGCTAACATCGGATCGACTGTTGGTGTTGCCTGAGGTGTTGACGTAGGTAGCGATATCGTTGAACTTGATGTCGCCTCAGATTCAAGTAATAGTTCACAGTACGCCTTCATTGCTGCAATCTGCTCTTTCTGCGCGGCTCCTGTCGTTTGCTCAATGCGTTGCATCGCTTGACGCATCTTTTCGATGATGTGTTGTTCCGTAATCATCTTGTATTCCTCCTTATGGTAGATTGAGGGTATGAACTTGAAAAGGATGTGTTTTCCATGATTCGTACCGCTTTAGTTGGTTTTGGTATTGCCGGTGAACATTTACATGCTCCTTATTTACACGCACCTGATTATCAGTTAGTCGCTGTTCAGTCGAGTCGTCCGGAAGCAGTCGCTGCTTATGACGCGACGCTACCTGTTTATTCGACACTTGAAGCCCTGCTCGCTAAAGAACAGATCGATTTAGTCGTCATCGCGACAGCAAATGAGCTACATTATCCACTTGCGCGCCTCGCTTTGCTATCGGGCTGTGATGTACTCGTCGAGAAACCGTTCACTGTCACGCTCGAAGAAGCCGAAACGTTGACAGAACTAGCACGTGTACACGATCGGTTACTGACAGTTTATCATAATCGTCGGTATACGAAGGACTTTCGAACGCTGATGACCTTACTCGAATCCGGACGTCTCGGCACCCTCCAAACGTTTGAAGCGCATTATGATCGCTATCGCCCAGACGTTGAGGATCGTTGGCGCGAACAGGACGTACCCGGTGCTGGTCTCTTGTACGATCTTGGATCACACTTGATCGATCAAGCACTCGTCGCCTTCGATGAAATTCCGGATCGCGTCTTTTGTGACCAAACGATTCAACGGCAAGGTGGGATCGTTGATGACTATACACATCTGATTTTAGCATTCGGTACACGACGCGCTATTTTACACATCGGTTCCATCGTTCCGGCTGTTGGTCCTTCGCTAATGGTACATGGGACAAAGGCTAGCTATTTCGTCGATGAAGTCGATACGAAACGCGCGACGTATCAATTGGCTGAAGCAAACGGTCCCCTTGAAGACTTTTCTTTTGTCTCCGGGCAATTTGGGGATTATTATACAGACCTCGCCCCAGCCATTCGACAGCGAACAACCCCACCTGTCTCTCCGAAACAGGCTGAACTCGTCATGAAAATCATTGATCGTGCTCAAAAAAGTGCAAAATCGGGTACATGGATAGAAGTAGACTAACTATCCATTCAGACGAACAGGGGGAAGACAAGATGTTTTCAAGTACGGAACGGACAGCTTGGTTAGAAGAAATGGGACAAGAACTTTTAGACGTGCTCGTCATCGGGGGCGGTATCACGGGAGCCGGTATTTTGCTTGACGCACAAAGTCGAGGCATGCGGACAGGATTGATTGAGATGCAGGACTTCGCCGAAGGGACATCGAGCCGATCGACGAAACTCGTCCATGGTGGATTGCGTTATCTGAAGCAGTTCGAAATCAAACTGGTTGCCGAAGTCGGAAAAGAACGTGCCATCGTGTATGAGAACGCCCCACACGTGACGACGCCGGAGTGGATGATGCTTCCACTCGTCGAAGGCGGAACGTTCGGCAGCTTCTCGACATCCATCGGCCTACGCGTCTATGACCAGCTCGCAGGCGTCAAACGCAATGAACGCCGGACGATGCTCAGTAAAGAAGAAACATTACGTTACGAGCCATTATTACGTTCGGAACACTTAGTCGGTGGTGGTCGTTATGTCGAATATAAAACGGATGATGCCCGATTGACAGTCGAAGTCTTAAAGGCAGCTGTTGGTTACGGTGGACGTGCCGTCAACTATACGAAGGCTGAATCGCTCGTCTACCACAATGGAAAAGTTGTCGGTGTCGAAGTCCGTGACGTCTTAAGTGACAAAACGTATACGATTCGGGCGAAGAAAATCATCAATGCAACCGGTCCGTGGGTCGACGAACTACGTGAAAAAGATGGTTCGAAAGCTGGGAAATCGCTCCACCTGACGAAAGGGATTCATCTCGTCATCGATCAAGCGCATTTCCCACTCCAACAGGCTGTTTATTTCGACGTTCCAGATGGTCGGATGATCTTTGCGATTCCACGCGAAGGGAAAACCTATGTCGGAACGACTGACACGAACTATAAAGGAGATATTCTTGAACCGGGTGTCACCGTTGAGGATCAGGACTATATCCTAGAGGCGACAAATCAAATGTTCAACGTCGAGTTACGACCTGAACACGTCGAATCGACATGGTCTGGACTACGCCCACTCATTCATGAAGATGGAAAGGACCCGAGTGAACTGTCTCGAAAAGATGAAATCTTCGTCTCGAAATCCGGGCTGATGTCAATCGCTGGTGGGAAGTTGACCGGGTACCGGAAGATGGCAGAACGAATTATCGATATGGTCGCAGACCAATTCAAGACAGAAGAAAATCGGATTTACCTCGCTTCCCGTACGCACGATATCTTGCTTGGTGGTGGTCATCCACAAGGAAGTAAAGGATTTGCCCGCTACTTGAAGGAACAACAACCAAAAGGAGAAGCACTCGGATTGTCACCGAATGAGGCGACATGGCTCATCCAACGTTACGGTACGAATGTCGAACGTGTCTTTGAATTGATTCGGACACGTGGTGACGAGGCGGCTCGTTATCAATTACCGTTACACTGGTTCGGCGCCCTTCTATATGGATTAGAAGCTGAGCTCGTCATGCAACCCGGTGACTTCTTGAACCGTCGTGCTTCAGCCGTCTTCTTTGATTTCCCTCACGCTGAACAGTACGCAGATGGTGTTCTCGCCTTGATGCGTAGCGAACTCGGCTGGTCGGCAGAAGATGAAGCGAGAGCCAATGAAAGTATTCGTCGTGAATTTGATGCGGTCCGCGTCAAAGGACCTGTTCCACTTTCCTAACATCAAAAGACCCGATCGCCTTCAGGCGACCGGGTCTTCTTGTGTGTTACTGTTCTTCTTTCGAAGCAGCGAGTTCCGCTGCTGGCATGTTGCCGGGGTGTAAATTCGAACTCTTGCGTGCAAACGTAAAGTAAAGAACTAAACCGATAGCAAGCCAGATTCCAAAAGCAATCCATGTCTCGAGTTTCAAGTTGAACATCAAGAAGAGACATGCAGCGATTGCTGCGATTGGCACATATGGCATACCCGGACATTTGAATGCACGTGGGAGATCCGGCTGTGTCTTACGAAGAATCAAGACAGCGACAGAGATCAAGACGAATGCTGCGAGTGTACCCATGTTGACGAGGTTCGCGATGACATCGAGTGGAACGAATCCAGCGACGAGTGAACTACCAAGTCCGATCATCCAAGTCGCCTTGAATGGTGTTTGGTATTTCGGATGCACTTCGGAGAATACTTTAGGGAACATCCCGTCACGCGAGATCGCAAACGCGAGACGCACCATTCCGTATGTCATGACGAGAATGACTGTTGTGATTCCGAGAATTGCACCAAGATCGATGAATCCAGCAACCCAGTTTTGACCTGCCATTTGAATCGCAAGTGAGACTGGGTGATCGATTCCTTCGAACTGTTGATACGGTACGATTCCTGTCATGATAGCTGCAACGATGACGTAAAGGACTGTACAAACAGCAAGTGAACCGATGATACCGCGCGGCAAGTTCTTTTGCGGATCGCGGACTTCTTCAGCTGCTGATGTGACGGCATCAAAGCCGATGTACGCGAAGAAGACGATCGCGGCACCCGAGAAGACGCCTCCCCAACCAAATGGTGTGAACGGTGCCCAGTTCGTTGGTTCGACATAACCGACACCGACGACGATGAACAATACGACGACCGCTAGTTTAATGACGACCATGATGTTGTTGACACGTTTCGTTTCCTTGATTCCCATCGACAACAATGCCGTAATGGCAAAGAGGATTAAGAACGCTGGAAGGTTGAAGTATGTCTTGGCTCCTTCGACTGCTCCAGGAGCTGCTGATAAGGCTGTTGGCACATGGATGTTGAATCCTGCGAGTAAGGACTGAAAGTACCCAGACCAACCGGCTGCAACGGCACTGGAGGCGAGTCCATATTCGAGGATCAAGTTCCAACCGATGATCCAAGCGAAGATCTCTCCCATCGTTGCGTACGTGTACGTATAGACGGATCCACTGACCGGAATCGTTGATGCGAATTCAGCGTAAGCAAGAGCAGCTAGACCACAGGCGATGGCAGATAGAATGAATGATACGATAAGTCCTGGTCCTGCAGTCAATGCTCCTGTTCCTGTCAAAACGAAGATTCCGGTTCCAATGATGGCGCCAATTCCTAAAAACGTTAAATCCATCGCGCCAAGATTTCGAGCAAGTCCACTGTTTCGTTTACTTGCAGCAATCATAGCGGAAACATCTTTTTTCCGCGTCAAACTCATGATGTATTTCCCCCTGTACCTGGTATGATTCGTCCTACGGAGCGAGTCGTCCGTAAGAACTTAATCAAAAATTTACGAAGTTTTCTGATAAATTGATATAGGTCATTATACCTATTTCTATTTTGTTGAACGCTTTCATTTGTTAAACAAAAAAATTCGTACAAAAAAGATGGATGTGTAACACATGTTACACATCCATCTGACAAGCTTCAGTTTGTTAGGTTTTTAATTTGTTTTTCGGGTCTTCACCCACTCCAAAAACACTTGGTAATCCAGCTTTGTTCGTGTCACGTAGGCTTCTGACCAACGCTCGATTTGCTCTAAAAAAGCAGTGTCCGAAACACCAATGGCTTGGATGATTTCAACATCCGCATGATGTGTCAAAATTTTTTCTTTAATCCCGGCGTCCTGATCCGCCCGCGCATGGATTTTCGCGGTAATTTGACCTTGAATACACAACACGTTCTCAAGGTCTTCCTGACTTTTGATATGCTTTGCTTTTAGTTTTTTCTTATATGGCGAGCGCTCACGTACATAATATTCCTTTTTCCCAATCGTCAGGTAGCCAAGATATGGATCCTCATGTGCCTGCATCGCTTTTTGGGACGTGATGATCCGGCGTCCTTGATGAACTGTTTCTGCTTCTGGACGATAGACGGGAAGGAACAACGAAGGGACAGAAGTCTGAGCTTGTTTCATCTCTAGAATCAAATCTTCTTCCCCTCCCTCCCCCTCAATCAAGATGTAATAGCGTTCAAGACCAATCGATGCCGTTCCACTGTCTAGTTTTCGGACGATATCCTTGATTGTATAGAACGCTTCGTCACGACGATCCTCTGCGTCAATCGTCTCGATATAGGAGGACCAGGCAGACTCAATCGCTATTCGCGTCGTATCATCTATCGCTTGCATATCCGGTAATGTACAAAAACGTCTCACGCCATCCACCAGTTTCGTCCGCTCTCCCATTAATTCCTCACGTTTCTTTTCTGCTTTTTTGATCAACTTCTTGATTGGTCCTTTCGTATTATCCCGCGTAAAACAGACATCACTCGGATCTTTTCCGAGAGCGTACTTTTTTAAATCGTGTAAGTATTCCAGGACATAATTTCGAATCGCAGGAGCCGGATCGTATCCTGCCTCTTCAGCGAACAACCGGACGGAGATCGCCATGCGAATCAAATCGTATAGATAAGATCCTAAGTACCCTTCATCAAAGTCATTGACGTCGTAGATGATCTCTCCCTTCGCATTGCCATGGACACCGAAATTCTCAAAATGAAGATCTCCCTGAATCCACGTCGGTTTATCACGAGGCGTATCAAAACCAAGGGGGATTCGCGTCACGTCATAATAAAACAGATGCGAACTCCCACGGAAAAAGCGAAACGGACTCAAGCTCATCTTGTCGTACTTTTCCTGACGTGCTTGCTCATCGAGCTGACGGATTTCGTGATCGTAGAAATCAAGCACCTTCGCAATCGTCATTTGTCGAATCTCTTCATATACGGGTCGAAACATTCGATTCTCTCCCTTCCATTTGAAAAAAGAGCAGTCAAAACGAAATCGTTTGACTGCTCTTTACGTGTTACTCGAAATGTTTTTTATATTCCCCATATCCTGCCGAATCAAGCTCTTCAAGCGGAATAAATCGTAATGCTGCTGAGTTGATACAATAGCGAAGACCACCAAGTTCTGTCGGACCATCATCGAAGATATGACCGAGGTGACTATCCGCATTCGCAGAACGCACTTCCGTCCGCGTCATCCCGTGACTCGTATCGAGTTCGACTTCCATCTTGTCTTCTGAGATCGGTTTAGCGAAACTCGGCCAACCACAGTTCGACTGGAACTTATCTTTCGATGTGAAGAGTGGTGTACCATCGACGATATCGACGTACAGTCCTGGACGTTCTTCATCCCAGTATTCGTTACGGAAAGCGGGTTCTGTCCCGTTCTCTTGTGTGACTTTATACTGAATTGGCGTCAGACGCTCTTTCAGTTCTTTTTCCTTACCTTGGTCCTTCCACGCTTCCTTGATGAATTTCGCGCGACCTGAGCCGACACTATACATCTGATAACGGAACGGATTCTTTTTATAATAATCTTGGTGATATTCTTCGGCTGGCCAAAACGGCTTTTCTGGACGAATCTCTACCGCGACCGGACGCGAGAAGCGTCCTGATGCGTCAAGCGCTGCTTTCGAACGTTCAGCTGCTTCACGCTGTGCTTCATCGACATAAAAGATGGCCGGTTGGTACGATTCACCACGGTCATTGAATTGACCTCCACCATCTGTCGGGTCAATTTGACGCCAGAAGATCTCGAGTAATTCTTCGTACGTAATGACGGACGGATCGTACGTGACTTCAACCGCCTCCAAGTGACCTGTCGTTTCCGAACAGACCTCTTTATAAGTCGGGTTCTCTGTATGACCACCGGTATATCCTGAAATGACCTGCTCTACCCCATCATATTTATGGAATGGCTTGACCATGCACCAGAAACAACCACCTGCAAATATTGCTTTTGCCATCTATCTTCCCCTCCTCTGTATGTGTCTATTTTACCGCGTTCAGAGAATGGACTCGACTTTCCTGCTCATTCAATCCTCTGGGTTCGCTTTTAGACGACGCATGACGAAGTAAATCGCCGCAAAGACAAGAAGAAGTCCTCCGAGCGAATACCAGATGTTATTCAAACGATAAATCATTTGGTACAAGGCAAGCGTCACAAGCAATAATGCGATCGGTAAGAAGGCACGCTTGAAGTGGTACCAGTAATTCACGAAGATCGCCTCCTGTTTTTCTTTCATCTTACCCGATATGTCATGTCTTCTGCGAGAGGATTATTCTGCTTGACGGTACTCTTCTTCGAGATAGGTCCGGTACTTCGCTTCCCAAGCGTTTAGCGACACACGCCATAATACGATCGTTGCAATGACAAGTCCTAACGTAACCGGCCAGAACCAAATCGATACGATGCCTGCTGTCGAAGCCAGTCCGATTTTTGAAAACAGAACGTACGTCCAAATGATGGATGTGCATAATAAGATCGAAACCGGAATCGCGAATTTCCATGGAGTGAGCTCGACAGACTGTCGTCGATTGACCTTTCTTGACTGGACGACCGGGTAACGATATCCCATGAATACCATGAACAGCACTTCAATCACGAGTAGAATACCGTACCCATGAATATAGCTAATGCCATGATCCCAGCCGAACAGTTGTTTGAAACCGAAGACGAATAAGTAATACGCGAACACGTGAAAGACGATGACGATTTTCGCTGCAATCGCCGGAATTCGTTTCATGAAAATCCCCATTAATACGATGACGAGAATCGGAATGTTGAAAAAACCTGTGAATTGCCGGATCAAACTCCATAAGCCGTCCGGCGCGTACATCAAGAATGGTGCGATGACGAAAGAGATTAAAGCAACGATCGTTCCGAACCATTTACTGACACGAATCAAATGTTCATCACTCGCCTCTTTCGCAAACACCGGCTGATAGATATCGAGGACGAAAAGTGTTGCAATACTGTTTAGCAACGAGTTAAACGAACTGAAGACGGCTCCGAGTAAGACAGCCAAGAAAAATCCCATCAGCGAGACCGGCAGTAACTCCGTAATGAGTCGAGGATATGATAAATCACCGCTTGTTAGTGTGTTCCCATACAAGTGATAGGCAATGATCCCAGGAATCAGCATGAAGATTGGAACTAATAACTTTAAGAATCCTGTCATGAGGACGCCCTTCTGTCCTTCCTTCAAATCTTTTGCCCCGAGCACACGTTGAATGACATATTGATTGAGTGACCAATAAAATAAGTTCGCAAATAGGATACCCGTGAAAATCGAGAAGAACGGAACGGCATCGGTTGAGCTTCCGATTGCGTTCAGCTTCTCCGGTTGCACAGTCGCAATCGTCTTCATCCCTTGAAGTAAATTCCCGTCACCCAGTGCAATAAAGCCAAGCACCGGAACTAGGAATCCAACGAAGACGAGCCCGATCCCGTTCAAGGTATCCGAGACAGCCACCGCACGTAGTCCTCCAAAAATCGCATAAATTGCTCCGATGATCCCGACGACCCAGACGACTAACCAAAGGGATTGCGTATAACTAAGACCAAATAGTTCCGGAACATCGAATAGCTGCAAGACAGCAATCCCACCCGAATAAAGCATCGAAGGAATCGTGACGCACATATATCCGAGTAAAAAGAGTAAGACTGTCATCCGGCGAACCGTCTCATCATACCGGTGACTTAAGTATTCCGGTAACGTCGAGATACCAAGCCCGAGAAACTTCGGGAGTAGATAAATCGCCATGATGATGGCAGCAAATCCCGCCGTGACTTCCCACGCCATACTCGACATGTTTCCCATGAAGGATTGTCCATTTAGTCCAATCAACTGTTCTGCCGACAAATTCGTCAGCAGTAGCGATCCGGCAATGAAAACGCCACTTAGCCCTCGTCCCGCTAAGAAGTATTCATCGACGCCTTGTGTTTTCCCACGCGTCAATCGGTAGGATATGTAAGCAACGAGCAACATGAAAAACGCTGCAGAACCTAATGTGAAAAATAATTCAGATGTAGTCATGCGTCTCCCCCCTATTCTTTATTCATATTTCTATTTTTGAATACTTATTCATTGATTCCTTTTTTATACTTTTTCAAAACTATATTTTAGAGAACGTTTTCATTTAAGGGAATAAAAAACCACCTTCAATAGAAGGTGGTTCCGATTGCAGAAAATGGACTGACTCAAAAAAAGAATGACACGTCTTTTCACGCCCTTTCCTCATACGAGACACAAGCCAGTTTTCCCGCTCCAGTCGAGCAGGAAAACGGGTCTTGTTTGTCTCTGAAAGCGCAAAATTGCGCTTTTTCCTGTAGGAGTGGCGTGTAACGTGTCATTCTTTTTTATACCGTCAGGAGAATCAGAGAAGCGTTTTGTTCACTCGACATCGCTTCCTAGGGAATAACAAGCAAGAGCGACCCTGCAGCGAAGCGATGCTTGTCCCTGGAAAAACGATTCGAAACGAACAAAAAAGCGCAATCTTTCTCATCAGACTCATCAGAGAAAAATTGCACTTTGTCTTCAATCTCAATCACCTTCATTTATAGAAGGTGGTTCACACATTATGATTGACGTGGATGTTCCGGGAAGTCCATCTCGTCATAACGAACGATCGACGTTCGATTTTTGAATTTATGTCCTAACCAGAAGGCAAGGAATAATGGAATACCAACATACGTTGCGGCAATTCCGACCCAATCGATTTGATCCGCAAGGAATGCGGCATAGTTTTGACCGACGATGACGAGGAAACAAAGACCGAATGCGAACAGCGGACCGAATGGGAACGCTGGTGCCACATATGGTAAGTCTTTCAACGAGTGACCTTGTGCAAGGAATCCTTTACGGAAACGATAGTGACTGATTGCAATCCCGAGCCATGCGATGAATCCTGTCATACCGGAAGCATTGAGTAACCACAAGTAGACTTGTCCACCAAACATTGACGTCAAGAAACAGAGTGCACCGATTGCTCCTGTTGCGAGCAAAGCGTTACGCGGTACACCGTTTTTCGATACTTTCGCGAACAACTTCGGTGCATCTCCTTGGCGAGCAAGCGTATAAAGCATCCGAGTCGAAGCATACATACCTGAGTTTCCGGCAGATAGAACAGACGTCAAGATGACGGCGTTCATGAGTGCTGCTGAGAACGCAAGACCTGCTTTTTCAAAGACGAGCGTAAACGGACTAACCGCTACGTCCGTAATGTCATTCGAAACCAAGTTCGGACTCGTATACGGAATGAGCATTCCGATGACGAAAATCGCGAAGACGTAGAAAAGTAAGATACGCCAGAAAACTTGTTTGACTGCTTTAGGAACGTTCTTTTTCGGGTCTTCCGACTCACCCGCGGCAATCCCGACGAGCTCCGTTCCTTGGAAACTGAATCCAGCAACAAGAATGATTCCGATGACGGCAGGAATCCCACCGACGAACGGTGCATCGCCAAGAGCAAAGTTTTTAAAGCCAACCGGTGGCTCCGATGTAAAGACACCGAAAATCATCGCAACACCGACGACTAAGAAGACGATGACGGTAACGACTTTAATCATCGCAAACCAATACTCCGCTTCCCCGAATCCTTTAACGGAGAAGTAGTTCAAGCCGATCATGAGTAAGAGGAATAAGGCACTGAAATAAAATCCAGGAACATCCGGGAACCAGTACGTCATGACGATTTGTGCTGCGACGAGTTCAACTGCGATCGTGACTGCCCAGTTGTACCAGTAGTTCCAGCCGAGTGCAAAGCCGAATGATGGATCGACGAATTTTGTTCCATATGTCGAGAAGGATCCAGCGACCGGCATGTACGCTGCCATTTCACCAAGACTTGTCATTAGGAAGTAAACCATCAGACCAACGATTGCATACGATAGGAGCGCACCACCTGGTCCTGCTGCTGCGACGGAAGCACCGGACGCAATGAAGAGTCCTGTTCCGATCGCTCCACCGATGGCGATCATTGACATATGACGGGCTTGTAATCCACGTTTTAATCCTTCTGCTGTCGAATCTGTTGTTTGTTTCACATCTAGATTGTTCATTTCGTTCGCTTCTCTCTTTAATAAATTTTTGAGAGGACACTTTTTGAATGAAAAAACAAAAAGCGCCCTCATCTTCCAGATGGAAGATGAGAACGCAACATAATAAAATGGATGCGCCTCATTCTACCGTCGTGAAAGATAGCTCTCCACAAGTAGGTGATACCAGACTTGTGACAGTATTAGACCTATTTGATCTAATCCCAATCGATCATCTTCAAAGCGATGATTGATTTCGGCAATTCTTCCTTTCAGGTCACCTCATCTGTCGCTTGACGACATCCGTAACCGTACTCTTAAGAACTGCAACCTCCATCCCACTGGTTGAGTGAGAACTGAATTAAGTTAGTTATTACTACGCCATATTACACAAAACGCCACGAAATTGTCAATTGCCTTTTTCGAATCTGGGGTAGTCGATGGTAAAAATCCGATATGTTTAGTACACTAAATGGTAGAAGTCCACTGAGAGAAAGGATGCTGCTTGCATGCCACAGGAACGTGATTTGCTAACTTATCGACTCGAGGAACAAATGCGTGTCATTCTTCGTACCCTGCGACGTGAACTTAACCGGCTATTTGAAGGAACGGCGACCCGGAGTGAATTTTTCATCTTACGAAGCCTTTCAGAAAATGGTCCTCAGCGCCCGACGCTTCTTGCGGAACAATTTGAGCTCGCGACGAGTCAAGTCACTGCTTTGACGGATAAGCTGTATAAACAAGGATATGTCACACGGACACGCTCGACGGAAGATCGTCGTTCAATCGTCCTCGCTTTGACGGATGACGGAGAACGTGCATTTCGGGATCTCGAAATCGTCCGGAAAAACTATTTACAAGATCGCTTCGGTACATTGACGGAAGAAGAGCTGGAAACGATGATTCGTGTCTTTGATAAAATTTTACTGACGATGGATGAGGATTCTCTTACTTCATCTTCTTAAAAACGGTAGATTTTCTACCGTTTTTTATTTTTCATCTAAACATTTATGCCTGTCTAACCGTTATCTAGTTGAGTATACTGGAAGTATATATATGGAAATCTGTTAGTTGGGGAGCTGGGAGGATTTGTTGTCCATCATGAATCAATTCATCATTAACTTTTGTCTACTGTTTACAACGATTACTCTCTTGTTCTTACCGTTTCGGAATCAACCGCGTATTTCATTGAACTCCAAATGGAGCATTCGACTTATACTCGGAGCAGTCTCTGGTTTGATTGCGGTCTTATTGATGTTCAATGGGATTCAAATCGATGTCGCCCGTGTTGATTTACGTATCGTTCCCGTCGCGATTGCCATGCTGTTCGGTGGTTTCCCAAGCGCCATCGTTGCTGGTGCAATGATCATCGGGACACGTTACTTTTTAACACCAGTTGATCAAATGGAAGGATTTTATTTATCGACGTTGATCATCGTCTTGTTCATCACGACGATCGGGATCATTCGTCGATTCGTCCATGTCTCGATGCGTCATTTTCAGCTTATGGTGTTGGTCGGTATTCTCTATTCGTTACCCGCCATCTACGTCCTGACGCACAGCTGGTCGACATTCTTTAAAATCTCGATTGCGTACGTCTTCTTTAATTTATTAGCTGGCTTTGTCGCTTTTCGATTGCTGACGGAATTACGCCGTCACTTCGAAAACATCCAGTATCAGCAGAAACTCGCCATGACGGATGCTTTGACAGGGCTCGCCAATCGTCGTCGCCTGGATGACTCGCTTTCGCTTGTCGGCTCGACCGACCAAGGCTATTCGCTTGTACTCATCGATATCGATTTCTTCAAGCATGTCAATGATACATATGGTCATGATGCGGGCGATGATGTGTTACGCCAACTCGGCATGACTCTCGCTTCCTTGACCCGTCCAGACGACCTCGTCGGACGGTACGGTGGTGAAGAATTTTTAATCATCTTACCAAGTACTTCGGCGAAAGAAGCGCAAAAAATAGCAGAACTAGCTCGGTTGACGGTCGCACGTAACCTGTTCCCAACAGCAGATGTACCTGATCTGCAAATTACGATCTCACTTGGGATTTCACATTCCAGTGGTTCGCATACGTCACTTGAAGCATTACAACAGGCAGATAAAGCGTTGTATTATTCAAAAGAAAGCGGACGGAACCGGAGTACGATCTATACGAAAGAACTTGCATTCCGACAAGCTTAAACTGATTGGACACTTCCGCAGGGAAGTGTCTTTTTTTTACGTCTTCATTCCGTCTCTTTAGGAAAACCGATACTCTCAACCGTTCCAAAGACGATCATCCGACTTAATTGTTCTGCCATGTATTCTGATGAATACGGTCGACCGTTTCGTAACCAAGAAATCAACAATCCTAACTGTCCACCAATGACATAGTTCAATAATAAGTCTCGATCGACGAACGTAGCTTCTTCTGTGATTTGCGGTCGAAACACAATTCGATAATTCTCTTTCAATGTATCGAGAAAACGAGAGATGAACGTTTTGATCGGTCCTTGAACGAGCATCGTCTGATAGAATAGTTCATTTTCTTCGATATGAATGAACAAACGAGCAAAATAGCGACTCACCTGCTCGACTGTCGGAAAGACAGTTCCTGTACCCGTGATCCGAATCGCTTGTTCAAGTGCTTTCATTTGCTCCTCAACGACTTGATCGAGCAAATCATACTTATCCGTATAGTGTGCGTAGAAGGTCGAACGATTCACACCTGCTCCATCCGTCAACATTTTGACAGTAATGCTCGAGAAGCTGTGCGTCTTCAGTAAACGAAATAATTCCATCGTAATACGGTCACGTGACCGTTTTGGTCGGGGATCACGGCTCTCATTCATCCATATTTCACTCCTTTTTCATCCTCTTTTCATTAATGAATCCGTTATCATCTATTTTTCCAACATTTTGTCGGAAATTGTCGGTTGTTTGTTAGCTAACGTTCCATATAATTAACTATATTAATTACTCCTCCCCCCAGAGGAGTACTTTTTTTGAATCGATTGTACACAAGAAAGGATGCTAACACACCCATGAGTATGAAAAAATTATTGATCATCAATATCGTGACACTCATCGTTTTAATCGGTGGTGGTGTTGTCGGATACTACTATTACGATCAAGCAACGAGCTATGTCAAAACAGACAATGCGAAAATCGACGGTAAGATGATAACGGTTGCGAGCCCAAGCGCTGGTAAATTAACAGACTGGTCTGCGAAAACAGGCGAATCACTTGCCAGTGGCGCAACAGTCGGACACGTCATGACGGCACAAGCTGGACAAAAACCGACGGATCTCTCGGTTTCAATGCCCTCAAAAGCAACGATCGTTCAGTCGATGGCGACAAAGAACGGCTTCGTCGCAGCAGGTACACCTCTCGCCTATGGTTTTGACTTAAACGACCTTTGGGTCACAGCGAACATCGAAGAAACAGAAATCGATGAAATCAAAGTCGGACAAACAGTGGATGTTTACGTCGACAGCTACCCGGACACGACACTTTCTGGTGAAGTCGAGCAAATCGGTATGACGACGGCTTCCACGTTCTCAATGATGCCTTCTTCAAACGGAAATGCGAACTACACGAAAGTCGCACAAGTCATTCCTGTTAAAGTCTCACTCTCGCAAGAAAAATCACTCGACATTCGACCTGGTATGAATGTGACCGTCCGCATTCATAAGGATTAAGGAGGGACGTTCATGTCTACTACCTTCTTGTTCGGATACAGTGCGTTCACGATTCTGATCATCATCGGCGTCAACTGGATTGCCCGTCGAAGTCGCCCATCCGACATGGCACTGGCGACTGACGGACCGACTCTTGAGGAATCCCTCGAGGCGGAACCGACGATGACCGTGACACCACCAGTCGCAGCACCTTCTAAACAGGTATCGACTGAAAACGTCAGTATTCCGAAAGTACTGACGGTCTTACTCATCGGTATGTTCATTGCTATTTTGAACCAAACGTTGATCAATGTCGCGTTACCGGTTCTGATCAATGACTTTAACGTGTCGACATCCACTGCCCAATGGTTGACGACGGGCTTCATGCTCGTCAACGGGATTTTGATTCCGATCAGTGCCTTTTTGATGCGAAGCTACACGTTCCGTCAATTGTTCCTCGCTTCGATGACACTGTTTTTCTTCGGATCGGTCATCTGTTCGATGGCAATGAACTTCCCGGTCATGATGATCGGTCGTGTCGTTCAGGCTGCGGGTGCTGGTATCTTGATGCCACTCGGATCAAACGTCTTCATGACATTGTTCCCACCGCATAAGCGCGGTGCTGCCATGGGAATGCTCGGAATCGCGATGATTCTGGCTCCAGCTGTCGGACCTACGATCACGGGATATGTCATCCAAAACTATGACTGGCACGTCATGTTTTATGCGATGTCGTTCTTTGGATTAGTGACGTTGTTACTCGGTACAGCCTGGTTCCGCCTGACGCAGCCACTCTCGAAACCTTCTTTCGACGCACTGGGCGTCTTATTTAGTACGATCGGATTCGGGAGTCTCCTTTACGGATTCAGTGAAGCCGGGAATGACGGCTGGGATAGCCCAATCGTCATCAGCACGATCGTCATCGGCTTAATTGGAATTGCTGCTTTTGCAATGCGTGAGCTGTCGATGGAAGATCCGATGTTGAATATTCGTGTGTTAAAGGTTCCGGAATTTTCGTTCACCCTCTTCATCAATGTCATCGTCACGATGGCCTTGTTCGGCGGGATGTTGCTTTTACCGATTTACCTTCAAAGCATTCGCGGTTTTTCACCGGTCGATTCAGGTCTTCTCCTTTTGCCCGGATCACTAATCATGGGAATCACCGGACCGATTGCCGGTCGTTTATTTGACCGCTTCGGTATTCGACCGCTCGCTATCTTCGGTTTGACGTTGATGACGTACGGGACATGGGAATTGACGCAATTAAACATGGATACGTCGTATTATTCCATCATGGGCATCTACATGCTTCGGTCATTCGGTATGGCATTCATCATGATGCCGATCATGACTGCCGGTATGAACGCTTTACCGATGAAGATGATCCCACACGGAAACGCGACCCAAAACACACTTCGTCAAGTCGCCGGCTCCATCGGAACGGCAATTCTCGTCACCGTCATGACCCGTCAAACGACGGCTCACTTGGCAGACGATGCGAATCAGTTCACGACGCTCGACCCGACGCTTTCGCAACATTTAAACGATCTTGGTCAACAGCTGGGTAGCTCCCAAGCCGCTTCAACGAGTTGGTTTACGATGCTGACGAAACAAGCGACGATCCAAGGGATCACCGATGCGTTCTGGATTGCGACCGTCTTATCTGCGCTTGCACTGATTCTGTCCTTCTTCTTGCACGGAAAAAAAGAACCGAATCTAGATTGATTGACGAAAGGGGCTGACTCAAAAGTCAGTTTCCACAAAGATAAGGGTGACAGAATGATGATCTGCCGCCCTTATCTCGTAACAAAAAGAATGACGCGTCACACGCCACTCCTACAGGAGAGAGCGCATTTATGCGCTGTCAGAGACGAACAAGACCCGCTTTCCTGCTTCAACGAAGCAGGAAAACTGGCTTGTGTCTCGCCTGAGGAAAGGGCGTGAAAAGACGCGTCATTCTTTTTTGAGTCAGCCTCTTTTCTTATACTTTACGAAAAGTTCTTCTTTGCACTTCAGCCTTAAAATCGATACACTAGGGACAATGAGTTTCATATCTAAAGGAGATGCTTTATGGTTGCCTTTCTGCAATTTTATGCGTTCATCTTTGCTTGTTGTTTTGCTTGGCAAGTTGGTCGACCATCCCCTTGGTCACAAAAGATCGTTCGTGCCTTTTTAACAAGTGTCAACGGGCTCTTCGTATTCGCACGTGCCTCGATTTCAATCTTTTTATTAGTTGGACCACTATTACTCGTCTCCTATCTTGTCTTCCCACGGTTAATCGCTTTTGAAAATGGTTTAGCAATGGTGATCAGCGTGCTCGTCATCGGACTGGTTGATCGTCTCGTCAGTCTCGTCGTCCTGCCACTCATGCGTTCCTTTTTCTTAAAACGTCAACGCGTCATGCCACAATCGGTGGAAATGGTGCTTTATACGATGGCAATGGCTGTCTTGCTCTTCATTCAGCTTCATGCTGTTCCTGGCGTTCAAATTCATGTAGCATTAACGATTTTCCTTGGTTTTACGATTTATTTCGCCCATTATCTATTTGCCCTATACCGGATTCGTCTTATGAAAAAGAAGCTAACGACTGTTGCTCAAGATCAAGACGAGGAACGAAAAGCCTCTTAATCCGAATGCAACGAAAGATGATTTCCTCACGGGAATCGTCTTTTTTTGTTTTCTGACAAATAACGTTGACAATGATAATCGTTATCATTTATAGTGAAAAAGTACTCAGTGAGGAGATGAAACGGATGCATGCCCAACAAGTGATTGAAACACGCCGGTCGATCCGGTCTTATACGGAACAACCCGTTCCGATCGAATTGGTAGAAGCATTACTCGACACGGCGATTTATGCCCCGAATCATAAATTACGAGAGCCTTGGCGCTTTGTTCTCGCAATCGAAGACGGACAAACACGGTATGTCGATGCCTTGATGGAATTACTGACAGCGCGTGGTCAATTCGAGACGAAAACGTCTGAACAACGTCAACAGGCTGAACAAAAATTACGGGAAGTCCCGGTTTATTTAACGGTACTTTGTCAGGTACAAGGGACACCGGATCAACAGCTAGAGGATACACTTGCAACAGCTGCGATGATTCAAAATCTGCAGTTGGTAGCAACAGAACGAGGTCTTGGGTGTTGCTGGAAGAGCGGAAAACACTGGTTCACACCAGAGTATGCCTCACTCGTTGACGCTTCTGAAAACGAACGCGTTCTCGGCGTCATTCAAATCGGCTGGCCTGCCATCGTTCCACCTGTCAAACCGAGAACGTCCGCAAAGGACAAGTTGACGCACTTTTAAGAGGTGCGCATTCTGCGAGCTACCCCTGCTCGCGCCAATCAAGCCCCAATTCAAAAATAAAAACGTTCCGATGACGTCTCTCTCCCCAAACGGAGACGCAATCGGAACGTTTTTCTGTATTCACACTGGTGTTTTCGTATAGACAGGCGCCTCTGGAATCGTGTCATATAACATATGGTCGACGATTCGTTTGGTCGCTTCTCCGTCCTGATACGTAAAGAACTGATTCGCAAATGTCTCGATCTTCTGTGTATCGAATTGCCCACGTTTAATCCAAGCAATGACGTCTTCGAACGTCGACACGATGGGTCCCGGTACGAACGTTTCATATGGGAAGTAGAAATCGCGTTCTGCTTTATACGACTGCAGATCGTTGACGAGAAAAATCATCGGCTTCTGCAACAAGGCAAACTCGAAGATGACAGACGAATAATCCGTAATCAGAATATCCGCAATCTGCATTAGATCATTGATGTCCGGGTAGTCTGTCATGTTAATGATTTGATCCGCATACGCATCCGGTACGACTGGTGGATTGAGAACAAACGGGTGCATGCGAAGCAAGAGGACTGTATCCGGTCCAAGCTCACGACGGAACTTCTCAAAATCGAGCTCTTGATCGTAATGTGCCGTTGTCTGTCCATTTCCTCGGAACGTCGGCGCGAGTAAGATGATTCGTTTCTTGCGCCATTCTGGATATCGGTCATACAACTTTTCTCGAACACGGGCTTGGCGTGCTGTGTTCAGTAGCTGATCCGTCCGTGGAACCCCTAATGGATAGATCCGTTTCTGCTCCATTCCGAAAGCATCCGCATATGGTGCGATACATGCTTCACCGGAAACATAGACCTTGCTATAGTTCCGGTGAATCTGGACCATCTTCAAATAATCATCATCCGGTGAATAGGATTTATCAAGCACACTATAGCCGAACTTTTTAAAGGCTCCGCAAGCATGCCATAGCTGAATGACTTCTGTCCCTTCCCGTAAGGACGACACATATACAGGGTAATAATAATCATCAATGATGAAGTAACGAGCAGTCGCTAACTCGTACGTCGCTCGCATCATATGAAAGACGTATTGAATTTGTCCCGCCAACGATTGAGGGAATCGCTTTAACAAAAAAACGTATTCATACCCTAAGTCGCGTCGTTCGAGTTCATCGTAGACGGCACGAAAGTTATCGACAAGACGATCGGAACGATACGTCGCAAAGACGACTTTTTTCGGTTGAATCGGTAGCCGTTTCGTCAACCAGTACGTCATAGCAAGCAAGTAGTGGACCGTCCGTCGTTGCAATAACCGAATTTTTTGTTTCATAGACGATTCTCCTCTTTTTCAATGCGCATCGTTACATGCACCATTCCATGACCGTCTTTCCGAACCGGTTCGTCAAATCGTTTTCAAACGCTTTATGAATATCTTCGATTTGTCGGATTTGGAATACGCCTGAAACCAGATTCGATAAATAAGCTGGAATATCAGGATGTGCTTGATACAATTCCATCGTCCGTGCGAAATCAGCCGGTGTACTCCGACTTGATCCGTAGACACGAAGTCCTTTTTCAAGAATCATCCGTGTGTTGATCGCGACGGCATCCTCTGATACGCCAAGTAACGCCATCGTGCCTTCCGGAATGATGTAGTCGATCATCTGATTGATCGCATATTGACTGCCAATTCCCCCGACACATTCGAAACCGTGGTTGAAGGAGACATCGGCTGGAATCTGGTCGATGTGGTACGTCTCGTCTGCAAACGAGAAATAATCAAGCTTCGACTGTGTTTTGCCAAAGACGAGTAATTTCGCTTCCGGATACAACTTACGTAGCAAGAGTGCTGTGATGAAGCCAAGATTCCCGTCACCCCACACTCCGAACGTCTCCCGACGCGGATGGGCAATCTTTTCGAAACGAGTCAAGGCATGGACCGATACACTGACGAGTTCAGTGAATGCCGCGACTTCAGGGTCAAGATCAGCCGGTACTTCGACAAGACGATCTGCTTTTAAGAACACATAGTCTTGCATATAGCCATCGTATCCACTCGAACGGAAACGACTCGTTCGCAAATAGTTTTCACCGATGATGTCATCTTCTTCCGTCGGTGTATTCGGAACCATCGCGACGAGTGTTCCCTTCTTGAATGTTCCACTCGGATCATGTACGACTTTTCCGATGCCTTCATGAATCATGGCCATCGGTAATTTTTTCGCCAATACTTCCGCACTACGGCTACCCGTGAAGTAGCGTTGATCCGCGTGACAAATCGACAAATACGTCGGACGCACGACAACCCGATCGGTATTCAATGACCGTTCATCATATGTCACTTCGATTTGACGCGGGGCGACGAGTTGATAGACTTGGTTAATCATTGATGAATCCGCTCCTTCAAGATAGCATTCGCAATCCGTAGGTCGTATGGTGTCGTCACTTTAATGTTGAACAGTTCCCCTGTGACGAGCGCGACATCTTCCCCTTTCAGAAGAAGAATCTTACACGCATCCGTCAAAATCGCTCGTTCTTCCGTTGAAAGCGACTCATAATGCGATTTCAACTTCGTGATCTGGAAACTTTGTGGTGTCTGCCCTTGATACATTTGATCACGAACCGGAATATCTGTGATCGTTTTACCGTTCGTTGACGCGACGATCGTATCGATTGCTGAAATGACTGTGTCGCATGAACCGAATTCTTGTGCTGCTTCAATGTTTTCTTTAATGATGCGGTGCGTCAAGAACGGACGGACAGCGTCGTGTGTGACGATGATATCTTCCTCAGACAGACCGTTTTTCTCTTCGATCCAGTTCACCGCTGCCATGATCGATTCATTTCGATCCTGTCCACCCGGTGTAATGACGAGGCGTTCATCTTTTCCGATGTATTTCTCCAAAATATCGCGCGTATAGTTAATCCAAGCAGTCGGTGTGACGATGATGATGCGGTCAAAATCCTCATGTAATAGGAATTTCTCTACTGTATGGACGATGATTGGACGTTCTCCGATCGATAAGAATTGTTTCGGTCGATCGACATTCCCCATCCGTGTTCCTTTTCCTCCAGCTAAAATGGCTGCATAAATCATCTTCTGGCGCAGTGTCTCGTTGACTCTTTCAAACGAGACGACCTGCTTCCCTCCCTTATGAAATAATCGAATTTCGGTTTTCTTTCCCTAGCGTTCAGGGTATGTGTAATCGTGCAGTCTGTGTTGAAGTGTTATTTTACAAAAACACAAAAAAATAAAGAAATCCCTATTAATTTTAATGTCTCACGATATAATGAGTGGTGATTTCTAGTTTCACTATACTATGTTCACGTAAAATTTAAAAATCTATCATGATTGTGTAAATGCATTGTAATTATTCGAGCGAGGAGAGATGGTTTTGATAGAAGAGACACTGACCCCTACTTTACATGCTGAGGTCACCTACTTGGAATTAGCTGGAACGACGTTTCGTTTCGAAGCACGTTTAAGTGGATTGGCTGATTTTTTGCGTGCCGAACAAACGTTATTTGAAAATCCTACATCGCAACAGCAACCTGAACTTGAGGAACATGACGATGAGTATATTCAGTCTGAACCTACTGAAGCATTGGTACCGCTTGAACGTGCCATCGTCTTCCGTAATAAACGAAACAAACGGACGTTCATTTGCCGCTTTCCATTCGAAGGTGACTGGACGGAAGAGTCCTTTACAGGCGAATTGAACCTGAATCATATCACGCCGACCGGTCGTCCATTGCCGATGGGCTATTTTGATGCGTTCTTCGCCATCGTCCAAGGAAAGACGATCTTACATGAAGCGCCTTTTGGTGACACGCGTTCGTTAATCCCGGTCGCTTACCGCGTCGATACAAAACATAGTAACGCCTTGATCTTACTCGAATATGAACTTGTCGTGCAGTATTCGGAATACAGCAACTCTTTAGGTTTCCATTCCCTGAAGAAAGGCGAATCGAAACGTCTAATCCAAGTCATCGATCGCTATAAGAAGTGGAAGAAGAACATGAAGAAGCGCGCGTTCAAGTTCCGTCGTTTCACATTCAAGGCGATTTATAACGTCACGAAATGGACGCAACCGATCCAAGAGAACAAAGTCATCCTCGCTTCGGATTCACGGAGTGATATCAGTGGGAACTTTGCTTATATCTTGGATGAAGTCAAGCGTCGCGATCTCGATCTCGATGTGAAGACCTTCTTCAAACCGAATCTCCAGTCTCGTCGTGATTGGCGTGACAAGTTTGCCTTGCCATACCATTTAGCGACAGCAAAGACGATTCTTGTCGATGACTTCTATCCGATGATCTATCCGTTGAACATTCGTAAAGGCAGTGATTTGGTTCAAGTCTGGCATGCCGTTGGCGCCTTCAAGACATTCGGGTACAGCCGTCTCGGAAAACCAGGTGGTCCAAGCGCGAACTCGCTTAGTCACCGGAACTATACGAAAGCCATCGTCAGCTCCCATAATGTCGCCCGTCATTATGCTGAAGGCTTCGGGTTACGGGAAGATCAAGTCATCGCGACCGGTATTCCACGGACGGATATGTTCTTCGATCAACCGTTCATCGAGGAAGCGAAAGCACGTATCTATGAGGAATATCCCATCTTCAAACAAAAGAAAGTCATCATGTTCGCGCCGACGTTCCGAGGAAATGGTGCGAAGAGTGCCTATTATGATTTTGATCAACTCGATCTTGATGCGCTGTACGAAGCACTTCATGAGGAGTACGTCTTCGTCCTTAAACTGCATCCATTCATCCGCCGCCGGATGGAGATTCCAGAAGTCTACGCTGACTTCTTCCTCGATTTGACGGATCATCGTGAAATCAATGAGTTGCTGTTCGTCTCAGACATCTTGATCACGGATTACTCATCGACGTGTTTCGAGTTTTCCCTCTTGAATCGACCGATGTTGTTCTTCGCGTATGACCTTGAGGACTATATCTCAAAACGTGATTTCTATTACGACTTCGAGGAATTCGTTCCGGGTCCAATCGTCAAGACATCAGAAGAGTTAATTGAACGGATTAAAAACAAAGACTTCGAAATGCATAATGTCAAAGCATTCGCAGAATATTTCTTTGAACATCAGGACGGGAAATCGAGTGCCCGGTTCGTTGATCAAATCCTGCTGGGTGAGAAAAAATGAATCGCCCCATCAAAACAGTGACCACGCCAACGTACGATCATTGGCTTGGGAACTATAAGGTCTTACTCATCTTCATGGTCGTCTTCGGTCATTTGATCGAGACGTTTCGAGATTTACCGGGAAACGATAGTGTGAGGATGGCGTATAACGTCATTTACTTGTTGCACATGCCCGCCTTCATCTTCATGAGTGGCTACTTTTTCAAACAAGTTCGACCTCAACGCATCCTCGCATTCGTTGCCCTGTATTTCATCTGGCAATCGATTCACGAAATCTATTTGTCCTACACGCAGGATGATTCCTTACGTGAGATGCTCGATGGGTTACTCCATCCGCTCGTTCCGAATTGGACGCTTTGGTATCTGCTCGGGATCATCATTTGGCAAACCGTCACCCCGGCATTCCAGGTGATGCGTTTCCCGCTGATCGTCAGTGTCTTATTTGCCTTGTTGATCAATGCCAATCCAGACTCGATCACGAACTTCCTGTCGTTACAAAAAGTCGTCAGTTTTTATCCGTTCTTCTTGATGGGTTACCTCGTCAAAGAGCGTGGTTGGTTGACAGACGCTGGCTGGCGAAAGCAGATGACGGCACCGATCGGTCGACTGATTGGACTAATCGTCTCACTCTTGATTGCCGTCTTCATGATTGTCTGGACGAAAAACGGATTTGATACGGTCTGGCTCTTCTACCGCGACACCTACGGGGAATTTGAAGTCTCGCTTCTGAAGGGAGCAGCGATTCAATTGTTCCTCTATGCTGTCAGTACGATCATGATTTTCTCGGTCTTGTTGCTCGTGCCACACCGGTCATTCGGAGATCGATTCGACCAGATCGGCATCCAGACGCTTGCGATTTACTTGATTCACTCGTTCATCGTCCGTTTGTTCCGTGATTCGGTTCCACCAGCCATTACGGAGTCGCCCTTGTTACTGATCGGACTGTCCTTCTTGCTCGCTACCGGATTCGTCTGGTTGCTCTCGAGTCGACCCGTCGTGACGATCTTCCGACCGTTGCTATCACCGAACATTAAATGGTTATTAAAAAAAGACCAATAAATCTGAACCGGGGCTGACTCAAAAGTCAGTCTCTACAAAGATAAGGGTGGCAGAATAAAAATCTGCCACCCTTATCTCGTAACACAAAAAATGGCGCGTCACACGCCACTCCTACAGGAAAAGCGCATCTTGCGCTGTCAGAGACAAACAAGACCCGTTTTTCTGCTTGAATGAAGCAGGAAAACTGGCTTGTGTCTCGCCTGAGGAAAGGGCGTGAAAAGACGCGTCATTCTTTTTTGAGTCAGCCCCTTTTTCGAATCCTCAACTCGTCTACATTGACAGGGCCTTTAGCTTGAATCTAAGATAATGAAGGTAAATCAAATAACCGCTTACAGAAAGCGGGTCGAAAGAAGGGGTCCCCTTGCACGCGGATCAACGAAAAAAATTAACGGTCCTCATGATCAACATGTTTATTGCCGTCGGGAGCTTCGGGATCATCATTCCGATTCTGCCCGCTTACTTAGCCTCGATTGGACAAGGCGGGACAGCGGCTGGATTAATGATTGCGATCTTTGCCGGAGCACAGCTCGTCATGTCGCCAATCGCTGGAAAATGGGCAGATCAATACGGTCGGCGCAAGATGATCATCTACGGATTGATCGGCTTGACGCTCTCGATGTTCGTCTTCTATTTCTCGAACTCCGTCACGGTTCTCTACATCTCGCGCGCAATTGGCGGTGCCGGTGCTGCACTCTTGATCCCAGCAATCTTTGCTTACGTCGCGGACATCACGACGATGGATCAACGCGCAAAAGGAAACAGTTACGTCTCAGCTGCGATGTCACTCGGTATCGTCATCGGTCCTGGAATTGGTGGATTCCTTGCCGAATACGACTTAAAATTGCCACTACTCGTCTCAGCCATCGTCTCGGGGGCAGCCGTCTTATTCAGCGTTCTGTTACTTCAAGAAAGTGAAAAACACGATGCGACAGCGATGGCACCAGATGAAGGGTCGATGCTTAAGAAACTGGGAACATCGTTTAAGAAACCGTACTTCGTACCGCTCATCATTACACTCGTCATGAGCTTCGGTCTCATGGCATACGAATCAGTACTCGGTCTATTCGTTGACGACCAATTCGGCGCTTCACCGAAAGACATCGCCATCATGGTGACGTCGACCGGTATCATCAGCGTCATTGCTCAAATCTTCATCGTCGATAAGCTGTCACGTAGTCTCGGAGAAGGAAAGGTCTTGAATCTGTTCCTGTTCATCGCGGCACTTGGTTTCTTCTTATCGTTATTGGCATCAAGTTACGGTGGATTCTTTGCAATCACCCTCGTCATCTTCCTCGCGACGTCAATTTTACGTCCTGTCTTGAATACGATGATTTCAAAGCTTGCTGGAAATGAACAAGGGTTTGCCATGGGGATGAATAATGCCTATATGAGTATCGGGAACGTACTCGGACCGACGCTTGCAGGTGTCCTGTATGACGTCAACATTCTCTATCCGTTTGCACTCGGTCTGATTTTCCTCGTCGTGACGTTCATCGGATCGTTCATCTGGCAAAAACGTCAAGCACGATTGATTGCCAAGGTCGAACAGAGTTCTTAAACGAATCAAAAAAAGCCTCGATTGCTCTATCCCGTCGGACAGAGCAGTCGAGGCTTTTTCGTTTAGCGATATTCGTCCGTCATACGGATTGTTCCTCTGTTCTTGACACGAGCAGTTTCGCAACGATTTCTGTTAACAAGAAAACGAAGACGACTCCTGTAAAATCCAGCGTCAACCACGGCATCAGACCACAGCCGATCAAAAGCGTCCCAATCATTAACGGACGATACGAAGAAAAGGATGGTCCATTCGGACGGACACTCAAAAGGACGCTCACGACACCAAGCACGATGAGCCACGTCACTGAAATATCATAGAAAAAGTGATCAATCAGTAAAAACAGACCAATCGGATACAGCGGAACCCACCAACGGTTCATACCGATACCTCCCGTTTTCTTTTCAGTATCGCATGGTTTGAATTGATTCCCTTTATTTTGAAATGACTTATCCGTACTGCTTTTGATGCGCACGTTTGAGTTCAAGATATTCTTCGTCTGCCCGGATCAAATCCCATTTTTCTTGGAAGATGGCCGCAGATTTTGCTTTTTCTTCGTCGATCTCACGTGTATGCAATTCTTTGGTCTCTTTATCTTTATATTTGCGCCCACCCTTATAGTTCGCGTAACGTCGTGCGCGCGTATGTCCCATCTGAATGAACTTCCGCGCCATATCCATACCGACGAAGTCTCCGTCTTCTTTATAAGCTAAATACATCTCATAAATTTTCTCAGACGATTCCTTCGCGATGTCCGGTGTCTTAAAACGCCAGTGCGGCAAAATCTCACTTTTATAAGGTTCGACGAGTAAGACCCCTTGCTCCCCGCGTCCAACCCGGTACTTTTCCGGCTCCTTACGAAAATCCGTCGTCTTGAAATCGAGATCGTAATCAAACGCCATCCCGGTCACGCTCCCTTCTACTTCGAAACGTTCCCTTCCCGTCCATTCATCAATCCTCGATCCGGTAGAGTCCTTGCGTATAAATCGTCGCTAAGACGTGCGCGATCTCTTCGATCGTCGCTGTCGCCTCTTCGCGGACGACTTCGAATAAATACATCTCATTCGCAAAGAACCAACCACGGGCGACGAGTTTCGAGTCGACATCCTGCCGCGCAAGTCCTGTCTCCTGCGCATACTGGATATCCTGACTGATCCGATCAATGAACCGTTCCCGAATCGCTTTCCATTTCGCACGGACGATGTAAGACACGCCGATTGCTTGCTCGACAATCCGTAGTATCGCTCGTTCTTCTTCCGCGAGACGCAAGAAATCCGTCGCTTGCGTCACGATGCGTTCCTTTGCCTCGAGCGGCGTCGTCGGTTCGAATGTTCGTTCCGCGATCGCGTGGAAGCGGCTCATGACATCTTCCATCAGGACGACGAGCAGCTCATCTTTCCCTTCGAAATGGACATAGGCTGTTCCGTAGCCGACGCCCGCTTGTTTAATCACTTGTGAAATCGTTGCCGTTTGAAACCCTCGTTCTAAGAAGACGTCACGTGCCGCACTCAACAGTTTCTCGCGTGTCCGCACTGTGCGCAGATGACGTTTATCGATTTTTTCTGGTTGAGAAGATGACATGTCCTTCACTCCTTTTGTTTTCTCTATTCGATAATATTGACACAATGTCAATTTGTTTGCTACGCTTTTGTCAAAATTGATTGAGCATTCATTTGAGGAGGATGACGTATGACACTGCAAGCAAAACGGACCGATGCTGTTGCTCGGGACGAGCAAGATGCACTCGCTGCCTATCGTGATGAGTTTTATCTGCAACCGGGTAGTATCTATATGGACGGAAACTCGCTCGGCTTATTGTCGAAGCGTGCCGAGAAGACGTTGCTCGAGTCGCTATCAGACTGGAAAGAACTCGGAATCGATGGCTGGATGAAAGGACGTCATCCTTGGTTCGAATTATCGGAACGTCTCGCTGCTCTCAACGCTCCGCTCGTCGGCGCACAAGCAGAGGAAGTCATGGTCACTGGTTCGACGACCGTCAATCTCCATCAACTCGTCGCAACATTCTTTCAACCAACAGAAGGACGAGACAAGATTTTAGCGGACGCGCTGACGTTCCCGTCAGACATCTATGCCCTTCAAAGCCAACTTCGCTTACGTGGCCTGGATCCGGAGACACACCTCATCCAAGTACCTAGTCGGGATGGTCGCTTTTTAGAGGAAGATGATATCATCGCCGCGATGACGGATGATATCGCGTTGATCGTCTTGCCGGCTGTGCTTTACCGAAGCGGACAAATTCTCGACATGGAGCGTTTGACGAAGGCGGCACACGACCGTGGCATCCTGATTGGTTTTGATGGTTGTCATTCCGTCGGAGCCGTTCCCCACGCGTTCCATGACTGGGGTGTCGATTTTGCCTACTGGTGTAATTACAAGCACTTGAACGGCGGTCCTGGAACGGTTGGTGGATTATTCGTTCACGAACGTCATTTCGGAACGTTGCCTGGTCTGACGGGCTGGTTTGGTTCGCGGAAGGATAAGCAGTTCGATATGGATCATACGATGACACCGGCGGCGCATGCCGGTGCCTTCCAAATCGGCACACCACACGTCTTAAGTCTTGCTCCACAAATCGGTGCATTAGAGATGTTTGACGAAGTCGGTATCGAAGCCGTTCGGACAAAATCACTCGCGCTGACGCAGTACATGATGGACCTTGTCGAGCAGGAACTCACATCGTACGGTTTCGTCATCGGAAATCCGATCGATGATAAACGCCGCGGGGCGCATCTCAGCCTCGAGCACCCGGAAGCAGCACGGATCTGTAAAGCACTCAAGGAAAATCGGATCATTCCCGATTTCCGGGCACCAAACATCGTCCGTCTAGCACCCGTCGCGCTCTACAATACGTTTACCGATGTCTATGACGTCGTCGCGACACTTAAACGAATCATGAAAGATAAAGAATACGAACGTTTCGCGAATGAACGCGAAGTCGTTGCTTAAGGAGTACACCATGGAACAACCTACTGAACTACGGCGTGAACTCAAGACACGCCAACTCACGATGATTGCAATGGGCTGTGCGATCGGTACCGGTCTTTTCCTCGGAAGTGGGCTTGCGATCGGACTTGCCGGACCGAGTGTTCTGATCAGTTACGCAGTCGGCGCTTTCATCGTCCTACTTTTAATGGGCTGTCTCGCTGAAATGACGGTCGCCCATCCGACATCTGGCTCGTTCGGTACGATTGCCGAACGATACATTAGTCCATATGCGGGTTTTCTCGTCCGCTATTCATACTGGATCGCAAACGTTCTCGCGATCGGCGTTGAGGTCAGTGCGATCGCTATCTATATGAAATACTGGTTCCCCGACGTTCCCGGGGTCGTCTGGATTCTCGTATTTGCTGCCGCGTTGATTTACATCAATGCCACGACAGTCAATACGTTCGCGACCTTCGAATACTGGTTCTCGGTTATTAAGATTAGTGCCATCTTGCTATTCATCCTGCTTGGCGCCTACTTGGTCATCGGTAGTCCAAGTCCTGAGATTGGTCCTCAAAACTTCACAAATGACGGTGGATTCATGCCGTTCGGCTTCTCAGGTCTCTGGATCGCGATCTTCATCTCCCTGTTCAGCTTCCTCGGAACAGAATTGATTGCCGTCACTGCTGGTGAAGCGAAGGATCCAGATGTTGCTGTACCGAAAGCATTAAAAGCGACGGTCTTCCGCCTCTCGACGTTTTATGTCGTCACGATTGCTTTGATGTTGATGATCGTCCCATGGCAACAAGCAGGCGGTGTCGATCAAAGTCCGTTCGTCAAAGTAATGGAGATGCTATCGATTCCATATGCAGGCGGTATCATGAACTTCATCATCCTGACAGCGGCGCTGTCTGCGATGAACAGTCAACTGTACGCTTCGACACGGATGATGTATTCGTTATCGAAGGCAACGTATGCGCCAAAAGTATTTGGACGCTTGAATCGAAAAGGTGTACCGCTCTTCGCACTCGCCTTATCGACACTCGGCATTTTTCTCGCAGCAATCATCAGCAGTCAATCGAGCGTCTCTTATCCATTCATGATGGGGATTTCGATGTTCGGGGCGATTTTCACATGGTTCATGATTTTCATCTCCCATCTGTACTTCCGTAAAGCCTGGGAACGTGAAGGTGGACGGACGTTACCGGTTCGGATGATGGGCTATCCCTATCTGACGGCCCTCGGTGCATTGTTGTTATTCGCACTCGTTCTAACGACATGGTTCACGGATTTCCAAATCGTCTTGAAGTTTGGTGTACCGTGGTTAGTGTTCTTATCGATCGCCTATTTCTTCTGGAAACGGGCGCATCCAGAACAACCACAGACCGCTGAAAAACGAAAACTGAATTAACTTGATAAAGGGGATGAACGGGAATGACAAAGACAGATCCTACGTCTATTGAAGCATCGATTCAAACGGATTTTAAGAAAGATATGTCCTACGGGGATTATTTGCAACTGGATCCATTGCTCACGAGTCAACATCGCTTATCGGGGCATCATGATGAGATGCTGTTCATCATCATTCATCAAACGAGCGAGCTATGGATGAAGCTGATCCTGCATGAGATGCGTGCAGCGACGCAAGCGGTCGCAAACGATGATCTCGAATCATCGTTTAAGATGCTCGCACGGATTTCAAAGATTCAGCACCAGTTGATTCAGTCGTGGAATGTCTTGTCGACCTTGACCCCTGCCGAATATCTGGAATTCCGTGACGCGCTCGGTCATTCGTCCGGTTTTCAGTCGTATCAAAAACGTCAAATCGAATTCGCGCTCGGTTTCAAGAATGAGCAGATGCTAAAAGTCTATGCACATGATGAAACACTCTATCCGATGATGCTCGAAGACTTGAAGACACCAAGCATCTACGATGAAACGATTCGCGCGATGGCGCGTCATGGACTACCGATCGACGAGTCCGTCCTTGAGCGTGATGTCACGCAAGACTGGACGCCAAATGCAAGTGTCGAGGCCGCTTGGGCAAGCGTCTATCGAGATGTCGAGCAATACTGGGATCTGTATGAACTCGGTGAAAAACTACTCGATATCGGAAGCCAGCAACAGATGTGGCGCTTTAACCATATGAGTACCGTCGAACGGATCATCGGACAAAAGCCAGGAACGGGCGGTTCGTCTGGTGTCAGTTATCTACGGCGTGTGCTCGACCACCGGTTCTTCCCGGAACTGTGGTCGGTCCGCACGACATTATGAGGAGGATGAAACGATGACACGATGGATTGATGTTTCACAACCACTTGATCGTCACGTCACGACGTGGCCGGGGGATACACCGTTTGAAGCCACATTGACATGGAATAAGGCAGACACCGGTTCCGTTAACGTCGGCAAAGTTACGATGAGTCTGCATACCGGTACCCATGTCGACGCGCCGTTTCATTTTGATGATGCTGGACAAAAAATCATCGACCTGGATCCAGACCTCTACATCGGACATACGCGTGTCATTTACTTACCAGGGCGTACAGACATCACAGCCGCTGATTTAGATGGCTTTGAGCTAAATGACGTCCAGCGCTTGATCATCAAAACGGATGGTTGGATCGACAAATCAACGTTCCCAGAAACGATTCCCGTCTTGACTCCAAGTCTTGCTGAACGTCTCGGAGAACTCGGGATTTCGCTGATTGGTCTTGACTTACCAAGCGTCGATGCGATTGATAGCAAGGAAATGGCAGCCCATCACGCACTGGCACAGCATGGAATCCATATCCTCGAAGGACTCGTCCTCGATGCGATCACGCCTGGTGATTACCACTTGAATGCCGTCCCGCTCCCGCTCGTCGACGGCGATGGTAGTCCCGTTCGCGCCTTACTTCGTCCATACTAAAAAATCCGTCCAGCAGCCTCTCTGCTGGACGGATTTTTTACTGATGTAGCGGTTCGAATAGACTGGCTTCGATCTGACGAATGACATGTCCGAGAACTGCAAGTGACGAATCGACCTCAAATCCTTGATCGAGTGAATGATTCGCTCCTTCGATAACATCGATCATTAATTGTGATGTCCGACACGTTTCAAGTGCTGCCTCATCATAAAACTTATCGGCCGTGCCAATGACGATCAGTCCAACTTGCGACGAGGTGGCGATTCGTTCAACCACTTCATTTAGGACGGGTGTTAAGAAAACGAAGCGTGCTGTCTGTAGACTCGGCTTAGCAAGTAACGCGGCAAGCGGAATCGTTCCTAACGATTTTGCGATAAACTGAACGTTTTCGTATGGATGCGTCGCAAGCACTTCCGAGACGACAGCGTCAACTCGGCGCGTCATGCAGGCATTTGATTCAGCGTCTGACATTGAAAATAGCTCTTCTGTCACATAGTGAATGCAGATGACATCGATGCCTCGCGCGAGTAATGCCATTCGACTGTAGTAAAAGTATGGATGGTCGTATACGTACGATGCTCCCGAAATCAAGAAGCAGACCTGTTTGGATCCCATTTGAAAATGATCATATGAAACGGTCGTCTGATCGACGACGATGGATGATTGTTTGATATGCATGAAATCCCCCTATGTTTTTTCTAGACTTTACCATTTCAGAAGTAGACTGTCATGTCTTTTCAGTTCTTCCAAGCTAAATAAAAAAGGCAATGAACCTTACTTGATTCATTGCCTTCCATACTTTTTATCCAATCGGAGCAAACACCGACTGCTCGACTTGTTTTAACTCATAAAACGCCCCTTGTCGTGTCATCAAATCGGCATACGTTCCGACTTCGATGACTTGTCCTTGATCCATGACGATGATTTGATCCATCGCTTCAAGACCCGCTAAGCGGTGGCTGACGAGGACAAGTGTCGCATCCGTTGCTCGCGCAAACAGTCGCTTGAGAATCATCTGTTCCGTCAAAGCATCAACGGATGACGTCGGTTCGTCAAGCAAGTAAAGCGATGCTTCTCGCAAGAGCACGCGGGCAATCGCTAGCCGCTGTTTTTCTCCTCCGGATAAGTTCTCTCCTTTTTCAAACACACGATCACTCAACTCGAATGTCGTTAATCCGACATCATCGAGTGCTTGTCGCATCGCTTCATCCGTCGCTGCTTCGTTTGCGAGAAGTAGATTATCACGAAGTGTTCCATAAAAGTAGTGATTTTGTTGCAGGACGACATTCGCGTGCTGCCAGAGTCCTTCCGGATCAACCGTCCGACTATCTTGACCAGCAATCGTTAATCCGTCCGCTTTATACATCCGTAACATCAATTGCAGTAACGTGGATTTCCCGGAACCACTCGCCCCGACGATCGCCGTCTTCTTGCCGGCAGGAATCGAGACGGTGACGTCACGTAAGACCGGACGCGGTGCATCAGGGAACGTGAACGTCAACGCGTTCGTTTCAAAGGATGGTGCCTGATTGAGAACAAACGTGTCATAAGTTGGCTCTTCTTGCTCGGTCACGACTTCATCAAGTCGTTTCGCAGCATGCCGGCTGTCTTCAAAAAAGCCGGGTAAGATCGCCATCGGTGCCGCATTTTCAAAGACGGTCAGCGATGTCATGACGAGTAAAGCGAGGAAAACTCCCTCGAGTTGTCCGCTTGCGACGAGATAGGCACCGACACCAAGGACAAGCCAAGAGATGATCAACGTCACCATCGTATTCAAGGCCAGGTTCGAGACAGCGTGTAAACCATTACGTTTCTCTTCCTCGACATACCGTTTCGCGACGGCATTCAAGTCCTGTTCCTTTTGGTCGAGTTGTTGGTAAATCTTCAAATCACGATAGCCTTGGAATAACTCTGTCACTTCTGTCGACAAGTCACCACGTCGAACACGGACTGAACGGGCGAAGCGTTGTTCACGGTACGCGAACCATCCCGGAATCAAGAAACCGGTCAGAATTAAACCAAGCAACAGAATCCCGGCAATCGTCCATGAGAAAAAACTGACGAAAAAGATCGTACAGAAGAAAACGAGCAGTAACACGATAGGTGGATAGAGGACACGTAAGAAGGTATTTTGTAGACTCTCAACATCCCCGACGATCCGCGCAAGTAAGTCACCACTGCGGTACTTACCAAAAATCCCTGGCGCAAGCGGCTCGAGACGACGGTAAAATGACGTTCGGATGTCACTAAGAATCGTAAACGTCGCCCGGTGCGAATAGTAACGTTCCGCATACCGACTGACGGCGCGCGTCAGACTCGACACTTTTTGCAGGGCGATCAAGACGGCGAGTGTCTGGATCGGTGGCAACAAGGCTGCCTTTGAAATCAGGTAACCACTTGCTGCGAATAAACCGACCGCTGTCACACCGGCGAGGACACCGAAGAAGATCGACCAGGCGATATCGCGTTTTTGATGCACCATCAACCGAAAGACTCCTAATAATTCCTTCATCGTGTTTCCTCCCCTCTCTGGACGCTACGCATCCGCGCATATTCCGAATCGCGACCAAGCAATTCATCATGGGTGCCACGATCGACGATTCGTCCGCCGTCGAGAACGACGATTTGATCCGATCGTTCAATCGTATGCAAACGGTGCGCGACAGTGATGACCGTTGCCGATTGTCCGAGTTGCTCAATCGCTTGTTGGAGCAGTCGCTCCGTTTTGACATCAAGTCCAGTCGTCGGTTCATCAAAGACGACGACGTTCGGGCGTTTCAAGAACGCTCGTGCTAACGCAACACGCTGTTTTTCGCCACCCGATAGACCGCGTCCACCTTCTCCGATCACCGTGTCGATCCCTTCAGGCAACGTCGCAATCAACTCCTCGAGCCCTGCCGCCTGCGCCGCTTCGAAAATCTCTTCCGGCGTCGCTTGACGAAGCTCACCAATCGCGATGTTTTCTGCCAGTGTTCCGGCATACAGATACGGATGTTGAGAAATGTAGCTCAACTGACGAAACCAGCTTGTTTCCTCCACCTGACCGCGCTCGGTTCCGTCGAGTAGAATCCGTCCTTCTTGTGGATCCGCGAGTCCGGCAATCAACTGCAAGACGGTCGATTTACCGGCCCCACTGCGACCGATCAACGCTACCTTTTGATACGGCTCAATCGTAAGCCCGATATCTTGCAAGGCAAAACGTCCTTCTTGGTACGTAAAGCCGACTTCATCCAAGACGATTCGTGGTGGACGGTTCATCGAAAGTTCTGATTGCCCAAAGGCAACAGGACGATCGTCTGCCGTCAATTCGGCTGCGATCTGTTTCGCTGCCGCGACACTACCGCGTCCCGTATGGAAGGCAGCTCCCATCTCTTTTAAGGCAAGATAGTATTCTGGTGCCAACACGAGCATCAAGAACGCTGGGATAAAGGTGATGCTTTGGAACAAAATCAAGCGCAGACTGACCTCAAGTGCAATCATTCCCATGCTGAGCATCGAGATGAACTCAAGCATCAACGACGACAAGAAGGCGAGCTTCAAGACCGTTAACGTCGCATCTCGGAAATCAAGACTGCTTTTTTCGATGACGTCACGTTGTCGTTTTGCACGACCAAATAACTTCAAGGTCGTCAGTCCCTGCAACGTATCAAGGAACGTTCCCGAGAATGCCGTCATCTTCTCGAGTTGAGCATCCGCCCGCTTTTGCGTCATGATGCCGATGATGATGTAGAACAACGGAATGAACGGTGCCGTGATCATCATGACGAGACCGGTGATCCAGTCATAGCTGAATGCCGCGATCAAGACCATCAAGGGAACGATCGTCGTCTGGACAACTTTCGGCAAGTACTGACTGTAGTAGCTGTCCATCTCGTCTACAGCGTCGAGCAAGACACTGACCTTCTGTCCCGCTTGCCCTTGTAGCATCATCTCGACCGAACGACCTGTGTATTTCGCGACGAGTGCTTCCCGGAGTGCCTGCTTCATGTGTGCCGATAACGTCGTACCGAGACGACCGTTCCAATACGTCACGGCGACTCGGAGCAATAACATCCCGAGGACGACGAGCAGTAACGGAATGACAGCTTCAAACGGTTGTTCTTTTAGGAAAATGCGATCGACCGTCAACACGATGCCGTATGACTGACCGACGACTGCGACCCCCATTAAGAAAGCCGCAATGATGAATTGAATGAGAATATTACGTGGAATCTGGACGATTCCTTTTAATGGATTCATATACAAACGTCCTTTCACAAAGTGTGAACGACTTTTAGTGAATATTTTCACATATCGTACATTTAGTATACCGAATCCGGAACGGGGATGCCATGCAGATGCTGTCGAAAAGGTGTGACGGTTTTGTGAGAGCATATCATTCGACAATTTTTCATTATCGAACTATTATGGATATACATTATCCACGTTTAACGAAAGGAGTCTTTCTATGCAAATGAAAACAGGAGTCGAGCAATCCGTTTATGCGATGTTGCTCTTAACCTTCCTGCCGGAGCGCGCCGTTTTGTCCGGTGAGTTCATTAGTCAGCAACTTGGTGCTTCACCGACCTATTTCCAAAAGCTCTTACGAAAACTCGTTCAGGCGGATCTGTTGTATTCCGTACCTGGTGTCAAAGGGGGCTTTCGCTTGCGACGTCCGGCAGAAGAAATTCAAATCTTCGATGTCTATCAAGCCATTGAGGGCAAACAGACATTGTACGCGTCAAGTGGTGTCTTTGAAGATTTGATGGGGATTCAGGAACAGGAGATCGGTCTGCTCTCGAATCTGATGACAGAGGCAGAAGATGCGTGGCAATCGACGTTGAAGCGCGAATCGATCGGCTCGATCCGTCAAGCGATTGATGCCTCCTGTCCACCGGAGCATTTAGAACGATTGCATGCGTTAATCACAGACCGGATGATGACACTTTAATGTACAGAAAGAGGTTTTTACTATGGTATTGAATCGTTATTTCGACTTATTCGACGCGTCACGCACAGACGCACAAGCTTTCGAGGATCTCGTTTCCTTATTCACGACAGACATCACGTTCGTCCTGAACGGACAACCAAAGCACGGCATCGACGCCTGGAAACAGTTCGTCCGTCATGTGTTTACGGCGAATCAAGACATTAAGCACATGTACGCAGGCTGGGAAGAAACAACACCAGGAACATATGAAACACGCTGGGCAGTTTGCGGAAAACGGGCAGACGGTAGCGTCTTCACGCAAGACGGAAAAGATATCGCACGTCTTAATGAAAACGGACGGATCGCTTACCTGGAGAACGTTCCAGATGATCCGACGATGTTCCGTTCATAAGATTGCTTTTAAATAGCGAAAGAGGCTGACATGTGAGTCAGCCCCTTTTTGGTATTTAACGTTTCAGTACAAGCCGTTTCAATAAATAGCCCGTGATGACGAGTAACGACGCAATCGCGATATAGACCATGTAGACCAACAAGTTTGGCGCAAATCGTGACACGATGTACGTCAATACGACGACAACCGTATACAGCAACAAAAATAGACTGATGTGCTTCAACTTCAACACTCCCCTTTGAATCCTTCTCTCTTCTTTACGGAAACGACTGGAAAATGTTTCAAAAGGTATGTCTTTACTTCGTTTTATAGATTCTTCGCTTTGAATGTGTCTCCACCTTCGATCGTGCCGTTATCAAAGCCTTTTTGGAACCAACGCTCTCGTTGCGCCGATGTGCCGTGAGTGAAACTTTCCGGTACGACATATCCTTGTCCTTTCTCTTGTAACGTATCGTCCCCAACAGCATTGGCTGCTGTCAACGCTTCTTCGAGATCGCCTTCTTCGAGCAAGTTTTCTCCTTGCGCGTGATGCGCCCAGACGCCGGCATAATAATCTGCCTGTAGCTCGAATCGAACGAGGTATTTATTGAACTTCTCCTCACTCATTTGCTTTCGAAGTGGCATGATCTCATCCGATTTTCCGAGTAACGTCTGGACATGATGCCCGACTTCATGCGCAATGACATAGGCCATCGCAAAATCGCCCGGTGCTCCGTATTTCGTCTGCAGTTCATTATAAAAGCTTAAATCAATGTATAATTTCTGATCACCGGGACAGTAAAAGGGACCGACGGACTTCCCTGCTTGTCCGCAAGCCGAACTAACTTGATCCGTATATAAGACGAGTGTCGGTTTTTTATAGGTCTTACCATCTTCTTTAAATTCTTTCGCCCAGACTCGTTCCGTATCGGCCAAGACGACGGAGACAAAGTCCGCTGCTTCTTTTTCCTGCGCTGTTTCCTCATACGTCGTATTTTGCTGATCCCCACCGGTTAAGTCTCCGAGTAGTTCAGTTGGATTACCACCCATCAATGTGATGACGATCAGCAGGATGATCCCGACACCACCGCCGATACCGGCGATTCCTTTCCCACTCATTCCCCGCCGGTCCTCGACGTTCGAACTCCGTTCTCTTCCCTTCCATTTCATGCGCTTTCCTCCTACCCGTTTCGTTATTGTTCTTTACCCAAAAGCTTTTATACGTAACGCTTCAGGACATCATGGATGAAACAGAAGTCTATTGATTTGATGCATTTTCTAGGAATATCCTTCTACTGTAGAGAAGATTAGTAGCAGAACCGATCTTTCGGATCCAATTTTTTCTACGCAAAGGAGGTACGACATGAAACCTCATCTACTTTTTTTATCTTGGCGTGATGCTCGACATCCACAAGCCGGAGAAGCTGAAACTTTTATTCATGAAATGTTGCGGCGTGTCAGTACTACCTACCGAGTTACCCATTTGTCTGTCTCATTCAAGGGCGGATCACCGACGGAGTATCGAGATGGTATCACTTACCTCCGTTATGGTACGACAGCTTCTCTTATTCCATATGCACTTTATTATTACTGGTCTTATGCTAAAACGATTGATTTAGTTCTGGATCATTTGAATGGGTTTCATTTCTTCACACCACTTTATGTTCCACGTCATAAACGAACTTTATTTCTTTATCAATTGATTCGTGAGCGTTGGTCGACGACGCTTGTGTTTCCTTTTTCAAAGCTTGGCGAATGGACAGAGACTCGACGGTTAAGCTGGTATAAAGATAGTCATGCCTTGACTGTCAGCCCCTCTGTTGTAGACGAACTACAAAGTGCTGGTTTTACTAACAGTCATATCACGATGTTGCCGCCAGGACTTTCCTTTTCCCCGTGGTCTGAACAGGAATGGGAGTTAAAAGAACATGTTCCAACCTTTCTATATATCAACCGTCTGAACGAAAAAGAACTTCAAGATGCGATTGGGGCATTCCTCATGGTCCAACGTGAGTTTCCTGAGACACGCCTCTGGCTGATTGGTATCCGTAACAGCTCTCATCTTTTGCAATACCTTACACTTCCCCTTCCTAAAGAAGTGAAGGATGCTATCACATATTACGATTCAGTCACTGAAACAGAAACGCGCCGCATGATGAGTCGTGCCACCGCTCTCCTTTTCCCTTCCATACGTGAAGGCGTAGGTTTTTCTATTATTGAAGCGGCGGCGGTCGGAACACCATCCATCGTATATGATGCTCCTGGTGTCCGAGACGCCGTTCAGTACGGCATGACAGGCTACATGGCTAAAAACAAAACACCTGGTGCACTCGCTGCCGAAATGCGAGCTTGCTTCCGAGATCCAGAGGAGTACGAAGCCATTCGCATCTCCGCTCATCATTTTGCACGGGCAATGGATTGGCAACAGACTGATCTCAAATTTCAAGAATGGCTGAGACGAGTACTTCTTGATACAAAATAAAGGGAAACTTCAAACGGTCTGACTTCTCCCAACAAGTAGAGAGAAGCCAGACCGTTTAAGTCAATCTTCATACTTTTTATTCTGTTCAAGGTTTTGGAGGATGTGTTCTGGATCAACGCGTTTTGTATAATCCGATGGTACTTCTGCGAAACGAATCACACCGTCCGTATCAATGATGAACGTCGCCGGTTTCGGTAACTGCCAATCCTCATTTCCGTTGTGCTTCGCTACATCAAGTCCCGATGCTTTGTAAATTTCAATCAAATAATCTGGCAGGTCGAACACCAAATCAAATTGACGGGATACATGTAAATCAACGTCACTTAAGACATGGAAACTTAACGCATTCTTGTTTGCTGTCTGCTCAGCAAATTCAGGTGTCTCCGGACTGATTGCAACGACAGTCGCTCCCTGAGCACGAATACGGTCGATTTCCCGTTCATACGCGCGAAGCTCGAGATTGCAGTATGGACACCAGCCACCCCGATAGAACGTCAAGATGACAGGACCTTGCTCGAGTAATGTCTCGATCGCCACAGGCTTGCCGGATACATCGGGTAACGTAAAGTGTGGAATCGTATCACCGACACCTAAACCTTTTGCGATACCAGAAGCAGCCAGCTCAGCTGTCGCTTCCGCCATCAATCGTTGTTTCTCAGCAGGTGCCTTTTGTCGGAATTCCGATTGATACTGTTTGATTTCTTCGAGTAATCGTGTCATATGTTCTCCCCCTTTGTTGCTGTATAGAATAACAGGGAGATTACTCGTTTGTCTCTTCTGACGACTCCTCCGCCTTCTTCCTGAATCGTTTCACAAACCCCATTAGTTGTTCCGGTGTCAGCTCGAGCTTATTCTCATAGACATATTTTGTTCCATATCCGAGTGCAAGGGTGGCGGTCGAAGCAACGCCCGCGGCAATGACGGCACCATACCCCGGAACGAGCTTCGCTATTTGCCGAAAGGCGGTTTTTCCGGAGTTTCCGACGATCGTCACGACAAGCAACTCCTTCGCACTTTCTTTGGATAACTGCCGTTCATACAGATTCGATAACTTGAGCATCAAGCCGATTTGAATTGAAGTCAGCGGAATGATATCAGCTCCCGGAAACGGCACGGCACCAATCGCACCAGCGGCTGTTCCTGCACCTACGATCCAATTGTTGGCGATCTTCCCGCGAACGGTCGGATCCATCTGGCGAACGAACACATTATCCTTGTCGAACTTTTTTAAGATATCGAGGACCTCCCGGCGGAGCCGATCAATGTTCGTTCCTTCTCGTGCTGATACGGGAATGATTTTGGGTCCTGGTAGTTTTTCTGCAATATGGTGGACGATCGTGTCGACATCATCCGTCGCATCCATCTTCGTCACGACGATCAAGACATTTTGGTTATGTTGATAGATTTTTCGAAAGTTTTTCGTCTCCGTCTCAGATAAGACGGTACCTGCCGCATTTAAAAAATAAAGGATGACATCGGCACTTTGATAGTAAGTCCACGTCGCTTCCGAGTTCTTTGTATTGGCATCATTCAATCCTGGTGTATCGACGAAGATGACTTTATCCTCCGGATGCTGCCGGACTTGATCGATACGAATCGTTTCACCCGGGCGCGCCCCGACCGTTGCGACTTCGCGACCAAGAATCGCGTTCAAGGTTGAGGATTTCCCCGCATTGACGTCTCCGATCAAAGCAACCGTCACGTCCTGCTCCAGCGATTGATTGAAATCCCGTCGCTCCGATTCAAACGACTGATCAAAGATTTCCTCCAGTTTGCGTTTCCGTTTTTGTTGATTGGTCTCGAGTCCTTCACCAAAAAAATCATCCATCGTGATCCCTCCCCCTTCTTCTGCTGTCTGTCTTTTCCCGTTATCCCTCGCTTTCAACACAAAGAAGACAAGGGAACATTGCGTCCACTTGCCTAATTTTAGAGATATGTGCTGCGTCGCTCGAGCAATACCGTATCGCGCCATCTGCCTCCGAGCCGACCAATTCGCTCCCGGCGACCGACTTCCCGAAAATCAAAACGTTCATGAAGGCGCAGACTCGCTTGATTTTCCGGAAAAACTTGCGATTGCAACGTCCAGATCCCGGCTGCTTCACTTGCTTTAATGACGTCTTCCATCAAGCATATGCCGACACCTTTACCGCGTGCTTCTTCCGCGATATAGAGGCTGATTTCAGCGACACCAGCGTATGCCGGAATCGAAGAGAATGGACTTAACGCGACCCAGCCGAGCAATTGCTCGTCTTCAATCGCAACGAGACGGCTGTGTGCATGGTGATGCTTCGTCCATTCTTCGTACGGTAATGCTTCCGTGCGAAATGTCGCATTCTCCGTCTTTATTCCTTGTTCGTAGATTCGAACGACTTCTGGATAATCCGATTCTTTCATTAGTCGAATGTGCAAGGTGTCTCCTCTATTCGTTCTATCATCTCATCAAGTTTTATACTTCTAATCGCACTGCCATTTCCCGACCGAATCGATCCCCGTGGTCGATGAAGCCGAGACTTGCATACAGACGGTGTGCCGCCTGATTATCCGGCCGATAGCCGACGACGATTCGTTTTGCAGCAGGTAACGCGCGCATCTCGTCAATCACGGCTTGCATCGCTAATCGTCCGATCCCGTTCCCTTGCTGCGCTTGATCGATCATGATGCGGTAAATCCAGTAGCCGTCGAGTTCTTCTAGCTCCGTGTTGTACATCACAAAACCAACGACGGCTTCACCTGCCATGATCGCCCGAAGGACAAGGCTAGGTTCGAACTTCGCTTGCGCGATCGAGTAGACATTCGCTTCCATGAAGTCTTGCTGTTCTGCTGTCAGTGTCAGCTCACAACACGCTTCCCAGTTTTCTGCTGTTACCGGTACAAGTTGAATCATGTTCATTTCCCCTTTTAGTTAGACGGGAGTTGCCTCCAGCGTCTGTTGATCACATCGTTGCACAGTGATCGCCCCCTTTCCTTCTCTCTCCTATCGGTTGGTTTGATTCATTGTTGAAGGACTGCTGCGTTTTCAAGCAAAGCAGGTAGTTCGACTAACGAAGTAATCATAAACGTCGGCGTGATATCCGTTGCTGATTTTCCTTCTGGATTAAACCAACACGTTGCGATACCGGCTTGATTGCCACCTGCGATATCAGCTGACAAGGAATCCCCGACGATGATCGTTCGCGCTGGGTCGAATTGCGGAATTCGCGCAAACACATGATTGAAGAATCCTGCCATCGGCTTTTGAAAACCCGTCTCCTCTGAAACGAAAATCCCTTCAAAGAAGTCCGTTAATTCGGCGCCCTCGAGCCGTGCGCGTTGCGTCTTCGAAATACCGTTCGTGACGACGTACATCGTGACGTTTCCGGCTAGCTGCTCAAGCAACTCAGTCGCACCCGGAATCAATTCCGTTCCTTGTGCGAGATATCCGCGATACGTTTCGTCAACTTCTCGTCCGTCGACCGTCCGTCCTTCTTCCGCGAAGAACGTCACGAACCGCGAGTGAATGACTTCCTCGCGTGTCACCTCGCCTCGTTCGAGCGCTTTCCAAAGTGCTTGATTGAGTGTTTTATAGCGCGCTTCTCGCTCCGGCGTCCACTGCAACTCTTGTTGCTCGAGCAGGCGGCGAAAGGCAGTCCGTTCCGTCGCTTCAAAATCGAGTAATGTATGGTCAATATCGAATAATACCGTTGTGTAAAACATATTCAAGCTCCTTTTCGTACGTGTTGTACAGTCGTTGTTTTCCCGCCCAGTTGAAATAACAGCACGCCGCCACCAATCAATAGCACGCCGAGCGCTTTTGTCCATGTGAACGGAACAGCTTGTAATCCGAACCAACCGAGCGTATCCCACAGTAAGGCAAACAGGATTTGTGATACCATGACGATTGAAATCGCACGACTCGGTCCGAGTTGTTGAACGCCTTGCGTCACACAGAGGACGACACCGACACCGATGATTCCGCTGAACCAAAACCAGGTTTGCGCCTCTTTTAGGGCAAATAGTTGTGATCCTTCGACGATTAAACCAATCGTCAGTGAAGCGAGGAACCCGAGTCCAAGGACTAGCGTCGTCGTCGCCCAAGCACCAACGTGTTCTTTGACTTTTGCGTTAAACGTATTTTGAATACAGACGAGCATGCCCCCACAAAGGGCAAGGATGATTCCCGTAACCATGTCGCACCTCCTTCATTCGTAAATGCTTTCTCCGACTCGCTCCATCAACCCGTCTCGATCAATGATTTCAATCGTATACTGCGTCCGGCGAATCAATCCATCGTCGACGAACTGACGTAAGACACGATTGACGTGACGATAACTCGTTCCGATCAAATCTGCCGCATCGACGAGTTCCTTACTCGCAAAAGCATCCGTATTAGGTGTCATCGACAACAAATAACTGGCGAGCCGGACTTCAACCGGGTACAACAGATTGAAGCTGAGCGTATGCGATTTTAATTCAAATTTTTTCGTGATCGTCTCGAGTAAAAATAATAAAAAGGCAGGATGATGGACACGTGCTTCTTCCAAATCCGGATAAGCAATGCGTAAGACGGTCACTGATGTCACTGCCTCGACCGTGTTCATCAAATCAATCTTTCGGACGAACTCAATATCGCCGACGAGATCAAACGGATGCTTGAAGGACAACACGAGACGTTTCCCCGTTGCCGACATATGCGTGATCTTTAATTTCCCTTCGACGAGCAGGTAGAGTTCATGCGCAATATCGCCTTGTCGGCATAAAACCTCACCCGGTGCGAACGTCTGAATGTGCATCGCCTTGCGTAGCGATGCGTCAAAAACATGCGTTAACTGATACCGCTCCAAATAGCTCACAATGTCCGTCACTTCTTCTCCTCCTTAGCTCTTTAAGATGAAGATGCCTGCGACCATCATCAAGATGCCGATGATCTGCGGTCCCCGCAGTCGACGTTTCATGACACCGAACCAGCCTCTCCCGTCAATCCAGAGTGCCAGCGCTAATTGCGCCAATAAAAAGAGCGAAATCGTCAAGGTCACGCCCATCCGGTGGACCGCTGTCATGTTGCTAAATAATATAATCGCCGCAAAGGCTCCCCCTGCCAGATAGAGCGGTTTGACACGTCGCATCGCTGAAAAACTGCGATCCCGTAAGACGATCGCTAAGAGGATCGCAACGATGAACCCAGTCATCTGGGTGATCGTCGCCGCTTGCCATGTCCCGATCGTTTGACTGATCCGGGCATTGGCGACACTTTGGAGCGTTAAGAAAAAGCCACCCGCAATCGCAAATAAGACACCACGCATGTGCATACTCCTCTCTTGTTCCATGATACTTTCATTTAACGAGAGTCACTCTGATTTGAACAGGACATTTGTCCTGAGATGTGAATAAGTTCATGCTTCATGATAACTGAAAAAATTCATACAAAGCCAAATGCATCAAAAAAAACGATTGTTCTCAGCAAGAGAACAATCGTTTTTGGTGTAAATGATTTATGCTTCTTCTTCCAATCGTTTAATCGCTTCATCTAGTTGTTCCTGATCCTCTTCCGACAACTTCGGATATTGCGGATCAATTTCCTTCAAAACGTCATTCATGACTTCGGTGACGATATAGCGAGAATACCATTCGTCATCTGCCGGCAAGATGTACCATGGTGCATACGATGTCGACGTCGCCGAGACGAGTTCAGCAAAAATCTCATGGTATTCGTCCCAGTGCTTGCGTTCTTCAATATCACTGAACGAAAATTCAAAGTTTTTCGTTGGATCCTTCAGACGAGTCAATAATCGTTGCCGTTGCTCTTCTTTTGAGACATGGAACAAAAACTTGACGACCCGGAAGCCGTTCTCGACGAGATAGCGTTCAAAGTCATTGATTTGGCGATAGCGCATCTGCCAGACATCTCCGTCATCCGGCTTTTCCTCTTCCTCGAGCAAATCATGGATGCGTGGCGCAATGACTTCCTCATAATAGGAACGGTTCAAGATGCCGACTTCGCCTTTTTCCGGTAGTCCTTCGTGGATCCGCCATAGATAGTCGTGTTTTTGCTCCGTATCCGACGGTTTTTTGACGGAAATCGTCCGGAGTCCTTGTGCGTTCAAGTTAGAAAAGATGTAGCTGATTGCCTCATCCTTCCCCGCTGCATCAATCGCTTGCAGGATGACGAGGACGCCGTTCTTCTCTTCGGCATGTAAACGCCAGTGTAACTCTTGTAACGTCTCGACACTTTTCGGAATCCGCTTCTCTCGCAATTCCGCTTCCGAAATCTCATGTTTTTCTGATGTCGGGTAATTCGAAAACGAGACTTGCTCGCCTTCCTTGACACGATAGGATGACAGTTTCATGGTAGGGCTCCTCCTTTAATTGCTTCTAAAGGGGATTTACCCTACTCGTTCATCCTGAAAACGTTCAGATGAACTTATCTTTTCAAAAGGAGACGGACTCCCTCTTCTAGCGTCGTCACAGGACGACCGAGTAATTCTTTAAAATCAGTACTTTCCACCGCAAGGGTTCCGGCTGCGATATCTGCCTGGATACCCGTCAACATTGGAATCAAGAAGTCAGGTAAGCCAGCTGCTTGCATCCGCTCGCCATAGGTCGCGCTATCTACTTCATCTACAGCGACCGATCGGTTAAGTACTGTTCCGACTGCATTCGCGAGTTCTGCTTGTGTATGCAACGGACCTGATAGTTCATAGATCGCTTTTGGATGCTCGATCGTCAGTCCCGTCGCAATCGCTAGCGCATACTCCTCTTGTAACGCCCATCCGACTTTGCCTTCACCTGCTGCTGTTAACCAGTCTGCACCTTGTGCGACGGCATCCATCGTTCCGAGTTCATTTTCGAGATACCAGTTGTTGCGGAAAAAGACATACGGGATACCTGTCGCTTGAATCGCTTCTTCTGTGACCCGATGTGTTCGCGCAAGTCCGTTCGTGCTCTGTGCCGCATTGGCGATACTCGTATAACCGATCAGCTTGACGCCTGCCGCTTGTGCTGCCGTGACAGCGGCTTGATGTTGCCGGATCCGTGTTGCTTCTTCACCGTCCGTCGAGATGATCAGCAGACGATCGATACCTTGAAACGCGTGTCCGAGTGTTTCCGGCTGATCGAAATCACCATGCCGGACGTCGATTCCTTGCGCTGCAAGCGACGCTGCTTTTTCAACGTCACGGACACTAACCGCTACATGTTCGTTGCCGACTTGTTCACTGAGATGTTGCACGATGCGCGCCCCTAATTTTCCGGTTGCTCCTGTAATTAACCATTTCATGATGAAACCACTCCTTTGAAGTTTGATGTTGTTCTTCATGATACGCCAGGTGATACACTAAAAAAAGTAGGCACTTATCTGAAACTAGGTCCCTCAAAACGAACCAATGGGAGAGGATGAACGTGGCTGTATTCGATTCAACAACTAATCAACGGACGGCTTGTCCAGTCACTCGGGTCCAACAGATGGTCGCTGGCAAATGGAAGATCATCTTGCTCTGGCACCTGACACACGGGACGCATCGTTTTCATGAACTGCAACAATTAACAGGCATCTCTAAAGGAACATTAACGCGTCAGCTTCGCGAGCTCGAGGCGGACGGTTTGATTCAACGACACGTCTTTGGCGAAGTTCCTCCTCGCGTTGAATATTCCCTGACGGATGCCGGACATAGTTTTTTACCGATTGTTGACCAAATGGCAGCTTGGAGTGAGCAACACTTCCAGGGGGAATGATCGTGAGTAACAAAAAAACATGCGCTTCTTCTCGATTCAGAAAAGAAGTGCATGTTGTCGTTCATTCCGTCGCTGTCACCGTCTGACGTAAGTGGGTATCAATCGCCTCTGCGACGCGTAATCCGGAGATGACAGCACTCTCGACGCGCGTCCGCCCTGACGCATCATCGGCTTCAAGGAACGCATCCCCGGCAAGCCAAAGCGGATGTGCCGCTAGTTTCAAATGCGGTGTCCGGTAAACCGCACGTGCCTGAGCGTAACGCCAACGTTTGAGCTGACGCGAAACAATCGTCACCGGTCCGAGTTGCTGTTGTAACAGCCGCTCGACTTCAGCGAGTGTCTCTTCTTCCGGACGCTCGTACCAGTCTTCACTGAAGCGGGCTGTCATATAGACGCTCAAGAGTGTCGTCTTCGAAATCTGCTTCTCGGCATTATTGACGAGTTTTAACATCCCATCGACGAGTTGTTCGTCTTGTAGGCCGACTTCCCCGATCGTCAGTCGCTCCTTGATTTCAAACAGACCCACGAATGTCGGCTCGAACGTCACTTGGCGCAACTGCTCATGATCGTCATCTCCAAGCGCCAGATCAGAAGACTGCAACAGTTCATATGCTTGCGGCACAGGCGCCGTCACGAGTAAGGCATCATACGTACCTTGATGATCCGTCGCTTGTGTGACGAGTTCGTCCTCTGTTGCCGTAATATGCGTGACCTGTTCATTCAACTGGACGGGAATCCCTCGACCAATCGCTTGTACGAGTTGATTCATGCCATTCGTTGCGACATAGCGTGGAAAATCCGTTCCAAACCACTTACGAACCCATCCCTTCTCAAGCCATTCGTCGACTTCGCGTTCCAACTCTTCCGTCCGAACTGTGAAGAAGACGGCACCATGATCCGCTGTTCCTTGATCAATCCGACGAGTTGCCATTCGCCCCCCGACGCTCTGGCTTTTTTCGATGATTTCAACAGCATGTCCTGCTGCCTGCAATTGACGTGCCGCAAAGATTCCGGCGAGTCCACCACCGATGATTCCGATTCGTTTCCCTGTCATCTCGCTTCCCCCTCATATTCCTCATTTCCCTAAGTATAGAGGTTTCTTCCAAGACATGGGTGAATCAATACCCGTCCGATATGCTCGTCGTCTGTAATTCCTGCTCGATGAGCATGATGTTCTCCTCAAAGAACGCCCGGTGCTCTTCTAGTCCACGTTTGATACACCACCCAACGGCCGTGAGTGCTTCCCACAAACGATAGTATGCTAGATACGTCTCGATCGGCACGTCTGGGTGTAACATCGCGTATCCTTCTTGAAATGCCGTGACGTAAATGGAACCGAACGTATTGAGATTACGGACGATCTTCGTGAAGTCCATCTCGACGGCCCCGTAGCGGGTCGTCTCGAAATCGATCACCCCTGTGACTTGATCACCTACCGTCAGTAAATTTGCTAGGCGGAAGTCACAATGTGTGGCAACGGGACGTGAAGGCTCCGGTAACGACTGTTCTCGTCTGACTAACTCTGTTTGGATGTTCTCTAAAAAAACCGGATCGAGTTCGGTCGTGATGAACGGCATGAATCCATCGAGTTTTTCATTCCGGAAGCGTCGCCAGTCCTGAACCGGATAGGCATAAAATCCATCTTCCGTATACTCGCCGTAAGCTTCTCCTGTACACGTATGCAGCATTGCGAGCGTTCGACCAATTTCGTACGCCAATTTTTTAGTCATCGTGATCGGTGCCTGTCCCGGTAAGGCAGCAAGTACGAACGCCCCTGTCGTCTTCCCGGGAGCTGCTTCAGCTAAGATGTGCGGCACGGGTACAAATCGTTCTAGTGCATGAATCCAGCCACGTTCCCGGTACCACTTTTCAGCCGTATACGGGCGCTTTAAGAAAACGACCTGACCATCCGTTAGGACGAGACGATCGACTTCAGAACTATACGATTCGTCGACAGTCGCGCATGCTGCGACGTCGAGTTGAAAATGTTCAATCCATGCGTCTCGTGTCATTCTGTCGTCCCCACTATTTTCTGTAGCGTTTCACCTGGTAGACCGTCAATCGGTCCAACATAGGTCGATTCAAAACCTAATCCGATCAAAATACGGCGCGATGCCTCATGCGCTGGATCAATCGTTGCCGTGACGACCTGTAACTCTTCTTCTGTCGCTAACTGTAAGAGACGCTCTGCAATCGCTGTGCCGTATCCGCGTCCCCACTGATCGGGTAGCAGCATGTAACCGAGCTCTGCTTCGAACGGTTGCGTTTGACTCCGGGTCATGTGCCCGATTCCAATCCATGTCTCTTCGGTATAAATCAGATACGATCCGAGTCGGTCGTGCTGCTGTTGTTCAAGGATTCGGTCAAAGCGTTGTTTCGTTTCCTTATCTGTTAATGCCCTGTTCCGTGATGTAACGCATGACACGTTCGTTTTGGACGAGCGTCGCGTAGCGATCGTAATCGGACGCTGTTATTTTTCGTAATTCAATCATCTTATTCTCCTCTTCATGTCCGGTAGTCATTGTGGGTTGGGGTGAAGACATCTTCCGTCGACGGACGAACAATCGCAAAGTGCTCGACGTTATAATGACCGTGCAAGACTTGATTGTGGTGGGCGATCATTTGCTCCGGCGTCAGGACATCGGAGCCGTTCGTCGTATGCCCGTCGGCGACGAGTGTGACATCAAAGCCGTGCACCGTCGCACTGCGCACCGCGGTATCGATGCAGTGTTCCGTCTTACAGCCTAAGACGATCAGATGTTCAATCGATGCTTGGCGTAGATGATCGAGCAAGGGTGTATCATGGAACGCATTCGTCGCCGCTTTATCGAACGTGACACTGGACGCTGGAACGGGAATCGAGTCATGGACTGCAAACCCAGGTCCTGTTCCGCCAGCGACGTCCAAATCCCGAATGAAGACGACCGGAACGTTTCGTTCGTCTGCTTCAAGCACGACCGCTTCGATGACGTGCGCGACTTGCTCTTTTAAGTATACCGGTCGTTCTTCTGTGTTTCCGTCGACGAGTTCCTGTTGAAAATCAATCACTAGGACTGCTTGTTTCATCGTCATGTTCCTCCTTGTAAAATCGACTGCTTGTTTCCTTCCCGTTCATCTGAATGATTTCCTGCTCTTGACGGGCGTGAAACTTTTTAGCTGTTGGATTCGTTAAGAAGAAGGAAAGGATGTGTCTGGATGATTTGGTTTGGCGTCATCTTCTTATGTGTGCTTCTCGTCAATCTGACACTGGAGAAACTGATCATGAACCGGACGATGACAGGTAGTTGGTTCGTACGCAACTTACTCATTTGTCTTGGGATCACTCTATTACTATTCGGAATCGAACGTTATGTCATATCCGGGTTCTAAAAAAGCAGGTAGCGATTTTCGCTACCTGCTTTTTTAGTTAATAGACTTCGTAATTTTGCCCTGTCTGTGCCCCTTCGACACTCTTTTCGAACGCCGTCGCGACACGTGACGCCGGAACGGCTTCAAAACCACGGAAGAAGGGTCCGTACTTTTCAAGCGACTCGATCAGTACGTTCGGACTGACACTGTTGATCCGAATACCTCGTGGCATCTCGATCGCTGCTGCGTGAACGAACGCTTTGACCCCACCGTTCGCAAGCGCAGCGGATGCGCCTTGGCGAATCGGATCGTCCATCATGATGCCGGTCGTCAGCGTAAAGCTTCCCCCGTCTCGTACTGACTCTAAACCAAGCAAGACAAGATTGACCTGACCTTTTAGTTTACTGTCGATTCCGATTTGATTAAGCTCCGGTGTTAAGTCCGTCAATGGACCGAAATGAGCACCACCTGTGGCACTGATGACGGCATCAACAGAACCGACTGTTTCATACATCGCCCGAATACTTTCCTCTGATGTGATGTCGACTTGTACATCCGCTCCGCTTCGTCCGGCACGAATGATGTCATGCCGCTCACTCAGCCGTTCGACGACTGCCTGCCCAATCGTTCCGCTTGCTCCTACTACTAAAATTCGCATGATCCTTTCCCCTTTCTCGTCTAACTTACCTATCTAGCCTACTGCACAGCAGATGGTGGTTTCAAGGAATCTACCGGATGCGTCTTCAAGAAGATGAGGATTTCTTCGAACAAACGTTGTTTATCCCGATCGAGTGTCAGTAGATGTTTACTGTTCGGAAGAAGAACCTTTTTCTGATCTCGGCTCGGCACCGTCGTTTCGATTCGCTCGAGACTCGCATGATAGACGGCATCATCTAAGGCGCCAAGGAATAGAGCGATGGGCTGCGTGATCTTCGGCAAGACGACTCCTGTGTCGAGAATGAACTGTTGTAGTGCCCATAAGTCTTTTTCTGGGCGTGGAAAATGACGGTCGACAAAGTCTACGATCCACTCCGGTGAACGATCGTCAAACTGAAAATACCGTTCCGTATACCGACGGACGCGGTGCTCGAGTCCCGCAATCGTCCGCTCAAGAATCGGCGTCGAGAGTAAGATGAGTCCAGCGCATCCTGACTGTTCTGCTAGTCGAAGTGCCATTACTCCACCGAGTGATTGTCCGATCAAAAAGATGTCTTTGTGTCCTCGATCTTGTAAAAACGCGAGTCCGACTTGCGCGGACTGCCAGACGTCTTCGATCGTCGTCTCAAACAAGCGCTCCGGCGATTCCCCGTGCCCGGCGTAATTGGGCGCGTAACAGGTATAGCCGGCTGCATGTAAAAAACGAGCGAGTCCCCGCATCTCATTCGCACTTCCCGTAAAACTATGTAACAACAAAACAGCAGGTCCGGGTCCTTCTAAGTACAGATCCTTTGATTTCGTAATCAAGTGCGCCCCTCCTTTTCATCTCTTCACACTTCCTCCACCGAAGCATCCTCCCGTAACGACTCTATAATCCGAAAGCCTGGGTAGTTCGCTTCGGATCGTCGTTCGCCACTTGACCGATAATAAGCATTCCAGTAACTGATCATCCGGTCTTCGATTCGCTTCATGTATGCCGGATCATCCTCGACGAATCGCCGCTTCACTTCCGGATCCCATTGCTCGATTGCGGGTACGATGATGTCGACGATGTCACGGACGTATTCACTAGCAAGTTCGATGATATAGGCAAGAACCCATCCGTCGTGTGGATGGTTTTTAAGTAACTGCTGAAGATACTGCTCACGAACATGACCATCATGGTGACGGGTGTAAAGGCAATATAAAATCGTCTGCTGAGTCGGCGTCAGTTGCTTGATCCGCTCCGAGTCGATTTCTGATAAATACAAACGCATCGGAATCTGTATGTGTTCCTGCTCTATATTTACTTCGATCGCCCCTGGTGATAATCGTGTCCATCCAAACGGTAGACATGCTTTAACGACCCGAACGTCCTGTTCATATCTCTTAGGAAATGCGGTGATCCAGCGGTTCATCCTATTCTCCTCTCATATAAAAAATTCCAAACGGTAGAGGTTTAAAGTTACTACCGTTTGGATGATTCACTTTGAAGTGATTAACATCAAAATAATAAGTTAAAATCGATAATGATTATTTTAAATGTCTTAACAACTCTTTTGTAGCTTCTAATCTTATCGTTTCATCCTCAGAACCCTTCATTAGAGTTCTTAACACATCAATGGCTTCATTTAAAATCTCATCGTTGTCTAATTTCATCGAAACTTTTTCTTCCTCTAGATAATCTTTAGATAAATGTTGAACTAAACCGGACTCCTCTAAACTTTCTTTCGATTTACAAATCGTTCGAATATTTTTTAATAATGATTGCATAGATGCGCTGAGTTCATTAAACGGAATATCTACTTTCCATTCAACAGGACGTGTATGAGTCATGAACTTATCTTCGTACTCTTTTTTCCATTTATAATCACCTATAAATCCTACATGTACTATTTCTTTTTCTCTAATTAAAACAACATCACCATTTTTCATTTCATTAATAAAAGAGTTTACTAACCCTAAGTTGGTTGATAACGACTGTCCCTGATAGCCTAAATCAGATAAAACATTACGGATATCTTCCTTGTTAAAACCAGTTAAATCACCAGTTTCGCTCCATCCAATAGCTATTTCATTTTTTGTTAAAAAATGATCAATACGTTCAATATTATGCGGTTTACTGCGCAACATGAAAATTGACATTTCGAATCTCTCCTCTTATAACTATTTTATTACTAAGTTATCTATAAGTTACAACTAATATAAAAGAAGATCATTAAATTGTCAATATATAAGAATCGAGTATAAATATATAAAAAAAACGAGTAAGGCCAGAGAAATTTCTGACTTCACTCGTTTAAAGTTTAACTTTCCTTACATACATTTAAAAAATTTATTCAACCGTTACCGACTTCGCCAAGTTACGTGGCTTATCGACGTCACAGTCGCGACCTAGTGCCGCATAGTATGAGATCAATTGAAGTGGTAAGACAGACAAGAGCGGTGACAAGAGTGGCTCGACTGCTGGGATGACGAATGCATCCGTCGGCAATTCAAGACCTTCTGCTGCGATGACACACGCATTTGCCCCACGTGCGACGACTTCCTTGATATTCCCACGGTTGTTGAGATGAACGTGTGGTTGTGTCACGAGCGCGATGACCGGTGTGTTGTCTTCAATCAAAGCGATCGGACCGTGCTTGAGCTCTCCACCCGCGTATCCTTCTGCTTGGATATACGAGATCTCTTTAAGTTTCAATGCGCCTTCCATCCCGACGTATGCATCTTGTCCACGACCGATGAAGAACGCGTTGCGTGACTCAGACAAGTATTCTGTCGCGATTTCTTGGAAGCGATCCTTTTGAGACATGACCGACTCCATCGCACTTGAGATTTTACCGAGTTCCTTCATAAGATCGAAGTTGACGGCAACCCCTTTTGCTTGAGCAAGGTCAAACGCAAGGACAGCAAGAACAGCGATTTGAGCTGTATACGCTTTTGTTGAAGCAACAGCGATTTCTGGACCTGCATGGAGTAACAATGTTGCGTTAGCTTCACGTGACAATGTTGATCCTGGAACGTTCGTGATTGTGAGCGCCGGGTGACCGAGTTTCTTCGCTTCGACGAGAACAGCACGGCTATCCGCTGTTTCACCTGATTGTGAAAGGAAGAGGAAGAGCGGTTTCTCTGTCAATAATGGCATGTTGTATCCGAACTCAGAAGAGATGTGCACTTCCGTCGGGATGCCTGCGATTTGTTCGATCAACTGTTTTCCGATCAAACCAGCATGGTAGCTTGTTCCGCAACCGATGATGTAGACGCGGTCACGACCGAGTACGAGATCACGGACTGATTGATCGAGTGTGATGTCGCCTGCTTCGTTTTGATATTTTTGAACGATGTTCCGGATGACTGCTGGTTGCTCATCCATCTCTTTGAGCATATAGTGCGCGTACGTTCCTTTTTCGATATCTGATGCATCGATTTCAGCCGTGTACGCTTCACGCTCTTGGACGTTCCCGTCGAGATCTTGGATCGTCACGCTATCACGCGTCAAGATGATCATCTCACCATCATGCAACTCAACGAATTGATCCGTTACTTGCAACATTGCCATTGCGTCTGACGCGACGACGTTGAACGTACCGTCACCAAGACCAACGAGAAGTGGTGATTTGTTTTTCGCGACGTATAAGACGTCCGGGTTTTCTGCATCGATCAATGCGAGGGCATACGAACCATGCAAGACGCGGAGTGTTTGACGGAATGCTTCCGCGACGTCACCTGTCTCGTTGAAGTTCTTTTCGATCATCTGAACGATGACTTCTGTATCCGTGTCGCTCAGGAGATCGACGTTCAATTCTGCTTTTAGTTGCTCATCGTTTTCGATGACACCGTTGTGCACGAGTGTGAAACGTGCTGACGCACTTTGGTGCGGGTGCGCGTTTGGTACGCTTGGGACACCGTGTGTCGCCCAACGTGTGTGTCCGATTCCGACTGTGCCGTCTGCCTCAGCAGGAACGACTTCGCGTAGCGCAGCAATCCGGCCTACTTCTTTATGGACTTGAACGCCGTCGTTGACGAACGCAAGACCTGCCGAGTCATAGCCGCGGTACTCGAGCTTCTCGAGACCTTTTAATAAAATTTCCTTCGTGTTGACCTGTCCGATCATACCTACGATTCCACACATGTTACATCTCTCCATTTACAAGTATTTCCCTGAAGAGGAAACGGCTCTTTTCGAGAGGGTCCCGATCGGTCTGTTTGTCCGTCCAATCACTTGGACGATTTCAGAACGATTTACGGTATGGACCTGTTACCGGGAGGCATCCGCCGAATGATTCGATAAACCTCCACCTCGTCAGCTTTCAACCTACGAAGAAAGCCCTGGCGCTTTTTAGTTCCGTCTGACCCCGTTTCTGTCCGACTTCACCATCATACGAACTTTACTTTGAAAAAGCAAGAAAGGTAACGTAGTTGTAACTATTCCCGATATTTCACTAATCAATACGTATAATCCCTATTTTTTGTAAAAATCTCAAGCTGTTTTTCTAAAATAATTGTAAAAAAAGAAGCAGAGCAATCGCTCTGCTTCGGGTTTCTTAGTTTTCTTGTAACGCATAGTTCTCACGAACGACGTTCGCGATCCGCTCGACGTACGCATCACACGCTTCTTGTGTCGGAGCTTCCGCCATGACACGAACGAGTGGTTCTGTTCCTGACGCACGAACGAGGATCCGTCCGTTGCCCGCCATTTCCGCTTCAACTTCCGCAATGATTGCTTGCACGGCAGGACCGCTCATTGCGCCATTTTTATCTGAAACACGGATGTTGACGAGACGTTGTGGGAAGATCGGCATCTCAGCTGCGAGTTCTGATAACTTCTTCCCTGTCGCTTTCATGATTTGCAACAACTGGACGCCTGACAACATGCCGTCCCCTGTCGTTGAGTAATCCATGAAGATGATGTGCCCCGACTGTTCGCCACCGAGCGTATAGTCGTTCTTACGCATCTCTTCGACGACATAACGGTCACCGACTGCTGTCTGAAGCGCCGTCATCCCGTTTTCTTTGACGGTTTTATGAAAACCAAGGTTACTCATGACCGTCGCAACGATCGTGTTGTCTTTCAGACGACCAAGTTCGTTCAAGTATTTCCCGCAGATGAACATAATTTTATCACCATCGACGATATCGCCGTTCTCATCGACTGCAATCAAGCGATCGCCGTCGCCATCAAATGACAAACCGACATCTGCGCTCTTTTCTTTGACGAAGGCAGCAAGGTGTTCAGGGTGTGTCGAACCGACACCATCATTGATGTTGAGTCCGTTCGGATTCGTTCCGATCGTCGATACTTCTGCTTCCAAGTCACCAAATAGACGTGGTGCGAGGCTTGACGTCGCTCCGTGTGCACCGTCAATCGCGACATGGATGCCTGAGAAATCTTCATCCGATGTCTGACGAAGCATATGCAGATACTTTTGTGCGCCCTCAAAATAATCATGAACGAAGCCGAGTTCTTTTCCGGCTGGGCGTGGCAATGTATCTTCTGCTTCATCGAGTAATGCTTCAATTTCAAGTTCTGTTGCGTCATCAAGCTTAAAGCCGTCTGATCCGAAGAACTTGATCCCGTTATCTTCTACTGGATTGTGCGACGCGGAAATCATGACTCCTGCTGTCGCATCCATTGTTTTTGTCAGATACGCGACACCTGGTGTCGAGATGACACCTAGACGCATGACTTCTGCACCGATCGATAACAGACCCGCGATAAGTGCGTTCTCAAGCATTTGACCAGAAACACGTGTATCGCGTCCAATTAAGACTTTAGGTCGTGTGCTTTCGTGTTTTGTTAACACGTAACCACCTGTTCGACCGAGGCGATACGCCAGTTCCGGTGTCAATTCTACGTTTGCGACGCCGCGTACGCCGTCAGTTCCAAAATACTTACCCATATGTTATTTCCTCATTTCACTAATTTGTTTTAATTGGTCGGAACGGATGTCCGAGGCACGGCTTTTAACGTGACATCCATGTTATCCGGACGCAAGACATCGAAGGCTTTCGACGTCTGGTATGAAATCGGCAATCCATGTGTTCCTTCTTTTAGTCCTGTCACGTCGATGACCGCTTTAATGTCCGTCGCATCAATCGATGCTAGATCCGATTCTTTCCCACGGACAACGACATCCATCGTTTGGTTATAATCAATCGTATACTTCGACTCATCAAACCCGTTCAACGTGACCGTCACACCCGGGATCGTTTTCTCTGCTCGATCCTCGACGGTTTCTGTCGTCGATTTCGCATTTTCCTTTTCAACGACGATATTGACGGTAACCTGTGTCGGATCCATCGCCGTCGCGTTTTCCGGTTCCACGAGTTTGACGGTTTTTTCCGTCGTCTTCGTCAATCCCTTAAGCGAGACCGCTTCTGTATCAACGGAACCAATCCGTTCCAACTCTTCTTTTGTTCCATATAGACGAGCTTCCGTCGTGACGGGAACGATCTTGACAACGGTATACCCTTTTTTGACGTTGTCTTTTGTCTTCACATTGATTGGTACCGTCTTACTTTCCTTATAGATCGGTACTGTGATTTCTAATTGCTCCGGTTGATAAGATGCATTAATCGTATTCCCGTTCGCATCCGTCGCTTTAGCATTGAACGTCTCTTTGAACGTCTCTGCCCGACCGGTCACATCAATCGGTACTTGGATTGCTGAAATCGCCTGTAACTTCTCCGCGCCTCCCGTGACTTCAACAGTTTGTTGGTTCGGTTGCGCTTCCCCAGCGACATATCCTTCAGCGATTTTGTTTTTATTGAGTAAGGCGACTTGTACCGGTACTTCTTTCGTAATTTTCTTATCGAGGAAGACTTCGATCGTCTGTTGTTTCGGCGTCACTTCGACATCTTTTCCAAAGCCAGTCGGTGTGACACGGACACGATGATAGCCCGGGTCGAGACCTTTCAAATCAATCGATAACCCAAAATCTTGAACAAGCCGGAGCATCGTCAAGCTACTCGAAGGACCTTTTACGGTGACCTCCATCGTATTTGGAATATTATAGGCGACCCATTGCGATTCATCATACTGGACCGTGACCGGTACGTCAAACTTCGTCGAGCCTTGTCCTGCGATCGGTAACAGACTAGCGGCATCGCTTTTTCCCGTCGTATTCGAACCTGCGACCATCAAATACAACATGACGGCTAAGGCAACAGCAACGATGCGTAAAAACCAGCGCTCATTGAACCACTTTTCGAACATTATTTTTTCGCCCCCATCCAGTTCAAGAAGGAAGTATTCGTCGGTTCGGCCTTGACGATCGTCTCAAGTAACTTCGTCCGCAAGGATTCTTCGTCGAGTTCCCGGTATAGACGTCCATTGATGGCGAGTGAGACACCACCCGTTTCTTCCGAGACGACGAGCGTGACACTATCCGTCACCTCACTGACACCAATTGCTGCGCGGTGACGTGTTCCAAGCTCTTTTGAGATATGTGCACTCTCAGACAGCGGTAAGTAACAAGCGGCTGCTGCTAACTTGCCTTGCTGGACGATGACGGCACCATCATGTAAGGGTGTATTCGGAATGAACAAGTTGATCAGCAACTGACTCGTGATTTGTGAGCCGAGCGGAATACCCGTCTCCACGTATTCACTCAGTCCAGTCTCCCGTTCAATCGTCACGAGTGCCCCAATACGCCGTTTTGACATGTACTGAGCAGACGATACGAGCGCATCGACGATTCGAATTTGTTCATCTTCATCACTGACCGCACTACGCGAGAAGAATTTACTCGTTCGTCCTAAATGTTCCAGTCCACGCCGGAGTTCGGGTTGGAAGATGATGATAATCCCTAGTAACCCATAGGTGATGATTTGATTCAGTAAGAATTGCAGTGTTTTGAGTCCAAAAAAGCCACTCAGGAACCAACTGATCAAAATGACCGAGATCCCTTTAATGAGCTGGACCGCTTTTGTTCCTTTGACGATGATCATGAGACGGTAAATGACGAACGTCACGACCGCAATATCAATCACGTCATTAATATAATCGTACCAATGTACGTTTTCTCCCAGTTTCAACAATTGAAATTGAAGTGGTTGCCAGCTGAAGTAATTCACCAACCGTGCCCCCTAACTCATCTGATTTAAACAGTTTCCATTATAGCACAAAGGGACGAGTTCGACTCGTCCCAGCTGATTATTGAAATAGACGCTTGATTCCGTACCATACGCGTTCGAATAATTGATCGATTTCCTTGATTTCTCCGGTCACGCTACCAGCACTCGCCGTGTACGCTTTCCCGTCAACGGTCATGACGTCGCCATTGACTTTCCCTTCGATGCGGACGTTCCCGCCTTCGACATAGAGATCTTGATCGACTGTGACACCTTTCGGGACAACGACCTCACCATTTTGAGCGACGATGCCTGGTGCATTCGTATAAGATAAGTCATGTTCTTCCTGTGCCATATAACCACCAAGGCTACCGACCGACAAAAGTAAGAAAACAGCCGCTGCCGCGAGCAATGGATATTGCTTCATCTTCCCTCCAAAACGAGACGGTTGCGGTTGGTGCAGCAAAGCAGCGCTTGGCGTCTCCACCTGTTCAGGCAATTGTGCCAGCACGCGGGATGTAAAATCTGCCGATAATTTAGGCGCTGGAAGTTGACGCAGTCGAGCATCAAGGAGCCGATACTCTTCGAACTCGTCCATCGCGTCTACTTCTCGTAACTCTGCTTCTAATCGCTCGAATTCCTCAGGTGGTTGGTTTTGATCTAAATAATCCTGGATCCGTTCATGTACATGCTCTCGTGACATGGTGAGTTCCTCCTTCTCATCGTTTGGCAAAATGCTTCTTCAGCGCTTCTCGTCCACGATGAATTCTAGTTTTGACAGTAGCGACAGGTAATTCGATCATTTCACTGATTTCCTTTAGCGAAAGATCCTCTACATATTTCAGGACGAGTGGGACACGGTATTTTTCTGGTAAAGCCGCAATCGCGTCCCCGACTTCGTTTCGTTGCTCGTTATCGACCACTTGGTCCTCCGGCAAGGTGTCCTTGCTCTCGAGTTGTGAATACAATGTCAGTCCTTCAGTACCTGACATCTCAGCATCAAGAGAATAATCAGGTTTCTTTTTCCGTAATCGGTCAATCGATACGTTCGTGACGATTCGGTACAACCAAGTCCGGAACTTCCATTGTGCATTATACGAATCAATTTTCGTAAATACACGGATGAAGGCTTCCTGTGTCGCATCCTCCGCTTCCATTCGATCGCGCAAGACACGGAAAGCCACAAGAAAGGCACCTTCCTTATATAGATCAACAAGTGCCGCGAATGCATCACGGTCTCCCTGTTTCACTCGCTCAATTAAGCGTAGTGTCGTTTCTTCCACTTTGAATACCCCCCGCTCTATGCGGTCAATCTCTTATACGAAGTCGACCGATAAATGTTTCATCTCCTTTTAAATTGTAACAAAAAAAACTTGAACCCCGATGAAAAGAGTTCAAGTTCTATCCATTATTTTACTAAGCGATGTGTTTCCATTGCCAAAAGTAGATCTCCGATTAGTTCATTCGCAAGTTCTGCTGTTCCGTTTCCTTCTTCAAGCAACGGATTCACTTCAACGAATTCAGCTGCAATGAAGTCTTCTGCCGTTGCGCAATGCTGGAGCACCGTTTTCGCATCGTCTAAGAAAATACCGTCGGCGACACGTGTTCCGGTACCGACGACGAGTGATGGATCGAGACCATCCATATCAAAGCTAAGATAGAACGCATCCGTCGTTTCCTTCAAATAGGCAATCGCTTCTTCCATGATCGCGTCCATTCCCCGAGTTCGGATCGCTTCCATATCATAGACACGAATACCAAGACGATCAATCAGCTCTTGTTCGCCTGGATCAACGTCACGTAATCCGATGAAGACGAGATGTTCCGGTTGCAGTTTGACATCGGTTCCTCCGACTTCCGTTAAACGCTGATGTCCTTCCCCAAGGGCGACAGCGAGCGGCATGCCGTGGATGTTACCAGACGGTGATGTTTCCGGTGTATTCAAATCACCGTGTGCATCGAACCAGATGACACCAAGACGGGGTACAGTCTGACGTAACCCTGCAATCGTTCCGATCGCCATGCTGTGATCGCCACCGACTAATAACGGAAAACGTTGCTCCGATAACGCGTCACGTACGATCAGGTGCAAGTCATTCGTCGTATGGACGACGCCTTCAAGACGTTTTAGCTTCGGATCTTCTTCCCGGACTGCATCCTCGGATAAGACAGCCGCTTCCCCGTAGCGTACTGCTTCTTGTCCCCGTGCTTCAAGTGTCGCGAGTAGACCGGCTTTTTCGACAGCAGCAGGTCCGTGTTCAGTGCCTGGCTTTCCTTGTCCATAACGGTACGGTACGCTGATATACGCGATGTTCATTCGTTATTCCCCCTATGTCATAGTCACTTCTACATGTATTGTAAGCGGTAACAAACAAGTGGTTCAACTCAACAAAAAAACGCATGAATATACAAAAAAACACCGTGAAGGGAATCACGGTGTTCTTGCGTACGTACTCTGGTTATGCTTGGCATTTCATATAAAAAAAACTTAAGACGAACGAAACTCGCTTAAGATCTTTAAATAAAATTGGTGGAGCCTAGCGGGATCGAACCGCTGACCTCCTGCGTGCAAGGCAGGCGCTCTCCCAGCTGAGCTAAGGCCCCGAAAGAAAAAGCGGAAGACGGGATTCGAACCCGCGACCCCGACCTTGGCAAGGTCGTATTCTACCACTGAACTACTTCCGCAAGAAATGAGCCATGCAGGATTCGAACCTGCGACCCTCTGATTAAAAGTCAGATGCTCTACCAACTGAGCTAATGGCTCGACATGGTGGGGGGGGGCGGATTCGAACCGCCGAACCCGAGGGAGCGGATTTACAGTCCGCCGCGTTTAGCCACTTCGCTACCCCCCCAGTTTGTCTAGGAAACTTATACGATTGAGAAAAAACAGTGCCGGCAACAGGAGTCGAACCCGCGACCTACTGATTACAAGTCAGTTGCTCTACCAGCTGAGCTACACCGGCACAAAAAGTATAATGGTGACCCGTACGGGATTCGAACCCGTGTTACCGCCGTGAAAGGGCGGTGTCTTAACCGCTTGACCAACGGGCCATTGGCTCCGCAAGTAGGATTTGAACCTACGACCTACCGGTTAACAGCCGGTTGCTCTACCACTGAGCTATTGCGGAATAAATTAAATGCCTGGCAACGTCCTATCCTCACAGGGGGAAGCCCCCAACTACTTTCGGCGTTCAAGTGCTTAACTTCCGTGTTCGGCATGGGAACGG
>NZ_JACSNH010000008.1:0-110256 GCF_018619045.1 Exiguobacterium sp. s161
TTTGTGTGGTAACTCTATTCTACACGAGGTCGTTATGGGTTTTTTTGTGTTTTCAGCTAGGTGTTGCACTTAATATTACAATTCGTCATGACTAAATAGTTTAGGAGAACCTAATTAAATTAAATTTAATCTCATCTGAACTTTCAAACACGTCTTGCAGCTTTAGTCGTTTTAAGGAGAACGAATGAAATGACGAAAGATACTATTGGTAGAATGATGTTCCATGAAGAAAAGGAAAAATGAGTACCTTCAGGGTAAAGCGTCGATACGGCTAATTCAATCACCATATTTAAAGTCAATGTAACGAGAGGACCAATCCAAATTCTTTTCATAAGGAATGAGAATAGAACTCCTAGACCAATCGTAAAAATCGGTACGAGAATCAGCTGAAACACGAATGGATCTATGCTATCCATAAAACTCTTAAACATAATTTGAACACTCCTGACTATATCAAATACTTTTTACCATTTATTATCGACGAATTTAAATCCGTTATGAGCGAGATAATGCTCGTTTATGAAGTCATAAGGTTTAATAATACTTGGTTCCATCCAATAAGCGGGTACATGGTCGCTACCTTGATGATATATCATGAATTTCTTACCGGCTTTATAGTATGAATACCATACGATTTCTGAACAATAGGTATATTTGATACTCGTAGGACCCATTGTAATTCTGTATCCAATTTTTTTGTCAACAAATGATGAGGCTGCTTTTTTTGCTGCCTTTGGACCAAGTGTGTCAGATTTCGGTCTAACGACTTTCGTTTTCGGATATTTCTTCAACCAGCTTTTAATTGAGATTTTTTTTTGGATATGTACCCGGTTTTTGAATATGTAAAGCAGTACTACCATTAAGCATTATACCTGTATGCCCTGTCAATCCAAATGAAGATGTACTTTCAGTAATCAGAATATCCCCGGCTTTGTATTTCAGTGCCGCTTCAGTTTGTGCAGGCGCGAGTGAACTAAAAATCGATGTGGATAAAACTAAAGATGTTAAAACTTTACCAAACATTGATATTATCCCCCTTTTTATTATGTATAATATTACCATTTGAATTTTGTTTTAAAAATGGTCAATAAGTTGTGTTTATTTTTTATTCAATTGGTTAATTCGAACTAAATATATAATTATCTAAACCTTTGTAACTATATTTCAATAGAAATTAAGTTATATCGACACAAAATCCCAATGTAGATCGTTTAATTTATCGAAAGTATGATTAATGAAGCCATGATTCCTATGGATCTTAAATATTTTTCAAAAAATGATTAAAACGTATGCACTTTTCATCAAAACACACACGTTTTAATCATTTTTTGAGCTGAGTATCTTTTTTCTCAAGTGGTCAACTAATAGTGATTTAATAGACTGCACGATCAAGTAGACGAAGTAAAAGGCACATCGCTCATGATCCATTCCAAGTCACCTTTGATACGATAGGAAGTTCCTTTCGTCAGCATAAGATGATCTCCAGTGTTGACTTCGAGCGATCCAATCGATCCTTTACCGCTTAAGATTGTCAGAGCGCGGAAGCGTTCGATCCCTCTTAACTTGAATCCAGTCGTAGCTCGGACATGATAGACGTTAAATTCGGGAACTTGTACTAATCTCTTAATCTGTGCAGTCTTCATCTGTTTCGCCTTCACTTCAGGCATGACGACTTCTTGCGGGATGGTCGTAACGGTCATCGCCTTATCGAGATTTATTTCACGTGTCTGTCCAGATTCATCAGTTCGATCGAAGTCGTGCATTCGATATGTCGTGTCAGAGGATTGTTGAGTCTCTAGAATCACGATGCCCTCTCCGATGGCATAGACCGTCCCACTCGGAACGAAGATGAAATCTCCCTTCGTAACAGGTTGACGCGTTAGTAATCGATCCCATTCTCCGTTGTTAATATGATCCAATAATTCATTTTCTGATCTTGCGGTATGACCGATGATCAGTTCTGCTCCCTCTTCTGCCTCCACTACATACCAACATTCCGTCTTACCGTATGGGACTCCTTCCAGCTCCTGTGCCTGGGCGTCATTCGGATGGACTTGGACGGAAAGATCGTCTGCTGCATCTAGAATTTTGATGAGTAACGGAAAGGCGTCGTCCGTGTATTTTCCGAAAAGATGTCGTTCGTTCTTCCAAAGGTCTGATAATGAATGTCCTGCACACTCTCCTTCTGCGACAATACTTTCACCATGAGGATGAGCGGACACTCCCCAACATTCACCTATCCTGTCAGAGGGAAGGGAGTAGTTGAATCGTGATGCGAGTTTCTCACCTCCCCATAGTCGTTCTTGGAACACAGGTTTCATCTTCAATATCATATGACTCATCCTTTCTGTAGCGATTTCCAAAACAGATAACAGTGAGCTGCCTTTTCCTTTAACGCATGAAACGCGATGTCAGAAATCATCATGTCCTCAAGACGCATCGGTCCAGAGGCGATGGAATGTGCCGAAACAATTCCGGTTCCCACCAATTCGTCTGCCGGGATGTCGAGGCTTCCCCCAAACAAGATGACTGGTATACCTTGTACGCTTCCCAGCCTCGCAATAACCATTGGTAATTTTCCGCTCAAGGTTTGGACATCGATTCCCCCTTCACCGGAAAACATCAAAGTGAACGAGTCGTCCTTCTCATGCACGTCGTTCGCCTCTAATACGAGCCCGGCTTCGACTCCTTACGTGAGGACTCAATAAAAATTACTCTCAAAGACGTCTGTATTTTGAAAACACCGGACGTAGTTTTTGCCGAACGTATAAAAGTGATGTAATGCTTGTCTCAGGAAAACGATTCAAGACGAGCAAAAAAGCGCAACCCTTCTCGTTAGAGAAAAATTGCACTTTGTCTTCAGTCTGAACCTACATCAAAAAGATGTAGGTTTTCTGTATTTACTGTTCTACTAAGATCACATTATATCAAATCGTAATCGGGATCTTCACCTTTCTCAATCTCTTCGTTAAAAGCGATGATACTAAATTCTTTTAAGTTAAAGATCGATAGCAGAGTTTCGTGATCATTGTACAGTTTATTTAGTGTCACTTCTTTCATAACTTTTTGCTGCTTCCAAACTCCAGTTCATTTCTTTCCCAACTTCTTCAGCAGAACTTATGGACTCTTTTTTTACTTTTCCTCTATTGATTTCGCCGCTTCTTTTTGAGCAATCCGATGATAATTCTCGGTCCAACTCTAGTACATGCATTCTATATATATAAATAAGACGTATCTCTGACTGACGGATATACACTGATACGAGTTACACCAACGATAATCGCTTTTCCAGTAGATCAACATCAAAGACACGTCCTATGTATCACACGTGTTGGTTCATATACAACGTGATGACATGTCGATTCGACAGTACATATGTTACGTCGGCCAAGATGTAGTAATCGCGACCACGCATAGAATAGGAAATAGGCCAATTATTGAGTTCTCGATAGATGAATCGTTTTATCTCATATATCGAGAACTCCGCACCGATTCGTTGCTCAAAACGCTCGATGGCATGTCTTGATAAAGTGATTGACTGTCGCATAATCTGTAGCACCTCCTTGATGATGATGGCGTAGTCGTCCGCAATATAACGTGAAGATTGGACGATCATGTTCGACGTACCAACGGATCAATGTCTCGACAAACATGATAGCGTTATGGTTCTTTTGTGGTAGACCGAGCAGCACCTCGTAATCCGGAATAAACATTACGGATTGTGGAAGACTGGAGACCGGGTGCTCGAGGTATCGGACGACCACTTGGAATACCGTCTCATAATCAACTGGGGGCACCGCGTCGGTTAGTGTGCGCAGATAGATGTCATATTGGATACGCATCTGCTGAACGGCTGCGGCAGGGAAGTGTTCGAGAATCGTACGATCCTGATTCAAATAGTCTCGGAACAGACGAGCGAACTCGGTCTCAACGATCGGACTATTCGACGGGAAGATATGACGGATCGCTTTCTTCATTTCTTCACCGACATAACGAGGACGTGCTGGTAAGACACGATCCATCCACTGATGATACGTAAAATGACGATTGGCAGGCTGAAGTCCGAGAGAAGTACGACGACGCGTGAGTACATGCACCGGTTGTGGAAAGAATCGTTCTAGTTCATCGTGCATAGACCTTGTGATATCCCTGGATGACTCAGATAGTTGGTTCATAGACATTAGTTTACTCCTTTCAAATTTCACCATTCGCACGGCGGTCAGCCGTAACCTATACGTTAACGGGCGTGCAAAACTGAATCACCAGGACTCATCCCTCTAATCGGGCAGCATACCTGCCCACTTTTTGAGAACACAAAAAAGGAAAGGATATGTCTACGGGATCAACCGGACGTTCCTTTCCTTGATACATTATGAATAATTCTGATATCGTCTCGTCTCTTCAGACCATACATAAACATGTGGATGTAAGTTCGATCCACAGACCTCGCAAGATGTCATCTTATCTTTTGAAACATGAACTGAGCGAATATGTTGTAAAGATTCTTTAAGGTTCCCTCCAAATGCGATGAGGCGTCTTTTGAACAGGGCCTTCTCGAATGAAACGAATGCCTTATGTCTCATGATGCTATTCAAATCGGACATTTTCATTGGATATTTACAAACCTCTAGGATTGCACGTGTTAATGCATTTTTCGTGTTGGCTCTCGAGGAACGAACACGTCGTACGTCCACCACTGGATCATATGAAACACCTAGGCTCTCTTTCCACAAACGCATCCACACCGCCTGTGACAAGTAGTACTTTCCTGAAAAATAAGAAGGCGGTACATTGATCAATACATGAAAATGCGGATGGAATGTCCGCTCACTTTCATTGTAAGTGACCTCTAATGCTCGAAACCATCCTTTCACGACGGAGCGGAATGCTTGGCGCTGCGAAAATCGTTGCCAACTCTGCATCATCGTGTCGATCTGGCCACCCAACCCATCACCATCACTATTTCGAATGGTCAGGGTTAAAAAAATCCAATTCTCATGGCGGACACTATGTAGATGTAGCCAATCGATTGCTTGATGTAACTCTTGACCGATAAGATGGGAACGATGGACCGTACATGTCGGACAATACCGATTCTTACAATATTGTATGCTCGTCTTCTTTTGATCGACGTGTTTATCGCATTGGTGCTCTAGAACGACTCGACTGCATTGTCGAATCGATTCAGCTGCATGTCCCTTACCGATCGCCTCATACTCCTGACTCAATATTCGTTTGATCGAATCGAACTGATGTAATGCTCTATATTTCTTCTCGTCCTTCAACAACTCCAGCACCTCTGACATACATTTTTTTACTATATGATTAGTTTATCAGGAATCGAAGGGAATCAATCCTCATTTTACAAAAAGAGGGAAAAGGACGACCATCTGAAATACTGCTGTTATGGACGACAGAATTTCGGATAGTCGTGGTACGTCCGATGTCTTTGAGCAAAAAAAGAATTGGGATAGTGTGCACCATTCAGGGATTGGTTCATCGACAAGAAAACATGGATGCTCTTTCTGAACCAGAAGTATCCAGTCAACCTTCCTGGCCTCTCTGGCAAAGTGCGTTCATGGGAACAGGCTATCCATTATACGCATGCGTCGACTTCCAGGACGTTCAAACGGGCATAGGGCTCACTTCAATCCGGATGAATTCGTATCGACCAGTTTGCCTTGTGAAATTCGTACGCTTTTCCAGCAGTGATCGCTTCCTTCATCTTTTTAGCCGAGCTCGACGTTTCTGCGATGTATTGGCCCAGTCGGTTATTGTGCAGATCCATCTGTCTTTCGATCGCTGGTTGGTTATCTGCTCCGTATTCATGGGCATCCGCGAAGAATTTCGCATATTTAGCTGAGATGGACTTCACTATCAACGCATTCCAATAGGCATGTCGGAATGCGTCCCCATTACCATTGTAGTGGACCGAGCTGTTGTAGTATTTTTCAGCCTGTTCCACGGCAGTCTCAGAATCGCTCTTCTTTTTGGTGCACTTGACCGGGTGACGGACACACAGACTTCTCTCGTCGCTGTTCGCCTCGATGCTGAAATCGTTGTCCTCAGAATCGTTTTCCATACCGAACGATCGTAACATCATCATCGACTGCTACTTACAGTATAGAAAGGTAGGAGAATCATTTGCGACCAAATCATGTTTTTCGCTTCATGTCGCTCCCATTCATCGAAATAATAGTTCTTGTGTTCTCGACAATTTGAATTCGGCAGACAACTAGATAACTAAACTAGAAAATGATATTTTTTCTTTGTGATTCAACCTTACAATTTTGTAATCCGAACTCCTTGATGACACTGGGACAAATTTCGACGTCGAAACGTATACAATTCCCATGCATCATTCGTCCTAGTCTTTGGCGGTAGGCATGATTCCTGCCGACCAGAAGCACAATATCGGAGACGTATCCATCTAAATCCCGCTGCGTCTCCTCGAATCCGTGGTGCTCCGGTCCATCCTCATGTCCTTTATGAGACATAGTCCTATCACATGTCTCATAGAGGACATGAACCGACTTCCCAAAATCTTGAGCGTATTAGATGGACGTTTTTTGATGATGGATTGTATTTACACAAGACTTTACATTTATTAACTTTCTAAAAATTTTTACTTCTGATCAAAACCTAAACAACCGGCAGCAAGTGCTGATACTACTGTCTGTATGGAAAAAAATCAGGTGGACTCTCTTATGCACAGCAAACGTAAGCATTCATTAAGGAACAGACTCTCCCTCATCATCGGTATCATCCTGCTTCTATTTTTCTTGTTCAGTAGCATCACACTCTATCTTAACACCACCCAGACCGCCCTCTCCACACTCAAGAAGACAGCCATCCAAGATGCACAACGTATCGCTGGCCAGATTGATCCTACAACATATGAGCGTTTCCTCGCTCGACCCGAAAAAGGGGAGGACTACGACGAGCTTCGCTCTCAACTAGACAAAATCCGTCAGCAAAACGGTCTTCTCTACACATACACGGTACTTGTAGAGGACGGTCGGGTCAAGCTCATGGTGGACGGAAATTCTTCCGAAAACGCGAGCAACATTGGTGAGGTGTCGACTGGTGCTTCCCTCAAAGACGTGAAAGACGTTCTATCCGGGAAGACACATGCGACCGACATCATCGAAGATAAGAAATATGGAAAATACATCAGCGTCTTCGTCCCGATCAAGGCTACTGATGGTGACGTCATCGGTATTCTCGGTAGCGACATCTCTGCGGACGAGGTCCATGCGTTAACGATGGCACTCGCCAAACAAAACTTCCCACTCTTCTTTCTAGGTCTTGTCATCTTTTTCGGGATCACGCTCCTCTTCCTACGCTTCATCCTTATGCGTAAGCTCAACCCGATCCGTACGTTGCAAGAGGTTGCCCAATTCATCACGAAAGGTGACTTGAACAATGCCGCTCATCGCCTGCGTGACCTGAAGGTGGGAGCGAACGATGAGATTCATGCCCTCGCCGTATCGATGCAAGGTATGAACGACATGCTAAATACGATGATCGGCGAGATTAAGAAGACCTCTACGTTGATCACTCGTACCAGCGAGACCATCGACTCGAGCTCTCAAGAGATTCTCGATGGATCACGGCAGATCGCGCACATGATGACGGAGATTGCCGTCGGTACCGAGAGCCAGACCCACGTCACCCACTCCCTCAACGAGGAGATGAACGCGTTCGCCGACTTGATTCGGAGCACAGACGAAGTTAGCCATGATATCAACATCGCGACAGTCGAGATGGACAATCTGACTCGCGAAGGCCGTTCCCATATGCATCGGTCCGTCGAGCGGATGAACATCATCCATCAGCATGTTCAAGATTCGACGCACCAGATACAGGAATTGAATCGACAATCCGAAGAGATCCAAGGTCTCATCTCTATCATCCGTGATATCTCTGAACAGACGAACCTGCTCGCCCTGAACGCCGCGATCGAAGCGGCACGCGCGGGTGAACAAGGAAAAGGATTCGCCGTCGTTGCCTCCGAGGTGAAAAATCTCTCCATGCACGTCGCGGATAACGTCAGTCAAATCTCATCGATCGTTAACAACGTTCTCGTCAGTACTCGTTCAATGGAAAGAAGTTTCACTGAAACAGTCAACGAGACAGAAGCGGGCAAGAAGTCCATTCTCGAAACGGATCAGTCCTTCAGTCGATTGACGGAACACGTCGAGGTCGTCTCCCAATCCACGAAACACATGGCACTCCAAATGGAGAACGTGCTACAATCCGAAAACCGCATCCGTCACGCGTTAGGCGAGATCGCCTCCGTCGCCGAGGAGCACACTGCAGGGAACGAGGAGGTCGCTGCGGCATCAGAGCAGATGATCGGTACCATCACTTCGCTACATGACCTGGTCATCACGCTGAACGAGACGACGGACGTCCTGGAGAAAGGGACGAATCGTTTCAAAATCTGATCCAGCCCCTCTCAAGACGAAAGAGCATCTACTTCGACAGAATATTTCTGTAAAGTAGATGCTCTTTTTAAGGTGTCGCGCCGTCTCGACCTCCTTGCTGATCATGAAAGTTGGAAATATATTAATAAGAGATATGGACGGGTATTTAAGATATCATTGACTCTTTCTAATCAAACAATCTTTTGTTTCTGAACTATGATTTCATCGTGCAGATATAGAGATGAACATGACGACGGAGGCATGAGTGAATCATGTGTATACGTCCATACGGCTTGAAGTACCCAATTCTCGACACTCTCGAGACTCAAAATCACATTTCTTATGGCTAGGAGTGAATGTTCAAGGTCGACCTAAGTCTGCAAATCATTTTCAAAATAGTCTTTGTTCTTCATTATTTTTAAAATAGAAATTATCATATTTTTCTCTTAATTATTTTGGTTCAATCCTAAACTCACCTGTATTTTTAAATACAAAGTCCTTTCCACCAATTCTTTTAACAACGACATCTTTTCGTTTGGAAGTAAGAGCGAAGTTTTGTACTTCTTTCAACAAATCGTTGGCGTATTTTTCATCGATCTGAGTGATGGCATACGTCGTAATTTTTTTATTAAAAATCTCCAACACTTTTTTCCATTCTTTATAATTTTCTTCACCAACTTCAGAAATATCAGGATCTAGTGCACTAAGATATTGAAGCGGTTGAATAATTAAATCAGCCTTGGCAGAACTAAATCCATAAAATAAAACTTCTATTACGACTTCATCGTACCGTTCATATACATAGGACCGATCTGTTCGTTTCTTATATTCTTCTTTTATTAAAATTTTTTCCGCAGAAGTTTTTGAAATCCAATTTGTATTTGCTGGTACTTTATTTGATTGCTGTATTTTTTTCAGATAAGAACTTAACACATATCCTGTTTTCCCTTTGTAAGAAACTTTATACCACGAACCTGATTTTGAGATATATTTAACAACCTGACCTTTAGGAATTGTTAATAGTTTTTTATGACTTGTGCCTGCTCCTGAACGTAAATTTAGATTAGTTATTGTTTTATACGTAGTAGTTGTTTTATGAGTACTTATTTTTTTCAGGTAAGAGCTCAGCGCGTACCCCGTTTGCCCTTTGTAAGAGATTTTGTACCAAGAACCTGATTTTGAAATATACTTAACAGTTTGACCTTTAGGGATTGTTAATATTTTTTTATGGTTTTTGCTTGCTCCCGAACGTAAATTTAAATCAGTTATTGTTTTATACGCACTCGTAGTTTTAACCGATTGATTCGTCTTAGATGTTGCATGAGCTAATTCAGGGTTTACCAGACCACCTCCACCAACCAAAAAAGAGGCTGTTACTAATAACGGTGCTACAATTTTTTTCATAATTGTTGTCTCCTTACTCAAATTGTCTATTTTTTATTATGTAATATTATGTATATAATTGTCAATAAAATAACAAGACTACTATCTATTCATCATACACGCTTATTATGGTGCCGCTTTTCGAGTCTCTTTTCCTTCTGTTCATTCTAGAGCTTTTCCAGTATCAGTATCTCATTGATGGTAACCACTCTATAGTAAAATACGATATTGAAAAATCTGAAAGAGCAACTCGTTACAAGTTACTCTCTCAGACTTCTTACATACAGTTAAAACCGGTATATAAAATTACCTCCCAAGTAATTTCTTGCCGAATTTAACTAGCCCTCCAAATACTACCCCAGCAGCTACAACTGGAGCCGCTGCTATAACGGCCCCTCCTAATACACTTGAAGCAACAGCAGTTCCGATTGCTGTTGTTGCTAATGTTGCTGTTCCTGTCGCAACAATTGTTCCGACAGAAGAAGCTGCAAGACTTCCCGTCACAGCACTAGCTCCCCCTACAACTGCTGCCCCAATCATTGTACCTGCTAAATACGTTCCCGCTCCAGTAGCGGCAGTCGAAATTCCAACACCGAGAGGCGTAGCGGCCAACATGCCCGTAGCATAGCTCGTCGCCGTCGCAAGAGCTACGTCTTTCGAAACAGACATTCCAGCCTCTTTCAGATCTTTTTCTCCACTTATTAAGTCCACCATGTTACCACCTAGACTAAATCCAGCACCAAATAGTCCACCTTTTTTTGCTGTCACTACACCCGATTGGTGCATAGAAATCACTCTTGCTGTAATCGGCGCGTTTCTGATTACTCTTAAATGACTCTCTGCCTGTAGCATCTTCGCAATAGAGGTTGCCTGCTTGTTACTTATGTTGGACTCAATGACATCCATTCCGGCTGCTCTCGCACTCTCAAGTAGCTTCTGATTTCCTTTATCAATTACAATAGTCTGTCCCTTATATTTCGACCAATCAACCACCGAAGTATTGTATCCTAACTTTGCCTGTCCAAGAGTACGCGTACCATCCAAATTAACAATCATAAAGTCAGCTGCTCCATTATTAGAGAGTACGGTAGTCGGTACTCCATTCACAGATGCATGGGCAGCATGTAATTCTTCAAAAACGAATCCCTTGAACCCGCTCGTGCCACCTCTCATCGTATTATAAGAGGAAAGATTGGTATATAAACGATCGAATACACCGGCATTTTTGAAGGCAAGCGCAGTTGAAGGAGCGAGAGATGTTCCTGTTTCTAATACTTCCAAGAACGCATCAACAGTAGTTGCGAACTCTTCTGTTGTCCATCCCTCTTTCATATTGATGGCTAGTATTTCATCAGGGAAGAGGCCGGTCACTTCGCTTAACAGTAAAAGACCATTTACTTTGCTTGTGCTTTCTTCAAAACATGTCTCGTCACAATATTTGCGACCGTCGTTAGTTACTATCCATTCATGTAACGGTTTACCACAGTTCATACATGGATCGAGCGTTTGATTATGACAAGCAACGGAACAATATTTTTCTTCGTCCGAAACATACCATTGCTCCATAGACTCCCCACATACCTTACATTTTGGCAAATCAGATTGATAACAAGTAGTGTTACAGTAAGTTGCATCATCTGCTTCTATCCAATGCAATGATTTTGTCCCACATATTACACAAGATGGTGCACTTTCAGTTAAACAATCATTAGAGCAATATACCTGATCGTCTGCTACGATCCACTTCATAGAATGATTACCACATTCGACGCAAGAAGGAAGACTCTCCATATAGCAAGTTTCTCCACAATAAATTCGATCGTCATCAGTACGCAACCATTCCTGTTTCCGCGTCCCACATTCTATGCAAGACGGAAGACTCATTGTAAAACAGCTCTCGGAGCAATATTTATCTCCTTCACTTTCAGTCCATTTGTCCATTTTACATCCACAAATTGCACAATCCGGCCATGTAGATTTAAAGCAACTCTCGGAGCAATATTTATCTCCTTCTGATTCTATCCACTCATGCAAAGGATTATTACATACATTACAGCAATCAAGTGTCTTTTCGAGACATGATTCTGAACAATACTTTTTCCCTTTTACCTCGATCCATTCTCGTAACTTCATTGCACATATTTCACAGCTATCCAGCGAAGCTTCAATACAGGATTCGCTACAATAGTTTGCACCATCGCTGGTAATCCAATTCTCCATCGATTCATGACAGACCGTACATGTAGGTAATGTAGTGGCAAAACATTTTTCAGAGCAGTAAACATTTTCTTCCGCATCTATGAGGTAGTATTCTAATTTTGTATTACATACACAACAATTCATGAGTATCTTCCTCCACGTATAGTATTTAATTCTTTTCTCACTCTCATTAATAATAAAAAAGTATAGAGACACTATCGTTCCATATAAAAGTGATTCCTTATCAAATTTTTGATTAAAAGAGTGAGCTTAAGTCATGTAAGGACTTACGTACTTTTTCAATTTTTTTAGCAATTATTCAGAGCATACGAATCATGATTCATCATTGCTTTTACATTCTTTCTATATAAGTAAAAAAAACGATATTTATGATTTACTATCTAATATTATCTATATCAATAAATTTTATTGTATCCGTGCTATAGTTCTTCCTTAATATAGAGAAATAGATCTTGAGTAAAATCATTTCGACCCCTTTTATTATCCTTATTTTACCAAGTAATCTTTTATATTAATTTTATCCTTTTTCATTCATGGAAATTAGATTCTTGAAAGTACTAATTTAGATGTGAAAAATATTAATTAGACTGTAAAAACGATACATTTACTAATTCTCATACAAAATGATTGACCTTATAAAAATTAGTTTTCCAAAAAAATTTCAGAATAATAAAAACATAAGTTCTTATTATTAGAATAGTGTTTGAGATCTTTCTTTTACTTGAAGTATACATATCAATTTATCGAGTAAGAGTACATCAAATAGTTGATTTCCGTAGACTCTATTTGATTTAGAAAAGATTTGTAGAAAGAATTGACTCCCTAATGCACTAAATGAATATTCGATCAATATAAACCCTAAAGTCACTCAGTATTATTATGTAATCAAAGAAAACTTTTCTAATTAGAAAACACATTCACTTAAAAAAGTAACTTCGACGTCGAAAGGTATACATCATTTTGAGAATGTGTATAAAATTGTTTTCATCATCCATCTATCTTTTTTTTTGACACTTAACATAATCTTTTTTGATGAAAAGCTAGAGATCGCATCCGCATTGACATTGATTTTATTGTCGTTCTTTAAGTCTTTGTTTTTATACTTAATCCTGAAACTATTCCAGAAGCAGGATGTTATAAACGAGAACCGCTCAACTTCCCATCAAGATATAGAGAATCTTGATTGAGTTCTAGCTATGTATACACTTTTTATCTATTCGTAAGGTAAAGGATCTTTTATTTTTAAAAAATTATTTTCAAGAAAGTCGTAAGAAAAGTCCTCCCATCATGATTGGTGGAAGGACTTTTCTTTCTTCAGTAGTTTCATTGATTATTTCGAGTATACTTTATTCTTTTGTATTCTAGACCATATACTGTAGTCTTAATCAATCAATTTAGTTAGTGAATGTAAACTTCTCTTGTAGCTCGTCAAGATTTCAATCTTTCGTTCAATTTCAGAAGTATCTTTACTTTCAACCTCAGCCCTCGTATTCTTCATGCGCAGTGCCCATTCTTTCTCAAGCTCTTTCGCACCTGTATCAAAACCGATCTGAGTATCGTTCCAATACTTCACGATGCTGTCGATAAATTGATTTTCTACATTTTGCTTATCGAATTCTTTGCGTATCGCTTTCGCTAAACTGACTCTCCAGTCATTATTCGATAAGAGTTTATATACCGAAAATCCGATAGCTGCTGTTAGTACGATTCCTAACGTAACGGGTCCGCCAATAAGTGAAACTCCACTCATAATTCCGGACATTCCACCGAATATACCTACATTTACTCCTAAAGAGCTGAGAATGCCAGCTCCTTGCGCAACTAAGATATATCCACCTAAATTTCCTAAACTTGCTGCATAAAAGGCCATTCCACCAAATGCAGCAGCACCTACCGCGCCACCTACAAAAGCGCTTTTAATATTGAATGAGATATTTAATTCGGCAGATCCGAGTGATGCGAACTCTAAGCTGTTTTCAAAATTTCCTACGTAGCCATCCACTCGCTGAATGAATTTCTCAGTAGACTTTTCTAATGTCTGGTTTAAACGAAATTTCAAATCATTTGAGAGAAGATTTACTAATTCATTTTGTCCTTCTTTATCTTTCGATAAATCTGCTTCTTCAATACGACTCACGATTTTTTGCGAGTCCATAACGTCTGCATACTCTTGGCTGAATCGAAAGATATCTTCGTCTTTCAATCCCTCGATAAACCGTTGAACTTTGGCACGTTCTTTCTTTTCATTCAGTTTACGTTCTGGCTCTGCCATTTCTAGAACATGCAACTGCTCACTATATTTTTTCCGATCAGACATAACAGCCTCGTGTTTTCGAATTTCATTTTCAATAAGAGAGCGTTGCTCTTGAATCATTTCTTTAATTGTCAAACGTGTTTGCGTTTCAATTAGCGAAGGTAACGCATCTAGCAATTGAATTAACTCCATCTCGAAGTAATTACGAACTTTCTCATCATTCGTTGTGTATGGATAACAGCGCTCTCTAATATTAGCTTCAGAATATTCCAGGTTTCTCGCCATTGAATAGGATGACCACTCTTCTGTCGGTACAGAGCGATAAAAACGTTTCATCCCCGCATCTAAAATTTGATTCACTTTCATCTCATCACCGATAATATGTGATTGTGATGCAAGTACGAATAGATTAGCTAACGGTTTATCGAGTCCCTTAATAAAAGGAAGTGTATCAATTGTATTCTTTAAGAACGAAATATCTGTGCCTCTCATGAAGGCATTTGATACTGACATGTAGAGAATGATGTCTGCAATCTGTCGAGATTCTTGAGCATATTGATCATCTGACACCCGATCGCCGGTACCGAATCCCGGAACATCGATAATATCGCACCGCTTAAGAATTGGACTATCTAGATAAACGACAGCAGCTTTCGTCTCATGTTCCCCTGACTCTATATCAGACATCCGTGTTGCGTACGTAACCAAAAGTTCTTCATTCCCCGTCATTAAAACGCGATTTTCTGCATACTCGCGTTCATCCACACGGTTAATATCAAATCCATTCTTTTCTCCAGAGAAGATGATGACCTCTTCTGTTAAAAATTCAGGTCTATCCTCAATATGCTTTATATAGATATTGATGGATGTCATCGGTGACCAATCCGAAGGTATTTTTGATGTACCTAATAAAGCGTTAGTCAAATGACTTTTCCCTACATCCGACATACCAACGATGGCAAGTTTCGGTTTAAGTAATGATTTTTGAACAACATTCTCTATGTCTTGGATACGTTGCAACGTGACCGTATCCCACTGTCCGCTACTTCTAATATCGTCAATTTTTTTTAAAAGATCCGATCTAAGTTGACGCACTGACCGCGCATCCAACTTCTTCTTAATATCTCGATCAAATATTTTACTACTAGCGATCTCTTTTGTGCTATCTACAATTTCTTTTGTACCTTCTACCATTTTTGATACTTTCCCAAGCTGCTTTGATAAGTTACTTTGTTTTAGTAGCTTCTTTGGATCGAACATGTCCTTCTCACTCCTCATTCTTAGTAAGGTTGTACTTATAGCGGTATTAGTTATTTGACAAACATCTCCATCGCTACGTAAAACAATTATTTTATGTACGATTACAGTATTAATGACAGATGCAAAAATAAATCTTTCTACCTACAACTCCGCTTCAACTTTATTCAGTTTAAAGCGCATCCGCTTACTTCTCACCATCATACAAACTCAAACATAGATTATAAATAATGGATCTATTTACATTGTACGTACAAATTAATTGGATATCCATCCTTTTAGTGGAATCCATTCTGTTTCATGTTTTCTTATACAAAATACAAGCTATCGTACTTTATCGTGATACACATTGTGTAACAATTTTAAAGAGCTGCCCTACACTCACAAGATAAAAGAATAGCCTCTGTATCTTCAACAGTTAGTCGAGATACAGAGGCTTAAATGATACATAGAAATAATGATTTCAGTTACATCTGAAAAGATCCGCTTTAATCTGTACGTTACTAAAATAAGTATTTCAATTTATTCTCACTCGTCTAAAATACTCGCTGGTTTAATATCAAATTTCTCTAAACTCTCTTTAATCTGATTAATTTTATCTTTTAATGATACTGATATTCCTTTAGTTTCACTCACGACATGTAAGAGGTCATTTGTACTCAACGTATCTCGTCCCTCAAGATATACATTCTCAATCGTATCTTTTACTACGGACTCGAGATCTGCCCCATTGAATCCTTCAGTCGCCTTTACGATCTTAATAGTATCGATATCTAGATTATTTTTATTCCGCTTTGTTAAATGAATATCAAGTATGCGTCTACGTTCTTCTTTATTTGGTAGGTTTACCGAAAACAACTCATCAAAACGGCCTTTCCGTAAAAGTTCAGGAGGTAACGACGAAATATCATTTGCTGTAGCAACGACAAAGACCGTTGACTCTTTCTCTTGCATCCAGGTTAAGAACGTACCGAATAAGCGTGTCGTGACACTATTACCACTACCAGAATCACCGATTCCTGAAAAGGCTTTTTCAATCTCATCCACCCAAAGAATACATGGGCTAACTGCTTCAGCTGTCTTGAGTGCACGTCTCATATTATCTTCACTCTCGCCAACATATTTTCCAAATAGCTTACCAATATCTAATCGTAATAGAGGGACATTGAAAAGTTTTGCTGTGGCTTTAGCAGCAAGACTCTTTCCACATCCAGGCATTCCGACCATCATCAGTCCTTTAGGGATATCAACACCTGATTTCATCGCTTGATCCAGATGATTAAAGATTTTCCCTTTTCGTCTCAACCAAATTTTCAGGTTCTCCAATCCACCTATATCATCGATATCCTCTTGAAAGTTGATGATCTCAAGCATTCCTGATTTTTTTACGAACTGTTCCTTTTCTCGTAAAATCAACGCTTTGTCATCGGCAGTAATCTCTCCATTTGACTGATAGGCTAAATTAAGAATTTGATAGATTTCAAATTCACTGAGCCCTTTGAACGATAATGTCATTTCATCAATAATCGATGGTTCGATATGAATATCCTGAACTTTCGAAAAGTCTTTAATGAGTGTCTGAATGTCAAAAGTATCTGGTGTCCCTACTTCTACAATTGTCATAAGCGATTCGAGTTCTGACGGGACCACAAGGTTTGTGCTCAGAATAAAAATTGTACAGTAAAAGTCTTCTTTATAGAGATTTTTTGTCGCAATACTTTTGAGGAGCGCTTGCACTTCAGAATCATCAAGCTCTTTGTGCACATCTTTTAAAACTATAAAACTAGGTTCATTACTCAGGTCATCCGCATACCGTAAAAAGTCACTAAGGGAACACTTTGTTTTCGGAAGTTTTGTTCGAAAATCAACATATCCATAACCGTGATTGAATTCAACGATATTAAAATTGTTTCGAGCAACGTGACTAATCACTTTTTCAACACTAGTGAAGTCGTTATGTGGGATATATATAATAGGTCTTAGCGCATCTACGTAAGCACCTACCTCTAAAATCATATCTCTCATCATCAGGCCTCCAAGTAAACGATTGATTGCTCGTCTGAAGCACTTTTAAATGTAAGGCCATTTAAAATCAGATATTGACCGTTTACTTGTAGATAGTTGTATTCTTCTCTCAAGTTCAACTGTTCTCCAACTCGCGATTGTCCAGGCGATATGTAAAGGACAAGGTATTGTTTGTCTGGATCGCCAAGATACTTCCACATACCTTCTGTATCTCCCTCGTAGTACTTACAATAGGGTAAAAGATTAATCATTGTTTTGGAGTCCTCTAATTCATCAAATAGCTCTCGTAAAACCGGCTTTATCTGTGAATTATCCATTATCAGATCTCGGATTTCAGGATGCATTAAGCAAGCCATAATCACAATTGGGTTTTCTTCAAAGAACTCACTACAAAATGTTATAAGATCAAGCCGTAGAAGTTCCAAATAGTTGGTTCCAATCTCATTTACCGTCGCTTGAATAGCACTATAGGAATGCTCAATAGAAGTCATTGGCTCTTCTGTCCACTGTGCTGAAGTGGTGCTGTCGTTTTTAGATCGATCATAGATTGAAGAGCTAGCACGATTTTGATTCACATGAAGTGAATGCTTAACCATTCGTTGAACTTCTTCTATAAATTTTGATGTGAGCATTTCGTCTTCGTAATGCGCTGTTAAATTATCAAAGCCTTGAACTTCATGAAAATTATGCACGATTTTGAAATGATGCAACGCTTGCTTTAAAAAGAGATAGTTTTTATGATGCTTAGCGATGATTTCGTAATGAGACTTCTTCTCTACGATCGAACTTGCAACTTCTTTACGATGCGTCTGACTATACAGATGCGCGTAAATTTCAGTCTGCATTTCTCTGGTATCGTAGCCAAATAGCGTTAGAATCGTCTCAATAGCAATCTTAGGATTTTCCGTCGGTACTTGGTCCAGCGCCTCTGCCATTGCCAATTCGTTTTGCAGTCTTAGCCACTTTTGCAAAATCCGCTTATTATAAAGGTCATATACGTCATCAATGTTAAAATTGCTTTTCAGTTCATCAAACGATCGTATAATTTTACCGTCGACTTGTAGATTAAATTTGATTGGCTTCATATGCCGTTCCTCCATAAATTAAAACTCTGCTTATTTAAAACTTAGATAACAAATTAGTTGAGCTTTGTACGATTTTAACTATCGCTTGATTTGTCATAGCTTGAAAAGAATTTTTGATAGTTGGTAGCAATTTGTTCATACCTTCAGATAGTATTTGTCCACCTTTTTGTCCCATCATCTTTCCGAGGTTTTGACCAACGATACTACCTAATGAACTTCCGACTGGACCAAATACTGCGCCTACAGCACGACCAACATCAGATCCAATGTTTCCGCTCATTTTACTACAACTGGATTGAATAAATGATGATATGCGAGCAATACCTCGATCTATTAAGAAATCGATTGCTTCTTCCCCGGATATGGACTTATCAGCGACTTTATAAGCCACTTTTACAGATGTATACACCATATCAATGACAGTCATCACCTGCAAATGATCAAAGTTCTTAAAAAGTGAACTATCCTCAGCGCCGCCTATAAACTTTAATGTGCTGACTGTTAACAATTCTTTAAATTCGCTATCCTCAGGAGAATTTAGATCTGATTTTAAAGCGTCTGTTAATTGATCAAATCCATCCAACAGTGTCAAAACGGAAGTTTTCGCACTATTGATGACTGATTCATTAGCCAACACGAACTCAGCTAATGAACTATTTTTAATTTTTTGCGTGAAATAACGAACTAAAATACCAAAATCAAACGCATTTGTTTCATCGAGATTTGCATGTTCCTGGATTTCGTCTTCATCTGATAGAGATTGTATTGTTGTAAGAATACCTTTTATCAGACCTGGAAACTCTTTTTCTTTTGTAGACAGTTTTTCCTTTAACCACGACTCGGTTGAACGACCTTCTAATTTTCCTTCGGCGATCTCACGATGATTGTTATCTGTCTGGTCAAAAAAAGTGTTGATTTGATTCAGCGTCTCAGCCGATTGTTCACCATAAAAATTCTTCATCTCATCCAGGAGAATATTTTTTAAAGAGTGAGACTTTCCTCCTGCTTCGACTCTTTTTAATATGTCTTGCGTTATATTAAATAAATTTTCAACCATGTAGGCTTCCTCCCTTTTTCTTCTGTTTCTCTTATCGACAATTACATCTAACTATTAAAACTAGCATTTCGGATTTTCAAGAAAGCGAAGTAAGTCTGTTTCTCCACGCACGCAATCTAACAAATAGATATATACCTTAATATCCTCACTCGTATAGCAAAATACTCGCTGATTAGGAGCAAAACTCTCGACGAGTGGGTAAACAACGATCACCTGCTCGCTCGCGTACTTCTTCGCATAAGCAAACATCTGATACATATCTGCCTGTGAGATCCCTAAATTTTTGATATTAGGATGAAGAACCTTCCATTTCATATCGATAATCCGCGTCTTTTTCACATTATCGATAGGACATATATAATTCATCACGACATCCGGAACAAGTCTGAACGATCCACGATCAAAAAGAGACTTTACGGGATTCTTAAGAGAAACCTCCCACCCGGTTCCAGAATGACGTTCAATTAAGTTCCCGACATAACTCTCAAATAATTGATTCATCGAAAAGAGAAGAGACTGAGCTCGAGTATTTCCTACCATGTTAGAAATATTTAAGTCATTTAACAAAAGACGTGACCACTCTAAACTCGTTGTATACTGTCGATTTTTTCGATTTTCAAGTATACTCTTGAATTCTTGATCAATTGTATGACTCTCTATAACATGATCAAAATACTGTAAAAGACGTCGTGCTTCTCGACGATTCCTCGGATCCGATGCGACCATCATTGCCTTCATTAATGCTTTCTTGAGGATCCGGTTTTCTGCGCAATCGATACTATAATCATCAAACGCCACAAAAAATCGTTCTTTATGGACATGGTTAATGGTAAGCTGTCGTGCAAAGTTCATTTTCCCTTTGTAAAATCGCACGTTTTCTTCTTTTTTACGATAATCAGATTTCAGTCCTCGCTTGACTATATGAGACACTTCGCGAAGAAAAAGACTGATATAGATGTCAAACATCGGCATTTTTGAACTTCCCAGTTCCGTTGCATCAAACGATTTACTCGGGAATTCACGGAACGTTTTTAGCATTTTTAACATCACGATACGGGCATCGACGTTCGATGTTTGAATTTTCGGAAGGATTTGGAGTTGTCTACCGCTTGGCATTTGAAGAACACCAACATAGTTCTTGGCTCGAATCACTTTCCCGATACCTTTTCTCGAAGATAGACTTAAGAAATCTAAACCATCCCGTCCTTCTTGCGATAGTTCAAGCATGACATGCTCTAGTTCTTTAAACGTCTTTTTGTCGATATTTCGACCAAATCCCGAACAGAATATGGCCTCATATTCCATTACTTCGATGACATTAGGCGTTTGCATATTGTTTTCCATAGATTGCTTTGTATGTCTCTGGATTCTTAAGGACTGTATGATTGACCTGATAGCTTACCTCTAAGTCTCTTACATCAATTGAGGAATCAAACAAGTCAAACGCTGGAACTTCTTGAATAAGAAGCGGATAGGTCTTATCGTTTCCAAAAATAGCGTTTATTTTCCCGAAATCATCAAAGAAGTATTCTTGAAGAAGTGGAATGATCGATTTTAAAAAGACTTGCTGCAACGCATCGATCTTGTCGGTCGATGACAGGGACATAAAGTAGGCATGGCCGATCATGTGATCTCGATCGTAAAGCGCAGCAATACGGCGATTCATAATATCGAGGACAGATTTTAAATGTACCCCTTCAATAGAGATGCCTTGGAGCAATTGCGGATCAGGGGACACTTCGACAAACTGAAACCTTCTTCGTAGTGCTGTATCCATCAACGCGATGGACCGATCAGCAGTATTCATCGTTCCAATAATATAGATGTTATTCGGAACTCCGAACTCTTTTTTCGAATAGGGTAGTTTTACAAGTGTTTCTTCCATCTCCCCCATACGTTTTGACGGTTCGATTAGCGTGATCAGCTCTCCTAAAATTTTCGAAATATTACCGCGGTTGATTTCATCAACAATGAATACATAGGGTTTCTCGTTCTGATGACTTACATCTGGAATGCTATATTCTCCTTCAAGCATACGCTCTACTTGGGACACCGATAAACGATCTAAAGGATAAACAGTTTTTTGAGTCAACTTCTTTCGCATATTCATTTCATGGATATCTAGTTCGATATTCTGAGCTAGCCAATTCACCTTTCGGCTACGTTGGTATCGATCTTCATCTTCTAGCCATTCGACTTCACCTTCGATGATACCAATCCCATCAATATGTCGTTCATCTTTCAACGATAGAACGATATCACCAGTTTTCATGGTGTCGTAGAAGTATGTCAAAATACTACGCTCCGAAGGATTCATAGTCGACGTACTATTGAATGGGTTTTCGCCAAAATGATCCCAACCAATTCGCATGACCCCTTTGTCAAAACAAGCCTTCTTGAGAGGACGATCCCCTGATCCGCCTAAAGAAACTTTCCAGATACGCGCTTCCCCATCAATGGATATATCATATCCACCAAAACGATGATCGGCAGCAGCAAGATCGCAAAATTCTTTAAATACACCAGACTCAATGTTAAATCCGATCTCGTTCGTATCTGTCGCTATAACGGGTTTGATCCCTTCAATAAACTCTTCATATCCATACGATTGATGAAAAGTTGTAAAGGCAATTCGATTCTCATCTCGGTATTTTGTATATCTTTTTTTTACTTCTATGTAGTCTTCTTGTTTAATATCTGAAATAGCTTTTCCTTCAATAATGGCAACAGCATATAAGACCGTATGATACGTCTTTCCCGTACCTGGGGGGCCTTGAAGGATCATATTCTTAGGATGCACATGTCTTCCTCCTTCAATATGTTTAGTGATCATGGGTGGTTGTTCCATAAGAATCGTTGGTGCAGCTTCTAAAATGGCTTCATAACTTGGTACCATTCGCTGAATTGCCTCGCGTAGTAGTTGAGTCAGATCTTTCTTCTGATTTCCTGTACGAATATCTACATGATGGATAAAGACTAACTCTATATTTTTATTTGGCTCATGTTCCACTTGCTTTTTTAACGCTTCTGGAGACTCGATTCCTGACTCCGATACATAATGGAATCCATCCTCATTAAGATAAGGTATCCTCAAAAGCCGACTATGTCGGATCAAATCTTCATAAGTCGGATAACGTTTTTTCGTTCCTGTTCCGTAGCGACACTGCAGTACAATACGAACAACAACCTGCTCTTCTTCCCGACTCCATCGAAGGTCTACTTGTAGTCCATGAGGAAGTTCTTCGTATCCTTTCTTTTTAAGGACTCCCCATAATCGTTTACGTCTATTGATTAATCTGTTTCCATCCGCTAATACCAAGTTACTATTAACCATTAAGTTCTCATAAAAGTGTTTCTCTGCTTCTTGTATAGCGATAGCTTCCTCATTCGATACATCACCTTCTCCTGCCAGATACTCGAAGAGAATCATATTCACTTCATTACTCATATCCTATTCCTTTCGAGACATTCCTCAATTGTTGTGAGTATGTGTTTCGTCACCTTATCAATAGTGGAATGTTCCTCCATTAGTAAAATCCTTATTATTGAAATGATTTTATCGTATAATGCTTATAAAAGGATTATATAGATTTATTTTCCATCTATCTATAAAAAAATAAGGTAAGGTTCTCTTATTTAACAGCCTCATTAGGGTCGATAGCTATTTCTAGTTAGCAATTAGTTTTTTAATTTAAATTGATTTGGAGTGATTAGTTTGTCAGTTGGATGGAGTGGTACGATTCAAGATTTTTTACAGATCGATCAACATCAATTTTTAGATACTTTACAGCATTCGATTCCAGATGCTTCAGATAGTCAATTACGTGCTTGGGTCGATTCATATCAATGTCTCGTTGACTTATTTCAAGAAACACCTGAGTTGAATGCGCAACTCTTATTTGAATACCAGCTATTTCGTGGCGGTGGTCGGCGACCTGATATTGTGCTACTCGTTAACGATCAAGTCCTTGTCATTGAATGTAAAAGTTATCATCAAATTTCGGATGGGGAATGCATCCAGACCTCTCTTTACGTTCGCGACTTGGAACACTATCATTCAGCCATTCAATCTCAGCATGTAACTGTTTCCGGTATATTACTTTTAACGAAGGACAATCGTGATCATGTCCATTTTCATGAATCCTTTAATATATTCATCGCAGCGAAATATGGCTTATTAAAAATCCTAAGGCGGTTAGCAGCTAAACAACAGTCACCTGTCTTAAGTATTCGTGATATGTTACAAGGCTACTATTCTCCATCCCCTTCAATGCTCGAAGCAGCTAGTGCAATTATGAAAAACGAACCATTACCTCGGGTTCGAGCACTAGATAGTAGTAATTTTGAAATAATTCATCACTCGCTTCAGCAGATTATTCAACAAGCTAAGGATCATAACGAGCATCACCTTGTTCTCGTTACTGGGGAACCTGGTGCAGGGAAAACGTATTTAGGATTACGCTTAGCTCATGAGTATGAAAATGCCGTATATCTTTCAGGAAATGGACCGTTAGTTGATGTTTTGCAGCATTCCCTTCAAAACAATACATTCGTTCAGCGCTTATATAATTATAAGATGGACTATATCAAACACGGTCGTGTTCCGCATGAACATATTATAATCTTTGATGAAGCGCAACGTGCTTGGGATCAAAATCAAGTGAATACATCTTTTGAACGCTCTTCGTATCCCGCACCGAATATGAGTGAACCGGATATCATTATGGAAATCGCGACAACAGATAAAAAGTGGAGTGTAACGATTGGATTAGTCGGGGAGGGGCAGGAAATTTATAAAGGAGAAGAAGGCGGTATTGCATTATGGAATCACGCTTTAGAAAATAAGAACGTCATTGTTCATGGTAAGTTCGAAGCGACAATTTTTACCCATTCACCGGACGTACGAACATCAGAAACATTACACCTCGATACGTCACTGCGTACACATGCTGCTCAGACCTACAGTCAGTTTGTGATTCAGTTTATACAAGGAGAGATTGAAGCGGCTGCTCGTCTTCTTGAAAACCTTGATTCTTCTCGCTTCCATCTTCGAATAACCCGTCATTTAGAAAAAGCAAAGTATGTAGCGCGTCATCTCTATTCAGATGACTCTAAAACAGTCGGTGTTGTATGCGCAGGTGGAGCGGATCATCAAAAACAAACACCGATCTTACCTAGAAATGAGCGGTACGAACGTCCTTCTAAAATCGCACAATATTTTACCGTTCCTACGTCTGACTACTACTGCAAAACATTACACTATTCGATAACCGAATTTCAGTCGCAAGGTCTTGAATTAGATTTTGCCATTTTAGAATGGGATAACGATTTTTATCTACAAAATGGGAGATGGACTGGAAAGCATTTTCAACGATCTGTCAGAGATCCGCTTCAAATTAAGCGCAATGCCTATCGTGTCAATTTGACGAGAGGGCGAGATGGATTGATTATCTATATTCCAGAAAAACCTGAGTTAGAAGAAACATGGCATACACTTAAACACGTGTTGCGTATCAAAGAACTGGTATAGCACTAATAAAAAAGTCTACATCTTGTAACAGATGCAGACTTTTTTTATGTCATTTTAATGCTTAAGAACACTCACATAATGAAATCAACCACTATTCACGCTTCGCATTAGTGCTGTACTTTTATTGGTTAAGTTTTAACCTTCAACTGCGATAAACATATGCGCTTTTTTAATTACTCCACTAATATGATGCTCATTCATTTCATTTAAAAACGATTGTGCCTCTTCAATCGACTCAAATTTAACAGCTAATTCGAGCATACCATCTAAAACTTTTCCTTCAAAAATATCATCTTCTACAACGTACAATCCACAGATTTCATCTGTACTCGTTTGAATCACATAGCAACTATCATACGCTTCTACATCGCGCATATTTTTCAACAAAGCATGTTCCATTTTTCAAAACGCCTACTTTCGTTTATCTCATTAATAACTATATCGAAATATAACTATTAAGTTATTATAATTTAGATTCCCAGTGTAACGTTGTAAAAAAATGTACTAGGTGACTATATTTTTGGTATGAAGTAATTCATAAAGGATCTATCCGACAGATGTTTTAACTTCTGATTCATGCACAATCTCTATTCATAAAAAAATTAGTCGTATTGTTCTAAACACCTCTCATTTGATTAAATCTTAATAAATTCGTCTGAATCGAAAAGGATTTTCCTTTACATCAATTTTATCTATTAATTCTTGATTATACGTACTACCATCTATCCCACGATGAATGCGAGCATGACAGTTCGGACAAATTGCTGCGACATGTTCAGGATGATCAGGACCACCATCCGATAATTTATACATATGATGCACTTCAAGTGATGATCCGGAAATCGATTCAAATGGTTCGGGTTGTTCACATGCTTCACATATTCCTGCTGCTCTTTTTCGTGCATATAGCTTGATCGCTTCTGATCGTTTTCTGACCTTTACTTGTTTTATTTGAATCGACTCATCTCCTGTCGATGTATCTTGAAGAGCTATAGTCTTTAATTCTTCAAGCGAGTTCTCGATCGTTACACTACTCTCCACATAACGTTCAGATTCAAGCAGTTTATGTTTCATACTAGTGGCCGATTCAAAAATAAATTGAATGACCTCACGTGGATGACCGTCACGATCGAGTGCTTGTTTCAATTCATAGTCAATTAACGTTAGCTGATCGTCAAATCGATATAAACCATTTGACTCCCGATGAAAAAGTAAAACATCTTTTGAGTTATTGACATGATCGCGTAACGCTTTATTCCCCATCGTAAATGTTTGATCACCTACTTGTCCTTCACCAGTGTACATAAACAATGTCTTTTCTTCATTCCAACCGTCTGAATAGCCATATTGTGTACCGCTTGATCCCGAAAAAATAAATATAATGGATTCTTTTGCTGAAGCACTAATACCACGTTGTCGGTTCCCACCGAACTGATCATGTATTTCAGCACGTTTATAGTATTCTCCTGGAATATAATAAATCGATAACATAAACTCTCTCCCTTAGTTGGAATAACCAATGACATGTCTAGATACAGCTTCAATCGTTTTAGAGTTAATTGAATCGATATCTAAAGTGTACATTGTATTTAATCTTGGATTGAATACCCCTAATTCGGATAACCCAACAAAATGATTTTTAAGTTTTGAACGACATCCCATTAAATAATAGATCAGCAGTTGCAATGTATGTTCGGTAGTAGGACCATTTTTTGAAACTTTCATTTCCCATAGAGTATTCGGAGTTAGATAATCCGCATCCCCCTTAGTGATAATATCTGTATACCCACCTTCAAAAATGATTCTTTCTTGATTAACCGGTCCATACTCTTCAAAAAAATGTAGACTTCTAATTACCATTGTTTTGATATTTTGAATCGTCGCATCGTCTGGATTAATCGTTTGGACAGGTACATACGTATTTTTCGCAGCACGTGCTACGCTCTCATATCCGCATAATCTACACGCATTAAAAATCGATTCTTCATCTAACCCGTGTATCTCCGATCGTAGTTCTGATGCATACTCAAGCTCTTTTACGACCAATGCTCCATTCATAGGAGAAACAAAGGCCTTATCATCACCTTGGCAAAAGCGAGTCAAATAATCTACGACAATACCAATAAGTGATGGGTGGATGTTCTCATTTAAAGACAGCTCAATTCCATCTTCAAAACATTTCTTATTAAGTGTTTTTGGAGGAACATAACCACCTCTTGGTTGCTTAGCAGAATCAATTTTTTTAATGTCTTTAATGCGTTGTGTGACGGATACCATACATATCACCTCAATTAAAATATAGAGACAACTTACTATTTATCGAGTTCATCTCTTAATCATTAGTATATCGATTATTGTGCTATTTGTATGGATAATCCTTCCACCTTATCATTTTTTGATATAGGCTGTTTTTTTGTTAATACTCAGAACACGACAATGGTGTATCATAAAATATTTAGCAGAAAAAAAGAAACTACTTTTAATCTATAAATACTCTTTATTTAAAAAAAAATTGATTTGTATACTTTCGATGTCGAAACGATATTGAACGTAACAGCTATTAATTACACGAATTTATGTGATCTGTCCTTAATAATAAAAAGGCAGCTACTTATTTTTATAGTCGGTTTCTAGCTCGTTCTTATGATAATTTCTTTTTAGTGAATTGAGTCAAATAAGCACATGATATACTATCTATAAATATTTAAGTTGAAAGAGGTATACATATGTCATCCAATGAAATGAAAAATAAATCGTTCCGCCTTTCTGAAGAAGTTACTGACAAAATTGGTGAATTGTTAAAAGGACGTCAGATTACAACCAATCAGCTATTCGAAGAGTTTATTGTACTCGCTGAACAAAAGAAAATTGATCCAAAACTCAGTGAAGAGGATACTGTATTAGAGTCATCGCTCAAGCAAATTACGCTTCTCTTTCAAGAACGGGCAGCACGACTTGAGACATTTCAACATGAAAATCAACGCATTCAATCACGTCATCTAGACACAGTCACTAGGTTAGAGTCCGAAGTGGTTCAAGCTAAAGAAGATTTAGAAGCAGAGTATTTAGAAAAAGTCTCTCACCATCAACAAGAACTTGAAGATATGACTGCAAAATTGAAACAAACAGAGCATGAATTGGTTCAGATGAGAGATAAACAAGAAAAGCTGGAAGTATCTAATAAAGAAGCAGTCACCTCATTAAAAAGAGAAGTATTTCATTTGGAAGGAAATATTACTAAACTCGAGGAAGAACGCGATCAATTGTATCGCCAAAACAAAGCATTAACTGATCGAATTGATGAATTAAAAGCACGTACCGAGCGTTCCCAGCATTTAGAAGAAGAAAATCGAAAACTTTCATTAGCATTGACCATTGCGCAGCGTGATCAAGAATCGTTCGAACGGCGCATTCACGAACAAGTTGAGCTAGCTGTTTTACGAGAGCGTACACAGACATCTCTCGATAGTAAAAATGAATAATCAAGGTATTCAGACGTATATGGAAGACAGGTAACCTAACAAATTTTTGAGGTTAATATCACTTATCTGTGCACATATATTTTGATTCCATCCATTTCTAAATATATCTATAAGATACGCGTGAGCAGTCGTTTATCTTTTCAAGAATATTAATCCATACAAGACGAATGCTAAAACTTGTGTTAACGAAGAAGGTGGATACGAAAAAAGAACTGCCATAAGCTTAGATTTAATTATTGGTTTAAATTTTGAAGTCCATGCACTCATTTTTTTATTAATGTGTTTTTAACAACTTAATATAAATAAATAAGATAAACAAAAACTGTGTATACATTTCGATGTCAAAATAAATACACAGTTTTTGTTATTAGAAAATTTGTTATTTAGAAGCATTGTTTTACGTACATGATTATTGTGAAACTTCAAATGAAACAATAAAAGTCGATGATATTTAGTCCTGCCGGAAGAAATCAATCTATTTTCAAAGCTTTTTGTTTCTATGATTGTATCGATTTGTATCATGGGATTATTAGGCTTCCCGCCCTTATTTGATTTCCATGCCCTTCTATGGCTTTAGGAGTTGAAAAGGTACGAAAGTTATTGATACAGAAAGTTTTCGATCTATTTCAGTGTGGGAGTATATGATGTACGGTCTTTTTTTAAAAATTTTATGATAGAAACATCAGTAAATGTTTTTATCTCATAATTTAAAATTAACTTCTACTTAATTTTTTTGACTGTTACTCAGCTAAAAAGTCATTTAAAATATCATCTACTCTATAAAATTTATTAAATACATTTTTGTATAGGTTACCAATTATATCTTCATTTACTAATTCAGTCTGTGCTTTATATCTCCAATATTCTCTGTCATTTATAGTGAATAAATTTATAATTTCATGATTATCTTTTAAAAAAGATATAAAATATCTTTTTTCCTTAGTATATCTATCTTCATCTAAATAATGTCTTGAAAAATAACTTCCCAAAGCAATGTATAAATTATTCTTAGTTTTAGTAACAAATATATCTCCAATATCTTCGGAATTTTCAGGTAAATTTATTGCGTCGTAAATACCATCACCACTTTCAATATTCCATTCGTATGAATCAAAAGTCTGATTTACCTTTTCAATTGCTTTTATTTCTTTCCCTCTAATACCCATGATTTAATCTCCCTTATCTTTAATTTTTTTACTATTAATATCTTGAATGACTGAAACTAATGCACGTTCTAACATATGAATTCGTGCAGTTTTATTATTATCTCTTAATTTATTAATTTCGTTTAAGCCATCATGTTCCATTTTTAGTACATTAATCAAACTTACAATTTCTTCAATTTCATATCTTAGAGCTTTTAAATAAACATCGTTTTCTAAGGTAGATATCTTCTTGGAAATAACTTTAATATTGATACATGATTTTTTTAATTCTTTTTGATCGATTCCATCTTTTAAATTGTTAGCTAAAATTAAATAAATAAAATTTAAAGCACTTAAAAGATCTTCTTCACCTTGATTTTCTAAATAATTCACGCGATGTGTATCCACTGAATAATTAGAATGAGAGTATTTTCTGTAGAGAATAAAGACCAATAATAAGCTACTAATTGAATACAAATAACTAGAAAAATCTTTAAAGTTAGACAATAGCGAGTATATAGTTGATGACTTAAAATTACTTGGAATATAAACTTCTAATATAGAAAATATTATAGCGATTATAGTAGGACTAATTAAAAACCATATTACTAAGTTTTTTGTATTATTAAAGTAATTTTTTGAAATGTTGCTTAATTTTATATTCAATTTTTTTCTCCATAATTTTATTTAATTAAAATATTTTTCTAATGCCATTCTAATGATTTGATCCGGTTTCATTCCTTGATCGTTCGCTCGCTTTTTCAGCGTTTGGTACAATGGATCATTTTTATCGGAGAAATCTACATGGACACGTGCTGGTTTTGGCAGTACAGGAGTTGCATCAATCAAGTTTTTTTCTTTCCGTTCATTTAGCATTTTTTTCACTTCACGTAATTGCTCACGTGTCATTTCGTAGACCGTGAATTCACCATCGTTTATCTTATACTTTCGCTCTTCCAGTAAGGCGACTTTTGGATCCTCTGGCCATGTTAATAATTCAGCTAATTTAGAAGCACTAAAGTCTTGTTGAATCGCCTTGTCTAAGATCGTTGGTCCAAATACATTCCAGAATGAAATGAACCGATTGACTTGAGGATGAGACATTCCAATTCGATTTAAAAATGATTTCCAACTTCCTTGTTCCTGCTGAAATGCTTCTTTAGTGTCAGCATCACGGAATACTTCATTTGCGTGTGCCAATATACGACACTTCTCAACAAAACTTGTTGCTTGGATTGTATCAATGTGATTGTAATATTGAATGATACCTTCCATGTCTTCCGGAAGTCGTTTTGATAACACACGTGATAAGCCGACAGCTGGAAGCGACTGATACGGATTTGACATCGCAGGCGCAGCAAACTTCTTCACCGCTTCGACTTGCTCTTCTCGTAACGCTTCTGTGCTCTCTTCTTGAACAGGTTTTTCAGCTACTGTGCTTTGAAAGCTTTTGAACGTTGCTTGTCCTTTTTTACGTCGACTGCTCATAGGGCAAGTACCTCCTCTGCTAGCTGTAAGTAAGCATCTGTCGCTGGACTCTTATGATCAAGGACCGGACGTGCTTCTCGTTGTAAGGATTGAATCTTTACGATGTATGGGATTGTCGTTAGTACAGGGATTCCAACTTCTTCCCCTAACTCCTTCAACTCGTCCACAGTCGTCATATCTCCTTTAGAGCGCGCATTCACCATTGTGGGAATAAATGCTGAAATATGAATATCTTCCTTATATCCGTGTCTCATTTCTTCTAATTCTTCAGGTGCTGTGTACACAGCATCCATCGAAAACTTCTGCATCTGTACCGGCATGACGATCCGGTCCTGCGCAACAAGAGCACAACGTGCGTACGGGTTTAAAGCGGACGTTGATCCCGGGCAATCAATTAAACAAATATCAAATAAGTCTTCGAGTCGCGCTAGTTCCTCAATCAAACGGTATTCGTATCCCATCTGACTCGTCAGTCCTGTAGGAGAAGCAGAACGGCGCGTGGGTACGAGGTGAATGATACCTAGTTCATATTCACAAGTGACAATGACTTGTTCAATCGGTGCATATGAGGGATCGTGCTCTTCAATTAAACAATCGAGCAGCACTTTCCCATCGTAATCATCCGTTAATCCAAGTCCATTAGTTGTCGATGCTTGGTCATCCGCATCAATGACGAGAACGCGTAATCCTTGTCTGGCATACGCATGGGCGAGGTTAATCGTAGTCGTTGATTTACCAACGCCACCCTTTCGGTTATATAACGCAATTTTCTTCACTGTTCCTTCTCTCCTTCCATGATTTCACTACGATCCTCTATAATGTCTCGCTGAATGGTCTCTTCAATCATCTTTGAAATGTATTCACTAATGCTGAGTCCTTTAGCACGCGCTAGCACATGAATTTGTTCCGATGTTTCTTTTGGGACTCGTGTAGAAAGGACCGTCGATGTCGCTTCAAGTGGCTGAAACGACTTTACTTTCACTTTCGCCGTCGTTGATCGCGCAGCACGAATTTCTCGTACTGTCGCATTGTCTAATGACTTCCGTCCTTCTTCTACAGGTAAACCATTTAAAACAACGTCTTCTGGATCATCGACATACATCAGTTCGAATACTTTGGATGCCGGTAACGTTTGGAGTTGTTCTTCAAATGGTTCTAGGGTGTCAAACGCTTTAACATATCGGGAGGCGAGTGAATTTGACATGTTGACGACTTCTAAAAATGTGCGCCATTCTTGTTGATCATGCATTTCTGATTTAGCAATCGACAAACGCTTACCAATCTCGAAAACAGAGATCGTTTGAATCTTAGCTAACTCCTTGATCTCGACTGCGAGATTTTCTAAGTCGCGGGAAACCGGTAACTTCTGAACGACAGAACTCAGATCAGTCAATCCACTCCGATAAGGATGTTGGTCTTGTGGTCTTACTTTATGAATTTGTTTATTCCGTGCTTTCATGTTTCGGACCTCCTGTCATCAAAAGTGCTAGCTCACGAAACGGCTGTGCCAGTTCCATGCCTTCTTTCGACTTGTACTGTAAAACACTCTTTCCGCTATCTGCTGCCTTCTCAATAAAAGCAGCACGTCGTACAGAAGGCAGCACATGTAATTGTTCTGTTGTTGCCAACTGTTCCATCGCTTCTGCGTATTCGCGATCCCCTTTTAAACCAAGATCGATTGCGACTGGCATAATGCCTGTTAGCTCTAGCGAAGCATTATAATACTTCTTCACTTGTCGAATGGTTCGAACCGTACTTCCTAACTGATCAAAAACGAGCTTTTTCGGCATGAATGGGATAACGACCTCGTCTGCGCACGATAAGACGACTTTAGATAATTCATTGATTGAAGGAACTGAATCAAGAATGATCCAATCAAACTCATGGGCAAGAGGAGATAGTAAATCTTTTAATAGAAAAATCTTATCTTGTTCAGAAATTAAATTGATTAAACGTGCATTTCGTTCATTGGAGGGAAGAAGACTAATGTTGTGTTTTTCATCATCAAATAAGATCTCTTCAATCGCTAATCCTTTTGCTTGGACGTCGTACAGTGTCATGTATTGAATCGTGTCCGACTCTTTCAGCATTAACTTACTTAATGATCCCTGCGGATCTAAGTCAACGAGAAGCGTCCGATACCCGAGTTCACTAAGCGCATGACCCATATTGAGCGAACAGGTTGTCTTACCGGATCCTCCTTTTGATATGTAAAACGTCATAATATTCATCGTCTCTCCCCTTTCTTCATTCATCATGGCACATGAAAATAATAATTTCAATGATTATCGATGATCAAAAGATAATATGAATGCAATATTATGTATACATTATTAAATAAGTTGTAAACATTTCGACATCGAAATGTTTACAACTTATTTAAGCTTTCCTATGCAGATGTTTTTGTCTACGTTTTTAAAATGCTTCTCCATATTTTAATTTTATTCTTCATCATAATAAATCGTGATCTATCAGATTATTATCATTTAACACATTGGAAGAAATTAAAAAGATTAATAAAGAATTAATAAGAATTGGAAAAAGACTTCATCTTCTCAAGCCTTTAATACCAACAAAAACAAGACATTTTGCAATTCGGGAAACGAACAGCACAATTTGTAGAAATTCAAAAAGTGTTATTTTTTATGAATTCATAAAATGATTTCGTACAGAATCTATTGAATAAGTAACTCAATAAGCTGTTTTTTTAACAACAAAATTTGTTTTTTTTCCTAAATAGTATGGCATATTGATATTGTCCTTGGATGGATCAATAAAATGAGTAGCATGACGATGAATTCGATCAAAAAGACTTAAAATGGCGTGGTTTTGTTGTCTTTTCACGACTATTTTCAAAAAAAAGCATGACAAATAGACCATCATGCAATGGCCAATTTTTCCGATACGATTCGGAGTCGTTCATTTAGATAGAGAATTGGTGATTCAAAGAAGAGACGATAGAGTTCTGAATCTTCAAGACGGTCCCCGTATTGATAGAAATCGTTTCGAATCGAACGAATGACTGCATCACATGCAGCAAATCCGTACGTATCACTCAACGACTGCAGCGATGTTTGCGGAACTTCTAATGCATCAAAATCTACGTAGTCACGAGCGACTTCTCGAAGATCGAACCAACTGATCAACGTACGCGCCCGTTCCGCTTCCCGGATACGCTTACTGTTAATTTGGTCTTCGAGTTTCACGTGAAACATTAAAGGACGTGTTACGGTATGTATGCGCTTCTTAAGCGAGACATTCTCTTTAACAGCAGATAAGAAGTCTTTCGTGTTCTCAACCAAATGCACATTAAAGAACTGAGATAGTTGATCAAGCATACCTTTTACAGCCAAACGGTGTCCACAGTAACGCGGTAGGAATCCGCGGACTTCATCATACGTTAAAGTTGCCTTCTCTTGAGACTGGACATTTACGTCCCGCTCTACTTGTACAAGAGCACGTAACGCGACGCGAAGGATATTTACATGCTCAATATCCATCAGTTGGCGCACCATCTCACACCAAAGAGACGTATAACCGGTCTTCGATGTATACGTACCAGCTTCTTCAAAAAGATCACGGTAGTTTTCAAGATAATCTACGAGTTCAATGGTGACGACTCCAGAGAAATGAATCGAGTAGCGAATAAGTCCAATTGATTCAAAAAGGCGTAGGTTATTGTGTAACGATCGAACGGAAGTACGCGCATAGTGAGCCAATACTTCACTTTCCATCAATGAAAGAACGCCTTGATCATCGCAATGTGATAAAAGAGTCAATAAATGACGAATACGAGATTTTGTCCATTTCAAAGCCAGGAAAGGTCCTGGAATGTTATAGTGATGCTGTTCATATAAGAAACTGTCTTGACGTTTTGTCCAACGTGTTAATCCGCTCATCGCGATTAGCAATTTATTAGCGACCAATACATGACGATTTTCATGTTGAAATGACATACCTACACCTCCTCTACTCTGAACTATTATTACTAGTATCCTGTTCAGAAAAGGAACTGTCAAAACGCGGTTTCGGTACGGTCAAAAACGACCAATGTGCTAAAAACGTTGATATGAAGCCGTTTTCAGATACAAAAAAGATGTCATTTCAGTACGGTCAGAAACGACCAGAATCTCTGGAATCCATATATAATGCGCTTTCTAGAGGTTTTTCTTAAGTAAATTCATACATGTAGCGATGCAATATGTCATTCTGGTACGGTACATAACGACCAAATGATTAAAAGTGTCATTTCAGTACGGGATAAAGCGACTAAAATGTTCAAAAGTGTCGTTTGAGTACGGTATATGACGACCAAATGGATAAGATAGGCGCTTTAAAATAATTTTTAAAAAATGTTCTAAAGTGCAGAAGTGTCATTCTGGTACGGGAAACAACGACCAAAATCACAAAACTGTTGTTTTGGTACGGTGATCGGCGACCTAAATACATAAAGTGTTGTTTCAGTACGGTCAAATCCGACAAAAATGCTAAAAATATAAGAAAAAGTGCTGTTTCAGTACGGTAAATAACGTCTGAATTTGAAAAATGGTCGTTTTCCGACACGATTCGACATGTACGATCAATATATATTCGGGAGAATAAGACATCCAATTAATATGTGAGCTCTTACAACAAGAAAAAAATATAGAAAAAATAAAACAGAACAAATGTTCTTGTTTTGTGTTTGTTACTTCATAAACTACCATCTATGTTGGTACTACATTACAGATCTTTTGATATAATCGTTTGTATAAACATATGATTGTGATTGGCGAAGTGTACATGAGCATGGCCGAGTGCTTAATGCTGCTTATTTTTGATTATAGTATTGCTGTTAAAGCGATCATAAAGCGACCATATTTTTCAATGGCAAACATGACACGATAGTTAATCTCGATTTAATAGGACAAAGACAATCTAGGCTAGGCATATGAGAAAAAACGCTTATTTACTATCATATAGTTTCAAGGAGAATTATAACTAGTATTCACAAAAGAGCGTATGAGATTCATGATCTCATACGCTCTTTTATTTACATTTATGAAGAATGGAAGAAGACTACTTTCTATTGATCTGTTCGATATTCCTTATAGGAGAAGGGCATTGCGGCGATCATCATGTTCCCAGCGTTCCAAGGGATGGAAGTATAAGAAATAGTAGTCACCGGACCGATGCCAATCTTGAATGATAAAATCAAGTTCTTTGATACGATCCAAGTTAGTTTCAAGCTCTTTCAAGTTTTCTGCTTTTCGACTCTTATTAAATCGAATCGAGTGTGTAAACTGACGCCAATGCCGTTTCGCGGGCATTGGTTCGTTTAACTGATACGAGTTAAGTCGTTCCTTTTGAAGTACAAAGGATAAATGATAAGCGAACGTTCCTTTTAATCGTTCAATCTGTTCTCCATAGATGCTGATGATCTGTTGTTTTAATAAATCATCATAAACTTCCTCAGAGACGGTGACAGTAATTTGTGTGTCCCGCTTAACAGAAGAAGCATTACTAATTTTAACAGAGGAGAAGAGACCGAAGATTGAGAGGTCCCCTTCCTCATTTCTAACAGCTACGCGATAATAACCGAGTTTTACAAGACGTTGGGTTGTGAGGGTATAGCTTTTCCCGCTATCGTTTCCATAAATCTTTTTGACAAGTTTTGAGATCGGGAAGACGATTTTACGACTCGTTTGAAACGTCACATCGCGATACGACAGAATCTCGTTAAAGGCTTCGAAATCGCGGGCATCAAGATCCGGGACTTTTCCGTCGAGTTCTGCAAGAAACTCATTACTGACGAGAACGGATAAATTTGTCGGTATACCTTGTTTGTATTTAGGAACGACAGCGGAGAAGTCATGGAGGTCAAGAGATAAGTCCGTCAACATACCTTCTCCTTGATTGAACTTTTCCGTCGTATTTTTCATGCGATCAGCGATTCCAAAGAACGGTACCGTAATCGACGTAGAAGTCGCAACGTGTGCTTTGGGTTGCGCACGTTTCAATTCCTTCGCAACCTCTCCAATAACCATTAGAATATCGGTCCGCATCGTTGTCGTTTGCTGATTCTTCGTTTTTTGTCCCCAATGCGGATACGTATGAATTAGCAAGTTATTATTTTCAGCCCATTCTTCAAGTTCCTGTATGTGTTCTTGCATCAACTTCTCAACACTATCAGCAGAGAACTTTCGCTGGAAACCTTCTTTTCCCGCAATGTCCCAATACTCAAGGTACATTTTATGAAGGCCACGTAGTTCTTTCATCGGACCTTTGTTCTCAACATAGTTTTTTACGGCTGCCCGTACCCAGCGCCGTTTTAATTTCTTAAAGGAATAATAACGAAGCTTGGTATATACATCTTCTTCGTTTTGAAATTCATAAAATTCTTCATAAAGTTGATTGACATAGGCTTCGACATCAATGATATCAATGGAGATTAGTTGTTCGGTCACATCGTTCTCGAGCAATGTCTTCGCTGCTTGAGAGACAACAAGTTGTCTATGTTGGATGGATGAGGTAGAGTCCATAATGCACGCCCCCTTAATTCGATATAATTAGCATAGCATGTCTGCAGAGGAGTGGGAAATTAGATAAAAAGTGTGCGCCGGCGCACACTTTTTATCTAATTGACAGCTATTAATAAACATCCTTTAACGAAATTTTGAATTGAATGTTTCACGTGAAACAAACGCATGAAGTTATTGTTTATGATCTAACTGAAAAAATGTGTGTTATTATACGTTCTTTTATTGATATTAGATGTCTACAACAAAAAGTGTGCGCCGGCGCACACTTTTTGTTGTATGTAATTCCTACTAAAGCGTAGTGAAGACATAGGTTCCTTATAGAATACTAAGATTAATGCGTAAGCTTTTTGAGATTCAAGAAAATGAAAGTAAGCATCGCTAGAAACATCGTTTTTTTTCAAACCCCGATAGCGGATCCAAAGCTACTCTTTGGTGTTCGCGAATACATATTCAATTATTTCTTGCCGCTTTCGGTAGAGCGTGCGACTCAAACCTATATGCCTGAGATATTCTACTTCATTCATCGCTTCTTGCCAGAGACGACGATGAATGATTTTTCTGTGATTGCGACTCTGCAGAAAAGCGAAGGACGCGATGATTCTCTCCAACAAACGATTCAAGAAGAACAAAAAAGCACAATCCTTCTCGTTAGAGAAAAATTGTACTTTATCTTTAGTCTGAAAAAAGTGTGCGCCGGCGCACACTTTTATTTCTTAAAAACAGCAATTTCTAATTGATTATTAACATTATTATGACCCTTTATGATTTAACTGTGGTGTCTTCATACCAAAAAAGAGAATAATCCATCATGAGTGAAGTTTCATTTTGTTGTCTAAGCATAGTAGTAATATTACCTAGATGATACGTCCCATGATTAGATACGTGTAAAAGAATTTCTTCAAAGGTCGTTTGCCGTGGACCAGACCAAGGATTATTTACATCTATCATCACAGCGAGATCAGAGTTCTCATTTATGAAGGTTTGATACTGTAAGGCTAGTTCTTTAAAGGCAGCTTTAAATTCAACTACTGTATACGCATCAGTAGTTGATAATTGAGCCATTGCTTCTTGTAATGCGTGTTGAAAATCTTCTTGTTTTAATATCTGAATCCACATGGTATCAACAGCAAGAATATGGCTGAGGGTTTTAGCAATAGTAGGATAAGAGCTTTTGATCTCCTTTTTTAAAACTTCTTTCGGCAATTTATCTAGATGATCTAACATCACTCTCATTGCCCATTCATGATAAGAAACCATCGTTTTTCCAGCGTTCATTCAAATCGCTCCTTTAGTTGTAGTAGTAATCGTTGTCTAACTACATTCAGTATAAAAAAGGATATATGACAACTGACTGTCATATATCCTCATATAAATTCAATATTTTTTTAGCTTCATTTTTTAAGACGTCTTGTAAGAATAAAGGTTGAATGACTACTACGCCTGATCGGAAACTTAACAATATGTTAATGAGCCATTCTGCATGTAATGGTGTAGGTAACATCAATGTCACTGTGATACTACCATCTTTCTCTTGCGTCATTGAGTCATGTTGAAAATGATTTAATACTAAGTGAATCGATTGAGGATGGACCCGTAAAATGACACGCTCTTTTGAACGGCTAACTACTGGCAGCTCTTTGGGTAAACGATGAGTGTCCTTAATGGGAGTTGTTAGTCTCTCAAGGTTGAGTATATGTGAGACTTTAAATTCACGATAGTCGTTTCTTAAATGGCAGTAAGCGTATAGATACCACGTCCGAAACTTGTATTGTAGTGAAAGAGGATCTACTTCTCGAGTAGTCTGTTCATTTTGAGTACTAATATACTGAAAGCAAACACGTGTTGATTCTTTAATGCTTTTTTGAAGATCAATTAATAAAGAAGGATCAATTGAAAAGTGAGTTAAATCAATATGTAGGTGATTCTTTTGTTCTTCTGATGTGAGAATGGACAGACGATCAACAGTCTTTTTAAGATCGTGATCATTTAATTGATTCGATAAATTTTTGACTAAAGACAATACCTCAAGCATAGAAGAAGCGTCTAAAAACGTTTTATCCCATTTGTAATTCTCTATAATACCGAATCCACCGTTTGTTCCATGGTACGAAGTAATAGGAATACCAGCTGCACTAATGGTTTCGATATCTCGATAAATTGTTCTCTGAGAGACATTTAATTCTTCAGCTAGTTGTGAAGCAGAAATGGTAGAGCGATGGAGTAGCTTAAATATAATAGTGAGTAAACGTTCAAGTTTCAATGGATTCTCCTTTTCGTAAAACACAACGGAAGTATTTATGTACACCTTTAAAGTATAGATGAATTATTCTTAATTAATAATGGAAACGCGTTTCGTATTATCAAGAATAAAATACAATAACAAAAAGTATGCGCCGGCGCATACTTTTTGTTATTTCACTTACCACATTGTTAGTTAGAAATTTAATCACTCATTTAATCCGAAATAAATCTACCGATTATAATACGCGAGAAAATTCATATACGCTTATCAATTCCAATCGCAAGCATTTCCGTCGTTATCACGATCTAAGTCATGGGGATCATCCATGGGACCTCCGGCAGCAAGATAAAAATCTTGAGCGGCCTGTGCACTTGAAAAATCTCCACAATCTCGGTCTGCGCCATATGGATCGAATTCTAGATCTGTTGTCACATCTTCCTCTACATATTCTTCGTCAGGAGCTTCTTCGTAGTCTTCTTCAGTAGCAAGATTTTCCGACGCTTCTGTCGATTCAATACTTGCTAGGGATGATTCAAGTTCATTTACTTTCTCTTCGGCGGCAATTCGTTTTGTTTCTTCTTCTTTGAACTTACTCTCAAGAGCAGAGCGTTTATCTGCTTCATCTTGATAGCTTTCAACTGTTTGCAAACGTAAGTCTTTTTCTCGTGCTAACTCCTCTTTCAATTTTTTCGTTTCTTGTTGTTGCTGTTTTAGTTTAAGTCGCGTGTCCTCTAAAGACGTTTCTAACTCCTTTGACTCTTTCTTTAATGATTCCAACATCTTTGTTTCTTTGGTAGAAGACCCAGCTTCTATTTTTTGAGGCTCATTTATTCTGTCTACCATATAAATAGAAATTGAAAAGGCAATGAATACTCCTAGCCAAACGACAAAAGTTGGATACTTTATTGGATTTCGAAGCCTTGGTTTAAAGTAAAAGTATAGACCAATTGCTGAGACCACTAAGCCAATCAGACTCCAAAAGGTGATGGTGAAGAGTAAAAGATAGACAATAGCAATAACGACGAGAAATAATACTTTTCGGATGTTCATAAGTTCAGCTCCTTTAAAATATTTGTATTTTTATTGTACATATTTACAAAGGAAAATAGATTAGGAATTTATAATTCTTCTTAAAAAACGCTTGTAACGATCGAGTACTAATTTAAATAAAATATAAGCAATTACTGATCAAACATAGTTGATAGCTTTTAAGAGAATAGACTTACACCAATCAACGCGATTTGAAAATAATCAGAAAAGCCTGTATGTCGTAGTCGATACACAAAGGACTGTCTAGCAGAAAATTGGGCATGACGCGGTAGCGGAAGAAAGAATGCTTCATTACTTAAATGATAATGAGAAAGGCATCTAACGTTTCAAGTCACTTAACTCTTACGCAGTTGAGAAGAACTCCAATGCTAATATGGAAAAGAAAATACATCATTGATTAAATTGATACGTTTTTATTCAAAAAGTAATAAAGGCATCAAATAGAGCACGTATAACTTTAAGGCGAAAAAATCAAGTCATCAACACGAAGAGAAGACGACCTACTTACCGCTTAATGGCTCCCATATGATGTTTACGCAAGATAAGCTTTACTTTAGTCCAAACATCATCGATTGGGACTTCTAGGTCACGTAATTGATCTGCAAAATTAAATCGCTCGTATATTAAGACATCATCAAAGGAAAAATGATAATTAAGATTGTCTAGTATAAGATATGACCGTAACAAAGCAATCTAGATCAGGTAATGATCCTATTTTTTACGCTCGATCTTCAAAGAGATACTATTAACAAATCACTTTCATCATCATTGACAGGTGTTCGCAAGACCACTAAAGTGAAGGTAACTTAAATAGAATCACTAGGGGTGTTATTAAACTGAGATGAGTAGCTACTCAAACCCTTTGAACCTGAACTAGGTCGTACTAGCGTAGGGAAGTGTAAACTCTGATGAACAAGTAGAGACGATCGTGTCGTTCTTTGCTATGTGATTATTTAGACGTGCGCAACTTTCCTTTTGGAGAGTTGCGTTTTTTTGTTTACTACTTCGTTATTTAAGTTGTAAAAATGGATGAGGGAGTGGACAAGAATGAGCAGAACAGTATTAGTGACAGGAAGTAGTCGAGGACTTGGGGCGACGATTGCAAGGGTGTTAGTACACAACGGATTTAAAGTGGTGATCAATTACTTTAAAAGCAAGGATGCGGCAGAACAACTTGTGAGCGAACTGGGAGTAGAGAATGCAATTGCCTTGTATGCAGATGTCACGAAGCGGGAAGATGTCGAGAGCATGATGCAATCCGCAACAGCACATTATGGTCAAATCGATGTTGTCGTGAATAATGCGTTAGTAGACTTCAAATTTGATCCGGTTGCGCAAAAATCGTTTATCGATTTAGAGTGGGAAGATTATCAAAAGCAACTGGATGGAACACTTAAAGCAGCGTTTCACATCATTCAAAGTGTTCTGCCACAATTTATAGAACGACATAGCGGTAGTATCATCAGCATTGGAACAAACCTCTATCAAAACCCAGTCGTTCCTTATCATGAATACACAACAGCAAAAGCAGGTCTGATTGGCTTTACTCGAAACCTAGCCGCGGAGTTAGGTCAATATGGCATAAACGTGAATGTCGTCTCCGGTGGGTTATTGAAAGTCACAGATGCGAGTGCTGTGACAACCGCTGAAGTATTCGATTTCATTGCCCAATCGACGCCGTTGAAAAAAGTGACGAGCCCAGAAGAAGTGGCTCAACTGGTTGCCTTTTTGGCATCAGAAGCAGCATCTGGGATTACAGGTCAAAACGTAACAGTCGATGGTGGGTTAACGATGAATTAAAGCGGGCGTTTTAAAAAATTCTCAGCTTGTAAGAGAAGGGATTCGTGAACAGAAGATGACGAACAGAAATCAGTTAAATATCGGCGTTTTGTTATATGGATGTGGTCATCACCAAGCCGCATGGTTGATGCCTGATTCTGCAATTGAAGAAATCGGAGAGAGTCGCTATTATCAGCGTTTGGCTCAAATAGCGGAAGGCGGATGTTTAGATGCGGTATTTTTTGCGGACAATCAATCCTTTCCGGCTACCAATGCGACAGATTTACCTGCCTTTTGGTTGGATCCTTTAATTAATCTAACGGCTATTTCTCAAGTGACGGATCATATAGGATTAGTCACTACGATATCAAGCACGTTCTCCAATCCGTATACAGTAGCAAGGCAACTTCTAAGCCTTGATCACGTAACGAAGGGGAGGGTAGGCTGGAACTTAGTGACCTCGATGACAGATTGGGAAGCACTAAACCACGGAATGGATGCACTTCCACCGAGGGAAGAGCGGTATAAAAAGGCGGACGAATTCGCTAAATTGATGGAGAAGCTTTTTTTATCATGGGATCATGCGGCTTTTCTCGCGGATCGATCAACTAACCGATTGATTGAGCCTGAAAGAATCCAACCCATCCATCATGCCGAATCCTACTATAGCGTAAAAGGTCCCTTGTCTACACCGTGTAGTCCTCAAGGGAAGCCAGTAGCGATGCAAGCAGGGGCGTCAGAACAAGGGATTGCCCTTGCAGCAAAACATGCGGATGCTGTCTATTCTGTGTCATGGAATTTTAAACAAGCCCATGCTTTTTGTGAAAAACTCCATAAGCAAATTACACAGACTGAATCACCCAATCGGAAGATTAAGATATACCCAGGCTTAGTAACGTATGTTGGTAAAACAAGAGAAGAGGCACTAGCCAAAAAAGCCGAACTAGATGAAAAATTACCGGTTGTCAATGCATTAAAACAATTGAGTTTTTTTCTGCAACAGGACTGCTCCACATGGGATCTCGAAGCAAAGATTCCGATCTTACCATCAATTGAAGATTTTTCAGGTCCCATTGGACGCTATCAAACGATTCTAGAGATTATCGAAGATACGGATCCGACGCTCAAAGAACTGTTAGGCTATTTAGCAGCCGGAGGAGGGCACCTTACATTGATTGGTACTCCGGAAGAAATTGTGGATCAGATGGAAACTTGGTTTAACGAAGGAGTGGCGGATGGCTTCAACTTAATGCCACCGTCACTACCATCAAGTTTAGAAGATTTTGTAGACATGATTGTTCCTGAGTTACAAAAGAGAAGATTGTTTAAAGAGTCCTATCAAAGTACTATGCTTCGAGAACATCTAAGTTTAATTAATAAATTAGATGGAAATTTTAGCTAAATCCCGAAAAGATTTTGAAGAAATCCTTGAAGACCCGAAAACGAGTCGGCGTGACTTTCGATTGACGAACTTGATGTCGGAAATGGATGGAACGATCCAAATCTCATTGCTGCAAAATCTCGAATGGGAAGCTGGCATCCAGAAGAAATTTAATTATATCGTGAAATCTCACAGACACGAGTATTATGAAATTTTAAAAGATATAACCCCATTTCATAAATTGTTAAAAAGTTATATTTGTAGTATGTTAATTACATTTTTTAAATTTAAAATGGTATATTTATGGTAAGGGGATGTTATCATGTTAAAAAGAGTTACGTTAGTATTTTTGATGATGTGCTCAGCTATCACAATGTTATTTGTTGCTTCAAAGAATTCAGTAGGTGAGAGTACCATTTCCTTGGAAGAACCAGGAGTATTCAAAATTTCACTTATGATCATCATCGGATTATTTTTGTTGCCGTTGATTTTATCTCTTTTCAGTAACAGTGTGATTAAAAAGATAAATATCGCGTATCAATCAATTATAGTTTTGACATTCTTGGGATTAATTCCGATAGGTTTTATGATTCCTAATGGCATAACAACAATTCTCGTTTCAGTTCTTGGAACATTATTGAGCATCATGAGTATTGTTGTTTTAGTGATGGATAAAACATCAAGAAGTCCTCGGGATCGGAATGCGAGGACTTCGCATTATTGAGACTGTTATTTTTTTGGTGGAGGTTTTTTCTTTGCAGAAGATGGGGTTTTGTTTCGTATTAGCGGCACTTACTAAAATGTGGTTATCCATTTACTTATCTGATTTTTATTTGCTTAAGGAGTTAGATGTGACTGGTAGCTCCGAAGGAGATGCCTTTGAGGCGATTCCAGATCTGGCTTGGAAGATAATTGCGGTAGAACTTGTTATCGGGATTGTTTTGATTGTACTAGACAGAAAAAAGAAAGTAGAAAAATGATATGAAAAAGCCATCATTTCTTATTCGGAATGATGGCTTTTTCATATCCTTGCGTGAAATGACAATTCCTCGTAAGGATACCGTTGGTATCAAGCCAAGCACGAAAAAAACGGGCGAAATCGCCCGTTTTCACAAACTTTTTTAATTAACATTCAAGTGATCACTTGAATGTTAATTAAAAAAGTTTTATTATTATTATTATTCAAATAATCACTTGAATGTTAAGGAGTGGGAACATGGTGAAAAAAAATGTTTGTGAAATCTACTGTTACGACGACCAAAAGGTAGATCGTATCCAAAAAGAATTGAAGATGATTGATATTTCGATTATGAATCAGCTATTTAAAGCTATTGCTGACGAAAATCGCGCAAAAATAATTTTTGCTTTGTGTAAAGATGATGAATTATGCGTTTGTGATATAGCTAATATCATTGGTTCTACTATTGCAAATACTTCACACCATTTAAGGACTCTTCAAAAACAAAAAGCAGTAAAGTTTAGAAAAGAAGGGAAATTCATGTTTTATTCTTTAAAGGATGAATATATTAGACAGTTAATGCTTATCGCATTGGACCATAATAAAGAGGTGGAAGTGAATGTCTGATCAGTCGAAAAAAAAATCTGATATAGAGGGAAAAACCTATCGTGTACAAGGTTTTACTTGCACAAACTGTGCTTCTATCTTTGAAGAGAATGTAAGAAAGTTGCCCGGTGTTCAGGATGCGAACGTAAACTTTGGTGCGTCAAAAGTTTACGTTAAAGGCTCAACAACGATTACTGAATTAGAAAAAGCAGGATCATTTGAAAATCTGAAAATCCGGTCTGATAAAGAACAAAGAATTGAAAAAGAAACTTTTTGGAAGCAAAAAGAAAATATTAAGGTCTATATTTCGACGATACTCCTTGTTATCAGTTGGTTTATAGGAAAGCAATATGGAGAAGAATATTTTCCACCGACGGTAGGTTACGCAGCGTCTATCCTGATTGGAGGATATTCATTATTCATTAAAGGATTAAAAAATTTAATTAGGCTAAAATTTGATATGAACACGCTGATGACCATTGCTATCATCGGTGCTTCAGTAATTGGCGAATGGGGTGAAGGAGCGACAATTGTTATTCTATTTGCCGTTAGTGAAGCATTAGAACGTTATTCAATGGATAAAGCTCGTCAATCTATCGAATCGTTGATGGATATTGCTCCAAAAGAAGCTTTAATTCGTCGTGATAATAAAGAAATTTCATTGCACGTTGATGATATTCAAGTTGAAGATATTATGATAGTAAAACCTGGACAGAAATTAGCTATGGATGGATTGGTTGTTAAAGGTACTTCCACAATAAATCAAGCTGCAATCACAGGAGAAAGTGTTCCGGTAACAAAAATAATTAATGATGAAGTATTTGCAGGAACGTTAAATGAGGAAGGTCTACTAGAGGTTAAAGTAACAAAAAGAGTTGAGGACACAACGCTTTCGAAGATTATTCATCTTGTAGAAGAAGCTCAAGCAGAGCGAGCACCATCTCAAGCATTTGTTGATAAATTTGCTAAATATTATACACCAGCGATTGTAGTTTTAGCTTTTTTGATTTCGGTTATTCCTCCAATGCTATTTAACGGGGATTGGAGCGAATGGGTTTATCGAGGTCTGGCTATACTGGTAGTAGGTTGTCCATGTGCGTTAGTCGTTTCAACACCAGTTGCTGTTGTTACAGCAATAGGAAATGCTGCGAAAAATGGTGTGCTAATCAAAGGTGGAATCCACCTAGAAGAGGCGGGAAACCTTAAAATAATCGCTTTTGATAAGACTGGAACTTTAACAAAAGGTGTTCCTGTTGTAACAGATATTGTGACATATGATAAGGATGAAAAAGAATTAATGGCGATAATGGCAGCTATTGAAAAAGGATCGCAACATCCATTATCTTCAGCAATTATAAGAAAAGCAGAAGAAACTGGATTGGATTTAAATGCCTTGTCGGTTGATGAATTTCAATCTATTACAGGCAAAGGATTAAAAGCTAAAGTAAATAACAAAATATATTACGTGGGGAGTCCAAAGCTATTTGAGGAATTGCATCAAACAATTAAAAGTACTATCAAACAAAAAATTTCTCTTATGCAAACTGAAGGGAAAACCGTAATGATACTAGGGACGGAAAAAGAAATTCTTTCTTTAATCGCTGTATCAGATGAGATAAGAGGATCGTCTAAAGAAGTCATTGGCAAATTGAATCAAATGGGAATTGAAACAGTTATGCTAACAGGTGATAATCAAAGAACTGCAACTGCAATTGGAAAACAAGTCGGTGTTTCTGAAATTAAAGCTGACTTGTTACCAGAAGATAAGCTGATTTTTGTAAAAAGACTTCTTGGGAAGCACAATAGTGTTGCTATGGTTGGTGATGGTATCAATGATGCACCTGCACTGGCGGCATCTTCAGTAGGAATAGCAATGGGAGGAGCCGGGACAGATACCGCATTAGAAACGGCTGATATTGCATTGATGTCCGATGACTTACGTAAGTTGCCTTACACCATTAAGTTAAGTCGAAAAGCTTTGACTATTATAAAACAAAACATTAGTTTTTCCTTAGCCATTAAGTTGGTCGCATTATTGCTAGTAGTACCAGGTTGGCTAACTCTCTGGATTGCTATATCTGCGGATATGGGTGCGACGCTACTTGTAACTTTAAATAGTTTAAGACTACTAAAGGTGAATGAATAAAAAGAGAAGGTAAAATAACAAATAATTAAAGATGCTTGGATACAACTCAGTTTCACAAGTGAAGAAAGAAGGAATCGCCATCGTCACAGATGTGCAATTCCTTTTTTTATTTAAGGGGTCCCCCCAACAAAACGCGGAAAACATACGCTAAGTCAATTTCTGGATGAAATAAATCGACTTTTTCCTATGCTAAGGAATTAATAGCCTTTCATATTGGCTAAATAATCTTAGAATTCTAAGCGATGATATACTCCTTTTTTCTAAAACTCAACCTTATTTAACCCCTGAATCCTAGGGTCTTTTTTTATGTAGAGGAATTGGCTTTGATAATGTCTTCTGTATATTTGAGATGGGGTATATCCACTTAGTTGCTTAATATGATTTTAAAAATGCCCCTATTAATAGTATTGTGAACTGAGCCCTACAGTTTGGACAGTTTAATAAAAGCACCCTTAACGTTTTAAGCTGCTATGATATGGCTTCGGTATTGTACCGGAGTCATCTTTTGTAGTTTCCATTGTCTTCGTTCGCTATTGTAATAATCAATGTAAGCATCGACCATGGCACAGACCTTATCGAGGTCAGATGCTAATTTATAATCGACATAATCTTTCAAGTGCCCAAAGAACGATTCCATCGGGGCATTATCCAAGCAGTTTCCTCAAAGATTTGTATCGGTCGCTTACCAGCTAAATTCTCACGTAAAGCGTGAATCTTAAATTCTCCTTTGTATTGAATCGTACGATCTGAAATCGTACGATCTGATACAGAGGCTACGTGAAGATTCGCTTCAAGTTGTCTGATTTGATCTGGATTGAAGGTGCGTCTGTTCATGAATAGTTCTCTCGTCTAAATTGAATAGGTACAGTATATCGATATCTTTAAACACAAAAAAACCCGAATGGGGTCTTTTATCAAGTGTCCACCATTCAGGGTTCAGTTCAGAGATGGATGATCAAATGATGTTTGTTTATGAGGAAATAATTAGCGAAGCATTGTTTAATGGAAGCCAGATCAAAATAACGTATTACGACAATTTTTCCTGTTCTATGAAATATATCAATGGATCTGTAAAAATAATGGATTATAATGATAAATGTGTTAAATTGATTAGCAGGCAGAACGAGACAGGAACCATAGAATTTGAAAAAATTGTTGGTATAGAAATGATAAGCGAGCTATAGGTATTTCGAATTTTTATGGGAGATAGCCTAATGATATATGAATAATGTTAGTAATATAAAACAAAGTACGGATCGGGGGATAAACTTGATTAATAAAATAAAAAATGTTCTGAAAATATGGAGAAATAAAAGTAATAAACTAAAATACAGACTATTGAGATTTTATTATAAATTGGACGCGAAATATAGGTATAAGAGTTTATACGTATTTGGTAGTCTAATTAGAAAAGTTGAAATAGTTGCAGCATTGATAATTTTATTAGGCATATTCCATCTTACAGATATCATTAATGTATCTTATTTTAATTATATGTTAGAGTCCTTACCGGTTCTATCGAATGGTATCAATAAGCAACTTGTATTTGCTCAACTCAGTATTACCTTTATTATAACGTCGATATTTTCTCTAATAATTACTTTAAAGAAAGAAAAAATATTGGGTAGTTCTGTCTACACAATTACCTTTGCTAGATCTATATTTGGTAACATTATAGTTGTAAGTTTCACTGTATTTTCTCTTTTATTTTTAAATATATTGCTCTATTTAAAAAATAAATTCCCCGAAGCCATTTTACCCTTGTTTTTAATTACCTTAGGGGTTTTTTCTTTCTTCATCTTGAAGATTATCTTATTTACTAATAATGATAAAATTAGTGCGGATAAAGTAGGTAGCATATACCTTTGGGAAAACAGAAAAATTATTCAAAAAGGAATAAAACGTAAAAGAACCCAGGCTCTAAATGAGCGTTCTTTTCTCTTCAACTTGAACGAGGACACAATCAAAAAAATATTGAAAAAGGACATAGAATACTTAGAGAACTTCCATGTTTTCGAAAGGGTAACAAGTATTGCTTTATATAATTATAAGTTAGATATTCAAGAATATCACTTAGAATGGCAAGTGAATTCTGATACTATAGATTACTGGATTAAAGCTATTAAAAAACTATCTGAAGTGGAACTATACAGAGATGCTTTGAATCAATATAATACTATGTTAAATCTTTTTATCAAACACGAGGTATATATTTCATCTTACGTCCTGAGTAATTTATTAAAGGAAATTATTGCAGGAATTTCTTCAAAAAAAAACAAAGGTATATTTGACCAAAATAAACAGCAACTGCTGAATGCAATGGAAATAACAATGAATCATCTTTATTACAGAATAAATAATGATTTTTCTTATACACGTTTGGGAAAGCTGGGAAGGATAAGTCCAAGGGATATGTCTTCTACTTTTTTCGTAGATTACTATGATATTGTAGATAAAAAATTAGGATTAAACGACTTAGAGAAGTCAAAAGAATTGATTTATTTTTACGAACAAATTGAAGCAATCTCTAATAGGGTCACGAGGTTAAATCATGAAAATTTAAGTTTATTGAATTTTGAAGGAATGTATGTTGAAACGCGCTCACATAAAGGGAACTTTACTCTTGTTGGAAGTCCACTTAGTCAATTGATCATTACATTAGTGCAAGAAAAAAAGATTAGCAATATTTTATATTTCTTAAAAACAGAAAACAATGATTCAATTTATTTTACTTGCTTAATGATCGCTACAAGGTTAATGCGGTTATACTTTATTGTGAATCTTAAAAAGCAAGCGGAAGTTGCAGATATTTTAATGATGTTCTTAATCAAATTGACTGAATGGGACTACTACAAAATAAAAGTGTCTTGTCATGAAATTGAAAAAATAATTAACTCACCTATTTCAACAGATATACATGCTGCTTTCGATGAACCTATAAATACTTTTGATTCATATTTTCTTTCGATAGTTAAACAGTCTGTAATGATGAAGAAAAAAGGAGTTGATGTTAATTCCATAATATTCTCTAATTATGATTTGGGCGAATTTGCTAAACTTTTTTCAGATGTTCCCTTTAATCTGCTTGATAAATTACAAGAAACTATAGAGGATGAATTAGAGGGGAAATATGGTGTGTTGTATCTTCTTTAATAAATTAGTGATCGGAAAAAGAACTTAATTAAAAGTTCTTTTTTTGGTTTTTTATATTAAACGGTCGTTTAATATAAGAACAATGCGTGTGTGAAATTCAAAAAAATCCTCCTGTCCTCAGTCCAAGAGGATCTTCAAGAAATCATCACTCAATGTGTACAGCATCTTTTTCTTCTTTTTCAAGAGCGGTTACTAATTTATAGAAGCTTGTTTTTTTGACTCCGGCTTCTTGCATCGCTTTGACTGCGGTTATTTCTTTACGCTTCCATCTCTGATAGACTTCCCTGAATTCGTCTGATATTAAAACCTTGGGTCTCCCGAATTGAACACCATTTTGTAGGGCTAAGTCGATGCCTTCCCGTTGCCGTTTCCGAATCCGTTGCCTTTCTTCCTCAGCCATCCAAGAAAGGATCTGCAATACTAGATCTGCAATGAATGTCCCCATGCTGTCTTTATATTGGGTAGTATCGAGTAATGGCATATCTAATACAATGATGTCAGCTTCGATATTTTTGGTTAGATCGTTCCACTCTTGTAGGATCTCTTCTTTATTGCGACCGAATCGATCAAGTGAATGAATGCATAACACATCACCTTTTCGGATGATCCGTTTGAGTAACTGATAATTTGCGCGCTCGAAATTCTTTCCACTTTGTTTATCGAGATAAATGTCGCGCTCGTTGATGCCGACGTTTTTCATGGCCTCTAGTTGTCGACCCTCATTTTGATCTTTACTGCTGACCCGTATGTATCCAAATTTACGATTTTCCATAATTCACCTCGAAAACGATTTTCTTAACTCATTATACTTGAAATCGGTTCGTAAAAGTACATGTAAAAAAGCGAACGTCCGTAAAGTGAATTTATACTTTTTCGGACGTTATTTTGATATGTCAGAAGTTATTTTTCATGTGTCCGTAAAAGTGTACTTTTACGAACGCTTTTTAAAGAGCTCACTTAATATAAGAAACTGTATTTAACATATTTTCACTGCCCGTCTATTAGTTCATCGCCATTTTGCGAAATGCTTTTTGCGTTGTTCCTTCAACTGCTTTGCATATAATGACGTTTCCAGGGAATAGACGACTAAAGGATAGAAGGAACGTTAGCAAAATATACAGATGCTTCTGTTGTGTATTTAGAATCTATGTAATTTTTCTGAAATCAAAACTGAAACAGGAGAGGGATGTATTATGGCAAAAGCTCATAAATCCACCAAGAACATTAAGTTGGCTTTCGTGATCAACCTTCTATTTTCAATAGGAGAACTCATTGGCGGCTTTTTAATTAACAGCATTGCAATCATGTCGGATGCCATTCATGATCTAGGGGATGCCATTGCTTTAGGAATTTCCTGGTTTCTCCAAAACTTTTCAAATAAAGAAGGGGATGAAAAGTTTTCGTTCGGCTATAAACGTTTCTCGCTTTTGGGCGCATTAATCAATGCAGCTGTTTTGATTGCCGGCTCTATTTATATTTTTACTCAAGCCATCCCTTTGCTGTTTAATCCGGAACATTCCAATGCCCAAGGGATGATTTGGTTTGCCGTTGTAGGCGTTCTTTTAAATGGTTATGCAGCTTTCAAGTTACATAAAGGAAAATCAGTAAATGAAGGAGTCCTGTCCTGGCATATGCTCGAAGATGTCTTAGGGTGGGTGGCAGTGCTGATTGTCGGCATTGTTCTGCTGTTCAAGGATATCCACATCCTCGACCCGATTTTATCTCTTGCAATTGCATTGTTTATTTTGGTAAACGTTGTGCGCAACCTTACTAAAACCATGAAAATTTTGTTGGAAGGCGTACCTGAGGGAATTAATATAGAAGAAATGCAGGCGAAAATCGAAAAAATTCCTGGGGTGTTAGCTGTTCAGGATTTAAACATTTGGTCGATCGACGGAGAAGAGAATGCACTGAATCTACATCTTTCTGTTGAGGGAGATAATCTTGCGGATTCAGCCGCTATAAAAGAAAAAGTAAGAATGGCCACTTCTGACCTGAAAATTGCTCATTCTGTCATTGAACTGGAATGGAAAGACCGCTAATAACCTTTCTTTTAGTGCGTGTGATTCCTAAGGGAACTTTCAATAGCTTTCTAGGAGTTACTTAAGTAAAAGAGAGAAAAGGGGCAAATTTAAAAGCCTCTTTTCTCTCTTTTGGTCTGTATAAGTTTGTAAAAAAGTACTTTTACAAACACTTTATAGTACATTCTATTTTAAAAAAGTCTGGACCAGATTATCTAGATTTTAACAAACGAAGCCCATTTAGAATTACAACCAATGTACTTCCTTCATGAATAATGACGCTGATTGCTATATCCGTTAATCCTATTAAGCTTACGACAATTAGAAATGCTACAACTGCCATTGAGAAAATAATATTTTGCCAAATAACACGATTCATTTTTAAAGAAATCTGATGAGCTTTTACTAATTTGGATAAATCGCTTTTCATTAAAACTAGATCAGATACATCTACTGCAACATCTGTACCATCTCCCATAGCAATTCCGACATCTGCTTTCACAAGAGCAGGTGCGTCATTTACACCATCGCCCACCATAGCGGTTATGCCATAGTTTTCTTTTTGTTGATCTATAATATTAGATTTGTCTTCCGGCATAACATTAGCGATAACTTCATCCAGTCCTAACTGTTCAGCAACCGCCTTTCCGGTCATTTCAGAATCACCAGTAATTAAAGTAGTGTGTATACCTAGTTTTTTAAAATACTCAATAGTTTCTTTCGCATGTTCACTTGGAATATCCATTAGCCCAATCAGACCAATGACTTCTTCATCTTCTGCTACATATACGACTGTCTTACCTTCTGATGCCCATTCACTATTTAAATGAATATATTCATCTGAAACACCGTCAAAAGAAGTCGGCTTTCCTATTCGATAATTTTTACCTTTGTAATCTCCTGTCAATCCTCTACCAATCTGATTTTCTACTTCAATAGCTAGTTTATTTTTTTGTTCAAACTTTCTTAGAATAGCATCTGCTAAGGGGTGGTTGGATTCCTTTTCAAGAGCCACTACGATATCAATAATATTTTCTTCGTTTACAGAATTAGTAAAATAATAATTGGTTACTTCAGGTTTTCCTTTCGTTAAGGTTCCCGTTTTATCAAAGGCAATTGCTTGAATCCCGGCTAATTGAGACAAATAGGAACTTCCTTTTGAAAGTACGCCTCTTTTAGCTAGATTTGAAGTGGCTGACAAAGTTACGGATACAGTGGCTGCAGCTAGAGCACACGGTGAAGCTGCGACTAAAAGAACTAATCCTCTATAAGTACTTTGTGACCAAGTCCAATCTAAAATCATGGGAGTGAGTAAAATGAAGAGCGGTATTGCCATTAAAACAACTGTAACGTATTTAGGTTCAAATTTCTGGATAATACTGGCGGCTTTTGTTTGATTATTTTGATTTTGATTGACTAGTTGTAAAATTTTTGAAAAAACAGTATCTTTATTTTCTTTTGAGACTTCCATTGTGAAAGTACCTGTTCCATTAATCGTACTCCCAAAAACCATGTCTCCTTTGGATTTTTCTTTAGGGATACTTTCTCCATTGATAGAAGATTCATCAATGGAGGTATTTCCAGATAAAATGACTCCGTCAATGGGTACTTGATCTCCATTCAATACTTGGAGCCGATCTCCCACTTTTAATTCATTAACATCAACAATTTTTGTATTGCCATCAGAAATGATCAATCTGGCAGTCGTTGGATTTAATTTAAGTAATTTTGTGATTTCTCGTTTGCTTCTACCTTCAGCATAATCTTCTAAAAAATGCGCACCAGAAAATATGAGAATCAGCAACGTTCCTTCCCAAAAATTCCCTATCAGTGAAGCACCAAGTGCAGCTAATCCCATTAAAATGTGGGAATTAGGTGTAAATTTATTTTTGGCTTTTGTATTTTCAACTGTTTCTCCAATTCCTTCAAGAAGAATGACATGATAGCCCGCACTAATTGTTGCAATTGAAAATAAAATGTTCTTAGTAATTGTATACTCTCCATTTAAAAATAAAGCAATAAGCGCTAGGGCTAACCCAATGAAGTACAAAATAATGGGCATCTTTCCGTGATTATGGTCGTGGTTATGTGTTTCATGAGGTTGTTGTTCTTTAACTGTCTCCATTTCTATCACCTCTTTAAATGTAATCTCTTTGGTTTTCGTACACTTATTGTTTGTGTCCATAGATTTTGTGGACTTATTCCCTCTAAACTAAAAAGAGTGGCGTGTAATATCTTCTATATAAGTTGAATTAATGTTTAATAATCTAACGCACAACCGATCAATCGTTTCTTTTTTCGGCGCATGACGTCCTGAAGAAACGCACTGACAGTCAGAATAATTTTCTGGACGTTGCCAAAGACTACATTTCTAGAATGCCATAAACAGGCATGGGCATTATACTATTCTTCTATTAAAAAAATTGCACTGGTCTCATAATCCACCGTACCCATCAGCTTCACGCCCTTATGCTGGCCATAGGTGGGAATGAGTCGCTGTTTTCCTTTGAGGAACCAGGTACGGCCAATGGCTTGGTAATCATGGATCATCTTCAAATACCAGGGGATCAATCTCACCGTCTATCAATTTTTTAATGTTGGAAAGGTCTCTCAAACTAACGTGTCTGGCTTTTTGAGATCCGCTTTTTGAAGTGTATAAGTCGGTCGTGTATAGCTTAATTCCATTGAATGCCGGAGATTGGAAGCGTCTTTTTGTAATCGGTTATGATCATATGCCATTCTTTTTTACTCTTTTCAACATATAGGATGTCCAGCAGTGAATCTTGTAATTAAACTTTTTTCAATGATGGATCGCGTGTTCAATGGCCTGCTTTAAAAGATTCATGACATGATCATCGTCTTCCGAATAGTAGAGTGTGGTTCCAGCTCTACGATATTTCACTAATCGCAACTGTTTCAGAAAACGCAGTTGATGCGACACCGTGGATTGGCCCAAATTCAACTTTTCTGCCAGGTCATTGACGGAGTATTCACCGGAACACAGCAGATTCAAAATGCGAATTCGAGTAGGGTCACTTAATGCTTTAAATGTTTGGGAGACGATAAAGAGGGTTTCTTCATCTAACCGCTTACTCGTGGCGGAAACTTCTTCTTTTTCAAAATCCATACTCATCTTCTAAAGACCTCCAAAGATATATTTTAACCTTATAATCAATATATGAGCATATTTTCATATATTGATTATAAGGTTTTCTTTTATTAATTGTCAAGTATATTCCCAGAGTCTTCTTTTTAGCTTAAAATTGTCGAATTGCACCCGTATAACCAGCTGAATTTCATTGGAAAAGACAAATCTCTATCATTAAATGTATCTTTATGCCCAGGCATTTCGATTAAAATGACAAAATAAAATAAAAATTAAATATAATGTCAGATGTGTATTCAAGTAGAAACAGTTTAAAGTATGTTGTAGGTATAAAATAGGGGGTATTATGAGTTGAAAAAATAGATAATAATGCTTGTAATGATTTTGCTAGTCTCGATCTACACGCCAAAAAGTTATGCAAATACAAATCTCACTTTCGTAGATGTAGCTAATCATCGAGCTCAAGCTGAAATCTCGTATCTCGTGACTCGTGGTTTTGTCCACGGGGTAACGGCAACAACTTTTGTGCCTAATCGACAGGTAACTCGAGGTGAAGCAGCCGCTATGCTCGGCGGAGCACTAGGGTTAAGTGGGGTTAAAAGAAATACCAAATTCTCTGACGTAAAAGTAGGCAACTTCGCTTCAGGATATGTGGATGAATTAGTTCGGAAAGGAATAATATCAGGTTATCCCGATGGCTCGTTTCAACCATATAAAGTTCTATCTCGTGGAGAGATGGCTCTTCTGATAAATAGGAGTTTTAATTTGGGTGGAACCAGTGTCTCTACTTCGGTGGATAACTTAATGCGAAAAGGAATTGCACAAGGCTTTCCTGATGGCAGTTTTCGAACGGATGAGACCATCATTCGAGCAGACTTTGCAATTTTTTTGGCAAGAAGCTTAAATGAAAATTTCAGAGTTAAACCGGAGGGTGTTTCATTTAGCAAGACAATGTATGTTAATACAGGTGCTGATACTTTAAATATGCGTTCTGGTCCCAGCACTTCGGATAAAGTAATAAGCAGTTTGAAACATGGAACAACCGTTAATGTCGCGTCATCAAAAAATGGCTGGTCACATGTTCAGGTGAATGGTGTTACTGGTTACGTCAGTACAAATTATCTTGTAGCTTTAAAGCCCACTGTTCCCGCACCAGTTTCCACTTCCCTAGGAACGAGTGATTTGAAAGTTATTATAGATCCCGGTCATGGGGGGACAGATCCAGGATCCGTCGCTAATGGTTTTCAAGAAAAGATGATTACTCTAAATGTCGGAAAACACATGAAAAGTTATTTTGATCAAACACCGATTGCTACTACAATGACACGCAGTACCGACGTTTTCATTGAGTTAAGTGACCGTGCTAAGGCAGCAGCAAAAAATGATGGAGATGTTTTTGTTAGCATTCATACAAATAAATTTAATGGCGAAGTAAACGGACAAGAAACCTTTTACTATGCGAAAACAACAGCGACAAATCCGAACGTCCAAGAGTCACGTGCGCTTTCCATTTATCTGCAGGCACGCATGCAAGAAGCGTGGAAGTTGACCAATCGTCAAGTTAAAGTAGGGAATTTAGCCGTGCTGCGTGAAAACACAGTTCCTGCCTCCCTAACTGAAATAGGATTTATCGATAATTCGAAGGATCTTCAATTTATAAAATCGGAGTTGGAGCGTCAAAGAATGGGGAAAGCGTTATTTCTCGGTACACTGGACTATTTTTACCATTATGAAAAACGAACTGATGTATTGCCATACTACAAAAAAGCTGGAGCTTCGCTCAGCAAAAAGCTGCATTGAGCTACAACTATTTTTAAGTACTGCTTCTGTAATGAAGGAAAAGATTGAATATCTTGTATTTGAATAATTTTCAGCATTTTTCGCCAACTCTTTTTAATGGAGAAAGATGAGTTTTATATGAATTTACCATTTGTCTTGTTCGGATTCGAAAGAAATTCTGTCATTAAGTTTTTTTAAAACTGTTTTTAGTTTCAGCAAGTTGTTTAACTAGTTGTTGGTGGTAAAACACTTTTGACCAAAGGTAAATAGCCAGTCCAATAAGCAAAATGGGCATTTGCCATCCCGTTTTATCATTCAAAACAAAATCATAAAGGGCCCAAACAAAGAGAGCCACACTATAAAAGAGGAATCCGTATGTTGAGGATCTCTCTTTTTTTTGTTTTCTTTTGTTCTCTTTTTTCGTTGCTGTCATCTTTTTTCTCCCTCACTTCTTCTGTTTAGGTATTTTTACTAACTGAACTTATCCCGTCAGGTAATTCTAACTCTAATGGATTTAGGCGATTAATCAACTAAGTAATAAGGCAATTCAATGAAAAAAGATATGTGCATTGGTACTGAAATGGATGGGGAATCAACCATGAAGCAAACATCTTTCTTGGTCTTCCGTCAAGAAAGTGGACACAGAAAAACTGTTCTTTTTCTTCCAAAACTCTATCGCGCTCTGCTTGATCGGACACAAGCAGTTGTAACGGCGATAAAGAATGGATGGGTAGAACTGAAATAACTGTTTTTATTAGTCAGGACTTCAAATGATGTGAGCTTTGAAAAAATTAATGAATATGCAGTACTAATCGATAAGTAAATTTCCAATTTTTTTCCAAAAATCGATATTAGAAATGCAGCTAATTTAGAAGTCTTAAATATCTTTGGCTGGAATTTTTAGTTTACATATCATGAATTTATCGGAAGTTACTTGAATACGAAGGGAGAGAAGAGGGAACAACCACATCTTCTCTCCCTTTTCCGTTATATCTGGACTTCTTTGAATATTTCTTTATGGATGAATACAAAGCTTTTATAAAAATTATTTTAAAAAGCTGTGACGGAAGAGTGAACTTATGTGTCTAATTAGATAAGAGGATGGTGATCTTATGGAAACAGAATCGTGGTTCGAAGACTACGCGGAGGAGATGTACAAATATATTTTGTTTATGGTGAAGGACCGCGGTACGGCAGAAGACCTGACGCAGGACACCTTTATCAAAGCTTTTGTCCACTCAAGAGAATTCAAGGGAGATTCCGCAGTCCGGACATGGCTTTACCGGATTGCCTATACGACGACAATGAATCATTTCCGGAAGAAGCACCCGGTTTCCACCCTGTTCGACTCACCCATCAACATGAAAAGCGCAGAATCCGCTTTTCTGGAGCAAGACAATCTGAAGGAATTGTACCGAACGATTTCCACGTTGAAGATGAGCCATCAAAAAGTGATCATTCTCCGGAAAATTCAAATGCTGTCGGTCAAAGAAACGGCGGAAGTTCTCGGATGGAGCGAAAGCAAAGTGAAGATGCAACTTTCCCGAGCTTTGGTGTCATTGAAGGATTCCATGAAGAAGCAAGGAGGGGTGAATTATGAACAATCGACAAGATGAGGAGTTCCAGCGGCTGTCGAATGCTGTTTCACTGTCCAAGGAATCGAAGGAAAAAATGCGACGTGCCGTTTTTAACATTCCACGAAGACAAATGAATACGTTTCGGTTTGCTGCCATTTTTGCACTCCTGTTGATTGCAGTCGCGTCATTCCTCGCTGTGACCCTTATCCAAGAAGGACAGGAGTCCTCGGTTGGATCATTGGGACAAGGGGAAAGGGCTGTGATGAATTTTTCCGATGAGAGCAACAGCTGGAAAGTAACCTATACCCAAAAGGGGATAGAGGGGGATAGACGGGAAGCGTTTATGACCATCGAGTATACCGGGGAGGGCACGAAGCCCGAGAAAGTCTCCTATCGGTTTGTTTACAAAAATGATCAAGGATCCTTTGGGGGAGCGCTTCTACTGAGTGAAGATGGCGGTTATCCAAATGTAGATTTAGGGACTTGCACAACCTGTATTTTATATTCGGAAGAGGATGAAATCGCTGGAACGATCGAATGGGGAGATCAACAGGAAAGCTTGGTCCTAACAAAAACCGATGAGTCGAAATGGCAAGAAAGCCCTTTATTTGAATCAGGTAGCTATACAATGATCGGTGAAGAAGAAAAAGCAGGCTTTATTTATGATGGCGGTGAAGTGGTCCGCTTCTATGAAAATAAACCCCAAAAGTACATGTGGCATTTCTGGGGAAGCCAAACAGAGCTTACCGGTTCGTTCAAAGTAGTTGGAACCCATGAGAACAGCAGTGAGGGAATTGAAGTGGTTCCTGAAGGGGATATATTGATACCAAGTCCGAATAATGGCGCCGATCATCATATCCCGACCCTGATGTCCCTGCCCGAAACGGGCATGTGGAAGTTAGAGGCGGTTATTAATGACAAGGTCATGGGCACGGTATATGTGGAAGTGCATGAGCAGTAGCTGGAAAATCAATGGCTTCAGCTCGTTCATATTACAGAAACAGACACCACATATCAGCACTTATTGGAAGGGAAGGAGGTAGAAAACGCTTCTTCCTTTTTTGTTTGTAAAAGTGTACTTTTCCGAACTATTTTTAAAGTAGCTGAATTATTTTCAACTAATCATGCTAATTTGATAACTTAATATAAAAAAGGAGAGATTGATAATTTTACTCAGTACCAATCTCTCCGTTTATTCTTTTTCTTATAGGTTTACGAGTAACTTCATTCTCTATAAATCTGTCAATGTGGCTTTTTGTTTTAGCTCTTTAAGATATTTATTAATGTCTCCATTATGCAGCGCAGATTTTAAAAAAGTTTTTACTTTAACATTTATCTGCATTTTGTGTGTTGAACGTTTTTAATCCTTTGAAAATTTATTAAACCATATCATGCGATTGTTAGTACAGTATGGCACTAACCAAAGAATATTTGTCTTTTTTATGGTGTATGGACAGAATTTTTGGCTACTTTCTTTCCATGTAAAAAGTAGTAAAGGACGGATACTGCAAAGACAAAAAATCCTAATATTGCATATAATTTATTAAATCCGATTATTGATATAAGACTTCCGAGAATAGTAGGACCGAATCCATTGCCTAAGTCAAAAAAGATAAAGAAAGTTGCTGTCGCAAGTCCCATTCTATGTGGGGCAACCATATTAACGGCTATTGTTTGACTAACTGATGAAATGTTTCCAAATCCTAAACCAATCAGAGCACCTGCTAATAGTAAAGTAATGTTGCTACTTGCTACACTAAGGAGTAACATTCCAACACCAAATAGAAGGAAAGCCGGGTACATAACAAAGTTTGCACCTTTTTTATCAATAATTCGCCCGGAAAACGGACGAGAAATCAGAACGGCTACAGTATAGACAATAAAGAAAAAGCTGGCCGCTTCAATTAAGTTTAGTTGCAAAGCATACAAATTTATATAGGAAAGAACACTAGAGAAAACAAATGTCATCATTAAAATCATAATGGAAATTGGAATTGCCTTAGGTTCAATCACGTTAGAGAGCGTAAAACCGGATTTTTTTTCGATAACATTCGGTTTTTCCAATACAGGAACTTGAACGAAGAATGCGGTGATCAAACTTAAAATGCCTAATAAAAGACACAAAGTAAAAATCATGTCGAAGCTTGTTCGTTGGCTCAAGTAAAGACCAATGAAGGGACCAATTCCGGTACCCAGCGCTGTACTTACGGCAAAATAGCCAATACCTTCCCCTCTCCGCGATGCCGGTATAGTAAGAGCGACGATTGTCCCAATCACAGTAGTTGCTATACCTACGGTAATTCCGTTTAGAAACCGGCTTACCAGGAGAGAAGGTATACCGTTCCCTACAAAGTAGAGTAAGGTTGTTAAAATGAAAAGGGATAATCCAGTTATCAGTATGCGCTTTTGTCCAAATTTATTCGTAATTGGACTTGTGAATAAGCGACCGATCAATGCTCCGATAATAAAAATTCCTGCTGTTAGACCTGCTTGAGTTGTAGACGCATTAAATTCATTTACAGCATAAAGAGCGATTGTTGCATTTAATAGAAAAAATATTAGTGTCAAGAAAAAATTAACAGAAGAAAGAATGAGGAAATCTTTTGTCCATAATTTAGATGTTGTATGCATTTATACTTCTCCTCTATATTTAGAAGGTGTATGATTGACCATCATCCGGGATTAAAACATGGGATGAGATTTCTTTTTCTTCAATAAAGTTTTTTAGTTCTTCTCTAGATAGCGCCCAATGATTCACAGCTTCCATGTGGACTGAAATGATTTTTGCGTTCGGCGCAGCTTTATATACCTCGTAAATATCTTCTTTTCCCATTACTAAAGAACCGCCTTCATGGAATTGATTGTCTCCAGCGTTTACCACAATAATACTCGGGTTGTGGGCGTCAATGACTTCTTGAACTCCTTCATACCAAACAGTGTCGCCAGCCACGTATAATGTCTTCTCGTTTGAGTGTTTGAAGACAACACCGCAAACTTGACCAGCTAGTTCCACCATAGGACCTCGACCATGCTCTCCATTTGTTTTAATCAGTTGTATGTCCTCAAAAATTGTGTCTTCTTTCAAAATCTCAACGTCCTGAAAACCATCTGCTTGAAGAATGGTTGCATCTTCTTCGTTTTGTACGTATAACTTGATCTTTTTAGGTAATGCCTCTTTTGCTGCATCATCCCAGTGATCATGATGTAAATGTGTAACAATAACAGCATCTACATCTATAATGTCATTAATAGACATAGGTAGGTCCACTAAAGGATTATTTTGTTCTTGCCTAGGTGAGTTAGGGAAAGGGGCAAAGGTACCTTTCTCAGCTAACATCGGATCGATTAAAAATTTCTTACCGGCATATTTTACGACAATTGTTGCATTACGAATGTGGTGTATCTGCATTTTTCTATCTCCTTTTATTATGTTTGTTTTAAACTATTTATAGTCTATACTAGGTACAATTAATAAATACATGGCTTGATTAAAGTCATTTGTGTGTTTGACTTTATTAATGAAAGGAATTTACTGATGTTAGATAAAACGGATGTACTCATTTTAAAAGAACTCTCTCAAAATAGCCGGATTACGATGAAAGAATTAGGTGAGAAAGTACATCTATCTAGTCCTGCGACTTCAGCTAGAGTAATGAAGTTGGAGGAACAAGGTATTATCGAAGGATATACTGTTAAATTAAATCAAGATAAATTAGGTTATCCAATACATGCTTTTATTACAATCTTCAATAAAAGTGATCGTCATCAACCTTATCTTTTGTTCGTAGAAACACAAAATCAGCACGTAATAAATAACCATAAAATTAGTGGAGAGGGTTGTTACCTTCTTGAATGTAAATTTTCATCTAATAAATCCCTAGATGAATTTTTAACAGAATTGAATAAACATACCAATTATAAATGCTCCATCGTTATCAATTAATAAGGCTAGAATGATATTAAATTGGATTAGGTATCGCAAGCGATGATTCTCAGATTCTCTAACTTAATCATAATAAAGCTGAAGAACTATAATATTAATAAACAAATACGGTCTCTGATTTAAGGTCGGAGACCGCTTTTTTTATTTTAAGGTACAGAGAATAAACGAGCTTTTTTAGTCGACAAATTAAAGGTTTACATTTTGAATTAAAAATAAAGTACACATTGCGGATGTAGATACGTCATTTAATTTATAGTGCATTTACCATCTAACAAAACGGTCGTTTTATATAAAAATCTAATATACAAGTAAACTTAGTAGAATGACCGATAAATGTTATATTTTCTCGTATATTAATCAATGTCTAATTATTAAGGAGATTTGACGTTTTATATAAAAAGTCCCTTAATCATAAGGTAGCACATTTAAATTAGATTTTTTTAATTGTTGAAGATACGTATTCGTAGTCGTTATTGACTCATGCCCCGAAAGATTCATGACTTCATATAAAGGAATTCCATTCGCTAATAGCTTTGTAATAAAAGAGCGGCGAAACCAATGGGGTGAATTTTTTTGTAATGTTAATTGTGCGGAAGCAGCTTGAGCGATAAGTCTCAATGCTTCATAAGAAATAGAATTATTATTAGTCCTAATATTGAAACAAATATAAGGATTCGTTAACCCTTCAATTTGCATTAATTGCTTTAATCGATCGATAAGATGGATTGATTTTTGGGATAACGGAATGCGTCGCCACTTTTCACGCTTTCCTTTAAATTCAATATAGTTACTAGAAGAATGCTCTTGAACCTGGCTGAACTGTAGTGCTAGTAATTCACTAGCACGCATCCCTGTCGTCAACAACAGATAGCCCATCGTCTCATTGCGCAGCTGCAACAGCTCGCGGTTCTTTTTCTGCTTCACCGTATGGCGGAAGGCAAGGGCAATTGCTTCCATCTCATCAAAATCAATTTCTCGGCGAAGCGGCTCTGGCTTCATCTGCTCCTTCACCTGCAGCGACAGATCGCGCGCATGATAATCGTTGACGTGCAAGAAGCGAAGAAAGCGTCGCAACATGGCATTACGCCGCTTGACGGTCCTTGGCGCATACTGGTCATGGACCTCTTTTAAGTACTCGTGCAGATTCAGGATCGTCAATTGCTTGACACCCTGTGTCTTCGTCACAAAAAATCGTAAAATATAATCGAGATCTTGTTTGTAGGCCCGCTTTGTATGCGGGCTTTTTTGACTATAAATCGGGAACAACTCCGTCGCCCAGAATAACTCAAAGATCTCGATGTCACTCAGTGCTTCCATATTTAAGTGGTCATTCTCGAGTACCGCGAGCAACTTCTCCCGGCTATCGGCAAATGCCAATGCTGCCTCTTCTCGGATCTCCACTTCATTCATTATTTCCTCGTTCATCATCGATCCTCCCATCAATCTACTCAACGCTTCCTCTTTTGACACCTTTTTTATTCATGTGCTAAGTAAAATACCAATTACTTGCGTATTACATTTGATTATGACTGATATACAAACGTATTTAAAAGGTATCTAAGTAATCATTAATTGTATTACATCATTTATTTATATTCAGTATAACAAACAACTACTTGTGATAACAGGTAATTATCACAAGTGATTTTAAATGGATAATATAGTTGACATAATATCTTTTGGGGTGAATTTAGCGGGGGGAGAATTCATGAGAATCAGTCATCAGTCAATTGGATGTTTCTCTCCAGGTTATCTCCAAGACGTCGAACGATTTATCGTCTCATAAAGAGAAGTATTCTTATGTTAGTGAGACGAATGATGGAGAGAAATATTATGACTCTTTAAAGTTTGATGAATCTGTTAAATCGTGCTATGAGGATGTGCGGATTTTAACACGTAAATGTCTCTGCAAGGGTACTGTAGTTACGAAGTCACATCGAGCGGGGAGGGGTTATCATGAGGAAGGACATTGAGTGCCGATATATAGCAAGTATCTTCTTTTCAGTTGCCCTCTCTCAAGAAAGATTAAGCTCCCTCGCCTTAACACGTAAGGCTATGACGTGCATCAGACAAAGAGAGACGAAGTCTTTTTTTATGATTTGGAGAAGGAAGTCATGCTGCTATGAAACATCGCTACGCCCCGCTCGCCTTGCCCGTCTTATTGGTGGTGTTGCGTTTCCTTCTTGACGCAACCAGTCGAGGTTAAGCCAGCGGAGCAACAGTAAGAAAGGTATCATTTTGTTCTATTGATACAAGTCAACTTTGAGCGAGAGATGATTGGTTTGAGTCCGATCAAACTGTATTTACTTCTTTACAAATCAACTATCAATTATGAAAAATATTTGAGGTTGCATGGATATGCTTATTTGCATGATGAAGTAATAGGAGCTAAAGGTTTTATAGGATAAACACATGTAGTCAGAATCAAATCAGTAGACCATTTGTCTAGTTTTAGTGCTTACGAAACGATAACTTCAACTGGAGATGATTAGACTGTTTTAATGAGATATATAATTTATACTGCACCTTAGCATAAAGAAATTATGTTCTCTTCTTTAGCTGAATTTATAAATCAGGTAACATATCTACCTTCAAGCCTTTAAACTACTATTTTCTAGGTTCAGGGAAGGCTTCGAGGGGGAGTTAAAGTACCGTTAACATTAGAAGCGGCGATGATATTGATATTCCTTAATCACCCCTAAAGTAATTCTATATTACAACATGATCTATACCAGTTAATGAGGGTGTAGGTCGGAAAGCATCGAGTACTTTAGCATTAAATAAGGGTCAGTTTAATGTTAAGAACTCGACTTTTTCATTAATTAATTTGTTAATTGTATCCGAGGAAAAAATTTTTTCTTGATCTTTATATAAAAGAATTAATGAAAATGAAAATGGACGATTAAGCGTACTTACGCTCAAATGGTCAAATATTTTAACTAAATCTATAACATCATCTTTACTATTTAAAGTACACTCAACTTTATAATAAACAGGAGGAGTAGTAATATGAAATTTTTGGATTTTGTGTAATTCAAAAACTTTGTCTGATAAATACTTTAAATTATTGATCATGAATCCTTTGTTTTCTTTTTCTACAAAAATTGAAAGTAAAGTGGTTAATAATTTAGCAAGATTAATAATTGTATTGAATTGCAAAATTTGATTCTTCAAACACCCTTTCGTTTTTTCAAAGTTAAGATTTCCTTGTACATTTTTTCCCCACGAAGCATGAATAACTTTATTTCTGTATATCCTCAAATTTTCATAAAGTGTAATTAGGATTAAATAAACTGATTTATTTTGTACCTCAAGAGGTAAAGCAGAATTTTTTTTATTTAAAATTTTTTTGAATTCTTTAATTTTATATAAATAAGTCGATTGAGAGTTAATGACGACATTATTACTTTCCAATATCCATTCAACGATCATATCTATGGTTTTAAAAGAATTTACAAATAATAATGGGCTCAATTCTATATAAGTATCAATTTTGTAATGAGTTAATAATGAATCACTAACTCTAAGGAAATGATTAAATGTCCCTTCATCAATAGTATTGAACTTTACTAATTGTGGACCATCATCAATTTGTTGAGAAAATAAATTACTAATTTTGTCCAAAATCCACCTTTCATATTCTACTTTCTCGTATAGTTGATCAATATCGTACATTAATTATTTCTCCTTTATTTTTAAATTATATAAAATTTAGACTTCTTTAAAATAATAGATAGCTTAATTTTCTTCAGATGATATAACGTATGAAGGATATTCATAATTAGTTTTCAATAGCATTTCTATAAACTTTAATATATTCTCTGCTTCTTTTTCGCTTTTTAATTCTATTTTATGAGTTGCCTCGTTTCCCTGTAATCGAATATAGTCGATCCAACCTTTATTCGATTTATTTATATAGCCTTCATCTGATAAATAATTAACGTAAAAAATAAAATTTTTATTCTCTTCAGCACCGAAGTGTACTGCTATATTCATCAACATCTTTCTAGCAAGTAAAACAGTGCCTGTGTAAGCACCTCCAGAAAAAGAATTTCGTGCTTCAGTATAAAGAGATGCGATTTGTGGAGGAAGCTCTTCTACAAAATGACCAATCATTTTACCGGGGAATTGTCTCTCATTAAAATCAAAAAAAGTAGGACCTTTGCATGAAGGGCATATATAAATCCCTTTGTAGTGAAATGTATTACCACTTCCGTCAGAAAAATTATTAATTTTATACCCTTTATCACTCGATACTTTATCATTACAGAATCCACATAAATAACTCATTGATGCAACTCTTTCTGGATCTGACCAATGAAAATCTGAACCAAAAATTTTCTTAGTAGTTTGTTCTTGTTCCATAATAATTCTCCTTATTTTATAATATATTAATGGAAAATACCGTTTCCTTTGAAGGAAATTAACTAAAGTTCACTTGCATAGTCTTTTTCTAGCAGCCGCTTTGAATTCTCAATCGTATCCGTTTTTCCATGCCATTATAGTGATGTGAATATCCATTGAATTTGTCTGGTAATACATAGAATGAATTAAACTACACCCCGTTTACTTTGAGTACTTTCCGTAATATAAATCACCATGTGCATTATCACCCAAGATATTTTTATAAATCTGAATTAAAATAATCTTAATTGTGAAATCTCTTGTATTTATAAATAATAGATAAACATCGATTAATACATTACGATCATTCCTATCTTAAAAATTCCTGCTACACAAAAGCCCTTAATTCTAGCGAAGGTATACATGACATCGACACAATCATTAAGGTTGTTTTCAATTAATTTCATTGTCTATTCTACTCGGAAAAGTCGATTAATTACTAAAGTAACAATTAAATTGAATTCCATAGGTATCGATTAAGTGTGAATCTGTTGAAATAATGACTTGTTTCATTGAATCAGTTAATTTACTTCTGGAAACTCCGGGCTGAACGATTGAAATATTTAATCGAGTTACATAGCCTGATCGAATCATTTTTTTTAAGGTATTCAATATATTTAAGTCCCCTTTTTCGAATCTAGAACTTAAATGACTCTTTCTTCTAGCATTTTCACGATAAATCATACGATCAATCAGTTCAATGATGTTATCGTTCCAAATAATCGATTTTTCTGCTTGACCACATACTTCATATAAGTCTTTAACTCTAGCACCGGGTTTAACTCCATCTGAATATTTGCAGTGGTATAAATTAAATGTTATATCTTTCATCTTTTAATTAATTTGGATCGAGACAACATCTGCGATTTCTCCAGAACCATCATCATCAAAGATAACATCTGATGATTGATCTACAATGTTATGAATCGTAGCATACTGAATAGAGTCAGTTTTTTTGTTAATGCCTTGAGATTCAGATTTAATATCGACACCAAGTTGAATCCAATTGATTGGTATTAATTTATTTGGATTTAATTCAATATTTTTTTTAGGATTGACAGTAATGCTTAAATTTTCTTGTACAACAACGACTAAACCATTATTTTGAATAAATGATATTTCAGGAGCATTATTAAACAAATATTCTGTTGCGCTTATCTTCTTAGTTCGACTAATAAGTATAAATAATTCATCACCTTCGATTTGTGAGAAAGAAAATGAGTTTTTTTCGATACTTTGTGCAAAAACATATTTGCGTTCATTTATCCATAGTTCAAAATGAAGTTTTTCTTTTATAATTTTTGGATTTTTTAATTCAGCATTAAAAAATGGATAATGTTTATTTTCTTTTTCAATATAAAATTGCTTACTCAGTGAATTGGATGTTTCGATGGATTCAGGTAATAAAATTTTATATGGCGTACCCTCAGGAAATTTATTAATTGGTTCTGAGACTAACGAATTTTCAAAAATTTCAGTGGTACTAATACTATCATCTAATATTTTTGAGCCAATTAATTTGCACCATTCCTTCCAAAAACCAATGCTTTCAACCCATCTCATCCATACTTTTCCTTTATAAGAACAACCAATGCTGATTCTATTTCCATTCTGATATCCATAGCCAAACAAATTTGATTTAATTGAACCTGCAGATATTGATTCATTAATTCCAGATTTAATATCAGATCCAGTAAACATTCTAAAACTTATTCGTCCGCTTGGTTGTTGCTTTAAACCTAGTGTTCCAATCATTAAACGATTGATATCGCTTAAACTTCGATAAATTACATCCCCTTTAATAGCAGATGTTTCTTTAAAGATTTTTTCGATGAGTTTGTTTCCTTTACTGACATCGGTTTCATGTATATGAATCAATTTTTTCTCTTTATCATAAAAAACAACAAAGAAATCATAACCATATTGAAAGATATTTTTTTGATCTGACCAATGTACTCTAGATTCAATTTCTTCGATGAAAATAAAAACATTATCTTGTTCATTTATCAAGTTTGTTGTTCTAGTTTTATCTAATACATCTTCCCAACGATTTATATCAATTTCTGCAGAAAAATTTCTAAAAATGCGAGTACTTATTTTAAGTTTTATTTGTGACAAATCAATATCTTTCACATGACCTTTTTTAAAACTACTGTAAAATTCATCTGTTTCAATTTCTTTAGAAATAGCATTGCTTGAATGAATATTTAAAAGTTGATTCCAATCAGAGTTTTGGTGATAGAGTTCTTCAACGGATTCTTTCAAATCGTCTATTGCAATATTAGTTACTAATTTAGCGTTTCCTAGCTTCTTTTTTCCAGATCTAGCGAATCTACCAATGAACTGTAGAGTTATAGGTAAAGATTTGTATTTGTCATGAATAGCTGCAATTTTTAACGTCGGGATATCTATCCCTTCTCCAAACATGTCAACGCATACCACGATTTTAGATTTACCGTTCTTGATAGATTGCATCTTTTCTTTTCGTTCAGCTGCAGGAATATTTGAATGGATTACAACCGGATTAAGATGAGTAAACGTCGAATAAATCTCTTTAAACAGTTCATCCGCTCTCTTTTGAGTGTTTGCTCTAGCTAATAAAATATGATTGAACCCTTCATCTATATCTTTTTCCAAAAGTTTAATTGAAATTTTTGCAATTTCTAAATCAGATTTTTGCTCGTCGAATTCTTTAATAGGATAAAAGTCGATAGGCATAAAATATCCGGCATTTTGAGCTAGTGAAAGATCGTAATTAAAAATGATTTTTCCATCGATCTTTTTTCCATCATTTCTAAATGGAGTAGCTGTAAACTGCAGTATTTTATTTTCTGTAAACATCTCTCTGACTAATGACCACTCTTTAGCTGCTAAATGATGAGCTTCATCAAAGAACACTACATCTACTTTTTGAACTAATTGTTTCATTATTTTTGGCGACATAGAACTTAGCATTCTAGGAGTCGTAACAATGATATTAGACATTAAAATATATTCAAGTAACAAATCTTCATCTTCTTTTTTAGGTTTTGATTTATACATTAAAGTTGTGGGGAGTAATGCTTTTTTTGATATCATTTCTAATTCAGGTAAAATCCCAAATTTTTTAGCACCCTCGTAAAGCTGTTCTCTTAAATAATTTGAGGGAACAACAATAAGAGATGAAGTAATTCTTTCAGAGACTATTGTAGAAAAAATAGTTTCAGATTTGCCAGTACCAGTAGGTAAAACAATAGTGGCTGGAGTGGATGAAGTAGTCCAATGAGCTCGAATAGCAGATAATGCACCAAATTGAGGTACTCTTAATCCAATTTCTTCTTTCTCTCTAGATACTTTTTCTATATAGTTATCTTTCCAGCTATCTGAAATTTCTTCTGGACTTATAAATATCTCTTTATCATTAGTAGTAATACTCAATCGATTTGATCCTAATTTTTTCTCATAACTTTTAAATTTAGACAAAATAATCACTACTTTCACAATTTAATATGAAGGAAAAATAAAATGGAAAAGTTAAAAAATACAATTAATTTTTATTCGTTTTAATAATATGGATTTAAAACCATATTATCTCTTTTCTATGAGAGTTAGCAATAAATGCGAAATAACATAAAAGTGGTTACTTAATTTGATACGATTTTCGCAATCAATTTTCCTGAAATGACTTAGCTAAATTTTGAGTTATAATAATCATTTTACTTATTTAAATATTTTACAATTTGAATACATATTCACCGCATCAAGTCTAATTTTATAAAATTAGACTTGATGCAACTAGTATCGTCATTATTCGACATATGTAATAAAGTTGACATATTAAAATATAAGTTGAATTAACAGAATAATCTGCTATATTCTAACTATCATCAGGAAGACATTGTCATAAAGTAGTTCTCAAAGGAAAGGAGCATGTACTATGTACCGATTCGGAGAGTGGTTAAAACGCGAACGTCTGGAACATGGTTGGAGTCAGGTAGAGTTGGCGGAAAAGACGTACGGAGAAATCTCACAGGCAACAATTAGCGCCTATGAGCGGAATCGTTCACTTCCTTCCATCCTGGATGTCCAAATCCTTGCGACAGCCTGTGAACAGACGCTTGGATCTATTCCTTGGGATGAGTTCGACTTAAGGATGGAGAAGAAGAGAAATTGGTCCAACCTAAAGCAAGAACGTTTCGATCTAGCAGAACTGCCACTTGCGGATTCCGTCCGCACGTTTGACGGTAAGACCTATCAGCTGCATGGACGAATTGCGATCGAACAAGAGAGTAAAGAGACGCAAGAAATTTCGCAACTCTATTACCGAATCCGTACGGTCGTCGGAGAGAATCAAGTGATTGCAAAACGAAAGCATCCGGATGACGAATTGATTCATGTTTCACGCCGTAAACTCGTCCATCAGTGAACCATCTATGAATATGTATCTGCTTATGGAGTAACACGAAACAATGACCGGAAGAAATGATGACTGTAGCAGCATATCGCTAAGGACAGTCCTTCCAAACATATATTGGCGTGTCCCTCACGAGTGACCGGGTGAGCGGGATATACGCAGAAATGGTTTGGCGAGAGTCGCCTAAAACTCGCCCACAGGTCACGTATTCGTTGAGGGTTATCGAAAAACCCTAGACAGATGTCCGGTACCGGACATCAGAGTTCGTGGGAGAACGTGCTCCAAACCCACCGCCCTGCTCGACTCCGACTGTCCTTAAGGATGTGCTGCTGCGCATCGACCTCAAGGAAGGAGTGTATGTTATGCCGACACGTGAACAGAAGCAGAACAAGACCTTTGCCGAGAAGTTGCTCCGGATTCAAGGGAAAGACTATGAAGAGTGGCTCGACGCCCAACATCAACTCGTTATCCAGGAGAACCAGGAACTGATCTTAGAAGCACTCGACTCGAAACTGAATTTCACATTGCCTGCATCCGCGTCACGGGATTGAGAGGAGGAAAACAGATGGGATTGAATGAAACAGGACTCAGCTTACTCCAGTTCTTTCAAGGACTCGCTGTCATCGCAGCAGCCATCGCCTTCGCAGTTGGTGGCTTCTACTTCATCTTCGGGGGAGACCGCGGACGCTCGAAAGCGGTCGGTTGGCTCGTCGGTGGCGCTGTCGGTCTGATCATCGTCATGGGTGCCTTTACGCTGGCTGAGATGGTCAACGATAATATCAAATTCTAATTGAACAAGTGATCGCGCAGACTGTCATTCCGAATTGGATGGCTTTTTTTATTGCCTTCGTTACGATGTCTCGCTTCAAAGGAGGAGAATATATGCTCTTCATCCGTTTCACGGATGTACCGAAAGATGGCTTTCCGAACTATGAGCGTCTCCCGTATGAGGAGGCGCTTTTATTATCGACACAAGTTCATCAGGAAGCCCAGCAAGCGAACGAACGCTTCTCGAGTGAGTTCCGGATTTTTGATGATGCTGACCAACTCGTCTACAAAGGAATGTTCCAGTTTGGTGATCCGACCTATCCGAATCTTTATCTGCAGCTGAAAGACCGAATCCCACGCATCCGGATCCGGAAGGAGGATGCAACAAAGAAGATCTTATTGCTCGAGAACTTGGAACGTTTAACACCGGAATCCTACAAGACGATGACGGCGTCAGCGATTCAGCAACAGCCGAATGCGACCCACGTCTCCCGCTTACGTCGCGGGCAACGTCGTCTCGTCTACGGCGTCAGCGGTGTCAGCCTCTTGCTCCTCGGTGCGTTGTCCGTTGTCCAACTCGTTCAGCCGGATCCACCGAGCGGCGTCCAAGCGGAAACTTCAGATTGGCAACCATTGTATGAAGCAGCGTTGACGGGAGAGACGGGTCCACTCGTCGAACGCCTGGAAAAACGAAAGTCGTTGAACGATGAACAACAGCAATTCCTGATTACACAGTATGTCGAAGAACAGGACTACGACCAAGCGGTCTCCGTGACGAAGGATCCAATCGATGTCGAGACGATCATCATGCAGTCGAAGTCATTCGCAACAGATCGTCAAGAGACATTGCAAGCCTTCCAAGCCATTTATCCGACGGATGAAGGGACCTTTGATCTCGCTATCCTAGATAAAGACTATAAACGTGCAGTCTCCATCCCGGACGTCGAGATGACGACAGCTCGTCAGGAAGCCAAAACACGCGCTTACATCGCATTGAAAGATGTGACGAAGGCTCAAGAAAGCGTCAAGACGGTTCATAACGAAGAATTGAAGGAGCAAGTGGCAATACTCGTCCAGTTAGATGAAGAGATTCAAGCACTCGAGGATCAAAAGCAACAGTTATCAAAGAAGACGGACAAAAAAGAGCTCGAGAAGCTCAATGAGTCGCTCGAAGCGAAGCAAAGACAAGCCTCTTCTCTTTTTTAACGAAAGTGTGGTGACTGAAATAATGATGAATTTCTCACTTCGTTCTCTTGTTACATCCGCTTGGCTGTGGCGATGTCTCACCTTTTTGATCGCTTTACCCATTGTATTGTTCTTAGTACTCAATGTGGCGTTTCAGTTCCTGCAACAGACAGTCCAAAATCTCTTTCAGGATGGGAAGTTAACGACCGGATCCCCGCTACAATACGATCCGAATTGGTGGACGACGCTTGCCTGGTCGACCTCCATCGCTTTCGCTTTGTTCGGTGTCTGCTTCCTCTTAGGAGGATTTCTCTTATTAAAGTATTGGCTCAACTTCCGCGATCTCAAAGCAGCACAAAAAGGAAGTGCCCGCTTCACGACATTTCAAGAGCTGAAACAGCAGTATCGCGATGTTCCGGATCGTAAAGAAATATATAGCGGTTCTGGCGGTGTTCCGGTCGGCCGCTATCGTGACCGCCTCTATATCGACGACAGCGCCGTCAATAACCTCGTCATCGGGACGACCCGATCCGGGAAAGGCGAGACGTTTGTCTTCTCGACAATCGACCTCTACAGTCGTGCCGAACGCCAAGCAAGCTTGATCATCAATGATCCGAAAGGTGAACTATTCGCCGCCTCCAAAGAGACACTCGAAGCACGCGGCTATCAGGTCGAGGTCCTGAATCTGATGAACCCATCGCAATCAATGTCCTACAATCTGTTACAGCTGACAATCGACGCGTATTTGGACGAGAACTACTCTCTCGCCCAACAGTATGCTCGTTCGGTCGCCTACATGCTTTACCATGACCCGAAGGCAAAGGATCCGTTCTGGAGCAACTCTTCAACAGACCTCTGTACCGCCCTAATTCTCGGGTTATGCGAACAAGCGAAACACGAACCAGAGAAAATCACGATGTATAACGTCGCTTTGATGTTATCCGATCTCGGCTCACGGACGATCATCGATGAAATGGGACAGGAACAATCGGCACTCGACGCCTTCTTCGCATCGTTTCCGGAGAATCATCCAGCACGCATGCAGTATGCGACGCTTCATTTCTCCGGTGGCCAGACCCGTGCCAGTATCCTCGCCAATACAAATGCCAAGCTCGGGATTTTTACGCTTGATGCGACGGCACGTTTAACGGCACAGAACTCACTTGATATGAAACTGATCGGCTTCAATCGTTGGATTCGTGGACGTGCCCTTCCCTTGTCACGGTTGACGTTCTCCTTCCAAAGCGGGAAACAACTCGCCTTGACGACGGACGACGACGGGAGTTTTGTACTTCATCACGAAGAAACCCTCAAAGTGGATACCGATATCACCGTAGAAAGTGAAGGACAGCAGTATACCGTGTCACTCTCAGGTTGGAGAGACGAAACAGTCGGTGTCTTCGACTGGACAACGGATGCACCAATCGACATACGGGAGATTCGGCAGCATCCGTGCCCGGTCGCCGTGTTCCTGATCGTTCCGGACTATGATCCAACACTGAATGTCATCGCCTCACTGTACGTCAAGCAAGTCTATACCTCCCTCGCTCGCGTCGCCTCGCAAGCGACGAGCGGACGTTGTGAACGCCAGGTCATCTTCCTGCTCGACGAATTTGGGAACATGCCAGCGATTGAAGGGATGGCGAACATCATCACCGTCTGTCTCGGTCGGAACATCCGCTTCAACCTCGTCATCCAGTCTTATGCCCAACTCGAGAACCTCTACGGGGAGGATTGGAAGACGATCGACGGGAACTGCGGGAACACGCACTACCTATTGACAGCAGATGAGTCGACGGCAGAATTGATTTCGAAGAAGCTCGGGGAGCAGACGATCGTCACGAAATCACGTTCCGGACAGACGTTCTCTCTCTCGAAGTCGAAGACGGAGAGTGTCGATGGTCGGCGCTTGCTGACGGCAACCGAAGTGATGGGACTGAAGGAAGGCGAGATGCTGATTATCCGCGTCATTAAGCGGCAAGACAAACAAAAGAAACGAATCCAATCCTATCCTCTCTTTTTGACAGGACGGACGGCGATGAAATACCGCTATGAATACTTGGCGGATGACTTTAATACGGACCGTTCCATCAACGATCTCGTCATTCCCTGTGCACATGCCCATCTCGACCTGAATACGCTTCGTGTCCCGTTTCATCTCGGTGCCTCAGTTGCATCGAAAACGGTTGAGACGGAGGAGGAGACACTTGACGTAACAGAATGGCGCGTCTGCGATGTCCTGCAACCGAAAATCCTACGCTCGATCTTCGAGACGACCGAATACGATACGTTACCGATTGATCTGTTCGAACAAGGCATTGAGGATAGGACAATCCCTGTAACCGACAACCAGCGCCATTTCTTGAAGACGATCATCAGCAAACGACTCGAGAAACTTCGTCATGGCGTCTAAGGAGGGCATCAAATGACAGAACTGACACGCACCGAACGCGTCCAGCGTGAACTCCGCGTCATCGCGACCATCATCAAGGAGAACAAGAAGCGTCTCCGTCGTGGTGAGGTATTGAATATCCAGACCCGGGACGGATTCCTCGTCGTTTTTGAGGAAGAAGACCCAGACTCAGGCGACCGAAAAACTGTTACGCTTATAGACACATTCGATTTCCGAGTCCACGTCAGTAATGGTGATCTGACGGATCCGGAATAGGTGTCATAAACGGAAAAGGGGTGGAGGCATGCAAGCGAAACGAGTACTCTCCGGACTATTGATTTCCTCTGCGTTACTTTTGGTCGGTTGTAGTGAAAATAGTGAAGCAAAGTCTCTTAAACAAGTCTCTGTAAAAGAAATTGATCAACTAAAAGATAGTAATCAAAGCAATTTCTTACTTGTTGATAGCGACAGTAAAGCAGAATTTGAGCCTTATGTAGATAAAGTGAAGGACATCGCTGAGAAAGAAGATGTACAAGTAAACTTGTTCAATCCTTTTCAACCCAACGGAAAAGATTTAGAAAATCGTGCTACAGATGAACATGGAGAATTAAAGGGTGGTCGTCTGTACAAACTAGAGAATGGTAAATTAGTTCGTTCTCTCGACCTTACTGCGTTAGATGACAAGGCAATCGAAGATGAAGTAACCTCTTTTATTAATTAAAAGCAGACAGAGAAGGGAGGACCATCATGGCTAATGGAGATCTAGCATCCAAACTGGAGGAATTTCAAGACTTATTGAGCATCAGTGATTTAGTGAGAGATGCGCTTCGTTCTATTGGTTGGCTTCTCGTTAGAGGTCTCTCCTTCATCATCGATGGTCTTGAACAGATTACAAATGACATCCTCCTCGTAAAATCATTCTTTAATAATCCTCAAGTGGTTGAATTCGTTCAGACGATTCAACCTTTTTTATATGTCATTTTAGCTGGGAGCTTTTTATTTACCGGTTACTTGATGATTTTTCAGAAAAAATTTGATCGAGAAGGGTTTCTCATCAATCTGTTTATCACTTTGTTAGTTTTAGGGTTGTTGTCTCCGACAATGATAAAGACAAGTGAGTTCACAGACAAAGCCATTACAAGCATCAATCAAGATGGAGTATATGAAAATCGGGATCATACTCTATCACAATCAGTGCTACAAAAAAATGTACATGATTTAGTCGAATACGATAAAACTGCTTTCAAAGATACAAAAATTAAAATTCCAAACTCTATTCCAGCAAGCCAAATCAAGAATATAGACATCAACGATGTATTTGATAGCGATGAGTATCGATTGAGTAAAGAAGGTGAAAATATTTCTCAGAACAAACTTGCTTGGAACGGGAAAGAAATGACCGAAACCGAGTTAGACCAGAGCGGTGTTGAATGGAACAACCAGTACTACTATCGCTATCATCCGAACTGGTTGACGATTCTTGTCACCCTTGGCGTGATGGGCTTCACCCTCTTCTCGATTGCCTACAAGCTGGCTCGACTTTCGTTCGAGTTGGCTTTTAATTATGTTCTAGCGATTTTAGTCGCCCCCGCCGATCTGCATAGCGGACAAAAGACGAAGAAAGTCATTCAAAGTATCCTGAACACGTTCCTCGTCATCATCTTGATTTTCGTCTCGATTAAGCTCTACACGATTGGGACGGCTTATCTTGCTGATACACTCGACGGTCTTGCCTATTTGATCGCGTTGATTGCTTTCTCCGCTGCCTTGATTGATGGACCGAACATGGTCGAACGCCTCTTCGGGATGGATGCGGGTCTGAAACGTGGGTGGGGTGTCGCACTCGGTGCGTATGCTGTAGGGAAAGGAACGGCAAAAGTAGGGGCTCGTGTCGCTGGACAGACGATGAAGAGGACATCACGCCCTACTACTCCATCCGCCTCAGAAGCTGCCAGTACGAAGTTACCACCGAATCCACCACCTAATGGTGGCACACCGACGGGTCGTCCGGATCGTTCGTCTGACAGTGTGCCAGTTCGTTCGCAAGCACAAGAGCGCACTTCACGATCAACCGGACAAGAGAACCAGCGCATTGAATCCACTGATTTATCGACGCACGACACGAATTCGGAGAGTCCGACTGCAACAATATCAAAAGAGTCCATACCACGCCGTTCGGACTCCGTCTCACCACAATCACCTGCGACTACTCCGTCATCATCGCAAACACCTGTTTCACAACCGAAGATGCCCGATGGATCGATGAAGGAACAATCAACTACTTCAGCTGATTCGTTCAATACCTCTGAAACAACTGTCGCATCACAGCCTACTTCATCGTCGGAGCAGCCCATTGGAACACGTGCACCTAATCCATCTTCTATTCACTCAGGATCAACATCTGACACGACACCTAAAGAGACAGCACATACTGTACCCTCTTCAGGCGCGAGCAATTCTTCACCTTCTATAAATGAGTCGCAAGAGACATCATCCGGAATACAGCGGCAACGAAAGTCGATCTATCAAACACTTGAGACGACGACACAAAAAGAACTCAAGCATGTCGAACAAACGCAGACACGTGTGACGTCAGAGTCGTCCCGGATGTACTCGACCGATGTCCCGCGGCTAGATCCGAAAAAGGAGTGAGACCATGCAACAGCGTCAGTATCGGATTCCGAACGAAGTCACGACCGAGCTGAAGATCAATAAGATGCTCTATCTCTATGATTTACTCTTTCTCGTCGCTTTGATCATCGTCCGGTTGATCGCCCTGCCGTTCATCCCGGACGCCTTACATCTTCCGTTCACATTCTTCCTGGTCGCGTTCGGACTCTTCCTCGTCATCCGCCCAACGACGAATCCAGAGAAACGAATGATTCACGTGCTCTATTACGCGCTGATGAAGAAGAAAGACACGTACATCGCATTGACCGACAGCAAGGACGAATCGAAAGGAGCGTGATGGCATGAGTTTATCGGAAGAGAAACGATCTAAAAAAATTCCGACGACAGACATTACTTGGCTCGATGAGATGCAACTGACGACACCTTCAACACGAAAGGAAAAACGCGTCCGGATCCCACTATCCGTCGCCTCGCTATTACCGATTGTCGATTCGACAGTATTCGACATGTTTGAGATGCAGGACGGGACGTTCTGCGACATCATTCAGCTGACTTCAAAAGATATCTATGGGTTGTCCGAGACGGAGAAGGATCATGACATCTTCTCACTCGCCTATCTGTTGCAGGCGTACATTCATCCGTTGAAGGTGATTCCGCTCAATACACCGCTTAATTTGGAGAAACAGAAACAGCGCATCGAACGACAGCTGCGGCAGAACCAAAACGCCGCCTATCGTCCGTTCCTGCAAAAGAAGAAACAAGAACTGATCTACCTTGAGGAGCATCGCACCAATCGCGATTATCTCCTCTTTTTTTATGCACCGGATGAGGCGATGCTGCGGGAACGAAAGCATCAATTGACGAAACTGCTTCGACGCAGCAATCCGATGGTCGAACTGACGCTCGAACAGAAAATTCATGTGTTGTTCCAACTGCACAACCCGAACACGAAACCAACACAGGACGGAAAGGAGTGATGGTGTCATGTGGCGTACGCGTTTCCTACGGAAGCAGGACCCGGAGACAATCAAACGACAGAATGGCTACAATCCGACATTCGTTAAAACGATCCAACCGCAAGGCGGACTCCGCTTCGAACCGAACTATGTCAGGACCGGTGACGGGTATCTTGCCTGCCTCCATGTCTACAAATATCAATCGACCGTCTACGATTTCTGGCTTGAACCAATCCTCAACCTCCCCGGTGTCCTGACGACGCTCGACATCGGGACGGCGGATAAACGGGAGATGATCCGGACCATCAACAAATCGATGGCTGAACAGAATACGCGCTACGAGAATGCGAAGGATAATGTCGACCGGATTGATGCACGCGAGACCTACAAGGAACTGAATGAACTCTACGAACAGATCACACAGGGCGAGACGATGAAGTACCTGCATCTCCGACTTTACGTCAAAGCGAAGACACTCGATGTACTCGAACGCCAAGTCCAGGATGTGATGGAGGAACTCGAAGCGCGGAACTTCCGCGCAACCGTCTTCCTGAACGAACAGGAATGGGAATGGCAGAGCCTGTTCCTCAGCTACGAGCAACAACAAAAACTACCGAACCGACGTCGCGGTAAGGAGATCCCTTCACTGTCAATTGCGGGAGGTTACCCATTCCATTTCACGTCGCTACAGGATCCGACGGGGACTTACTACGGGACGACGGATACGAACGGGAGCGTTATCTTCGACTTGTTCCATAAGGACAAACAACGGAAGTTCTACAACGCCTTGATGATCGGCAAGATGGGCTCCGGTAAGTCGACGTTGCTCAAGAAGACGGTCCTTGATCAAGCCATCAAAGGCAATCACGTTCGTATCTTAGACGTGACGGGCGAGTTCTCCGACCTCGTCCGACAACTTGGCGGGAAGGAAATCGCGCTCGACGGTTCCGCGGGGCGGATCAATCCGCTCCATGTCTATAAGACGGTGACGCACGCCGACGGATCGGCAGATGAGGCGCTCTCGTTCATGCAACACCTATCGAAGATTGCGGTCTTCTATCACTACATCAATCCGGCAGCTACGCAGGAAGAAGCGAACGAGTTCGAGATTCTCTTACGGCAACTCTACCTTGAGAAAGGGCTCTGGAACGAGGACGGCGACGCGCCGATCACGACGCACCCAGCAAACACCTATCCGGCCTTCTCCGACTTCTTAGCGCTCGTCCGCTCTGAATTATATACGGACGTCGCTCGGACGACAATCCGCGAGACGATCAGTCCGAACCGTGTCCGCCGGCTTGAGAACATCGAACTCGCGATCACGAATCTTGTCCACAACTACGGCAACATCTTCGACGGACATTCTTCGATCGAGCGATTCGATGAGGAAGCGATTGTCTCATTCCCACTACGCAACCTGACCAATCTGAAAGACGAAATCTTTCAGGCACAGGTCTTCAATCTGATGAACATGCTTTGGGACGGGATGATCCTCAACGGTGCCGGACAACTCCGCAGTTACAACCAGGGCGAGTTATTAATCGAAGATGCCTTCAAATATCTGATTGTCATCGATGAGGCACATCACCTGATCAATACGCGCGATATCGCGCAACCGGCGATTTTATACCTGCAACAGTTCATGCGCGAAGCGCGGAAATACTTCGGGGGTATCTTCTTCGCTTCCCACTTGATCATGGACTTTGTTCCGACTGGCTCGAAGTCGGAGAACGCCGAGAACGTTAAGACGTTGTTCCAACTGACGCAGTATAAGTTCATCGGCGAGCAGGATGCCGAGAGTATTCCGACGATCCAGACTGTCTTCGACGGACAGTTGACCGAGAGTGAGACACGGTTGATTCCGTCGCTCGAGACGGGACGCATCGTCCTCAGCATCTCCGGTGTGAAGACGTTGATTTTCGATGTCGATGTCTCACCCGAGGAGCTGACCTTATTCGGAGGTGGTGCATGATGTGGAGTACGGTCCGGCAGTCGGCACGTGTCACCGTCCGGATGAAATGGCGCCTCCTGACCTTAAAGTACCGTTTGATTGCGCTTGCTATCGCGCTCCTGCTCCTCCTATTGATTATCCTCGTCGCAGGGATTCTCGATACGTTGACCGGGATCGAGAACGAACAGGCGACGGAGACACCGATCGCTTACTCGGACGCGAGTCTGCAAGTCAGTGATGATGTTCTACAATACCGGGAAGCGATTGCGCGCGAATTGAAGAAGGAACAACTTGAAGGACAGACGAACGTCGTCCTTGCGTTGATGATGCAAGAAAGTGGCGGACGCGGGAACGATCCGATGCAAGCGAGTGAATCGAAGTGTGGACAGATTGGTTGCATCACCTCGCCTGACGAGAGCATTCAGTACGGCGTCAAACACTTCGTATCCGTCTTCCGGCAAGCAAACGAGGACGTCAAGTTGACGCTCCAAAGTTACAACTTCGGCGGAGGCTTCATCGATTACGTCCAAGAAAATGGAGGACGCTATACGAAACAACTCGCGATTTCTTTTTCACAGTTGATGTACCAACGCGTCAAGAAGAGCGGCATTTATCAGTGCCATCGCCCAAGCGCGATCGAGCATCAAGCCTGTTATGGTGACATCGAGTATGTCGATGCCGTCCTTCGTTATTTGACGCCGACGGTACTGGCAGAAGGCAAGACAGGACCGATCAAAGGTAAACTCCATGCTCCGCTCGACATCCCGCTACAGATGACATCGGGATTCGGATCACGAATTGTTTTTGGAAAGACGGACGTCCATACGGGCATCGATTTCAGCTGTCACGATACCGATACCGTCCACGCCGTCCGTTCCGGTACCGTCACCTATAGTGGTCTACGCGGACCGTATGGGCAGTTGATTCAGATCAAACAAGGCGACTGGATCACCGCTTACGCCCACCTTTCTGCACGCCAGGTTAAGGCGGGGCAAAAGATCGAAGCCGGGCAGGCGATCGGGATGTGCGGTTCGACCGGACGTTCGACGGGCAATCATCTGCACATCGAATTCAAGACGAGTGATTGGTCCGGACACATTGATCCAGCACCACTGTTTTCGCTATAAGGAGGGATGCACTATGGCATTGACGAGTCGTCATCTCCTCTGGCTCGTATTGTTCTGTTTGCTGCTGTCGATCAGTGCCAATGTCTATCAATATCGCTCCATCGCATTGGATGAACCGCATCGAATCGTCGAGAAAGACGAGAAGAAGATGTTACCAAGAACGACGGTTTCAGATCCGTCCATCTCAACTAATGAACAAGAGCAAGAACAAAATTCAATCATTTCGAAGAGCGCGGAACGCTTTATCACGTTCGCCTTCACATGGGAGGATGGGACCTATCCAACACGCAAACGACAAGCCGATCAGTATATGTCGGAGTCCATCAAACAAACGTTGTTCGCGAGTAGCGGAAGCGATAACAAGTTCGCCGCCTCCGTCTCGGACATCGAAGTCTTTCCGCGTCACGACGATCCAGAACATTGTATCGTCCGCTTCCAACGGACGTTGACGATCGATGCCAATGGTTATGAAGAGACGTCTGAAGAATTAGTTGAACTGACCTTTACGCATCAAGATAAACGTTACGTTGTCGATCAGATGAAGAGCCTTCAAACGTCAGGAGGTGTCTAAATGCATCCAGGAAAACGAAAGACGCTGACCCGTGACTGGTCACGACTGTACCTCGGAACAGGTCTGTTCTTCTTGATTGGTTTTCTGTTTTTCGGTTTCTCTTCCCTCTTCTTTGCTGAGGAACAACCGATCAATGCGACACCTATCGGTGAAGAACAACGGTTGACGAATGGACAGACCGTTACGCTTCTCGATTGGTCCCATGATGTGCAGCGGAAACAAATGCGCATCCGTCTTCAGTTCGATCAACCTCAAGACTACGCGTCAAAGCTTGTGGCGCGCATCGCCTACAAGGAACGACCAACGGATGAGCAACACGTCCGCGTCGTCTATCAACAGGACGAGCACTACGTCTTCGAAATCGAAGATGTACCTCGCGACTTTGACCAACTAGCACTACGCTTGTATGTCATCAAGCCTGAACAGTCACTCGAGAAGCTGCGTGCTACGAAGCGAGAAGATTCTCTCGTCGAATCACTCTATATGGATCAGCGACGTGTGTTAAAGATGTCACTTTCTATTCAACAAGCGGACGATTATGCACAACTTTTTCTCGCTGACGAGCACCTCCAAAGTCAAAAACGGATCAAGAACATGAAGCGTGAACAGACAGAACACGCTTCCCTCATCCAACAAATCGAACAGGACATCGAGGCAAAACAAACTACTTTACCTGACCTGACACTCGATGAACAAGTCGAACGTGAGGATGAAATCTTCAATCTGAAGCAGGACAAAGAAGACGCACTGTTACGACAAACGGAATTGAAAAAACAACTCACGCAAGAAGAAAAAAGACAGGATCAGCTACTTGTTAAAGCACGTGAACTGAAATGGTAAGGTGGCAAACACCGTGCCAAAATGCCGTTTTTAGTGGCACGCGGTGTGACCTTTTGGCGATTTTGATGATATCAGGGAAACACTAGGCTCCGCCTAGGCTAGCACGCTCCGTGATAGCAGTTTCCCCTTATGCTCTTTTTCGCGATTTCAGATCCATTTTGTTTTTTACTGCTTCTGATTTTTGGCTGGAGAACTTGATCATTCTTTTATCGAGTCCAATAAAAAAACGAGCATCGCGGCTCGTTGAATGTGTTCAAGGATTATCTTTTTAACGACTCAAATACTTTCAACATGACATAAAACGAACCAAAACTAAAAGCTAATCCGAACAACGCGAGCACCCAAACCGACATCTTCCATCTCCTCCTCTCATCCTTATACAGCATTCGGAAGCGTGAGGTTTCAGCAAATGGAAAAATGTATTAATTGATACCGATTGATTCTTTCTTTGCACTAGAAGCGTCACTCATATCAACTGAGAGAGATTCACGTGTGCGTGTCTTCGCATACAGGACTTTTAAAAGTTCCACGATCAAGGAGACAATCACGGCTTCTCCAAGTGCGTAACTCTGTTCGATGATGGATTGCATATGTTTCCTCCGTTCTTTGTCTAAGTAGGATTGCCTTTCTCACTTCTAATGACAGGAGGAACGAGTAAAATGTTCGGAAAACTTTTTATTTTTTTAATCATTAAGACTGACTTTCCTGATGGAAGGAGGAAGACGAATGGATCTCTTGATACGTGACATCGATCCCTTTTTCGTCAAACAACTCGACGAACAGGCGGAGAAACAGATGTGTTCCCGACAGGAATTATTAAAAGGATTGCTGACGACCTGGTGCGCGGACGGTATCCAGTCGACACAGATCGCACGCCTCGAACGACAGCTCGAAGCGAACACTTTACACCTCAAGCGGAGTGCAACCGAACTCGAACGATTGACTACACTCTTCCGTGAGGTGATGCAGGATGAGTAACATTCCCGGCGTCATCATCAAGTCGAAGTTCAAGTTACCGCAAGCAAACCGACGTGCGCGTCGTTACACGACCTACCTCAGCTACATCGATCGTCCGGAGACGAAAGCGCAGTCGCATCAATTCGAAAACTATCACGACTATATGGAAGATGAACTAAAATCAAGCGGTCTGTTCACGGCGACGCAAGACCGATTGAATGCGAGGGAACGAGAGCAATTACGCGATATCTTCCGACGAGCACAAGAGAACGGCAGCATCCTTTGGCAAGATGTCATCTCGTTCGATGAGGCATGGTTACAGGAAGTCGGCGTCAAAGAAAATCGTTACATCGATGAACAACGGTTGATGCAGGCGACACGGAACGCGACCGCGTTGATGATCGAAAGGGAACAGATGTTGCACGCAACATGGACCGCTGCGATTCATTACAACACGGGTAACATCCACGTCCATGTCGCGACAGTCGAGACGATTCATCCACGCGAACGGGGCAAACGCAAACCGAAAACGATCGAGAAGATGAAGGCACAAGTCGTCCAGACACTCGCCGATCGGACACGTGAACAGGAGAAATTGAATGTCTTCATTCGTGATGAAGTTCTGGCTCACAAACGAAATCACGCAACACTATCCGTTTCGAATCGCGTACTACATCCAGCACTCGTACGCCAATACAAAGCGATCCAGAAACGACTACCGGATGATAAACGGCAGTGGTATTACAACATGAACGGCATGCAAAATCTGCGTCCTTCGCTTAATCAATTCACTGACACATACCTTGCGACACACTTCGAGAAAGAACACACCGCGTTCAAGCAACGACTTGATACGGAGGTCGCATTCTACGAACGAAGTTACGGATCGGCATCTCAAGCATCGACTTATCGGAAGACGAAAGAACAGGACCTCTATACACGAATGGGAAACGCTATCCTGTCCGAGATGCGTGAATCAGATAAGTCGTCCCCGAAGCTTACGAAGGGAGATACATCCTCACCGAAACAAAAAATCCGATCAGCGTTTCGACGTGAACGGATCATGCAAGAGACACTCTATCGAATCGGACGACACATGAATGATGAATGGGACCATATCAAGAATCAGCGTGCGTTTGAACAACTCGAACAGGAAGTCCAACACGAAAGGTAAGGTGACTGGCAGTGGAGGAAACAAAACAAGTCCGGATCAAGATGAGTGCCGTGACCGCTGAATTTTTAGAGGAATATCGGGAGAGAGAACGGTTGTCCGGGATTGGTCCGGCAATCGATCACATCATCCGCGACTATCAAGAGATGATCAAAAAACAATGGGACTTGAACTATGTCAGCCGTTCCGTCTCGAAACAGATCGAGCGAGAGTTGACGACGTTCTGGGAAGAACAGATTTCAAAAAGTCTCTCTCCGTTACGAAAGAGCGTCCAACAAACAGACCTTCAAACACAGGTATTGATCGAATTGCTGCAAGCCCTGATGCAGACGGAGAGCATCGAGGACATCATCCCGACGACCGAATACCGTCCCTCCTTCCTCGAGACAGCAGAGACGGCTGTCAAACGGCGAATCGACCAACGAAAGCAATATAAGCATTCAGACGAAGAAAGGATGATCCACAAATGAGACGACTCGAAGCCTTCACACTCGCAACACTTCTCGAACTGCATCAGACTCATGTCGCCGTCATGATTCATCAAACGCGCTATAACATTCCCCTTTCACAGGAGGAACACGCGCTACTGCAACTCTTGCAGGAAGAACCCTTGGTATTACTCCCGGTATCACGTGATCACCGTCAGTTACTACTCGATCGACTGGCTACCGACCCGATGGTATTAGAAGAGTTGAACGATTTTGAAGGTGCTGCTGATTCGTCCGTTTCGTCGGAAGGAGCGTGAGTGGTATGGCATACAAGAAGAAAACACGTGAAGATTACCAGAAGGAAGTCCAAGCATTGACCGACAAGATGGAGACACAGCTCGCTTCTCACTTCGTCAGTCAGGAGAGCATCAAGGAACACCTCGACTTCATGAGCCGATTCCATCGTTACTCGACGCGGAATATGTTACTCATCGAGGAGCAGTTCCAAGGCGCCCGTGCGGTCGGTTCCTATGCCTACTGGGAGAAGCAAGGTGTCCAGGTCCAAAAGGGTGAGAAAGGGATTAAGATCTTCGTTCCCTCCCCCGTTACGTTCATCAAACGAGAGACGGAGTGGGTGGCGTGGAAAGACGCCACGAAGACGGAGCAAAAACGCGCCAAAGAAGGTTCTCTTCCGACACGGAAAGCGATGTATTATAAGATCGGTCACGTCTTCGAGTATACGCAGACCGATGCTCGGGAGAAAGGACTCGAAGTCTCCGAATTGTTCGCTTCCTATCACCGGAACGGATCGATCCGTGAAGCAGAGTTATTTCGCCGCGCGTTGAACGGAATTGCTGAGACACAAGACGTGAAAATACTCGATCAGCCATTAAGCGAGCTTGGTACCGCGAAAGGATGCTTCTATCCGGAACTGAACGCGATTGCTCTCAATCCGCGGAACTCGGATATTGAGAACGTGACCATCCTGATTCATGAACTCGCTCATGCCAACCTGCATAATATGGACCGGAACGAACAGCGTGGAATCGAGTTGAATCCACATGAGAAGGAATTCCAAGCGGAGATGGTCGCTTACACGGTCGCGGCACACTTTTGTTTTCCGACGGACGATTTTTCCTTATCGTATCTCGCCAACTGGACGCAAGGGAGAGACTTGCGCGATAAAGAAGACCTGTTACACGAAGTCCATCAGACATCCGGTCATTTCATCCGTGAAATCCATTCTGCGCTCGAGCAGGAGCAAATCTTGGAACGCGAAGCATCCCCCCTTAAGATGATTGAGTACATCGAACAGACTGCACAGATCACAGAACACGGATTACCATTATCTGAACGGCTAGAGCAAATCATGCAACATTCACCGGAGGACGTCGGCGCTTATCTAACGAGTATTGCAAAACAGGACACGCAGCAAGATCTGTCATCGTTTGACGAACCAATGATGCTGGTCCATGGAGCGACAGACTTTTTCGAACCGTTCGCGAAAGCTAACGACCGTGACTTCGACGAGCATGAGACCGTCGCCTATACGCTCGTCATCCCGGGCGAAGAACCGATCAGCCAACACTTCCGCGTCCTCGACGATGCGATGGGACCGTACCATCACATCCTGAACACGGAAGTCGTCAGTAAGGAGACCGAACAAGTACTTGAAAAAGCATGGTACAACGAAATGATTTCGACGGAAGATCGTGACCTAGAAAAGGTACGACAAATCGTAACGCGTCACTTCAATGTACCGGAACAAGATTTCCGTAGCCGTTAAAAAGATATCCTCTCCTCTTTTAAAATCAAGTACTATAAAAAAGTAGGATAAAAATGACAATACAGACAAGACGGAGGATTGACCATGACTAATAATCAAGCAATTGCTTATGCTGTTATTGCAATGGAGCAACTCGGCTACACAAGTGAACAGATCGAAAAGGTTCAGGCGAGTATGCTATCTGAGATGGACTGGACAGATGAAAAAACGGCAGAAGTAAAAGCATCAGCTATTTTAAATAGATAAATTTCTAATTAAAAAGAATTATTCAATTTTAAAGTGAAAAGCGGTACCAACAACTATTAAACGGCTTGATCCCGTTAGAATACCGAGTTCAAGCCGTTTAAGGATTTTTTATTATTTGTCTTATCTAATTGACAAGAAGCAGTTCATTTAAATAAAGGTTGTTTCTAAATAGATTTTCAAGTTTTTCAATTTCTTGATCGAATTACGAATTCCTATTATGTCGCTTTCTTCAAGTACTTCACTATCATCAACATGAATTAAATAATCTCTTACTCTAATTATAAAATTGAAATCAAGCAATACTTTTTTATTCATCAAAACCTTTTCTTTTTCCAGCATTTCTATCTTTTCTTCTAGTGATGAATTGACAATTTTCATTAATTCATCTTTATTAACAGATTCATCTTTATTAATAGATTCATCATTAATAGATTTATCAAGATACTTAAGAATTATTTTTGCTGCCATTTCGTCTACTATCCAGTACAAATTAAGGAAATATTTTTTCAACTTATTAAATTCTAATTTAGGTTCTGATAAAATATCATTTTTATCTTCTAATATAATATTTCTGGAAATAATTTCTTTTTCATCATCAGATACTTTAATTTTATCTATATTTTCTATTGCTTTGTCTAGCTTTTCTTTAATTTCAGTTACATACCTATCAATTTTTTCGTAATCTTCCTTACTCAAAATATTATTGTGAGCAACTTGGTTTCTGAAAGAATATAATTTAGTCCATCGATTTTTCAAATATTCTGCTTCGCTGTCTACAATTTCAGAAAAATATCTTTCCCAGTTTGAAGCAGGTACGAACTTTTTTAAGTAAGTTAAAGGGACATCAGTATTATCATCAGAACTTTTAATTTTGTCTAAAAGCTCACTAGTATTAAAAGGTGAATATTCTTTAAATAATATATTCGATAGTTGAATAAAATCTAAGGTATAAAGATAATTAACATTTGATTTTTCTTTTAAATTCCCCGGAGCATCCTTCACTTCTTTTGGAATATGTTTATCAGTCCAACTAAGACCAACATTTATAATCATAAATTTCGTTATTAATTTCCTCATCAAATTTTCTATTTGATGAATTTTTGGATAGGCAAGTTTTGCATAGTGAAAGCTTATATCATCTCTTAAAATATGAATATCTTCGCTTATTTTATAAAAAATACTTCTAATAACTCTTAAAAATTGCTCATATTGATTGATATCAACTTTGTTATCACAACTAAAATAAACATGAATTGATCTTTTGTTATCCTCCATTTCTTCAAATTGAACTTTATATCCTACTTTTAGTTCTTTATATTCGATGTAACTTCCTTTTAAACTTAAATCTGAGTTAGTCATTAAAAAATTATCAAAAGTTAAGTTATTAGAACAAAAGTTATCTTTTCCTTCTAATATTAGTAAATATTCTACATTTATTTTTTGGTTACTCAAAAAACTAACCCCTTCCTAAAATATAAATGTTAATAAAACTAGCAATTATATTTTAACACTTTTCAAAGGCAAGATTAATCTTCCCATAGCTTTTCCATCAAATCATCAATTTCGTGTGAAAGTCGCTGCCGTTCGCGGTCATCCTTCTCAATATGACCGTATTCATCCATCCAAATAACATCGCCGGATTCCACCGTCATCGGGAAGCGGGAAATCAGGATATCGCGCATCCCATCATCGAACTCAACGACGACCCACTTCCCCTCAATCCGGTCGATGATCCCTTTTCGCTTTTTCATTTTGACTTCTTGATCGTGTAGGACGATCCGTTCCCTTCGAAGACGATCGTGCCACTCTTATCCGTCCGCAGCATCGTCGCCTTCGCACGCTTCAAGTTCGTCACGACTTCCTTCGTCGGGTGTCCATACGCGTTCTTCCCGACACTGATGACGGCGTACTTCGGTTTAACGTACTTGAGGAACGTCGCGCTCGTCGATGTCTTCGCCCCATGATGTCCAACCTTGAGGACGTCCGCACGTAACGTCTTCTTCTTCGCGATCATGTCCTGTTCCGACTTCAATTCCGCGTCTCCCGTGAACAGGAACGTATTCTTCTTGTAAGCGACGTGTAAGACCGCGCTCCAGTTATTCAGATCACTCTTCGCATAGTCTTTGACCGGTCCGACGAACTGCGCCTTCACGCCTTTAACCGGGAGTGAGACGCCCGCCTTTGCCGTCTTGATCGTCAGCTTCTCGCGTTTGACCGCCAACAAGAAGTCCTTATAGGCTTGCGTCGTGTGCTTAACCTTCGGTGCATAGACGCTCTTGACCTTGAACGAGTCGAGGACCTCATCAAGACCACCGATATGATCGGCATCCGGATGCGTCGAGATCAACACCTCAATGTCACCGACCTTCTGTTTCTTTAGATAGGCGACGAGTGCATCGCCTTTCCCCTTGTTGCCACCATCGATGACGATATCTTCACCACTTGGCATCTTGATGTAAATCGCGTCACCTTGACCGACATCGATATAGTGGACTTTGATTTTTGGCGTTGCCGCTTCAGCTCCTTGTAGTGGTCCAACGAGTAATCCAACACTTGCAAGCGCTAAGCTCGCGCCCATCCATTTTCGTTTCATCATTCATCGCTCCATTCCTGATTTGTAAGTTATCTTCAGTATACAGTGAATACCAGGATAAAGTTGGTTATATTTCCCACCGTTCTATTTTTATTGATAGGTTAGCTTATATATTAATCAATAGACAAAAAAACAGACCTCAAAGGGTCTGCTTAGTAAAATGCGTTTGCATGAAGTTTGTCAGTCGATCAACATCGATAAACCATGTCACGTGCTCGATCGAACCGTCTACTTCTCGTACGAATCGAAGCTGGGCATCAATCAATGTCACCTTATCCGATATCTGTTTTTCCTTCGCTTGCTCCATGACCTCGAACATCTCTACTATACTCATGTATTCCACTCCTCGCTGTTTTGTTGAGCACAGCATAGAATGATTTAAGAATCTAATCGAACTACCTTAGATCAGATAAGCCAAGTGATAGGTAAGATAACTGATTCGTTACGAAATAATACACGATTGATTTTCCACGCAAAGACAAAAAAAGAAACAACCTTTTCTAGCATCGTTTCTGACATGAAAATGGATATGATCCTCTCGCACATCGAATTAATAGAGATAAACAAGTACACCTACGATCAAAATGAACGGAACCAATAATATTTTACTGGTCCGGCTCAAAAAGCTCTTCTTTTTTTTTGAAAACAAAAAGTCGATTAATAAGAAAAGTCCAAATGCAATCGGTACGAGGTAGAGTAGAGGGACATTTGTCAGTGCTGCACCGAATACATCAGTCGATCCGTCAAATTTCATATGTAGTTTCTCCTTTTTAGATATCCTCGCATACGATACATCATTCACGACCGAAGCACTAACGACGATCTTATACGCGGACAAGAATCTTTCCTTTAATATGCCATGCTTCCACTAAGCTCTAACCTCTTATTTTTCTTTTAGCATTCTCTGTAACGCTCCGTGTCCTCCGCCGCAAGGAACAGGAACGTAGAGATGCCTCGCGCAGGCGAGTCGCAGCTCTCGTTATCGGTCCGGCAGGAGGGTAGCGGTGCGATGAGGATGTTGCTGCGTGCAGCCTACAGCCTCACGCATGAGCCCGAAAAATCTTCTTATGCTGTACATCCAGTAGAAAGAGCATCACTACCTATCTACAAGAGGATCGATTCACTTCAATCAGCTATCTCTCCTCAAACCTTCGTACACTCCACTACTGTCTCACTACTGCATCCTCCATAACACCCTTCTATCTATATAGAAAAGAATAGATGTACTTTCTTACCCGCTATACAATTGCAATAAAAACGCTATATGAGCAATTATGGGCGTCTGAGAAGCCTATTCGAATTACGACATCTCTTTTAGGTAAACGTTTAGGGATAATAGCCAATCTTGAAAGACATTTAGAACAGCTGCCTATTACAAAGCGTTTACTTGAGCAAATTACGGAAAGTGTGGAACAATTTCAAATTCGCAGATGCTGTAGAATCATTGATAATTTGAAAAATGAATCAAGCGATGTGAAATTGTGGCGTGTTCAAAGATTGGCAGGGATAAAGTCAAAGGATTTTAAAACGATTCGGTCAATATTAGAGGCGTATTTACAGGAAGGTGGAATCGATGAAAAGCAAAGATATAAAGCTTAAGAATTGGCCGTTTGATCAAGGTGCACGCGTGAAATTAGAATGGATCGGTGCACCTTTTAGATACGAAAAAAAGATTGTGCTGCCAGTTTATTTTAGTGGAAAAGTTAATGGATATTATACAACTGAAAAGTTAATAGTTGATTGGACTGTATTAGCTTCTTTAAGAATCCAGCATTATTACGTAGATGGGGTTATTACGCAACCTATCTCACCTAACCAAACTGAAGAAATTATCATTACAATAGATCCAAATTACGTTGGCTATTTTGAACAAAACTATTCAATACGCGGGACAAAATATACAGAAATATCGCAAACTTTCGTTATCAAATACAATGGGGAGCGTTTCTACCTACCTTTAATTGAAGTGCTTAGAGGAATCATTGCACCGAATGCATTCCTGTTGAATTGTTTATTTGAAATGAACTCTTTCCCGTTATATTTCACAGAACAATATGAGTCGGATTTATTACGATTACACTTCGCGTCTTCATACAATGCAAAGTATTTAAAGAACGAGTATTTACATCATTTAGTGTGGCTATTAATGAACAATAACGCTCGTAAAGTATATGAAAGTATAGCTAGTAATTTTCATTTTAATGACTCTCTTAAGTTTGAATGGCCATTTCAAACACCAATCAAACTAAAGCTACGTGTGAAAAAAACACCAACAGGATATACAGTTCTATATATTAAGGCGATGCTAGATAAAGAATTGCAGGTTTCTAATTTGGAAATTACTCACCCTAGCCTTGTTCGTCATGAAAAATCGAATGAACCAAGAAAACGTATAATTCTCCCCCTTTCAACTTTAGGCGATTATGAAGCGGATGTAACAGTTGATGGACGTACAAATGAATTTGATGAAGTAATGACTGATACTTTAACTCATGAATACGTAGATGCTCTAGTAATTACTAAACAAAGAATAACTTCATCCAAACAACGCGAGGGAATTGATCACAACACTAAAAAGACTGTCAAAGCAGTTAATAACAGCCGTTCAATGGGGGATATTGGCGGAACAAGTCTATAAGGAATGGAAAAGAAGTTGCATTGTTAGAAGTTGAACGCGCTGGGCGTAGTGTTTCTACTTTAATTATTACATCCTTAGATTGTTCAAATATTAAATTGCATATTGAGCCTTTACTAAAATACATTATATTCAGCTCAGGTAGTTGGTTAAAAGAAGGTTTAGTTAAATGGGAAAAGAGCCTAGCGATTTATAAAGTAAAGCACACGAGTAACTTTAAAAAGTTGGTATTCAGTAAAATCTCAGACGTTTAATAAATAATCCTTTTAATACACTTAAATGGAACACTCCATAAATGGTGGTTGCGACAAAACAAAAACTTAACTTTTGTGTGTCCGAAACCTTGACCTAAATCCAGCTCGCTGTTACCCTGTTTTTTGGTAGATAGTATAGTTAAATGAGATTTTATTTATTATATTTGTGAAGTAATCTACTTAAACAAACGAAAGTGCTGTAGTTTAAAAAGGATTTATAACGTATACATCAATAAATATAATAACGTTCCCAAATGGAAGTTTGGGGGCATAGGGAAAAGCGACAAACATTGATATAACGGCCATTTGTCTCTTTTTAGTGGAACATTGTTTATGCAACTTTTTATGCAAGCACGGCAAACACTTGATACAAGGCAGAACAATCTATAAAATAGTAAATGGAAAGGGAGATTATAGTTTCTACCCGTAATCTTTTTTCTGCAAACGGGCCATTATCCAAAATACCACATAACAGAAGAAATTTATGATAAATATATATTAAGTTTTGAAATATTGGTATTTATGCCAAAGGGTATTCAGTACAGTGCAAGAAAAATAGTCTTAGTTAACTTGACTTTTTTTATTAAAAATATATAATTACTAATGTATTTTATAAACTATTAGGAGGATTATTAAAAATGACACATTCTATGAGACTACGTTCCCTATCTTTGAACAAGTAATTAAATACGTTCAAAGGCTCTGTTTGTATTTACAGAGTAAACGGGAGTAGTCTGTCCTTTTTTAATAATCTTCATTTCAAAAATCCACCCAATCCATACTTGTGGTTTGTCTAACTATTTTGATGTAGGCAATATACTGTTTGATTTATTTGGGATGGAAAGATGTTATGATGAGAAAGGCGACTTGTTCTGCCCTTCTTTATTTTTATCTTTTTCACTTTCTTAGCCATGCTCATGCTAGAGCTAGGTATGTTTAGTGATGACTTTCTACAAGTCACAAAAAATAAGGATGGATCTCTTTCCCTTTACTCTAAAATCACAAGCAGATGCTTGTGATTTTTTTATTATTTGGAGGTAGGGAAAATGGATAATATGAATTGGAAACGGAAATTTATTGCGATTTTTACAGGGCAGTTCTTTTCACTATTAAGCAGTGCTGCTGTTCAATTTAGTATCATTTGGTGGTTAACAGATACATCAGGAGGTTCTCCACTGATTTTAACATTAGCAGGACTGGCTGGATTTATGCCACAAGCATTGTTAGGTCCTTTTGCAGGAACTATTACTGATCGTTATTCACGAAAAGTGATTATGATAATTGCAGATATGACGGTTGCACTTGGAAGTTTAGCTTTATTTGTATCAATGTATTTTTATGATCCGAGTATTATATTGGTGATAATTGTATTGATCGTTCGTTCATTAGCAACTGCATTCCATATGCCGGCTATGCAAGCGTCTATTCCACTAATAGCCCCAAAAGAGCATTTGACAAAAGTTTCTGGATGGGGACAGACAGTGGCTTCTATATCAAATATTGTTGGTCCAGCAGCGGGGATGTCATTACTAGCGATAAGCTCCGTTGAGTGGGTTCTATTACTAGATGTCTTTGGGGCAGTAATTGCTAGTAGTATTTTGCTATTTATTCACATTCCAAATGTACAGAGTTCAGAAACTGTTGATTCTTCTAGTTTTATCAGCGATATGAAAGAAGGATATCATGCACTTGTAAAACATCCTGTTTTATTAAGGTTAACAGTCACGATTACGATTGTTTCGGTGCTGTATATTCCGCTAGGCACTTACTTTCCGCTTATGACACGAAATCATTTCGAGAAGGGCGTAGTTGAAGCTGGAATAATCGAAATTGTTTTTGCTGTTGGCCTCATCTTTGGTGGTATATTAATGGGGATTTTCGGAGATCGATTTGAAAAATTGAAACTCATTGTTAGCGGAATGATACTGATGGGGATTGCCTTATTCATTTCTGGCACACTTCCATCAACTTTATTCTATGGATTTATCGTAATGGCTGGTCTAGTGGGATTGTCTGGTCCATTATTTTCAGCTCCGTTTTATGCTCTTATCCAAACCGAAATTGAACCTCATTTACTTGGGAGAGTGTTTAGTTTTGTTGGAAGTTTGGCATTACTTGCAACACCGTTGGGTTACGCATTTGCTGGGGTTCTGATCCACTTAACAAATGTGGCCGTATTATTTTTGATTACAGGTATATTAATTGTATTAAATGCTGTTATCGTAAGAAAAGCAAAATAGGAGGGGAATTTCATGCAATTTTTACTATTCTTTTGATACGAGCTTGGTTTTGAGAAAGAGGCTCGTATCGATTCTAGCTATCGATACGGAATAAAAATATTTCGGGGGTAGCGAAAGATGGAACAAATCTGTTTTGAATTAGAAAATGTAGAAGTGACATATCTAGATAAAGAGGTTTTAAAGATTGAAAGATTAGCTGTACACCAATTTGACCGTATCGGCATAGTCGGTAAAAATGGTGCAGGTAAAAGCACGTTACTAAAATTACTGGCGGGTATCATTAAGCCAACAACGGGAAAGGTGAATCGGCTTGTTGAGAATGGCTATTTTGAGCAACTTGAAACTCCATCAGTACGTGATGCTGATCCAGTGTTACTTGGAAAATTAGACGTACCAAAAGACTCTAATCAACTAAGCGGTGGGGAACAAACAAGGATGAAACTCGCTAAATTGTTTACTCATTATTATGAAGCTTTATTAATTGATGAGCCGACTACTCACTTAGACCAAGAGGGGATTTCGTTTTTGCTCGATGAACTTAGGTATTACTACGGAGCGCTTGTATTAATTAGTCATGACCGTTCTGTATTAGATGAACTAGTTACGACAATTTGGGAAGTTCATGAAGGTAAGGTACGAATCTATTCAGGAAATTACAGCGACTACATGGCACAAAAGAAGTTAGAACGTGAACAGCAGAGTAAAGCACATGAACAGTTCATAAAAGAAAAGAGCAGGCTAGAAAAAGCAGCACAAGAAAAAATGAAGAAAGCTGAAAAAGTTGCACAAGCAGGTCGATTGTCAAAAAAAGATGCGAATGCAAAGCCGGATAAGTCCTTTATGACAAAATCCAAAGGTACGAGCCAAAAAGCTATGCAGCGTGCAGCAAAGGCCATTGAGCAACGAATGGAAAAACTTCAGGAAGTCGATGCTGTAAAAGAGGATAGGCAAATAAACTTCCATCAATCGAGAAATTTAGAGCTGCATAATAAATTTCCGATAATGGCAGACCGATTTACTCTTCAAGTGGATAATAAAGTATTATTAAATGAAGTAAGTTTTCAAATGCCGCTTGGTAAAAAAATTGCAATTTCGGGTAAAAATGGTGCTGGCAAAAGTACTTTACTCCACCATATTGCTATCAATGCGCCCGGTTTAACAATTTCACTAAAAGCAAAAATTGGATACTTTCGTCAAATGAGCTATCAATATACAAGGGATGAAACGGTATTGGAATTTCTGAAAAATCGTTCTGAATACGATGAGAGATTTTTACGAAGCGTTCTACATTCCATGTTGTTTGTCGGCACAGATATATTAAAAAGTGTAAAATCATTAAGTGGTGGTGAAGCGATTCGTCTACAATTATGTCAATTATTTTTAGGAGAGTATAATATTTTATTGTTAGATGAACCAACCAATTTTTTAGATATCTATGCTATTGAAGCGTTAGAAAGATTTATTACAGCATATAAAGGCACTATTATCTTCGTATCACATGATCGCAGGTTTATTGATTGTGTAGCAGATTGTATATATTTCATTGAAGATCAACAGCTAAAATTAAGGGGTTGATTAATGATGAAGGAGAAATAATGGGGTTATTATCAAAATAAGATCTTTCGTAATTGGGTACTGTTTTGAAGAATACAGTAGAGAATTATCAAAATTTTTTATAAAAATAGTGTAATACTTCATAAAGAAAGAACCCGTTTTGATCAAACTTTTTTCAAAACGGGTTCTTTAAATTTAACGTAAGATAAGCCTTTGTCGCTTCATTTTGATCAAACTTTATTTTAAACCAACACCCGCAGTGGATCCGTCCACTGCGGGTTTCTCATTGCCCTTGGATTCGGGACGAATCCATCCCTTACTCGCTTGCGCTCTCTCAAAAGAAAAACGTCGTCGTTTTTCATCCATGCCCTTACACGCAGACAGGACGGAGGTGTCCCGTCCGTCTACGCTCTATTATCCCCTTTAAAGAACACCTTGTGCCTTCAAGCTGACGTATTCTTCTCCGGCACCGACGATGATGTGGTCAAGAAGCTGGATACCGACGATGCGTCCGACCTCGACGAGCCGTTCGGTCACCTCGATATCTTCACGTGACGGATGCGGGTCACCGCTCGGGTGCTGATGACTGACGATGAGTGACGTCGCATTGTTGAGGATGGCGGACTTGAAGATTTCTCGGGGATGGACAACGCTCGAGTTGATGCTACCGACGTGTGCCCGATGGACGGCAATGACGCGGTTCTTCGTATTGAGTAGGATGACGAGGAACACCTCACGGTCATCGTCCTGGATGAAGCGCTTGGCGATACAGAACGCGTCCTCGGGGGACGTGATGTGCGTCGTCTCGAGCGCGACGTCCGGTTCTCGGACCTCTTGGCGGATACGAGTGATTTCAACGAGTGTAGTCAGTTTCATGGAAAAGCTCCTTTCGCGAGTGGGATGCAGTCCGACACGGTGCCGTCCTGTTGACGGGAACGCAGCGAGCGTTGCGAGACGGTGCAAGGGTGACCGCAGGGAAAGATCAAAAAAAGCGGACAGCGCACCGGGACGAAGGCTTCCGGAGCCCGCGAGCGAAAAGCTTTGCTTTGAGCCAAAACGCGGAGGAAGACGAGGAACGGCAGCGGCTTTTTTTGATGGCCCTTGCGCCGACGAGGAGCGAGCTAGAGTACGGAAACAGGACGGCTTGCAGTCCCTTTCCATCAGACAGAGCGGTACCGCTCTGTTCCATGCCTTTGAAAAGATCATTTACCGCACCACCGATTTCAATTAAGACAGCAAGAACTGGTAAGTAGCGTTATAATGAAGGACGCAACGATAGACTGAATGAAAAAGGAGTACACTCATGAAGATTTCTTACATAGCGATTCCCCTTGCCGTCTTATTGATGGCAGGATGTACAGATATGGAGACGACCTCACCTCCATCAGATCAAACAGAACAAGTAGCGCAACAAGACGACACGACTACACAAAAGACCGAAGCGAAGAAGAACTCCGATCAACATCCAGAAAAAGAGGCTGATACTCGTACAACCAAGCAACTAAAGGAGACGAATGCATCAACGGAATCAAAAACGACGACTCTGCAGGATTCTTTCACAGGATATAAAAAGATTACGGTCGATGGCGGAGACCTGTCCGGTAGTCGGCAGGCGAACGTCGTCGTCAACATCGGCTTCGGTGACCGGAGATACTGGGCGTTCACGAATGAGCATGGACAGTTGGTCCGAGTCATCGCGAAGAAGATCGTCCTCCAAAATGATGCGACGGAAGACGTCACGCATGATGGACGCTATTACTCTGATGAGGCGAAAGTGCCAGGCGTCGAACGCGCGGATCTCGATGAAGGACATATCATCGCCGACTCGCTCGGTGGCGTCTCGAACGCCTACAACATCACTCCGCAGGACAGCACCTTGAACCGTCATGGTGATCAGGCGTACATGGAGGACGTCATCCGCAAGGCAGGTGGCGCGACGAACTTCGAAGCTCAGATTACCTATCCGGATACGTCGACGATGATTCCATCCGCGTATCAGTATACCTACACGGTCCGTGGAAACACCGTCGTCGACCGGTTCAAGAACGGCAATCCGGACGAGACGAATGTTGCACTCGGTCTGACAAAGAAAAAGGAGACGAAAACAGAATCGTCAGCGACGTCCTCTGCCGATACCACAGCGACCGAGGATGTCTCGCGCGTCGATACCGACGGCAATGGTCAAGTGACAATCCAGGAAGCGAAGGACGCAGGCTTTGCGATGCCAATCACGGAGAAGCACTGGTTGTACCAATATATGCAGGACAATGACCATGACGGCATGGTCGGAGAATGAATCTCTAGTCCAATCAAATAGCCGAAACATAATGAGGTAGTGACGAGGTAATCGTCGCGCCTTTTTTCGTTCCCAGAAACGGAGGCATTGATGAGACGTCGAAAAAGCGGATTGAAAACAAGAGAAACGAGTAACATAATAAGAACAAATGTTCTTATTATGTAAAGGAGTGATTTTAATGAATTATGAAGACCGAGGCAATAAGAAGTGGATCCCGTTCCTCATGCCCGAACACAAAGGATTGCTGAAACGCTATTATCAGGAAGTGCATCATCTCAAGTTCGAGGATACGGAGGGACCGATCGATGGGACGATCGAGAACGCGTTGAACGACGCCATCTTCAGCGGAGACATCGTCACAGTGACGGCGATGAACGGTCCATTGACGCATCGTTTCGATGCCTTCGTCGAGAAGCTCGACTATGTGCAGGAGGAGGTCCACCTCGTCAAACGAAATCTAGACGTCGAGATCGTTTCATTCAAGCAAATCTTGAGTGTTACGCTATCGGGGTAAAGAAAAAGATAATGATAGTTATCCTCTTTTTTAACATAGTCAAAACACAAGAGAATGAACATGTTTATCTCAATTTGAATAGATTTCGATCTACTTCCTTACGACGAATCCTATTCATTTAAGATATTGAAAGGTCGAATCTTATGTAAGTGATCCAGTATTGATTACAATCGTATGAGTAAATCTGCATCCATACTACAATGTATGATAGAGGAGTTGATGAACATGAGTATGATTACAATTCGATTGAACGATAATGAGATACACCTCATTAGAGAATATGCGAAGGCGAAGGGCATTACGATTTCCGCACTCGTGCGAGATGCTGTCCTCGATCGCATCGAAGACGACATAGATCTACAGCTTTATCGTGAAGCTAAAGAAGCACATGAGAAGCAATCAAAAGCACTCTCTTTTGACGATGTGATGAAGGAGCTAGAATTAGAATGACAACATATACAGTTGTGTTTTAGGTGTGGATTTAAATCTCCCTTCAGAAGGTGGATTACTAAAAATATAGATCACGATGTCCTTAATCAAGCGAAATCTGATTAAATTGATGTATCGCGTTGTCACAAAAAAGATAGAACGTGTTACGAATCGTTGGATGAATGATGATACAGCAGGGGTGAAGATTCCCGAATCGCTAATATTTATTAAGAGTTGTATACAAAAAAAGATTGTAAACATTTCGCCAAAGGGTTCTTGTCCATTTTCCGAGCATACTACGGTCAATACTCTGGTGATGAATGGTATACGTCCTTCATTCAGGAGATGAGTGATACGTATCCTGAATTCAAATCACTCTGGATGGAGAGTCAGGTCAGTAAGGCTCCGGAAATCCTGATTGAATTCCGACACGGAAAAGTCGGTAAGATGCTATTCGACTTGACCTCCCTCCAAGTACAGGGAGAAGACGACTTGCGATGTAGCATCTATACACCTGTTGAGGAATCCGATACAGAAGAAAAACTGAAGCGATTGATCTCAGCTCAGTGAATTCGAAGGAATTGAAAACTAACGAAAGCCTGCGAGCGATCGTCGAGACACTTTCAATGCCAGGATTGTTTTTAAATCAGTCAGGATCGTTCGACTTTCGGTTAAAAAAAGTAATCGTGGTCAAAAACAAATAAACATAGTCAAAATACGATGATTTGACTATGTTTATGCGTGTATGAACAACATTAAATACGTTATAATGAGTTTAAACATAGTCAAACACTATGAAATGAGTATGTTTAATTTTATATGATCTATTTCGTGAAGGGAGTTCGACGCATGCGCGACTATACATATACCTATCTCAAAGACCTCGCCCTGCCGATGGAGACCGTCCGTTTGATTGGACGGATCAATGAGTATAAGGGCAAGCAGGATCTCTATAAACAGCAAGCGCCTCAAATCCTCAACACCTTACGCGATGTCGCCGTCATCCAATCGACGAAAGCATCAAATGCGATCGAAGGAATCATCGTCACGGAAAGTCGTCTCCAAACCATTATGTCGAAGTCAGCCGACCCTGCCGATCGTTCAGAGGCAGAGATTGCTGGTTATCGCGACGTCCTCAACCTGATCCACGCTTCAGCCGAAGACATCCCGGTTAATGCAAATATTTTGTTGCAACTACACAAAGAACTTTATAAGTTTGTCCCCGTCGAAGGTGGGCGGTGGAAGAACGTCGACAACGAGATTAGTGAGACGTTCCCGGATGGCACGCGCCGGACGCGCTTCACCCCTGTCCCTGCGTTTGAGACCCCGGCAGCGATGCAGGCATTATGCGACAGCCTTCGTGAGCGCAGGCAACAAGAAGACGTCGATCCACTCATCCTGACGAGCTTGTTCGTCCTCGATTTCCTATCGATTCATCCGTTCAATGACGGGAATGGTCGAATGTCCCGGTTGTTGACCCTCTTGCTGCTCTATCAGTATGGCTTCGAAGTCGGACGCTACATCAGTCTTGAGAAGATCGTCGAATCACGGAAGGAAGATTATTATGAGTCACTTCGTCTCTCCTCCGTGCGTTGGCACCAGAATCAACAGAATCCGTTCCCTTGGATCAATTACTTGCTGAGCACGATTCTCGCTGCCTACAAAGAACTCGAAGATCGCGTCGGATTAGTCACGACAGGTAGTCAGAACAAGAACAATCGGATTCGTCGTTTCGTCGAAGGACGCATCACACCATTCACGAAGGCAGACGTAAGGAAGGCTTGTCCCGACATCAGTGAGGCGACCATCAATCGTGTGTTGCGCGACTTACGTGACGAGGGGATCATTGCCCCGTCTGGTCTTGGACGGAGTGCGAAATGGATGAAGCAATAAAATCACGTAGTATTACGAAAGGTTGTGAAGAATACATCAGTCGTCACATTCTAAGAACTTTAACCAGGTAAGCCCATAATATTAGAAAACCTGCATTGGCGTTACAATGCAGGTTTTCTGTATTTACCGTTCTTCTAAAATCACATCAAATCGTAATCGGGATCTTCACCTTTCTCAATCTCTTCGTTGAAAGCGATGATACTAAATTCTTTTAAGTTAAAGATCGATAGCAGAGTTTCGTGATCACTGTACAGTTTATTTAGTGTCACTTCTTTCATAATTTTTGCTGCTTCCAAACTCCAGTTCATTTCTTTCCCAACTTCTTCAGCAGAACTTACGGACTCTTTTTTTACTTTTCCTCTATTGAAGGCATTCCAAATTAAACTAACTGAAGAAATGCTAATTGTAGGAACTTTTTTAGATAGAGCAATAAAAGCATTTGAAGTTAAGCGCTTTAAGCTACTAACGTCTACTCCTGAGTATTTACCAATTACCTCTAAAAAGTCGAACATTTTTTTTGATTCTTGATACTCACTGGGATCAATATTCTCCGTTTCCTTGATGCGCTTGAATGTTCTATATGCAACAGATCCAAATAATGCATAAGCGAGCGCAATATTTAACTTTGAAGGATCTTGCTCCAATTTGACAACAGTAGGTCGACTAACCCCCATCATATTTGCCAAATCGACTTGCGATATTTCGAGTATTTGACGTATTTCCGTGATCTGACTTCCTAAAGAGTGCAGATAATTGTTCATTTCTTATCACCTCCTCATTATTATATCATCAAGTAAAAATAAATACTTTGTATTTAATAAAAATCTTTTTGTAAATATGTTGACAATAAGTATTAATGGTTATATATTGTATCTATAAGAAACAGCACCACAACAATAACACTAGATAAGACAGGGTTACGTAAACTGGCCTCTTTTTAAGAAAAACGAAAAGATATCGACTAACTAAACTAATTATCGTGTTACATCCAGATAAGTGCGTCCTAAAGTATTTTAACAAGAAAAAATGATTGAAAATTCAGAAAGGTTGGTTTTTATGAATAAACTAATTCAAACATTAATTATTAAAGCTCTTGAAATGGTGATCTCTTCACTATTGAAGTTCGTCATAAACAAGTGGAACAACAAAAAGTAATATCTTTACTGAAATATATTTATCAAGGAGGTGGATCTCATGAAAAAAGTGATTTTTGCTGTCGCATCAACCATCTTTCCATATGTTTTAAATGCAATTTTAACGCTTATCGGAATTGAAGAGTAAGCTGCAGCGTTTCTTTTAAATTTACTAAAGGAGGTGATCCTATGCATAAGGATGCTCGTAATATCATCATTATGGTTTTACCGATTCTCACTGCAGCAATCGTAGAGATGATAAAAGATGAAAAATAATTCTTTCTCACTACTACTTCTTTTAAGGAGGTGATCCCATGCACCCGAACATCCGAGCCATCCTCGTCGTCGTCTTACCAGCAGTTACAACGGCAGTCGTTAACATCCTTAATGACGGAAAATGATTCTGCATGACCCATTACAACTGATTCAAGGAGGTGATCCCATGCACCCGAACATCCGCGCCATCCTCGTCGTCGTCTTACCAGCAGTCACGACGGCAGTCGTCAACATCCTCAATGACGGAAAATGATTTTGCAGTATCCTTACAACTAATTCAAGGAGGTGATCTCATGCACTCAAATATCCGTGCCATCCTCGTTGTCGTCTTACCAGCAGTTACAACGGCAGTCGTTAACATCCTTAATGACGGAAAATGATTCTGCATGACCCATTACAACTGATTCAAGGAGGTGATCCCATGCACCCGAACATCCGTGCCATCCTCGTCGTCGTCTTACCAGCAGTCACGACGGCAGTCGTCAACATCCTCAATGACGAAAATTGATTATCTATACACTTCAAATCACTTAGGGAGGTGAATTTCATGCTTCAAAACACACGAACTTCATTCATTTTAGTTTCTCCAGTTCTAACTACAACTGCTTTTGACTTACTTGAAGAGAAAGGAACGTAAACTAGTTTATGCAGATCATTAGCACCAAAGTATTATCCTCACTGAATACTATGAAAAAACGTTAACCAGACACATCTAAGGATGAGTAGTTAACGTTTTTTTATATAAAAATAAAATTAATCCTTTATTATTCAATCTGTCAGCACAAAAAAAATCATTTTATTTTAAAGCGTTTAATTCCTTGTTGATTACTTATTTTCTATTAGTAGAATCTGCAATCATATAAATACAAATAGTAAATTTTGATAATGATTAAGAAGCTATTTATCAAAGTACTGGCAACCTAAATAGTAATACATATGATTTTTTAATTTTTAACTTAGTGATTCGAGCGACGAGCGAAATCCAATCTTCTTTGATAAAACATTGTAAAGACCCATATTAAATGGCCCACATCATTTAAGCGATGTGGGCCTTGGTCGTTTAGCGTAATTCTTGATCAAGCGGAATAATCGATTCATCAAGCACAACACGCCAAGCACGTTTCATACCGGGTCCGTACTTTAGTAAAATGGCTTCCGGATGATTTTCTTTGTAGTTCGCAAAATTCTTACTCTCAATGATTCGTCCTACATTGGGTATGACGTCCATCCCTACTTGATATTGTACAGCCGATGTATGCAGCTCTTGCTCATCGACATACCATTCCTGTGCAAACGTCTCGATCTTATGCTGATAAGCTTGTGTAAAGTAACGACGCTTGACCACAAAAATATCTTCATCCGGTGAAACGACTTGATCATCTATCGCATTCAAAATCGTTTGATAAACTGCTTGCACGACTTCTGATTTTCCGAGTTTTTGAAGAGCTCGTTCAATTTCAGAGCGGATGTCTTCATTGTTCGCAGAGTATGTGCCGAGGAGTTGATCAATATAGGTAGAATCAATATCGTATAGTTTAATCGCATTTTCTCCGAAGAATTCGATTTCAGAGTAATCTGCTTCGTCATTCTTGTCTGCTTCCGTATTTCCACCATCCATCAATTCTTCAATTAAAGATCCTTTAACTGTGTGATAGATACCAAGGAAAGCTTCCAGTGTTTTTACTTGATCGGCAAGTGCCTGTGATTTCTCCATATCATCATTATAGTCATCGTATGTGATCAAAGCTTCAAACGCATTGTTAAGTTCTTGGAATGCTTTGACAAATTCAATTCGTTCTTCCAGCGGTGAATGTTCATCGATTTCATCTGGACTTGTCACTTGTTGTAATAATGCCTTATGTGCTTTTTTAAAACGTTTCTTCGATTCATCGTACGTCGGATAGACCAGATTCGTATCTTCGTTCTCGTTTGAGTAGAGACGCGTCGCTGCGCGGACGTTTTCTTCCATCGTCGCAGGACGCCGAAATGTGACGACTAATCCTTTTGTCTTATCCGGATACGTTCGATTCGTTCGTGAGAACGCTTGAATCAAGTTCGCATAGCTGAGATTTCGGTCGACAAACAATGTCTGGATTGTCGGCGCATCAAAGCCAGTCAGCAACCGATCAACGACGATGACGAGATCGATATGTTTTCCGAATTGCTTGAACTCCGCTTTTTTCCGTGCCAATCGATTATTGATATCGCCGTTATAACGTTCGATGTCTTCGATGGACCAAGCCGTTCCATAATAGTCGTTGTAGGCACGAATGACTTGGCGCATTTCTTCTTGGACTTCCGTCGCGTTCTCGGTGTTCTCTTGCATTGAGTAGGTAATCGCGATCCGTGGGAAATCAGGATCATCGATCGTCCGTCCTTTTCGAAGCGGATGCCCCGCAAAGTGTGCCTCCATCCAATTTGGATCCTGCTTCATCTCTTGGATGGCGTGGTAATAGCGCTTCGCCATCGCGATCGAACTCGTCGTCAAGATGGCCGATTTTTGTGGTCGCCCGTTCTTGAAGTCAAACTTCGTGTAGGCATTATCCGGACGGAACAGCTTCTGTAAGACTTTCTCGATATGCGCGTCCCGTTCATACAAATCATTCGGGATGTATGTCTCCTTCGTCATCTCATCCATTTCTTCGATCAAGGTACCGATTTCTTCGTCGGTCCGGTCCGCATATTTAGCATCTGCTCGTAGACTCGAAAAAATATAATTGTAGAGCGAGGCAGGTTCAATCGTATCCTCGTGTTCGACTTGGAAACCGAGGACGGATCCATCTTCGAGCGCATTCTTGATCGTATACGTATGTAGAATCTCACCGTATTGATCCCGTGTCGTCCGCGCCAATTGACCTTGTGCTTGTTTCTTGTTTTCATTGAAGATCGGTGTTCCCGTGAAGCCAAACCAGGTCGAGTTCGGGAAGAACCCTTTGATGGCCTCCATCCCTTCCGCACTCAAAGCACGATGACATTCATCGACGACAAAGACGATATGCTGTCCAATCAGCTTCTGGAATCGTTGCGTCCCTTTTTCAGCTTCTTGCTTTTGCGCATAACGTAATGCTGCCTCGAGCTTTTGACGCGTCGTGATGATGACGGTGTTGGAGTTCGTATCCGACAGTAGTGTCTCGCTCAATTTTTTTGAGCTCGACGTGCCGATGATTAGGCTATTCGCGGAACCCGTCCCGGTCGAGATCCCCGTGTTAAACTCCGAAGCAAACTTCGTGAATTCACTCGTCGTCTGATTATCCAGATCTTTTCGATCAATCAGCATGATTGTCCGGTCGACTCCTGGTTTACGGGCTAACAACTTCGTTGAGACAAAACTCGTCAACGTCTTTCCTGATCCTGTCGCATGCCAGACAAAGCCCGATTCATGACGCATCGCCGCTGTGAACAGTGCTTCGATCGCATGAATCTGATACGGATGGAGCACCATCAACGCTTTATTGTCTTGGTCTTCACTGACGATTGTATAGTTCGCGATCAAGCGGTGTGCATCGGGAATGTTCAAAACTTGTTTGACGAACTCATATAGATTGTCGACTTTCTGATTATTCGTTGTCCGCCAACTGAAAATAAACTTCCGGTGCATGTCCTTGGGCAGCGCATTGGCAAAATAACGTGTCGTCTGTTCGTTCGAGATGACGAACAGCTGCAGTGTCGAAAAGATATTGTTTCGGAACAAGCCTTCTTCCGCGTATTTCTTAATTTGATGATGCGCTTGGAAGACGCCGTCCTTCGCCGTGACTTTCTTCAGCTCGATTTGAACGATTGGTAAGCCGTTGATTAAGAGTGTGACGTCAAAACGACGATCCCGTCCGTCCTCTGTCGACCGTTGTTTCGCGATTTGGTGGACGACTTCGTATGTCGAGATGCCGCCACCAATATCTTGGTTCGAATAAAGGATGAGTGACATCGATCCAAGAGTGGCATCTTCACGTTCAATCGTAATGCGAGAGATCCCATTTTCGCCTTTTAACCAGCGCGCTGCGTCAAATGGCGTCTGTGTTTTCGACAACAACTCCGTCTTAATTTTATCGAACTCTGCGTCAGTGATTGGATGCTCACCAATCTCCGATAAGTTATTTCGGGTGATCTTGTGACGTAAATTGTGCCATAGATCTGCTTCTGACTTTAAGTCTGGACGATAATTCCATTGGTTATGTCCTTCACCGAGGACTTCAATTAATCGTCGTTCAACCGTCAGCTCATCATCATGTGTTAACTTCACCACGATTCCTCATTTCTTCTTAATTGGTTAGACAAACATTTTTTGAAGGAAACCTTTTTTTGTTTGTATCAGGGCTTCGAGTTCTTGCTCCTTTAGATCGACAACCTCATCTAATTGTCTGAAGAATTCACCAATTTTAACTTGTTCTTCATATTCTGGAATATGCAATATCATCCGGTTTAAATCAGGAAGATTCACAGATTGCACCGTCGTTCCGGTCTTAACGATGTTGTTCAATATATACGATTCTTTTGCTTTTATCTGAGCGACAATAAATTCTGGATCAATTTTAGTCTTATCAAATATCAAAGCTTTGATATCTTGATTAATTGCAACTTCGTTCAAAGAAATACTGATTGGAAATCTTTTAGCTAGAATTCCGCTACGTGTAACTATAAGTGGAGTACCTAATGGAACAACCTTTGTTCGATTATCTCTTACTGCTTTTTCTGAAATTGTATATGTTCCTTTGGAAACATACTTATTTTTAATTTCTTGAGAAGAAAGCCAAACGATATCTCCAATCCAATATTCTTTATTCCCCTTCAAGGGTGTTGCACCACCAACAAGTTTAATTACTTTCCCAAATTCATCTTGTTTCCACGTTTCAACAAATAAATTAAATCGAATTGTAGGTAATGTTTCTTCACCCTTAGGAAACATCTTTTGTAAGAAACCTTTTTTTGTTTGGACGGTTTGTCAAATTAAGCGCAACACTTCTTCGGAAAAGACCTCGTATGCAGTTTTCCAATCCAAACACTTTCTTGGTCGATTGTTGA
>NZ_JACSNH010000009.1:0-54405 GCF_018619045.1 Exiguobacterium sp. s161
ACCGAAGTCACGATTGACGAAGCTTGCGCTTCATTCGTTTTTGTATTCCGTAGAATACGATTTTTGCCTCATCGTTCAGTTTTCAAAGTCCAATATGTCATTTGACGACTTTTAAATCTTACAGTAAAGTAATATGTGATGTCAATTACTTTTTTGAAGTTTTTTTCGTCTGTGACGCTCGCGTTTGGCGTGTGCCTCAGCGACATGTATTAATATATCAACTCTTGTTTTTTTCGTCAACTGTTTTTCTAAAAAAACTTTAGAAAAAAGATAGACCCGCTTGAACCGGTAAAACACTACCCGTTCGCGGGTCTTTTTCGTTACGCCTGTTTTTGAGATTGTCCTTGAGAAGCGGGCTTTTCTTGCAAGCGATGCAGCATTAGAATCTGATACGCATTACAGATTAAAAGTGTCGCAAGCGCCGCCCATAACATCCGCTTATCTTGTGTTGCCTGCAAAGCAGGTACCCATTCGATCAACGTGATGACTGTCATGAGGAACAATGTCGGAATGAACGCTGTAAAGTTCGTTTCCCGTGCTTTCGTCCGCGCGACTAAGAACGCTATTAACAGCAAGACGACCATTTCACCAATATAAAGGCTCGTCTTATCAAAGCCGTATGCTAATCCGCGTAGGTAGACACCATCAAATAGTGCAAATGCGATCAAGACGACCTGGACACGATTCCAAAGCTTTGCGCCGCGGAATAAATCGAGTCCGACGCGATGTAAGATCAAGTACGAGAAGAATCCCATCAAACTGATGGCTGTCCACGTACTACTGTAGGAGAGAGCCGTCACATATCCGCTAATCGATTGATTTCGGATATATCCAGGTTCCGCTACCAAGTTAAACACGAAGCCGGCGAGCGTTCCGATTAGGAGCGTCATCCAAAACAGCTTCAAAAATCCTTTAATCTTCATTCTTATCCCTCTACTTTTTCGATGACACGCGTGGCGAGTTCATTATAGTACGTCTCAAATGGATGTTCATCGCGATAGATCGATGGGGCGAAGTCCGCATCGTTCGCATATGGTTGTCCAAGTGGAATCTTAGCTAGAATATCGGTTTTTAACGCTTCTGACAACCTCTCTCCGCCACCACTACCGAAGACATATTCTTTTTCGCCTGTCACTTTGCTTTCAAAGTACGCCATGTTCTCGACGATTCCGAGTAGACGATGGTTCGTCTTGATCGCCATTGCTCCTGCTCGTGCTGCAACGAAAGCGGCTGTTGCGTGAGGTGTCGTGACGATGACTTCCTGACAACTTGGGAGCATCGAATGAATGTCGAGTGCGACATCCCCTGTCCCCGGCGGAAGATCAAGCAACAAGTAATCGAGATCGCCCCATTCGACGTCTGCGAAGAAGTTGTTGAGCATCTTCCCGAGCATTGGTCCCCGCCAGATGACTGGTGCATTATCTTCGACGAAGAAGCCCATTGAGATCACCTTAACGCCAAAGCGTTCTGGTGGAACGATTCGGTCGTTGACGACAGTCGGACGTGTTTCGATTCCCATCATGTCTGGAACACTAAAGCCGTAGATATCGGCATCAATCAACCCGACTTTCTTCCCTGCTCGCGCGAGGGCGACTGCTAAGTTAACAGAAACCGTTGATTTCCCGACGCCCCCTTTACCAGAAGCGATCGCGATGAACGTCGTACCAGATTCTGGTTTGAGAATCGACGGTGTCGTAGCTGCTTGAATCCCGTGATCACCGAGTGCCTCAAAACGAAGTCCCACTGTCTTGAATCCTTTTTCTTTTAGTTCCTTGACGATTTGCTGTTGGAGCACGAGTTGCTCCCCAGAACCAGATTGAGCTAAAGCGATTTTCAGACTGACATAATCACCTTTAATCCGGACGTCACGAATGCCGTTCGTATCTGCAAGCGGGCGGTCAATCGTCGGATCGACGAGCGTTCCGACTACCTCGCGAATTTCTTGTTCATTCAACATAGTGCCTTCCCCCTGAAAACGTTCGATTTAATCCTTATTAGTATAACAAAAATAAGAGAGCGCTTGCACATTTCGACACCGGAAAGGATGACTTTTCCATGTCCAGTGTCGGTTTTCATCATTTCTCTCGATCATTCACTCGTTTTAGAACATTCGGTTCCATGTACGAGGACCCACGACACCATCGACATCAAGTCCTTGACGTGTTTGATAGGCGCGCACCTTCTGAGCCGTCTCTGCATCAAAGCGCCGAGTCACGGTTGCTTTGACTGCACGCTGAATCCGTTCGATATCCCGCGGATTCATATTGGCTGCACCTTGATACAACGGACGACCTGGATACGGAACGATCGCACGAGAGCGATTCAGCGTTTCTTCAGACACTCCTAGTAATTCAAAGTGTGGATAGTCCTTAAAGCTCGTCCAGTCCCCACCCCAAGAAAAGCCACGTCGTTTCATCGCAGCAACAATCTTTTGAAAGCTTTGGTCGTTTCGAAACAGCGCTTGTGTACCGTCTTTGGAATATTGAAAGAGGTCGACGGCAATGCCGCGGTTATGATTCGATTGTCCCCCGCGTGCATTCGTTACGATTGGTCCTGGTAGTGTCCGTCCCTGTGCGTACAACCGATTCTGTTCTGCGATCGATCGGTACCCTTGTGCGACGCCGACATAAATCCCTTGCGCATGCATCTCCCGGATGACTTCTTGCGTCCGTTTGGCGACTTCTCGCGAAAGTCCCGAAGCATTCAACTTCCGATTCGCTCGCTCGAGTAACCAGTTGATCGATAATGCCATCTATGCTCACTCCCTTTGTCTCCTGTTCCCGAAAACAAAATCCGCTATACTTATGGAATGCAGAATGATTTTAACTTATATCAAAAGGAGCATCCTATGAAAAAACGCATCATTTGGACACTTGGCGTCACCTGTCTCTTACATCTTAGCTTCGTCCTGTATCTGACGCTGCAACCGACTGTCGCTACCGAGACGGAGTTACCGGACAATGCAACCGTCTTGAGTGAAGAAACCTCTTTTACGGGACATGTCGGTCAAGCGACGACACATACACCTATCCAATTCATACAATCTCTCTTTGTTTGGAGCATCCCGCTGACGATCGTCATCCTCTATCTTCTTCTGACGATATTGCACCGATTACGCTCCACTCCGTCGTCTTGACTTGAATCGCTGTTCTGACACTTCGTCAGGAGAGCGGTTTTTCAATGCACAAAAAAACCTCCCACCACAAGGGTGAGAGGGATTCGAAAAGAATTAACGTTTCGAGAATTGTGGTGCACGACGAGCTGCTTTAAGACCGTATTTTTTACGCTCTTTCATACGAGCATCACGAGTCAAGAAGCCTTTCGCTTTGAGTGCGCCGCGGAATTCTGGATCCGCTTGAAGAAGAGCACGTGAGATACCGTGACGGATAGCGCCTGCTTGACCAGTGAAGCCGCCGCCTTTGACCGTTACGATTACATCGTACTTGCCTTCTGTTTCTGTGATTACGAGTGGTTCTTTTGCAGTCATGATCAATGTCTCATAACCGAAGTATTCGCTGATATCGCGACCGTTAACTGTGACTTTACCGTCTCCAGCAACGAGGAAAACGCGCGCTGCCGCGTGTTTCCGGCGACCAGTGCCGTAGTAACGTACATCTGCCATCGTGTAGTTCCTCCTAAATTCGTATTAACCGCGAAGTTCGTAAACTTCTGGTTGTTGTGCTTCGTGCTTGTGTGCAGCTCCAGCGTAGACGTGGAGTTTGTTGAACATTTGACGACCGAGGCTACCTTTTGGAAGCATCCCTTTGATCGCGAGTTCAAGCATGCGCTCAGGTTTGTTAGCAAGCATATCGCGTGCAACAGTCTGCTTTAAGCCGCCTGGATGACCAGAGTGACGGTAGTAGACTTTTTTGTCGAGTTTGTTACCAGTTAAAACGATTTTCTCAACGTTGATGAGGATAACGTTATCCCCACAGTCAACGTGTGGTGTGAACGTAGGCTTGTGCTTACCACGGAGAAGTGATGAAACTTCGCTCGCAAGGCGACCGAGTGTTTTACCTTCAGCGTCGATAAGGAGCCATTTGCGTTCTACATCAGTAGCTTTCGCCATGAAAGTTGTGCGCATGTAAAATACCTCCTAAGGAATTAAAAGTTCTGTTTTTGATTTTTCATTTATTCACTAGGTGAATCTATCATAATCTTAGGTGTACGGGGCTAAGATTGTGGTTTCATAATAAATGAAATGCCAATAAACATTGTATGTTTTTTAATAGCCAATGTCAATTGCCTTTTTTCACTCCGGATAGAAAACTTCCCATAGATAGAGTCCATGGGGAGGCGCCGTCACGCCTGCGACGTTCCGGTCCTTTGCCAGCAACATTTTTTTGATGTCCTCTGGTGCAAAACGACCGCGTCCGACGTCAAGTAACGTCCCGACCATAATCCGGATTTGATTATAGAGAAATCCACTGCCCTGGAACCGAAAGACGAGTTCGTCACCGACCGTCATCAACTCTGCCTCGTAAATCGTCCGGACCCGGTTATCCGTTTCCGTCTTCGCGACACAGAACGAACTGAAATCGTGCGTGCCGACGAGATGTGCCATCCCTTGACGGATGCGCTCGAGATCGAGCGGATACGGAATATGAACCGATAGATTCCGACGAAACGCATTTTCTTCGCGGCGGACGAAATAGCGGTATTCCTTACCTACGACATCGTAACGCGCTTCAAAGGTCGGTTCGACCTCCTTGCAGCTTCGGACACGAATATCCGCTGGTAAAAGCGTATTCAGTGCCTTGACGACGTTCTCCGGTGGAATCGCTAGTTCCGTATCAAAATGAATGACTTGCCCGTAGGCATGCACCCTCGCATCCGTCCGTCCCGAGCCGATGATCTTGACGGGATGTTTGTGCATCCGCGCAAGCGTCGTTTCAATCACTTCTTGAATCGTCAATCCGTTTGGTTGCACCTGATACCCGGCGTAGCCGGTTCCGTCATATTGAATCGTACATTTTAAACGACGCATTACCCGATCCCTCGCAATCCTACTAAACTGATCGTCAGGAGGACGAGCAAGATCATCAGACCTGTATCCCGCATCGTCCACTTGGATTCCCGTAGACGTGTCCGTCCCTCTCCTCCACGGTACCCCCGTGCTTCCATCGCTGTCGCAAGATCCTCTGCCCGCTTAAACGCGGAGATGAACAACGGAATCAATAACGGAATGATCGCCCGTAAGCGCTCCTTGATCGGTCCTGCTGACAAATCGACACCGCGTGCTTGCTGTGCCTTCATGATTTTCTCTGTCTCTTCCGCTAAGGTTGGTAAGAAGCGAAGCGAGATTGATAACATTAAAGCAATCTCATGCGTCGGAACACGAACGACCTTAAACGGCTTCAACAACAATTCAATCGCATCTGTCAATTCGATCGGTGAAGTCGTCAGCGTGACGAGTGTCGTGATCGAGACGAGATAGAAGAAACGTAATGAGACGATGATCGCGAGTCGCAGTCCTTCTTCGTAGATCCGAAGCCAGCCGAACTCAAAGAGTACAGCCCCTTCGCGCGTGAAGAATAGCTGGATGACGAACGTAAAGACGATCAGGAATAAAATCGGTCGCAGTCCTTTTAGAACATAACGAAGCGGTAAGCGACTACTCATGAGTGCTAAGAACGTAAAGACAAGTAAAAAAATATTCGTTGCTGCGTTGTTCGCGAGAAAGACGAGCGGAATGAAGCAGAAAGCAAAGATGATCTTCGCGAGTGCCGACGACCGGTGCAAGTACGACTGACCGGGAATATGTTGTCCGACGATCATTCGCTCACCCCTTTCGTCATCAACCACTCGATCAACTCGGTCTCCGTCCGGATGTCCGGTCGTTGCAATCCACGCCGATCAGCAACTTGCCAAGCAAGCGATAAGACGTGCGGAAGATCGAGGTGGAATTGCTCGAGCAATGTCTCTTCTTTAAACAGGTCAAGCGGTAGCCCGTCAAACGCCACCTGAGCGTTTTCCATGACGATGACGCGCTCGGCATACTCAAGCACCTGATCCATGTCGTGCGTGATCAGGAGCAACGTCATACCGGTCTCTGCATGGAGCCGGGCAAATAGACTCAGCATATGTTTGCGTCCTTGCGGATCGAGTCCTGCCGTCGGCTCATCGACGATCAACACGTCTGGTTGACTAGCGAGTACGCCGGCAATTGCAACACGCCTCATTTGCCCACCAGACAGGTCAAACGGCGAACGACTCCAAAAGACTTCATCGAGTCCGACAGTCCGTAATGCCTCTTTCGCTAATTGCTCAGCGGTCGCGGCGTCATGACCAAAGTTCATCGGACCGAACATGACATCCTTTAAGACCGTCTCTTCGAACAATTGATATTCCGGATATTGAAAAACAAGCCCGACGCGACGTCTTAATGGCTTGAGGTCCTGTTTTTTCTTCGGTTCGACGATGATGTCATCGACTTGTACCTTCCCCGCTGTCGGCTTGAGCAACCCATTGATGTGCTGCACGAGCGTCGATTTCCCGGATCCGGTGTGCCCTACAAACGCAACAAGCGCCCCTGACGGAATCTCAAGATTCACATCACGCAGCGCGACTCGTTCGAACGGACTATTGAGTTGATACGTATAATTTAATTCCTGGATTAAGATTGGCATAAACGGTTCACCAATTCTCTTTCATCTAGTATCGTCTCCTCGAGCGAGAGACCTTGCGCCCGTAAACGTTCTTGTACCCGAACAACGAATGGAACATCGAGTCCGATGTCTTCTAAGAACGATGCATGACGAAAGACTTCCTGAGGGGATCCTTCTAATACGATTTTCCCGGCATCCATGACGATGACACGACTAGCCCGTAATACTTCGTCTAATTCGTGTGTAATCGCGATGACCGCCATTGGGTGAGTCGTATGGAGTTCCTGAACGGTCGACATGACCTCTTGTCGTGCTAATGGATCAAGCATCGATGTGGCTTCATCAAGCACGAGAACATCAGGGCGCATCGCAAGCGCCGAAGCGATTGCGACACGCTGCTTCTGTCCGCCGGATAGTTGATGGGGTTCCCGATCAACAAAATCCGTAAGGCCAACGCGCGCTAGACTGTCGTCAATACGACGAACCATTTCCTCGCGTGGCACACCCCAGTTTTCTAGAGCAAATGCCACGTCGTCGCGCACGGTCGTGCCAACGAATTGATTATCTGGATTTTGGAAGACGATGCCGATCGCTCGACGCATCTCCCACAGTTGTTCCGGATTCGCACTTGAAAAGCGCTCAGCAACCGTAACGGTCCCTGTCTCCGGTAACAACAGTCCATTAAACAATTTCGTCAGCGTTGATTTTCCAGAGCCATTGTGACCAACGATGGCGACCCATTCACCTGAACGAATCGTCAGAGAGACCTCTTGTAGGGCTGCTTGCTCCTGTTCCGGATACCGATAGGTGACCTGTTCCAGTTCAATCAGCTTGTCCATGATCTCTCCTCCTTCATCAAATCAATACTTTCATTTTGTAGCAAAAGGGCAGAAGCGGGATACGCACTGCCCTTTTATGGCGAATCATTTAATGAGGATTAAACGAGTTCGATGATGACCATTTCTGCGCCGTCACCACGACGTGGTCCCATTTTCATGATGCGTGTGTAACCACCTTGACGCTCAGCAAAACGTGGAGCCACATCAGCGAATAATTTTTGGATCGCGTCTTGTGCTTTGCCCTCTGCGTTTTGACCAGCAGCTTCACGGCGAACGAACGATGCAACTTGACGACGAGCGTGGAGATCACCGCGTTTACCTAAAGTGATGAGTTTCTCTACGACTGGACGAAGTTCCTTCGCTTTTTGTTCTGTAGTTTGGATACGCTCATTGATGATGAGATCAGTCGCAAGGTCACGCAAAAGTGCCTTACGTTGTGAGCTTGTACGGCCTAATTTCGAGTATGCCATGGATGGATTCCCTCCTTCGTGCAATTAATAGTATTAGTCTTCTTTGCGCAAGCCTAGTCCGAGTTCGTCGAGTTTCGCTTGAACTTCCTCGAGTGATTTACGTCCGAGGTTACGGACTTTCATCATCTCGTCTTCGCTCTTGTTCGCGAGTTCTTGAACCGTGTTGATACCAGCGCGTTTCAAACAGTTGTACGAACGAACTGAGAGATCGAGTTCTTCGATCGTCATTTCGAGTACTTTTTCTTTTTGATCTTCTTCCTTTTCGACCATGATTTCAGCATGGAGCGCTTCGTCCGTAAGACCAACAAAGATGTTTAAGTGTTCTGTCATGATTTTCGCACCGAGTGACACTGCTTCTTCAGGGCGGATTGAACCGTCCGTCCAAACATCAAGCGTCAACTTATCGAAGCTCGCATCTTGACCGACACGTGTTTTTTCAACTTGATAATTTACACGTTGAATTGGCGTGTAAATCGAGTCGATTGGGATGACACCGATTGGCATATCGTCCCGTTTGTTATCTTCAGCCTGAACATACCCACGACCACGGCGTGCTGTCAGACGCATATGAAGTGATGCACCTTCTGCAAGCGTTGCGATGTGAAGTTCTGGGTTGAGGATTTCGACGTCGCTGTCATGCGTAATGTTCGCAGCAGTGACAACACCAGCGCCTTGAATATCGATCTCAAGCGTTTTCTCTTCTTCCGAGTACACTTTGAGGGCGAGTTTCTTAAGGTTCAAGATGATTTGGGTAACGTCTTCTACAACGCCATCAATCGTCGAGAACTCATGAAGAACGCCATCGATTTGGACTGCAGTGACTGCAGCACCCGGAAGTGAAGACAATAGGATACGACGCAATGAGTTACCAAGCGTTGTACCGAATCCACGCTCAAGCGGCTCAACTACGAATTTACCAAACGTAGCATTCTCGCTTAACTCGATCGTTTCAATCTTCGGTTTTTCGATTTCGATCATCTGAACCCCTCCTTGAATATCGTCATGTTGGCCATCGCGTTCAATCGCCAACCGCCTTGTGCACGTTTCTACTGCCTTGCTTGGTCAAACGATCAACAAAAGTCTACTCGAATCCCCGCTCTGCAGTACAAGACGGGTTACACGCGACGACGTTTTGGAGGGCGGCAACCGTTGTGTGGTACTGGAGTAACGTCACGGATTGCAGTAACTTCGAGACCGATCGCTTGAAGAGCACGGATAGCTGCTTCACGACCTGCACCAGGACCTTTAACGTTAACTTCTACAGTACGCATACCGTTATCCATTGCTGTTTTAGCAGCTGTTTCAGATGCCATTTGTGCAGCGAAAGGAGTCGATTTACGTGAGCCTTTGAAGCCCATGTTACCTGCAGTTGCCCAAGAGATTGCATTCCCTTGCATATCAGTGATTGTAACGATCGTGTTGTTGAATGTTGAACGGATATGCACGATACCAGATTCAATATTCTTTTTGACTTTACGTTTACTACGAACGTTCTGTTTGCGTTTTGCCATCTTAGTTTACCCTCCCTTACTTCTTCTTGTTCGCTACTGTACGGCGTGGGCCTTTACGAGTACGCGAGTTGTTTTTAGTGTTTTGACCACGAACTGGAAGACCACGACGGTGACGAACACCACGGTAGCAACCGATTTCGATCAAACGTTTGATGTTGAGTGAGATTTCACGACGAAGGTCACCCTCAACTTTGATTTTGTCTAAACCATCACGAAGTTGGTTCAATTGTTCCTCAGTCAAGTCGCGAGTACGAGTATCTTCAGAGATACCAGTTTCTTTCAAGACTTTTTGAGCAGTCGTTTTACCAACACCATAGATGTAAGTGAGTGAGATGACGATGCGTTTCTCACGTGGAATATCTACACCAGCAATACGTGCCATGTGTGCACCTCCTTGTTTAATTACCCTTGTTTTTGTTTATGCTTAGGGTTTTCGCAAATAACCATTACTTTGCCTTTACGGCGGATAACTTTACATTTTTCACAGATCGGTTTAACCGAAGGTCTTACTTTCATTGTGAATACCTCCTCCTGAAAAAATCGGAGTTTTTATTTGAAACGGTATGTGATCCGTCCGCGAGTCAAGTCGTATGGTGACAACTCAACCGTTACTTTATCTCCTGGCAAGATCCGAATGAAGTGCATCCGAATTTTTCCTGAGACGTGCGCGAGGACCGTGTGGCCGTTTTCTAACTCCACCTTAAACATCGCGTTTGGAAGCGGCTCGATAACCGTACCTTCCACTTCGATTACATCTTGTTTCGCCATCAATTATACCCCTTTCTCTATAAAGTTGATTGGGAGCCCAGACGATTTGTAGCGCTAGGGGCTTTCTACAAGAGCCATTGAGAGATCATCGGTCACAAACACGAGTGGATACTGGCTTATAGAAAGGTGACACCAATAACGCGCACAGCTCACTCTGCATCGACCGTTAAGATCTCGTAGCCGTCGTCTGTGATGGCGATGGTGTGCTCAAAGTGGGCGCACATGCTACCGTCCACCGTCACTACCGTCCAATTGTCGGATAGTGTGCGAACATAGCGTTTCCCGACGTTGACCATTGGCTCAATTGCCAGTGTCATGCCGGTTTTCAGGCGCGGCCCTTTCCCCGGTGGTCCATAATGTGGAATTTGCGGATCTTCATGCAAATTTTGTCCCACGCCGTGGCCCACATATTCGCGGACTACAGAAAAATTCGCTGCTTCAACATGTGACTGAATCGCATGCGAAATATCTGTCAGGTGCACGCCAGCTTTGGCGCGCTCCAATCCTTTATACAGAGATTCTTCAGTTACGTCAAGTAACCGCTTCGTCTCTTCAGAGATTGTACCTACCGGATATGTCCAGGCTGAATCTCCGTGATACCCATTGTACTCTGCTCCGATGTCAATCGAGATGATGTCACCGTCCTGAAGTACACGATCTCCCGGAATACCATGGACAAGCTCTTCGTTCACGGAAGCACAGATGCTACCCGTGAAACCATTATACCCTTTAAACGATGGTGTTGCCCCTTGACTTCGAATATAGCGTTCAGCGATCGCGTCGAGTTGCCCCGTCGTGATACCTGGGCGAATGTGAGCTTGAAGCTCCTTATGCGTCCGGGCGACGATTTGTCCTGCTTTACGCATGATGTCGATTTCACGCGGCGCTTTCGTGATGATCATTACTGATCACCAAGGAGTGCCTGAACATCGGAATATACATCGTTGATTGGACGATCACCGTCCAAATTACGAAGATACCCTTTTTCTGCGTAAAAGTCAATCAAAGGTTGCGCTTGAGCGACGTTGACTTCCAAGCGACGACGTACTGTCTCCTCTTGGTCATCTTCACGTTGTACAAGTGCTGATCCGTCGATATCACAGATCCCCTCCACTTTTGGTGGGTTGTAGAGAACATGATACGTTGCTCCGCAAGTTGGGCAAATCCGGCGACCTGTCAAACGAGGGACAAGTTTCTCCGGGTCTACACCGATGTGGATGACGTGATCAATTTGTTTGCCCAGATCTTCAAGTAATGCTTCAAGAGCATCTGCTTGTTTCACTGTGCGTGGGAAACCGTCAAGGAGAAAACCATTTGCACAGTCTTCTTTGGCGAGACGCTCACGTACGATGCCGATTGTGACTTCGTCCGGAACGAGTTCCCCTTTATCCATGTATGATTTCGCTTCTTGTCCGAGTGGCGTTGAATCTTTGATCGCCGCGCGGAACATGTCGCCTGTCGAGATGTGGGGGATCGCATAGTCTTCGATGATTTTCGCAGCCTGCGTTCCTTTACCAGCACCCGGCAAACCCATCAATACTAGATTCATGTCGGTAGCCTCCACTTCTATAGCTCTATAGACACAACAGAAAGGAAAGGGATGGTCCCCTTCCTCCCGCCTTATCGGATAAAGCCTTTGTAGTGTCGTTTAACCAATTGACTTTCAATCTGTTTCATCGTCTCTAGTCCTACACCGATGACGATCAACAAGCTCGTTCCACCAATCTGCACCGAGTTCGGTAAGCCAGCAAACTTAATAAAGAATGTCGGCGTCACCGCGATGACAGCGAGGAAAAGTGAACCGAAGAATGTCAGACGGTATAGAATCTTCGTGATGTACTGCTCCGTTTGCTTACCAGGACGAATACCAGGAATGTATCCGCCTTGTTTTTGAAGGTTCTCTGCCATTTGTTCCGGGTTAACCTGAACGAATGTGTAGAAGTACGAGAACGCGATGATCAGTGCCACATAGATCGACATACCGATTGGACTCGTGTAGTCGAAAATGTCACGGATCTTCGTTGCCGTTTCCGGACTCGCAAAGAAACTCGCAATCGTTGGTGGCGTCACCATGAACGACACCGCGAAGATGACTGGAATAACACCGGCAGCGTTCAATTTGATCGGTAAGTGTGCCGATTGACCGCCAACTGGTGTCCGGTTCACCGTACGCTTAGCGTACTGAATCGGAATCTTACGTGCAGCTTGCTGAACATAGATGACTCCGACGATGACCGCGATGATGATTAAAAGCAAGAGTACGATATAAAGCACGTTTACAAACAAAGCATCCCCTGCATTTTGGAGCTTCGTTTCGTAAATCTGGCGGAATGCATTCGGGAAGCCCGCGACGATCCCGGCGAAGATGATCATTGATATCCCGTTACCAATGCCCTTCTCCGTGATGAGTTCACCGATGAACATCAAGAATGCTGTTCCCGCTGTCAATACGAGTGCAATCATAACGTATGTCCAGGTGCCGAACTGTTCGTCGACAAGACCTGGGTAGATACGGTTAAATCCAAGCGCGATTCCAAACGCTTGGACTAAGCCGAGTACGATCGTTCCATAGCGCGTTACCGTTGCTAACTTCTTACGGCCCGCCTCTCCTTGTTTTGCCCATTCGGCAAACTTTGGAACAACGTCCATCTGTAAGAGTTGGACAACGATCGAGGCCGTGATATACGGCATGATTCCCATCGCAAAGAGTGAGAAATTCTGCAAAGCATTCCCGCCGAACGAGTTCAAGAAACCAAGAATACCATTCTGGTCAATCTTGAACACTTCCGTGTTTACCATCGGCACCGGGATATGTGCTCCAATCCGGAACACGATAACCAATGCCAAGGTAAAGAGAATGCGCCGACGAATGTCAGCTACGCGCCACATATTGGAGATCGCTTGAAACATTAGATCACCTCAACCGTACCGCCGGCAGCTTCGATTGCTTGCTTCGCAGCGTCGGAGAACTTATGAGCTTTGACTGTTAGTTTCTTTTCGATCTTACCGTTAGAAAGAATTTTCACGCCGTCTTTCATGCCTTTGACTGCACGAGTCTCGACAAGAAGTTCTGGAGTGACTTCAGTTCCTTCTTCAAAACGGTTGAGTGTGTCAAGGTTAATGACCGCGAACTCTTTACGAGTTGGGTTGTTGAAGCCGCGTTTTGGTAAACGACGGTAAAGTGGGTTTTGTCCACCTTCGAAACCTGGACGAACACCACCGCCTGAACGAGCTTTTTGACCTTTGTGACCACGGCCAGAAGTCTTACCGTTACCAGAAGACATACCGCGACCTACACGGTTGCGTTCTGAACGTGAACCAGCAGCTGGTTTCAATTCATGGAGTTTCATAGTGGGGCACCTCCTCATAAAATTATATCGAACTATTACTCTTGAATTTCTTTTACTGTCACTAAGTGTGACACGTGGTTAATCATCCCACGCATAGCAGCGTTGTCAGGTACGACAACAGTCTGGTGCATCTTACGGAGACCAAGCGTACGAGTAGTAACGCGTTGGTTCTCCGGACGACCGATCATGCTGCGTGTGAGGGTAACTGCGAGTTTCGCCATCTGTTTTCCCTCCCTTTCTTAACCGCGAAGTTCTTCGACGGTTTTACCGCGGAGTTTCGCAACTTCTTCAGCACGTTTGAGTGATGTGAGACCTTCGACAGTCGCACGAACCATGTTGATTGGAGTGCTTGATCCAAGTGATTTTGAAAGAATGTCGTTGATTCCCGCTAATTCGAGAACCGCACGAACTGGACCACCAGCGATGACTCCAGTACCTTCAGAAGCAGGCTTCAAGAAGACGTGACCTGCACCGAATACACCGTTGACTTCGTGTGGAATTGTTGTGTTAACGATTGGAACGTTAACCATGTTTTTCTTAGCATCTTCGATTGCTTTACGGATCGCTTCAGGCACTTCCTGAGCTTTACCCGTACCGAAACCTACGTGACCATTCTTGTCACCAACGACGACGAGGGCAGCAAAACGGAAGCGACGGCCACCTTTTACTACTTTCGCGACGCGGTTTACGGTAACAACGCGTTCTTCGAGTTGATCCATGTTAATTTCTAACTGGCGCATGTAGAGGTTCCCTCCTTTTCTATTAGAATTTGAGACCAGCTTCACGAGCTGCTTCAGCTACAGCTTTGATACGTCCATGATAGAGATATCCTCCACGGTCGAAAACGACTGTTTCGATACCTTTTTCAAGAGCCCGCTCAGCTGCGAGCTTACCAACTGCTGCCGCAGCGTCAGTCGTGTTGCCTTTTTCAAGGTCGAGTGATGATGCAGATGCGAGTGTTGCATGTGTTGCATCGTCAATGACTTGTACGTAAATGTTCTTGTTCGAACGGAATACGTTCATACGTGGACGTGTTGCAGTCCCGATGATTGTACGACGGACACGACCATGACGTTTTTTACGCGTAGCGTTTTTATCTGCCTTTGAGATCATTTATGCCACTCCTTTCCGGTCAATTCGCATTCGCGAATTACTTACCTGTTTTACCTTCTTTACGACGAACGACTTCATCACTGTAACGAATACCTTTACCTTTGTACGGCTCAGGTTGACGGTACGAACGGATCAATGCAGCGACGTGACCAACACGTTCTTTGCTGATTCCGCGAACGATGAGTTGCGTATTCGTAGGAACTTCGACTTCGATGCCTTGTTCCGGAGTGTACTCGATTGGGTGTGAGTAACCGAGGTTGAGTACGATTTTGTTACCTTGCTTTTGTGCACGGTAACCAACACCTTGGATATCAAGTGTCTTAGCGAAACCGTTGCTAACACCTTCGACCATGTTCGCGATAAGCGCACGAGTCGTTCCGTGGATCGTACGGCTTGCTTTCTCGTCGTTCGGACGAGTGACAGTCAATTCATTACCTTCTACGTTGATCGCCATAGCTGGGCTGAACTCGCGTGAGAGTTCCCCTTTAGGACCTTTTACCGTAACCGTGTTGTTTTCAACTGTTACTGTAACGCCTGCTGGGATGACGACTGGCTTTTTACCAATACGTGACATTTAAGACACCTCCGTTCTTTTTATGCGTGTATTACCAGATGTATGCGATCACTTCGCCGCCGACTTTTTGTTGGCGAGCTTCTTTGTCAGTCATTACACCTTTAGATGTTGAAACGATAGCAATTCCGAGACCACCGAGTACTTTCGGGATTTCATCAGCTTTCGCGTAAACGCGAAGACCTGGTTTCGAGATACGTTTGAGTCCAGTGATAACGCGCTCGTTGCTTGCGCCGTATTTAAGGAATACGCGGAGCGTACCTTGTTTGCTGTCCTCGAGATATTCAACATCGCGGATGAAACCTTCACGTTTGAGGATTTCAGCGACTTCACGTTTGATTGTAGAAGCTGGCATTTCCAACTTCTCATGGCGAACCATGTTTGCATTACGAATGCGTGTAAGCATATCTGCAATCGGATCTGTCATAACCATGCGATGTACCTCCTTTCACAACTTTAATGAATTACCAGCTTGCTTTTTTAACACCAGGGATTTGACCTTTATGAGCAAGATCACGGAACTTAATACGGCTGATACCGAATTTACCAATGTAACCGTGTGGACGGCCAGTGATACTACAACGGTTGTGTAAACGAACCGCTGAAGAGTTACGTGGGAGTTTGCTCAAGCCGATGTAGTCGCCTTGTGCTTTCAATTCTGCGCGTTTTTCAGCGTAGCGCTCAACGAGTGCTTGACGTTTTACTTCACGTGCGATCATTGATTTCTTAGCCATGTTGTCGACCTCCCTTATTTTTGGAATGGCATGCCGAGTGCAGTGAGAAGCTCACGTGACTCTTCATCCGTGTTAGCAGTAGTTACGATAACGATGTCCATACCACGGACTTTCGATACGCGATCGTAGTCGATCTCTGGGAAGATCAATTGTTCCTTCACGCCTAGCGTGTAGTTACCACGGCCATCGAAAGATTTTTTCGATACGCCACGGAAGTCACGTACACGTGGAAGTGACACGTTGATCAACTTGTCGAGGAATTCGTACATGCGCTCGCCACGAAGTGTAACCTTCGCACCGATTGGCATACCTTCACGAAGTTTGAAACCAGCGATTGATTTCTTAGCTTTCGTGATGAGTGGTTTCTGACCAGTGAGGAGCTGAAGCTCTTCGACTGCCATGTCAAGTGCCTTAGAGTTCGTAACAGCGTCACCAACACCCATGTTGATTACGATTTTATCGACTTTCGGCGCTTGCATTACAGAACTGTAATTGAATTTCTCCATCATTACTTTGACGATTTCGTCTTGGTATTTAGCTTTTAAACGGTTCATCAGAAAGTGGACCTCCTTTCTTTAAATCTTCTTATTTATCTAAAGCTTCGCCCGATTTTTTAGCGATACGTACTTTCTTGCCGTCAACCACAGTGAAACCAACGCGTGTTGGGTTACCTGTCTTAGGGTCGATGAGCATAACGTTCGATACGTGAATCGGTGCTTCTTTCTCGACAATTCCGCCTTGCGGGTTGAGTTGAGAAGGTTTTGAGTGTTTTTTGATCATGTTAACGCCTTCGACGATTACGCGATCTTTTTTAGGCATAGCTGTAAGGACAACGCCTTGTTTGCCTTTGTCTTTACCAGTCATAACCTGAACTTTATCACCTTTTTTGACATGCATCGTTAGAGCACCTCCTTGTAGGAATTCTTTGGAATTAAAGTACTTCCGGTGCCAACGAGACGATCTTCATGAAGTCTTTTTCACGAAGTTCGCGTGCGACTGGTCCGAAGATACGTGTGCCACGTGGGCTTTTGTCATCTTTGATGATGACTGCTGCGTTTTCGTCAAAACGGATGTACGAACCGTCTTTACGACGAACGCCACGTTTAGTACGAACGACTACTGCGCGTACAACTTCACCTTTTTTGACAACGCCACCTGGTGTTGCTTGTTTTACTGTACAAACAATAACGTCACCGATGTTAGCAGTTTTACGACCAGAACCACCGAGGACTTTGATCGTCAAGACTTCACGAGCTCCTGAGTTGTCTGCTACTTTTAAGCGAGATTCTTGTTGAATCATACGATTGTACCTCCCTCCGGATGTTTATTCACCCGAACTAATTAGAGTTTAGATGATTACTGCTTCTTCAATGACTTCTACGAGACGGAAACGTTTGTCCTTAGATAATGGACGTGTTTCTTGAATGCGTACAACATCACCGATTTTAGCTGTGTTGTTTTCATCATGCGCTTTGTACTTTTTAGAGTAGTTTACGCGTTTGCCGTAAAGCTTGTGCTTTACTTTTGTTTCAACTGTAACTACGATCGTTTTGTCCATTTTGTCAGAAACGACGCGTCCAGTTAACACTTTGCGGTTGTTAGTGCGTTCCATTGAGTGTTCCTCCTCTCAGAATCCGAGTGAATTATGCGTTGTTGATGCCGAGTTCGCGTTCACGAAGAACGGTTTTCGCGCGTGCAATCGACTTGCGCACTTCACGGATACGAGCAGGGTTCTCAAGCTGACCAGTCGCGAGTTGGAAACGAAGGTTGAACAACTCTTCTTTCCACGAACCGACTTTACCGTTAAGCTCTTCAGTTGTTTGCTGACGGAGATCAGTTGCTTTCATTCGTATCACCACCATTTTCTTCACGTTTTACGAACTTACATTTTACTGGAAGTTTGTGTGATGCAAGACGGAGAGCTTCGCGTGCGATCTCTTCCGATACTCCTGCGATTTCGAACATTACTTTACCCGGTTTGACGACTGCTACCCAGCCCTCCGGAGCACCTTTACCTGAACCCATTCGGACTTCAAGAGGTTTTTTAGTGTATGGCTTGTGTGGGAAGATCTTGATCCACACTTTACCACCACGTTTCATATAACGAGTCATCGCGATACGCGCTGATTCGATTTGACGGCTAGTGATCCAGCTAGCTTCTTGAGCTTGGATACCGAACTCGCCGAAGTGTACTGTAGTACCACGTTTCGCTTTACCACGCATGTTGCCGCGGTGAACACGACGATATTTTACACGTTTTGGTAACAACATGTTGTGTTGCCTCCTTCCCTAGACGGATGTGGATTATTCTTCGTTTGCTGCTGCTTTTTTCGTAGGAAGCACTTCACCGTGGTGGAGCCATACTTTTACGCCAATTTTGCCGTAAGTTGTATCAGCTTCTGCAGTACCGTAATCGATGTCTGCACGGAGTGTATGAAGTGGAACTGTTCCTTCCGAATACTTCTCAGAACGAGCGATATCAGCGCCACCAAGACGACCAGAAACTTCAGTCTTGATTCCTTTGATACCAGAACGCATTGAGCGTTGGATTGATTGCTTCATAGCACGACGGAACGATACGCGACCTTCAAGTTGGCGAGCGATGTTCTCAGCGACGAGCTTAGCAACTGCATCCGGGTTTTTCACTTCAACGACGTTAACGTGAACGCGTTTGCCTTTTGCAAGGTTAGTGATGTCTTTACGAAGTGTTTCGATTTCAGAACCGCCTTTACCGATAACCATACCAGGCTTAGCAGTGTGAAGTGAGATGTTCAAGCGGTTAGCTGCGCGCTCGATTTCTACTTTAGAGACACTAGCGTCTTTAAGACGTTTTTCGATATATTCACGAACTACGTAGTCTTCATGAAGGAGATCAGCATAGTCTTTATCTGCGAACCAACGTGATTCCCAGTCTTTGATGATACCTACGCGAAGACCAGTTGGGTTAATCTTCTGACCCACGGTAATCCCTCCTTATTTTTCAGATACCACGATGTGAACGTGGCTCGTACGTTTGTTGATGCGGCTTGCGCGACCCATTGCACGTGGGCGGAAACGTTTGAGCGTTGGACCTTCGTTTACGTAAGCCTCAGTGACTACGAGGTTTTCGATGTTCATGTCGAAGTTGTGCTCAGCGTTCGCGATTGCCGATTTCAATACTTTCTCAACGATTGGCGTTGCTGCCTTGTTCGTGTAAGCAAGAATCGAAAGTGCTTCGCCGATTTGCTTCCCGCGGATTAAGTCTACTACGAGACGTGCCTTACGAGGAGCAATGCGAACCATATTAGCCGATGCTTTTGATTGCATAATGAGTACCTCCCCTCAGATTAACGTTTCGTTTTCTTATCGTTTCCAGCATGTCCTTTGTAAGAACGTGTTGGAGCGAATTCACCAAGTTTGTGACCGACCATATCTTCTGTCACGTAAACCGGTACGTGTTTACGACCATCGTAGACAGCGATCGTGTGACCGATGAACTCTGGGAAGATTGTCGAGCGGCGTGACCAAGTTTTGATGACATGTTTGTCACCAGCTTCGTTGGCTTTATCAACCTTAGCGAGCAGATGGTGATCTGCGAATGGACCTTTTTTCAAGCTGCGACCCATAGTTGTACCTCCCTTTGGCATGATTCAGGAACGGTTCCTACGAACCGTCCAGAAATCATGTAATTATTTTTTAGAACGACGGACGATATATTTATCGCTCGCTTTGTTTTTCTTACGAGTTTTGTATCCGAGTGCCGGTTTACCCCAAGGAGTAAGTGGGCCCGAACGACCGATTGGAGCACGTCCTTCACCACCACCGTGTGGGTGATCGACTGGGTTCATGACAGAACCACGAACTGTAGGACGTTTTCCGAGCCAGCGTGAACGACCAGCTTTACCGATATTGACGAGCTCGTGCTCTTCATTACCGACAGCGCCGACTGTTGCACGGCAAGTAGCAAGGATCATACGAGTTTCGCCTGATTGAAGACGAACGATCGCGTATTTACCATCTTTACCGAGAAGCTGAGCAGAAGTACCAGCTGCGCGAACGAGCTGACCACCTTTACCTGGCTTAAGTTCGATGTTGTGGATCAACGTACCGACTGGGATGTTTGAAAGTGGAAGAGCATTACCGACTTTAATGTCAGCTTCTGGTCCAGCCATGACTTGCATGTCTACTTTCAAGCCTTTCGGTGCGAGGATGTAGCGTTTTTCACCATCGATGTAGTGGATCAATGCGATGTTAGCAGAGCGGTTTGGATCGTACTCAATTGTAGCGACACGACCAGCGATGCCATCCTTGTTCCGTTTGAAGTCGATGATACGATATTTACGTTTGTGTCCGCCACCTTGGTGACGTACTGTCAAGCGACCTTGGTTGTTACGTCCGCCCTTTTTCGAAAGCTTTTCAGTTAACGATTTTTCAGGACGTGAAGCCGTAATCTCAGCAAAGTCGAGTGCAGTCATATTACGACGACCGTTAGTGGTCGGTTTAAACTTTTTAATTCCCATCGAGAGTTCCCTCCTTTTCTACAGAGTTCCGATTAACCGAGGTAATCGAGTTCTTTGCTATCTGCAGTAAGCGTGACGACCGCTTTTTTGCGGCGTGCTGTGTAACCAGCGTGACGACCTACGCGTTTTGCTTTTGGTTTTGAGATCAATGTGTTGACTTTGTCAACTTTCACTCCGAAGATCGCTTCAACTGCATCTTTGATTTGAGTCTTAGATGCCTTCACGTCTACTTCGAATGTGTACTTTTTCTCAGCCATTTGGTTTACTGAACGTTCAGTAATGACAGGACGTTTGATAATGTCGTGTGTGTGTGCCATTATGCAAGCACCTCCTCTACTCTCGCAACAGCGTCCTTCGTAATGATGACTTTGTCATGAGCGACAAGATCAAGGACGTTTACACCTGCAGCGTCAACGACTGTGACACCTGGGATGTTGCGTGTTGAAAGAACGACTGACTCGTTGTAATCAGCAGTAACGACGAGAACTTTACGTTCAATTGAAAGAGCAGCGAATACTGCGATCATGTCCTTAGTTTTAGGAGCATCGATTGTCAATCCTTCAAGAACGATGAACTCGTTGTTAGCGACTTTCGAAGAAAGTGCTGAACGAAGTGCGAGACGACGAACCTTTTTAGGAAGTTTGTAAGCGTACGAACGTGGTGTTGGACCGAAGACTGTTCCACCGCCAACCCATTGTGGCGAACGGATCGAACCTTGGCGTGCACGACCAGTACCTTTTTGTTTCCATGGTTTACGGCCGCCACCGCGAACTTCCGAGCGACCTTTTGTATCATGTGTACCTTGGCGACGTGAAGCTTGTTGCATGACGATTGCATCGTATACGACTGCTTCATTTGGCTCGATTCCGAAAACGGCATCTGCGAGCTCGATGTCTCCAACTTGTGTACCTGTTTGGTTAAGCAAAGCTACTTTAGGCATTCGTTATTCCTCCTTTCCTTGCAAACGGATTAGTTGCCTTTAACCGCAGTTTTGATGACAACTTGGCTCTTACGTGCGCCTGGGATAGCACCCTTGACGAGGAGTAAGCCGCGTTCTGCATCAACTTTTACGATTTCAAGGTTTTGAACAGTGATTTGCTCTCCACCCATGCGTCCAGGGAGCAATTTCCCTTTGAATACACGGTTAGGAGCAACAGGACCCATTGAACCTGGGCGACGGTGGTAACGCGAACCGTGAGCCATTGGACCACGTGATTGGTTGTGACGCTTGATTGCACCAGCGAAACCTTTACCTTTCGACGTACCTGTTACATCAACCATTTCGCCTGCAGCGAAAGTATCTGCTTTAATCTCTTGACCGATTTCGAAATCTGCTACTGATGTACGGATTTCTTTAATGAAGCGCTTAGGTGTCGCGTTTGCTTTCGCAGCGTGACCTTTTTGCGGTTTGTTTTGACGACCTTCTTTGATATCACCAAAGCCGAGTTGAACTGCTTCGTAACCGTCAACTTCCGTTGTTTTCAATTGAAGAACAACGTTACCTTCGACTGAAACGACAGTAACAGGGACGACTTCGCCTGACTCGTTGAAGATTTGTGTCATACCGAGTTTAGTTCCTAAGATTCCTTTAGCCATGAGATACACCTCCTAATATTGAATGATTTTGATCTTCTGGCTAGTATCAACTATCTATAGAAGAAAAATTAAAGTTTGATTTCGATGTCAACGCCCGATGGAAGTTCGAGACGCATAAGCGCATCAACAGTTTTCGGTGTTGGGTTAACGATGTCGATCAAACGTTTGTGTGTACGCATTTCGAACTGCTCACGAGCATCTTTGTACTTGTGAACGGCACGAAGTACTGTGTAGACCGCTTTCTCCGTTGGGAGTGGGATCGGACCAGATACAGTAGCACCTGAACGTTTTGCTGTGTCGACAATCTTCTCAGCCGATTGATCAAGCACGCGGTGATCGTATGCTTTCAAACGGATCCGAATTTTTTCATTTGCCATGTTATTTCCCTCCTTTTCGCCTATTTCGTAAATAGACATTCTCCGCGGAAATTTCCACACTAGCCATGGCAATGCCGCCTGGTGTGTCATAACCTCCCGCTTCATCGCGTTGTGTTTGTGACCAACATATTCTATCATACTGAATCACCAGCAAGAATGCAAGCACTAATAAAATAGAATATGTATTCAAGTCTCTCACCACTCGCACAAACACTTTCCTCAGTATATAAGATGTCAGACCATGTTGCAAGACTGTTTTCAAAGAAATGAAAAAAGGTCTTCCGCCACGGGAGACGGAAGACCTTTGTCTTAAAAATTACTCAACGATTTCTGTAACTGATCCAGCGCCTACTGTACGGCCACCTTCACGGATTGAGAAACGAGTTTCTTTTTCAAGAGCGATTGGTGCGATGAGTTCAACAGTCATTTCGATGTTGTCCCCAGGCATAACCATTTCAGTACCTTCTGGAAGTTGAACCATACCAGTTACGTCAGTTGTACGGAAGTAGAACTGCGGGCGGTAGTTCGCGAAGAATGGTGTGTGACGGCCACCCTCTTCTTTAGAAAGAACGTAAACTTGCGCTTTGAACTTTTTGTGTGGTGTGATTGTGTTTGGTTTCGCGAGAACTTGTCCACGCTCGATGTCGTCACGTGATACACCACGGAGAAGAGCACCGATGTTGTCACCAGCTTCAGCATAGTCAAGAAGCTTACGGAACATCTCTACACCAGTACATACTGATTTTTTAGTTTCTTCGTGAAGACCAACGATTTCGATCTCGTCGTTGACTTTAAGAACTCCACGCTCAACGCGGCCAGTAGCAACTGTACCACGACCAGTGATTGAGAAGACATCCTCAACTGGCATCATGAAGTCTTTTTCAGTGTCACGAGTTGGTTCTGGGATGTACTCATCGACAGCTGACATGAGTTCAAGAATTTTTTCTTCCCATTTAGCTTCGCCGTTAAGCGCGCCAAGAGCAGAACCTTGGATAACTGGGAGGTCATCACCTGGGAAGTCGTACTCAGAAAGAAGCTCACGGATTTCCATTTCGACGAGCTCAAGAAGCTCTTCGTCGTCAACCATGTCAACTTTGTTCATGAATACTACGATGAAAGGAACACCTACTTGACGTGAAAGCAAGATGTGCTCACGTGTTTGTGGCATTGGACCATCTGTTGCAGAAACAACGAGGATCGCGCCGTCCATTTGTGCAGCACCAGTGATCATGTTTTTAACATAGTCAGCGTGACCTGGGCAGTCAACGTGTGCATAGTGGCGTTTTTCTGTTTCGTACTCGATGTGAGCTGTTGCGATTGTGATACCGCGCTCGCGCTCTTCTGGAGCACCATCGATTTGGTCAAACTTAGTTGCAGCTTTACCTTGTGCTTTTGCAAGTACAGCTGAGATAGCTGCTGTTAAAGTTGTTTTACCGTGGTCGACGTGGCCGATTGTACCAACGTTAACGTGCGGTTTAGAACGGTCGAATTTTTCCTTACCCATTCTGAATTCCTCCTCTATGTGTCTAATAATTTTTTATAACTAGGAAGGTGAGTCGTAAGATAACGTACACCTTCCTTAGCTTACACTAATCATAAAAGCGTGACAACCTGTGAAGGATTAGCCGTTCGCTTTTTTGATGATTTCTTCCGCAACTGATTTCGGTACTTCTTCGTAGTGATCGAAGTGCATCGAGTACGTTCCGCGACCTTGTGTGCGTGAACGAAGACCAGTAGCGTATCCGAACATTTCAGAAAGTGGAATCATTGAACGGACAACTTGAGCGTTACCGCGTGCTTCCATACCTTCTACGCGACCACGACGTGATGTAACATCACCCATGATGTCTCCCATGTATTCGTCTGGGATGACGATTTCAACTTTCATCATTGGCTCAAGGATAACAGCGCCGCTCTTATCTTTGAGTTGTTTGACTGCCATTGAAGCCGCAACTTTAAATGCCATCTCGTTTGAGTCGACATCGTGGTACGATCCGAAGACGAGTGAAGCTTTTACGTCAACGACCGGGTAACCAGCAAGGATACCGTTTTGAAGTGCTTCTTCGATTCCGTTCTCAACCGCTGGGATGTATTCACGTGGAACAACACCACCGACGATTTTGTTGTTGAACTCGAAGCCAGCGCCTTCTTCGTTCGGCTCGAATTCTACGACGACGTGACCATACTGACCACGACCACCAGATTGACGAGCGAACTTCGAATCGATCTTCGCCGCTTGGCGGATCGTTTCACGGTAAGCTACTTGTGGAGCACCAACGTTTGCTTCGACTTTGAACTCGCGACGCATACGGTCAACGATGATGTCGAGGTGAAGCTCACCCATACCTGAGATGATCGTTTGACCAGTCTCCGGGTTTGTTTCAGTGCGGAACGTTGGATCCTCTTCAGCAAGCTTAGCGAGGGCTTGACCCATTTTATCTTGGTCAGCTTTCGTTTTTGGTTCGATAGCGACCGAGATAACTGGTTCTGGGAATGTCATTGATTCGAGAACGACGTTGTCTTTCTCTGCACAAAGCGTATCTCCAGTAGTCGTATCTTTCAAACCTACAGCTGCAGCGATGTCACCCGCGTATACCATCGGGATCTCTTCACGGCTGTTTGCGTGCATTTGAAGGATACGTCCAAGACGCTCACGTTTGCCTTTTGTTGAGTTTTTAACGTACGATCCTGCCGAAGCTGTACCAGAGTACACACGGAAGAATGTAAGTTTACCGACGTAAGGGTCAGTCATGACTTTGAACGCGAGTGCAGAGAATGGTGCGTCGTCCGAAGACTCACGTACGATTTCTTCATCCGTATCCATATCGATACCTGAGATCGCTTTTACGTCGATTGGTGATGGGAGGTAATCGAGAACTGCGTCAAGCATAAGCTGAACACCTTTGTTCTTGAATGCCGAACCTACGAGTACAGGATAGAAGTCAACTGTCAGAGTTGCTTTACGGATAGCCGCTTTCAACTCGTCGATTGTGATTTCTTCACCCTCGAGGTATTTCATCATCAATTCTTCTTCGTAATCCGCAACTGCTTCGATCAATGATCCACGGAGTTCTTCAGCTTGATCAGCAAGATCAGCTGGGAAACCGTCAGTCACTTCGATGTCAGTTCCGAGATCGTTACCGTACATGTATGTTTTCTGTTCGACGAGGTCGATGATTCCTTTGAATTCATCTTCCGCACCGATTGGAAGTTGGATCGCGTGTGCGTTCGCTTGGAGGCGTTCGCGAAGCGTTCCGACCGAGTACAAGAAGTCTGCACCGATTTTATCCATTTTGTTAACGAAAACGATACGTGGTACGCCGTAAGTTGTAGCTTGGCGCCATACTGTCTCAGTTTGTGGCTCAACACCAGACTGAGCGTCAAGTACTGCTACCGCACCATCAAGTACGCGAAGTGAACGTTCAACCTCAACTGTGAAGTCTACGTGTCCAGGTGTATCGATGATGTTTACGCGGTTACCTTTCCATTGAGCAGTTGTTGCTGCCGATGTAATCGTGATCCCACGCTCTTGCTCTTGCTCCATCCAGTCCATTTGTGAAGCACCTTCGTGCGTTTCACCAATCTTGTGGATACGACCCGTGTAATACAGGATACGCTCAGTCGTTGTTGTTTTACCAGCATCGATGTGAGCCATGATCCCGATGTTACGAGTGTTCTTAAGGGAGAATTCTCTTGCCATCTTTAAACATTCTCCTTTCGCATTTTAGTTTAGTGGTCGTGTGTTGCCACACGTCATGACTATACCCGAAAGCCACCTCATAATTCCATTAAAAATGGCATGCATGAGGTGGTGATTTTCGGAATTACCAGCGGTAGTGAGCAAACGCTTTGTTCGCTTCCGCCATTTTGTGCATATCTTCGCGCTTCTTAACAGAAGCACCAGTGTTGTTTGCAGCGTCCATGATTTCGTTAGCAAGGCGCGCATCCATAGTTTTTTCGTTACGGAGACGTGAGTAGTTCACGAGGTAACGAAGTGCAAGTGTCGTACGACGCTCTGGGCGAACTTCGACAGGAACTTGATAGTTAGCTCCACCTACACGGCGTGCTTTAACTTCAAGAACTGGCATGATGTTGTTCATCGCTTCTTCAAAGACTTCCATTGCATCGCGACCTGAACGTTCAGCGATAGTTTCGAAAGCTTTGTATAAGATTTGTTGAGCAGTACCTTTTTTACCATCTAACATAAGACGGTTGATAAGGCGGGTAACGAGTTTAGAGTTGTAGATCGGATCAGCCATTACATCACGACGTTCTGCTTGACCTTTACGTGGCATTCCGAGTCCCTCCTTTCATATAGTGAGGTGATATCTTAAGATATCTAGATTATTTTTTAACTTTAGGACGTTTAGTACCGTATTTCGAACGACCTTGCATACGGCCGTCAACACCAGCTGTATCAAGCGCACCACGAACGATGTGGTAACGTACCCCTGGTAAGTCTTTTACGCGGCCGCCGCGGATAAGAACAACACTGTGCTCTTGAAGGTTGTGGCCGATACCTGGGATGTAAGCTGTTACTTCCATTGTGTTCGTCAAACGTACACGTGCGTATTTACGAAGAGCCGAGTTCGGTTTCTTCGGAGTCATTGTACCTACACGAGTACAAACACCACGTTTTTGTGGTGAGCTGATGTCAGTACGAGCTTTAATGAAGCTGTTGTACCCTTTGTTCAGCGCTGGCGAATCTGATTTCACAACTTTTGATTGACGTCCTTTACGGACTAATTGGTTGATAGTAGGCATCTTTGAGATCCTCCCTTCCTGAATTCATGACAAATTTCAAAACCACCGAGCCGGGTGGTTCATCGAAAGTCATAATGAAACGTTTTGCGTGGCTCAGGCATTCCATCGCCACACAAAACGCATTATCAAACTTTCTTAATGGCAACAGCGGTTGCTGCGACATCGATTCCACAAGCTTTTCCAAGCTCTTGCTTAGAAGGAACATTCACGACTGGAACGTTTGCTTGTTTCGCCGCATCGAGCAATGCTTGTTTTACGTGTTCATCTGCGTCATCCGCAATGATCACTTCCGACGCCTTGCCAGATCGCAATGCTTTGAGCGTTTGCTTTTGACCGACAAACTTCAAATCTGCGCCGACTACTTTTTTGTAAGACATGAAGATATCCTCCAAAATAACACAGCCGGTTGGCAACACTATATCATAGTAGCACCGCCATACCGGCGTGTCAAGGCGTTTTATTCTACCGGAGAATCGGCTTCTACAGGTGCTTCGCCAGCTACTTCGAGATCGATCTGACGGTAACGTGACATCCCAGTACCAGCTGGAACCAACTTACCGATGATGACGTTCTCTTTCAAGCCGCGAAGGTAGTCGCTCTTCCCTTTAATCGCTGCATCCGTAAGGACACGAGTCGTTTCTTGGAACGACGCAGCCGATAGGAATGAATCTGTTTCAAGTGACGCTTTCGTGATACCGAGAAGAACTGGTTTCGCTGAAGCGAGAGCTTTCCCGTTACGGAGCGCTTCTTTACAAGCTTCCTTGAACGTGCTGATATCGACGAGCGAACCTGGCAAGAGTGAAGTCTCACCAGACTCGATGACACGTACGCGACGGATCATTTGGCGAACCATGACCTCGACGTGTTTGTCACCGATCTCAACCCCTTGCATCCGGTATACTTTTTGAACTTCTTGAAGCAAGTAGTTCTGAACGCCGGATACACCTTTAACGTTCAAGAGTTCTTTCGGATCGATCGAACCTTCCGTGAAGACTTGACCAGCTTTGACCTCGTCCCCGAGCTGAACACGTAGACGCGAACCGAATGGGATCGTGTATGTGCGTGTTTCGCTGAGTCCTTGGACCGTCAATTCACGTTTGTCACGCGATTCCGTGAAGTCGATGACTTGACCATCGATTTCCGAGATGACCGCTTGACCTTTCGGGTTACGCGCTTCGAACAACTCTTGGATACGCGGAAGACCTTGTGTGATATCGTCTCCGGCAACCCCACCTGTGTGGAAGGTACGCATCGTAAGCTGCGTTCCTGGCTCACCGATTGATTGTGCCGCGATGATACCGACAGCTTCGCCGACTTCGACGTCGTTGCCTGTTGCCAAGTTGCGTCCGTAACATTTCTTACAGACACCATGGCTTGTGTTACATGTGAAGGCAGTACGGATCTCAACGTTGTCGACACCAGCGTCCGTGATGACACGCGCGATGTCTTCATCGATGAGTTCGTTCGTTGAAACGAGGACTTCTCCTGTTTCAGGGTGAACGACGTTTTCGAATGCCGTACGGCCGACGAGGCGGTCGTAGAGGCTTTCGATTTCTTCCGTTCCTTCACGGAGTGCTGTGACGCGGATACCACGATCCGTTCCACAATCATCTTCACGGATGATGACGTCTTGAGCAACGTCAACGAGACGACGAGTCAGGTAACCCGAGTCAGCCGTTTTCAAGGCTGTATCGGCAAGACCTTTACGCGCACCGTGTGTTGAGATGAAGTATTCCTGTACCGTTAGACCCTCACGGAACGATGATTTGATCGGGAGCTCGATGATCCGTCCACTTGGAGCGGCCATGAGTCCACGCATACCAGCGAGCTGCGTGAAGTTCGACGCGTTACCACGGGCACCGGAGTCACTCATCATGAAGATCGGGTTGAGACGGTTGAGGGATTTCATCAGACGAGACTGAATTTCATCCTTCGCATCATTCCACGATTTAACGACGCGCTCATAGCGCTCGTCTTCTGTGATGAGACCACGACGGTACGATTTCATGACGCGGTCGACATTGTCCTGCGCTTCAACAAGAATTTCTTGTTTATCCGGAAGAACGATGATGTCCGCGATCCCTACCGTGATACCGGCACGAGTCGAGTGTTTGAATCCGAGGTTTTTCATGCGGTCGAGCATGCGGCTTGTTTCTGTCGTCTCAAACCGTTTGAAGACTTCCGCGATGACATTTCCAAGGAATCCTTTTTTGAACGGATCGATGATCGGACGGTTCTTCAGTTCTGCCGCGACATCTGTTCCTTTTTCAAGGAAGTACTTGTCTGGCGTCGCTTCTTGAAGGTTCGTCATCGTTGGTTCGTTCAAGTAAGGGAACGTCGTTGGGAGGATCTCATTGAAGATCAACTTACCGACTGTCGTAACCAATAATTTCTCGTTTTGCTCTTCCGTGAATGTCGGGTTCTTGAGAACGCCGGCTGGAATCGCAACACGTGTATGGAAGTGCGCATAACCGTTTTGGTAAGCGATGAGCGCTTCGTTCACTGTCGAGAAGATTTTACCTTCGCCGATCGCGTTTTCGCGCTCGAGCGTGAGGTAGTAGTTACCGAGGACCATATCCTGCGATGGTGTAACAACAGGTTTACCGTCTTTCGGGTTCAAGATGTTTTGTGCAGCGAGCATGAGAAGACGTGCTTCTGCTTGTGCTTCTGCCGAAAGTGGTACGTGAACCGCCATTTGGTCACCGTCGAAATCGGCGTTGTATGCCGTACATACGAGTGGGTGAAGGCGAATCGCGCGTCCTTCGACGAGCGTTGGTTCGAATGCCTGGATACCGAGACGGTGAAGTGTCGGTGCACGGTTCAAGAGAACCGGATGCTCACGGATGACTTCTTCGAGGACATCCCAGATTTCAGGTTGAACGCGCTCGATTTTCCGTTTCGCACTCTTGATGTTCGGTGCGATGCCACGAGAGACGAGTTCTTTCATGACGAACGGTTTGAAGAGCTCAAGGGCCATTTCTTTTGGAAGACCACATTGATACATCTTCAGGTTTGGACCAACGACGATAACCGAACGACCAGAGTAGTCGACACGTTTACCGAGCAAGTTTTGACGGAAACGTCCTTGTTTCCCTTTCAACATGTGTGAAAGTGATTTAAGTGGACGGTTACCTGGTCCAGTGACTGGACGACCACGACGACCGTTATCGATCAAAGCATCGACTGCTTCTTGAAGCATCCGTTTTTCATTCTGAACGATGATGTTCGGAGCGCCAAGGTCAAGAAGACGCTTGAGACGGTTGTTACGGTTGATGACGCGGCGGTACAAGTCGTTCAAGTCAGACGTCGCGAAACGTCCGCCATCGAGTTGAACCATCGGACGAAGTTCCGGTGGGATGACTGGAAGTACTTCAAGCACCATCCATTCTGGATTGTTGCCTGAGTTACGGAACGCATCGAGGACTTCAAGACGTTTGATCGCACGCGTACGACGTTGTCCTTGAATCATACGAAGCTCTTCACGTAATGCAGCGACTTCTTTATCGAGTTCTACGTCACGGAGCAATTTACGAACTGCTTCCGCACCCATTTCAGCAGTGAACGAACGACCGAACTTCTCACGATATGCACGGTATTCTTTCTCTGAAAGGAGTTGTTTCTTCTCAAGTGTCGATTCGCCTGGATCTGTGACGACGTACGACGCGAAGTAGATGATCTCTTCTAACGCACGCGGTGACATGTCGAGGACGAGTCCCATACGGCTAGGAATTCCTTTGAAGTACCAGATGTGCGAAACCGGTGCTGCGAGCTCGATGTGACCCATGCGCTCACGACGGACTTTCGACTTCGTGACTTCAACGCCACAGCGGTCACAAATGATTCCTTTATAGCGGATCCGTTTGTATTTACCACAGTAACATTCCCAGTCTTTTGTTGGACCAAAGATACGTTCACAGAACAAACCGTCTTTCTCCGGTTTGAGTGTACGATAGTTGATCGTCTCCGGCTTTTTCACTTCCCCGAAAGACCATGAACGGATCTTTTCGGGAGAAGCGAGGCCGATTTGCATATATTCAAATCTATTAACATCTACCAAGGGGTGGACCTCCCTTTCGCTTATTCCTCTTCAGTAACAACTGGTGCGACAGGCGCTTGAACTTCTTCGAGTGCTGGAGTCGCGTTCGGGATATTGTCCTCGTCTTCGTCGCGCATTTCGATCTCTTCATCATCAGCAGACATCATCTTGACGTCCATACCGAGGGATTGAAGCTCTTTAATGAGGACTCGGAACGATTCCGGTACGCCCGGTTGTGGTACATTCTCACCTTTGACGATTGCTTCGTACGCTTTAACACGACCGATCGTGTCATCCGACTTGATTGTAAGGATCTCTTGGAGCGTGTAGGCTGCGCCGTATGCTTCAAGTGCCCATACTTCCATCTCACCGAAACGCTGACCACCGAACTGGGCTTTACCACCGAGCGGTTGTTGTGTGACGAGTGAGTATGGTCCTGTCGAACGTGCGTGAAGTTTATCATCGACCATGTGAGCAAGTTTAATCATATACATGACACCGACAGAGATGCGGTTATCGAACGCTTCACCCGAACGACCATCATAAAGGACAGTCTTCGCGTCGCGATCCATACCTGCTTCTTCAATCGTTGCCCAAACATCTTCCTCACGCGCACCATCGAATACCGGTGATGCGACTTTGATGCCGAGTTGACGTGCTGCCATCCCGAGGTGAAGCTCGAGCAACTGCCCGATGTTCATCCGTGATGGAACCCCAAGTGGGTTCAACATGATGTCAATTGGCGTACCGTCTGGCATGTACGGCATGTCTTCTTCTGGAAGGATACGCGAGATAACACCTTTGTTACCGTGACGACCCGCCATTTTGTCACCCTCGTGAATCTTACGCTTCTGAACGATGTAAGCACGGATCAACTGGTTGACACCAGGTGAGAGCTCGTCCCCATTATCGCGGTCGAAGATTTTGACGTCGAGGATGATTCCATCACCACCGTGTGGTACACGGAGAGATGTATCACGGACTTCACGTGCTTTTTCACCGAAGATTGCATGAAGAAGACGTTCTTCCGCTGTCAATTCCGTTACACCCTTCGGCGTAACTTTACCGACGAGGATATCGCCGTCCTTGACTTCCGCACCGACGCGGATGATTCCGCGATCGTCGAGGTTTTTCAAGGCATCATCACCGACGTTCGGAATATCACGTGTGATTTCTTCCGGTCCGAGTTTCGTATCACGCGACTCACATTCGTATTCTTCGATGTGGATCGATGTGTAGACGTCGTCTTTGACAAGACGCTCACTCATGATGACAGCATCCTCATAGTTGTAACCATCCCATGTCATGAAACCGACGAGTACGTTGCGACCAAGCGCAAGTTCCCCACCGTCCATCGATGGACCATCTGCAAGGATCTCGCCTTTATCGACTGGGTCGCCTGCTTTGATGATTGGTTTTTGGTTATAACACGTTCCTTGGTTAGAACGGATGAATTTTTGAATCTTGTAACGGTCGAGTTCCCCTTCAACGATGTTGCCATCGACTTCCGTCGTACGACGGACAAGGATTTCACGCGCCGTGACACGCTCAGCGATCCCTGCGTGCTTCGCAACGACAGCGGCTCCTGAGTCTTTCGCAGACACGTACTCCATTCCTGTACCGACAATCGGAGATTCCGGGTTCAGAAGTGGGACGGCCTGACGTTGCATGTTCGCTCCCATGAGGGCACGGTTCGAGTCATCGTTCTCAAGGAACGGGATACAAGCCGTTGCGGCAGATACAACCTGCTTCGGTGAAACGTCCATGTAATCGACACGTGCTGGTTCGACAGATAAGTTTTGTCCACGGAAACGTGAAAGGACGTGTGAATCTTTAAACGTCTTCTCTTCCGTCAACAACATGTTTGCCTGTGCGACGACGTAGAGATCCTCTTCGTCAGCAGTCATGTAGTGGATTTCATCCGTGACAACGCCCGTTTCCGGATCGACACGACGATATGGCGCTTCGATGAAGCCGTACTCATTGACCTTCGCGTACGAAGACAACGAGTTGATCAAACCGATGTTTGGTCCCTCTGGCGTTTCGATCGGACACATACGGGAATAGTGCGAGTAGTGTACGTCACGAACTTCGAAACCAGCGCGCTCACGTGTCAAACCACCAGGTCCGAGTGCTGAAAGACGACGTTTGTGCGTCAATTCCGCAAGCGGGTTCGTTTGGTCCATGAACTGAGACAACTGCGAGCTACCGAAGAACTCTTTAATCGATGCGATAACTGGACGAATGTTGATCAATGCCTGTGGCGTGATCGCATTCTGATCCTGAATCGACATCCGTTCCTTAACGACACGTTCCATCCGTGAGAGACCGATCCGGAATTGGTTCTGGAGCAGCTCACCGACTGAACGAAGACGACGGTTACCGAGGTGGTCGATATCGTCTGTCGTACCGACTTCATGCAACAAGTTGAAGAAGTAGTTGATGGAAGCAATCATGTCAGCAGGCGTGATGTGCTTGATGTCACGATCGATGTTACCGTTACCGATGATATTGATGATGCGTTCACCTTCAGCATCGTCCGGTGCGAACACCTTGATTGACTGTAAGTTGAAAGCCTCACCCTGCGTCACGCCGCCTGTAGGCGTCGCTTCGATGTAACCAACGGATCCTTCGAGGAATGGAAGGACTTTATCGAGCATACGACGATCAAGGACCGTTCCTGCTTCCGCGATGACTTCACCTGTCTCAGGATCAACAAGCGTTTCCGCGAGTTTTTGACCGAAGAGACGGTTCTTAAGATGAAGCTTTTTATTGATTTTATAACGACCAACGTTTGCCAAATCATAACGTTTCGGGTCAAAGAAGCGCGACACGAGCAACGCTTTTGCGTTTTCGACTGTCGGCGGCTCTCCCGGACGTAGACGCTCATAAATCTCGATGAGGGCTTTTTCCGTTGATTCCGTATTATCTTTTTCAAGTGAATTCCGGAGGTACTCATCATCACCGAGAAGATCGATGATTTCCTGATCCGTACCGAAACCAAGAGCACGTAAAAGAACCGTTACTGGAATCTTACGCGTGCGATCAATGCGAACATAAACGATGTCTTTCGCGTCTGTCTCGAGCTCGAGCCATGCACCACGGTTTGGGATGACTGTCGCGGAGAATCCACGCTTACCGTTCTTATCTAACTTATTGTTGTAATAAACACTTGGCGAACGAACAAGCTGCGAAACGATTACGCGCTCCGCTCCATTGATGATGAATGTTCCCGACTCCGTCATAAGCGGGAAGTCACCCATGAAGACTTCTTGTTCTTTCAATTCACCCGTCTCTTTATTTTGAAGACGGACTTTAACGCGTAGTGGTGCCGAATAGGTCACGTCGCGCTCTTTCGATTCATCGATCGAATACTTCGGCTCTCCGAGCGAGTAGTCGATGAATTCTAATACGAGATTCCCTGTGAAATCGGAAATCGGCGAAATGTCATGAAACATCTCACGAAGACCTTCCCGCAGGAACCACTCATACGAATTCGTTTGAATCTCGATTAAGTTTGGAAGTTCCAATACTTCGCTGATACGTGCATAGCTTCTTCTCTGACGGTGACGACCGTACTGAACAAGTTGACCAGTCAACTGATTCACCTCTCAGACCCACTTCTTCTTATAGAGAAGGACGGGTGTAATATCGAACATTGAAGCCATTTTTTGATTGATAAGCGCAAAAAAGCGACGTCTTGTCTACTCAATCATCTGTAGTCGAGAACGCCAGCTGCTTTCAAACATCTTATCCAAAAATCACTCCAATGGCATTTTATAATACTATCATAGACACAACATGCGGTCAACGACAAATCCTTCGATTTGTCAAGACCGAATTGATTTAAATATCGAGTACCCTTTATCGCGGGTAACTGTCTCACACATACCGAATACGTCTTCCATCAATTTCTTCGCTGATGGTCCACCTTGTTTCTTTTGAATGACGACCCAAAGCTCGCCGCCGACGACAAGGTGATCATACGCTTCCCGGAGAATACGATGAACGACCGTTTTTCCCGCCCGAATCGGTGGATTCGTCACGATCGCTGCGAATGTCGATTCGCCTACCCCATCATACCCGTCACTCACACCGGTCGTCACGGAAACACCGTTCGCGCGCGCATTGTCTGCCGCTAGTTCGAGCGCCCGTTCATTGACATCGATCAAGTGCGCCGGACGACCCGTCGACTTCGAAAGCGCGATGCCCATCGGTCCGTATCCGCAACCGACATCCAAGATGTCTCCCGCTACAGCCGGTTCCGTGAATGCCTCGATCAACAGACGGGAACCAAAATCGATTCCGTTCTTCGAAAAGACACCATGGTCCGATGTAAAACGGAGCGTCTGACCACGTAGGACATATTCCCACGTCTTCGGATCTCGTTTCGATGAAGGGTCATTCGTATAATAATGATCCGCCATGTTTCCTTCCCCTCTCATGTAAAAGATGAAAACAAAAGAAGCTCGCAATGCGAGCTTCTCTTGTTTCTACGGAAGAAGAAAATTACTTAACTTCTACAGTAGCGCCAGCTTCTTCAAGCTTAGCTTTCATTGCTTCAGCGTCTTCTTTCGAAACGCCTTCTTTAACTGGTGCTGGAGTTCCGTCTACGAGAGCTTTCGCTTCTTTAAGACCGAGACCAGTCAATTCGCGAACTGCTTTGATGACGTTGATTTTACCAGATCCAGCGTTAGTAAGGATAACGTCGAATTCAGTTTGCTCTTCAGCTGCTGCGCCTGCGCCAGCACCTGCAACTGCTACTGGAGCTGCTGCTGATACGCCGAATTCTTCTTCGATTGTTTTTACGAGTTCGTTAAGTTCAAGAACAGTCATGCCCTTGAGGTCTTCGATAAATTGCTCTTTGTTGAAAGCCATTATGGTTTTCCTCCTTTGATTTAGCCCACGTTGGGGTGTGAAAATTGTGTTGGTTGCCTATCCCGCTAAGCAGAAATTAAGCAGATTGTTCTTCTTTTTGCTCTGCGATTGCGTTCGTTGCCACCGCGAGTCCACGGATTGGCGCTTGAAGCACGCTGAGGAGCATCGAAAGGAGACCTTCGCGTGATGGAAGTTCCGCAAGGGCTTTGACATCTTCTACTGAAGTGACTTTGCCTTCGATGATACCACCTTTAAGTTCGAGAGCCTTGTGCGTTTTAGCGAAGTCGTTCAAGATCTTAGCTGGCGCGATAACGTCTTCATTGCTGAAGGCGATCGCACTAGGACCTGTGAAGACTTCATCAAGACCTTCGAGGTTGCTTTGAACTGCCGCGCGGCGGAGGAGACCGTTTTTGTAAACTTTGAATTCAACGCCCGCTTCGCGGAGTTGTTTACGAAGTTCAGTGACTTCTTCTACTGTGAGACCACGGTAGTCGACGACAACTGTTCCTGCGCTCGCTTGGAGTTTCTCAGCGATCTCAGATACGAGATCCGCTTTGACAGCGATAACTTTTTCGTTTGCCATTTCTGTTGCACCTCCTGGTAGATGAAATGTACCGGTGCGAGGGGCTGCTCGATTTCAAATAAAAAGCCTCCGTCTGCAAAGCAGAGGAGGCGTAATCGTCAAAAAGGATACCTGAACAAACAGGCTCTCTGAGCAAGAACACCTCGGAAGGATTTATGCCCATGTGAGCACCTTCTGTCTACGGTATGTCGAAATATATCAACGTTTTATACTGTAACAGCGTTCTTAGAACGTTGTCAAGTTCGTTTTAGACGAAATTATTTCGCGAAGTCAGCTGAAGATACTTTTACACCAGGACCCATTGTAGAAGCGATCGCGATGTTCTTAAGGTATACACCTTTAGCAGTAGCAGGCTTAACTTTTACGAGAGTTTCGATAACTGTGTTGATGTTCTCAACGAGTTTCTCGTTATCGAATGATTTTTTACCGACAGGAACGTGGATGTTACCTGATTTGTCGACACGGTACTCAACTTTACCAGCTTTGATATCGTTGATTGCTTTTGTGACGTCAAATGTAACTGTACCTGTTTTCGGGTTTGGCATGAGGCCTTTTGGTCCGAGAACGCGACCAAGTTTACCAACTTCACCCATCATGTCTGGTGTCGCGACGATAACGTCGAAGTCGAACCATCCTTGTTGGATTTTGTTGATGTACTCAGCATCACCAGCGTAATCTGCTCCAGCAGCTTCCGCTTCTTTTAATTTCTCACCTTTCGCGAAGACGAGAACTTTTTGTGTTTTACCAGTACCGTGTGGCAATACGACTGCTCCACGGATTTGTTGGTCTGCTTTCTTCGGATCTACTCCGAGACGAACAGCCAATTCGATAGTCTCATCGAATTTCGCAGTTGCAGATTTTTTAGTCAAATCTACAGCTTCTGCGAGTTCGTATGAAACCGTACGATCGATAAGCTTAGCAGCTTCTTTGTACTTCTTACCCATTTTAGGTTCCTCCTTTGTGGTTGTGCGGAAAATCCTCCCACATAATGAAAGGGTAGCAGGCTTCAAGAAACTATCCGCCTGCGACCCTCATCGTTGTTCATGGTAATCAAAAAGACATTAGTCTTCGATTACGATACCCATAGAACGTGCAGTACCTTCAACCATCAACATTGCTGTTTCAACAGATGATGCGTTAAGGTCTGGCATTTTTGTTTCAGCGATTTCACGAACTTTGTCACGTTTGACAGTCGCTACTTTCTTACGGTTCGGTTCACCTGAACCACTCTCAATTCCAGCTGCTTTCTTCAAGAGAACTGCTGCTGGAGGAGTTTTAGTGATGAATGTGAATGAACGATCTTCAAAAACCGTGATGACTACAGGGATAATCAAGCCGGCTTGGTCTTGTGTACGAGCGTTGAACTCTTTACAGAAGCCCATGATGTTCACACCTGCTTGACCGAGTGCCGGTCCAACTGGTGGAGCTGGGTTTGCTTTGCCCGCAGGAATTTGAAGTTTTACGAGTTTCATAACCTTCTTCGCCACGAGACACACCTCCTTAATTCTTTAATGTGGTTTAATTGGACGTTGCGCGTCCTCCCACTCATTCTATTCGACGAGTTATTTATCGAAATAAGCACAACATCAAACACGAAAAATTGTATCATTAAAACAAAACATTCGCAATAGGAAACTTAATCGATTTTATCGACCTGTGCGAAATCAAGCTCGACCTTCGTTTCGCGACCGAACATATCAACAGAGACTTTCATTTTCTCAGCGTCTGTATCAAGCTCCTCGATCGTACCTTCGAGATTTTCGAAAGCTCCTTCTTTGATTCGGACGATTTGTCCGAGTGAGAAGTCGTAACGGCTCTTCAGATCGACGAGACCCATTGATCCAAGGATGTTTTCTGCTTCTTCCGGAAGGAGTGGTGTCGGTTTTGAACCGCCGCCGACTGATCCGAGGAAGCCCGTGACGTTCGGAGTATTCCGGACGACATACCAAGAATCATCCGTCATGACCATCTCTACGAGGACATACCCCGGGAAGATCTTGACTTCACGTTCCTTGATTTTCGTTTCTCCCTTTTTGTTCGTTACTTCTTCTTGTACTGTTTCAATCGGAACGAGTACACGGAAGATTTTTTCGTCCATGTTCATGGATTCAATCCGACGTTCAAGGTTCGCCTTGACGTTGTTTTCGAATCCGGAATACGTTTGGACGACAAACCATTGTTTCTCCATGGTAGGCCACCTCTTCTTTTTACTTAATCAACCAGCTCATCAATGCGCTAAGCCCTGAATCGACGCCGAAGATGAAGACACCCATGAAGATCACCATACCGATGACCGTCAATGTGTATTTCGTCAGCTCTTTCCGTTTTGGCCAGCTCGTCTTTTTCAATTCATTCCATACGTCACGCAAAAATTTCATCGTACTTTCCCTCCAGGATGTAATAAATCGGGACAGATGAAGCCTTATTTCGCTTCTTTATGAATCGTATGCGCGTTACAACGACGGCAGAATTTCTTCAATTCCAAGCGGACAGTAACGTCCTCTTTTTTCATCGTCGTATAGTCGCGGGCACCGCAATTATCACAAGCAAGGCCTACTTTCTTCGCCATCTCAAAGCCCTCCTTCTTTGCCACTCTTCTCTTCTGTTGTGTTACTTTCCTTCCCAAAAAAGAGCGTAAAAAAAAACGCCTATGAGCGGCGTCTCGCTAGTAAGGCGCTAGTTATACAGTAGCATAGGAAGGGATTACGGTCAATCTACCTCTCTGTTAGACCGTCATCTTTCGTGCTTCGAGGTAACGTTCAAGCTTCCGCTTGACGCGTTGCAAGGCATTATCGATCGATTTGACATGACGATCGAGGTCGTCGGAGATTTCCTGATACGTCCGTCCGTCAAGATAGAGCGCGAGGACTTTTCGTTCGAGATCACTCAGAATCTCCTCCATCTTTGATTCGATGTCTGCGTATTCTTCCCGGTTGACGATCAAGATTTGTGGATCAGAAGGTGCTGTCGACGTGATGATATCCAGTAACGTCCGCTCTGATTCATCGTCATAGATCGGTTTATCGAGCGAGATGTACGAGTTTAATGGGATATGTTTCTGACGTGTTGCTGTCTTAATCGCAGTGATCATCTGTCGCGTGATGCATAATTCGGCAAATCCTTTAAACGAGGCGAGCTTATCCGTTCGGTAATCTCGTACCGCTTTATAGAGACCAATCATTCCTTCTTGAATGATATCTTCTCGGTCTGCCCCAATCAAAAAATAAGAACGGGCTTTGGCGCGTACGAAATTTCGATACCGCTCGATCAAAAATTCGAGCGCATCGCTGTTATCGAACTCTTTCGCTTGTTCTACAAGCGCTTCATCGGTCATGCACTCAAACTGGTCGAACGAAACCAAACTCATCCTGTATCCCTCCAAGCATCATTGACGAATAGTTCAATTGTTTTTAATTATACAATAATTACCTGTCGCACGACAATGAAAATTGGCATGACCTCTTTTGTTGTATCCAAAATGTATCTTTTCTATAAAAAACCACCGTTCTTCCGAATAAAGGAGAACGGTGGATCGCTCATGCGAATGGTTCATATCATGTATCTGAATTCTTTCGGCGACGAATCGCTTCGAGACGTGCGAGGACGTCTTCCGGTAAATCAATCTTCGAGCGCGGTTGAGCCGCTGTCTTCGCGGACGTCGTCTGTTGTTTGATGACGGCAACTGCCGCTTTCCATTCACGCCGGAGTTCCTGCGCCGATATACGGAGTGCGCCAAGCGTGAAGATGACCCACTGCTCCGTGTAATCATTCGTCGCTACTGTTAGCTTGACCCGAATATCCTGTAACCAATCAGCAGCTGTCTTTTCAATCCATTCATCTGCCGTTTCGTTCTCCCGTGTATAGACGATCTCGATTCCACTTTTTTGCATCCGAGACTCACGACCCGGTTGCAGATAGGCATCAAAGACGATCGTAACGCTGATCCCTGTGACGGCTTGGTACTCCGCCATCGCATGAATCAACCGTTCCCGTGCTAATTCAAAGTCTTGCTCCCGCAACGTCCTAAATTCTGGCCATGCGCCAATGATATTGTAGCCATCTACGATGAGACGATCATATTTCATCGCGCATACGGCTTTCTAGTCCGGTAGACTTCATATAATAATAGCGAAGCCGCCACCGATGCGTTGAGCGACGTGACATGTCCTGCCATCGGGAGGTGGACGAGGAAGTCACATTTCTCACGGACGAGCCGGCTCATTCCTTTTCCTTCACTTCCAATGACGATTCCGAGCGGCATCGTCCCATCGAGTGTCCGGTAGTCGTCACTTTCACGTGCATCCGTTCCCACGAACCAGATGCCTTGTTTCTTTAGATCCTCCATCGTCCGAGCGAGGTTCGTCACGCGAACGACCGGGATATGTTCAATCGCGCCTGTTGATGCTTTCGCAACGACTTGCGTCAACCCGACTGAGCGACGCTTCGGAATGATGATTCCGTGTGCTCCGACAGCATCTGCTGTCCGCAAGATTGATCCGAGGTTATGTGGATCTTCGAGCTCATCAAGCATGATCAAGAGTGGTGTTTCATCCTTTTGACGTGCAAGCTCGAAGATGTCTTCCATCTCGGCGTACTCATACGCAGCAACCGCTGCGACGACACCTTGGTGATTTTCCGTTCCAGCTAAACCGGTTAACCGCGAACGCGGGACGAGCTGGATTTGAATGCCCGCTTCCTGCGCCATCGCATGGATGACGGCAAGCGGTCCTTTTTGTTGTCCTTCCTGCAAGAACAGCTTGTTCATCTCTCGTCCACTCCGCAATGCCTCTAGGACCGGATTACGACCTGACAAGAAATCTTGTCCTTCTTCGAGTGGTTCGATCACGACGGGCTGTTCCTTGACTGGAGCGGCTTTTCGTTTCTCTTGTACTGGGCGCTGTGCCTTCGTTTTCGGCTTCGCACCGGTAGCCTTAGGATTCGTCTGTTTTTTCGGCTTCGAGTAGTTCGAACGCTTGTCCGATGAGTTCTTCAAGGCGATCCCCTCCTTCTGAAAGATAAATATAACCGAGCAATGCTTCAAATGCTGTCGCGTAGCGATACGTGTGGACGTCCGTGCTCTTCGGGACAGAACCGGATTTCGCGTTCTTTCCGCGCCGAACGACCGCTGCTTCTTCTTCCGTCAGCGCATCCGTGTTCAACCAGTGCGTCACGACCGTCGCTTGTGCTTGAGCCCGAACGTACCGGACAGCTGCTTTATGCAACTCGCCCGGCTTCACATAACCTTGTTCGAGCAATCGCTCCCGCACACGAATCTCATAGACGACATCGCCCATGTACGCTAACGCGAGTGCATTCAGTTGTTTGTAGTTCTTCATCCGCGCTTCCACCGCATCCCTTGCGCTGTGTCTTCCAGCAAGATGCCTTGATCACGCAGCTGATCGCGGATTGCGTCCGCTCGTGCGAAGTCACGATTTTGACGGGCTGTGTTCCGCTCTTCGATCAACTGTTCGACTTCTTCATCGAGTAAGCCTTTGTCGACTGTCAACGTGACACCGAGGACATCTGATAATTCCGAGAAGAGTGCGAGGAACTGTTCGAGCACCTGTTTCGACACATGTGCTTCTCCAAGGTACAAGTTGGCTTCTTTCGAGAGATCGAATAAATCCGTCACAGCGTTCGCTGTATTAAAATCATCATCCATCGATGTGATGAAATGTTCCTTGATCGCCGCTAGACGATTCAACCACTTCTCGTCACCTGTTCCGAGATCAGCCGTCATGTCAAGGCGGTGTTCGATGTTTGCGACCGATTCCCGAATCCGTGCGAGACCATTCGCTGCTTGATCGATCAGTTCACGACTGTAGTTGATCGGGTGACGATACTGAACCGATAACATGAAGAAACGTAACACCATCGGATCAACCGCTTGGATCGCTTCATGGACCGTCAAGAAGTTACCGAGCGACTTCGACATCTTCTCGTTTTCGATGTTCAAGAACCCGTTATGCATCCAGTAGTTCGCGAATTTCTGTGAGTTGCATGCTTCAGACTGGGCGATCTCATTCTCATGATGCGGGAATTTCAAGTCTTGTCCACCAGCATGAATGTCGATCGTCTCCCCGAGATATTTCTTCGCCATTGCCGAGCACTCGATGTGCCAGCCTGGTCGCCCTTCGCCCCATGGACTTGTCCATGCCGGCTCTCCTGGTTTTGCTGCTTTCCAGAGCACGAAATCAAGCGGATCTTCTTTTTTCTCTCCGACTTCGATTCGTGCGCCTGCGCGCAATTCATCGATCGACTGTTGGCTCAATTGACCATAATCCTTGAAACTACGCGTCCGGAAGTAGACATCCCCGCTTGATGCGTAGGCATTGCCTTTTTCGACGAGGACTTCGATGAAGGCGATGATATCGTCCATCGTTTCCGTGACGAGTGGATGGATATCCGCTTTTTGGACATTCAAGGCGCCCGTATCCGCGTGATACGCCTCGATGAAACGTTTCGTCAACGCATGATAGTCTTCTCCGAGTTCGTTCGCTGTCCGGATGATCTTATCATCGACGTCCGTGAAGTTCGAGACATATTTAACTTCGTATCCGCGGTATGTGAAGTAGCGACGGACCGTATCGAAAACGATGGCTGGACGCGCGTTCCCGATATGAATGTAGTTGTAAACCGTCGGGCCACAGACATACATCTTGACCTTTCCTTCTTCTAATGGTTTAAATGGTTCCTTTTTTCCGGTCATGCTGTTGTACAGTTGAATCATGACGTCGCCCTCCTTTAATCCGTTCAATTTCTTGTTTTAATACTTCTAGTTCCATTTCAATCCGCTCTTGGCATTCGCTGACCGGATCCGGGAAACGATGATCAAGTGGTGCTTCGACCTTCATGCCGTCTTGAATGACGACACGTCCCGGAATGCCTACGACAGTCGCATTGGGAGGAACGTGTTTTAAGACGACGGAACTGGCACCGATTTTTGAGTATGCCCCAATCGTGATATCACCAAGGACACGGGCACCGGCAGAGACAAGTACGCCGTCTTCAATCGTCGGATGACGCTTTCCTGTTTCTTTCCCCGTTCCGCCGAGTGTCACGCCTTGAAACAACGTGACATCATCCCCAATGATCGTCGTCTCACCAATGACGACACCCATCCCGTGGTCAATAAAGAATCGGCGTCCAATCGTCGCTCCTGGATGAATCTCGATGCCTGTCAAAAAGCGACTGAACTGCGAAATTAATCGACCGAGTAAGCGAAACTTTGCGTTCCAGAGTCGATGGGCCAGGCGATGCATCCAAATCGCATGTAAGCCCGGGTATGTCAAAATGACTTCTAACGTGCTGCGGGCAGCTGGATCTTGCTCAAACACATTGCGGATATCTTCTCGTATCCGTGTCATATACGTTCTCCTCTCCATAAGAAAAAGCGCCTCTATGCATTGCTGCACAGAGACGCTAACGAAGCGCGGTCCCACTCTGTTTGGACGATTGACTCGTCCCTCTCGACGTCCGTTAACGCCGGAGATACGTCTGCGCCTACTCTCACGGATTTCGGGCAGCACTCAGAGGGGCATTTCATGATTCGCTTCTTCAAGCCCTCGCACCATTCGAGCTTGTCTCTGGAGAAGAAGACGCATCGTTACTTTCCTCGTCTACGCTTTCGTTATTCTGCTTCAAGCCGTGCAAGCACACGGTCTTTTCCTAGTAATTGAATCGTGTTCGGGAGTTCTGGACCATGCGTCTGTCCTGTCGTCGCGACACGAATTGGCATGAATAAATTCTTTCCTTTTTGACCAGTCGCTTTTTGCGTCGCTTTGATCGATGCTTTAATTGCTTCTGGTGTCCACTCTTCGAGAGCGCGTAACTGGTTCGCGAATTCTGCAAGTACAGTCGGAACCGTCTCGCCACTCAAGACAGTGTTTGCCTCTTCATCATACACCACTTCGTCCTCAAAGAACATCTCTGAAAGCTTGACGATTTCCGCGCCATGCGTCATCTGTTCGCGGTATAACGCAACGAGATCACGTGCCCAAGCGAGCTCTTCTTCTGAAGGTGACGCTTCGACGCGACCTGCTTCTTGTAAGAACGGAAGACTGGCTTCGAATACTTCTTCGAACGATTGATGTTTCATGTACTGGCTGTTGATCCAAGCCAATTTGTTTTGGTCAAAGACAGCTGGACTCTTCGACAGACGATCCGCGTCAAAGATTTCGATGAACTCTTCTTTCGTGAAGATTTCTTGTTCACCGACTGGTGACCAACCGAGAAGCGTGATGAAGTTGAGCAATGCTTCCGGGAGATAACCGAGCTCTTTATACTGCTCGATATACTGAATGATCGAGTGATCACGCTTCGAAAGTTTCTTGTGTGATTCGTTGACGATCAATGTCATGTGACCGAACGTCGGGTATTCCCAACCGAACGCATCATAGATCATCATCTGTTTCGGTGTGTTCGAAATATGATCATCCCCACGAAGAACATGGCTGATCGCCATTAAATGATCATCGATGACGACGGCAAAGTTGTACGTCGGAATGCCATCTTTTTTGACGATGACCCAGTCACCGAAGTCTTTTGATTCGAATGAGACGTCGTCTTTAACGATATCATTCCATGTATACGTGACATCTTCCGGTACACGAATCCGAATCGATGGCGTGCGACCTTCTGCGCGGAACGCTTCTTCTTGTTCTGCTGTCAGGTTACGGTGCGCTCCTGAATAACGTGGTGCTTCTCCGCGTGCGATTTGTGCTTCGCGTTCTGCTTCGAGCTCTTCCGATGTCATGTAGCAACGGTAAGCAAGTCCTTTTTCAAGTAACTCGTCCGTGTACTTTTGGTAGATATCGAGACGCTCCATTTGTGAATAAGGACCGTACTCACCACCGCGACCTGGACCTTCGTCCCAATCGACACCGAGCCACTCGAGGTTCTTCATTTGACTCTCGACACCGCCTGCGATGTTCCGCTTTTGGTCCGTATCCTCGATTCGTAATACCATCTTACCGCCTAAGTGGCGCGCAAACAGATAGTTAAATAATGCAGTCCGGGCATTCCCGATATGCAAGTGTCCTGTTGGACTTGGGGCATAACGTACTCGTACTTCTGCCATTGCCAATCACTCCTTCGACTAAAATTCGCTTATCTAGTATACCTTATTCTTCGATTCGTTTCAGTAGAATCACTGCTTGACAAGCGATTCCCTCTTCTCGTCCCGTAAAACCTAACCATTCCGTCGTCGTTGCCTTGACATTGATCTGTTCAATGTCCGCTTCGAGCAATTCCGCGATCCGCGCACGCATCGTGTCGATGTACGGACGGAGCTTTGGTGCCTGTGCGATGACTGTCGCATCTAGGTTGCCAAGCTCATACCCTTGTTGTTTAACGAGCGCGTAGACATGCTGCAGCAATTTTGCTGAATCGGCATCCTTGAATTCCGGATCCGTATCCGGAAAATGTTTTCCGATATCTCCTGCTGCGATTGCACCAAGTGCCGCGTCGGCAATCGTATGTAACAAGACGTCTGCATCCGAGTGACCGAGCAATCCTTTCGTGTGCGGAATCTCGATGCCGCCTAAAATCAATTTCCGATCCTCTGCAAAGGCATGTACATCAAAACCTTGTCCAATTCGAATCATCGTCATTTCCCTCGTTTCATTAGAATCGCTTCACCGAACCACAGATCGTCCGGTGTCGTCATCTTGATATTTTCGTAGTGACCGTGGACGATCGTTACTTTTCCTCCGTCCCATTCTATCAAACTTGCATCATCGGTTCCTAGGTATTTCGTTGCCGCTTTTTCGTGAACCGTACGAATCGTCGCAAGATCAAACGCTTGTGGTGTCTGGGCTGCCATCAGGTGTTCCCGCGGGACGGTCTCGCTGATGTGGTTCGCTTCAATCCGTTTGACCGTGTCTTTAATCGGCACGGCAAGAATCGCCGCTTTGTCTAGGACTGCCGCTTGGACGACCGCATGAATCGCTGCTTGTGAAATGAACGGTCGGGCACCATCATGGATCAGAACGATCCCTTCGCCTTCTAACGCCTCAAGACCACGGAGAACACTTTCCTGACGTTCGGCACCACCCGCGACAAGTCTAATCGATGTCTTATAAGACGCGATAATACTTGTAAACCATTCTTGTTCTAGTGGATTGATCGCAAGGACAATTTCCGTACATGCCGGATCTGCCTCGAAGACATCCAGTGTCCAAGCGATGATTGGACGGTCTCTTAGTTCAAGCATCAATTTATTACGATCTGCGCCCATCCGCTTACCGGCACCGGCAGCGGGGATGACGACGCGATATGTGGCTGTAGACATCCCATTCCCTCTTTTCTCTCTCACTGATCATCGTGGTCCATTCCATCACACCGAAAACGGACTCGATCATGAAATCGAATCCGTTACGGGGTCTATCCGAATGCCTCTCGATGTCTCTCTAGGCATAGTGTCTCATTTTTCTTGTGGTTTCGCAAAAATCATTCGTCCAGCTGATGTCTGCAAGACACTTGTGACGACAACGCCAATCGTTTTCGAAATGAGGTGTTTGCCTCCTTCAACGACGACCATCGTCCCATCTTCGAGATAGGCAATGCCCTGTTTTTGTTCTTTTCCTTCCTTGATGACAAGAACGGTCATCTCTTCTCCTGGAATGACGACTTGTTTGACGGCATTCGCCAGGTCATTGATGTTAAGAACAGGAACATGTCGGACTTCACAGACTTTATTCAAGTTATAGTCGTTCGTGACGACGATCCCTTTGACGAGTTCCGCGAGTTTGATCAGCTTAATATCGACTTCCGGTACATCCTCGAAATCGCCATCATAAATTTCGACTTCGACTCCAGGAATCTCTTGTAACTCTTTTAAGACATCGAGTCCACGACGTCCACGGTTTCGTTTCAACGTATCGGAAGAATCGGCGATGTACTGCAACTCACCGATGACGAATTGCGGGACGATCAGTTTTCCTTCGACGAAACCGGTCTTCGTGATATCCGTAATTCGTCCGTCGATGATGACGCTCGTATCGAGTACCTTGCTGTTTGATTTAACTGGGACGACGACTTCTGGCGTCGCCTTTTTCTCACTTTGGTTACTACGTAAGAAGATTTTCGTCAATTCATGACGTTTACGATACCCGACCGTAAAGCCAAGATATCCGAACAACGCGGTCACGAAGATCGTTAAGACGTTACTGAGGACAGGAATACCTACCAAATCAATCAATGTACTGACGAGGAAGGCCAGTACCAACCCAATCAACAAACCAAATGTTCCAAAAAAGAGATCTGCTACTGGGGCTTTGACGAGTCGTTCTTCTAAAAATCGGAGAAGTCGAATTACCGAATCCGTAATGAATAATCCAATTAATAAGAATATGAGTGCACCAATCGTTCCAGTTACGTATTCGCTCATCAACCATGCAGGGAATGTCGTATTCGTTGCCGTCTCAATTAATTGGAAGAACTGAGGAAGCAACAAAATCCCGAGGGCAAGTCCGAGTAATGCAAAAAATACCCGAATGACGATTTTCAATCTTCTCACCTCCTTTGCTTATTTTAAGTTCATTGTAACATGTACTGATTTGAACTACCTACGCCGGAAGGAGGGGAAACTGTTTACATATCCATTACAGTTCCCCCATTTTTTGCGTCATTCCAGCTTAAAACGGAATGGTTTCACGTAATGCTTCGTCCACACTCTCGACACCGACGACCGTAATCCCGTCCGGATACGTCCAACCCCCTAAGTTGTTTTTCGGAATGATTGCCCGTGTGAAACCGAGTTTGGCTGCTTCTGCTACACGTTGTTCAATCCGCGATACACGACGAACCTCACCTGTCAATCCGACTTCACCAATCACGACATCCGTCGGACGCGTCGGCTTGTCACGGAAACTGGAAGCAATCGCAACGCAAACCGCCAAGTCAATCGCGGGTTCATCCAGCTTCACACCCCCGGCTGCCTTAAGGTACGCATCTTGTGTCTGAAGGAGAAGACCCGATCGTTTCTCAAGGACCGCCATCAATAAGGCAACCTTGTTCTGATCGATTCCGGTCGCCATCCGTCTAGGATTCCCGAATGACGTCGGTGAAATCAGTGCTTGCAGTTCGACGAGGACCGTCCGTGTCCCTTCCATCGAAGCAACAATCGTTGAACCGGATACACCGGACGTCCGCTCCTCGAGGAAAATTTCTGACGGATTCAAGACCTCTTCAAGACCAGACTCCCGCATCTCAAAAATTCCGATCTCATTCGTTGAACCAAATCGGTTTTTGACGGCACGCAGAATCCGGAACGTATGGTGACGTTCGCCTTCGAAATACAAGACAGCATCCACCATGTGCTCCAGTAAACGTGGTCCAGCAATCGAACCTTGTTTCGTGACGTGACCGACGATGAAGATCGCAATACCGCGACTCTTCGCAATTTTCATCAGCATCGCCGTACATTCACGTACCTGTGTCACGCTCCCGGGTGCGGACTGGATTTCATCGATGTAGACGGTTTGAATCGAGTCGATGATTAAAAAACGTGGCTGTTCTTCATCGACGACACGTTCAATCATGTTCATATCCGTCTCACTCAGGACGAACAAATCCTGTGTCGGTAAGCCAAGCCGTTCCGCGCGTAATTTCGTTTGTTTGAGCGATTCTTCTCCTGAGATGTAGAGCACTTTTTCGCCACGTTGTGCAAGCCGTGCGCTCGTCTGCAGTAAGATCGTCGACTTCCCGATCCCCGGATCTCCTCCAACAAGCACCATCGAACCTGGAACGATACCGCCTCCGAGGACACGGTCGAATTCACCACTTCCGGTAAAGACGCGACTCTCTTCTTGCGAGACGATGTTCGCGAGGCGCTCTGGCTTCAATTGTTTTGTCGTCGTATGAACGAAAGCGGCACCGCGCCGTCCTTTTTTTTCTTCGACGACTTCTTCGACCATCGTGTTCCATTCCCCGCATCCTGAACAACGTCCCATCCATTTCGGGGATTCGCTCCCACAGCTTTGACAAACGAATTTTGTTTTTAACTTAGCCAATCGATTCATCCTTTCTATTTCAAAAAAAGAACCAGCTTCGCTCAGAAAGTGCGAAAGCTGGCCCTGTGCTCAGTGCTTATTCCGTTGCGGCAGAACTCACGTGATTCCGGCGAACGATGAATTCGTTCTCTTCGACATCAAGCGCAACACGTTCTCCTTTTTGGATATCGCCTGCGAGCAATGCTTCTGACAACCGGTCTTCCGCTTCCCGTTGAAGGGCACGACGGATTGGACGTGCGCCGTACTCTGGATCGTATCCGATATCGGCAATCTTCGAGAGGGCAGCTGGTGTCAATTCGAAATGAATTTCCTGTTCAGCCAAACGTTTTTCAAGGGTTTTCGCCATCAACTTCACGATCTCTTCGATGTGTTGTTTCTCGAGTGAGTGGAAGACGATCGTTTCATCAATCCGGTTCAAGAACTCTGGACGGAACGCCCGTTTGAGTTCTTCCATGACTTTATCTTTCATGTCTTTGTATTCGCGATCCGTATCTTCAGAAACAGCGAATCCGACATATTTATTACGTTTAAGGGCACTTGCACCGACGTTCGATGTCATGACGATGATCGTGTTACGGAAATCAACCGTCCGACCTTTCGAGTCTGTTAAGCGTCCATCATCAAGTACTTGCAAGAGAATGTTGAAGACTTCCGGGTGCGCCTTCTCGATTTCATCAAGTAAGATGACCGAGTATGGTTTCCGGCGAACTTTTTCAGTCAATTGACCGCCTTCTTCGTAACCGACATATCCTGGAGGTGAACCGACGAGACGGCTCGTTGCATGTTTCTCCATGTACTCTGACATGTCGATCCGGATGATCGCATCCTCATCTCCGAACATCGCTTCGGCAACCGCACGGGCGAGTTCTGTTTTACCAACCCCAGTAGGACCGAGGAAGATGAACGAACCGATCGGACGTTTTGGATCTTTCAGTCCAGCACGTGCGCGACGGATGGCTTTTGAAATTGATTTAACGGCTTCATTTTGTCCGATGACACGATCGTGAAGGATTTCTTCGAGGCGAAGGAGACGATCCGTCTCTTCTTCCGCGATCTTCGTGACCGGTACACCTGTCCAGTTGGCAACAACTTGTGCGATGTCATCTTTTGTGACTTCAAGTTTTTCGTTGCCTTGTTTATTCTGCCATTCCTCTTTCAAACGCTCAAGCTCATCGCGTAATTTTTGTTCCGTATCACGGAGGCTTGCTGCTTTTTCGAACTCTTGGCTTTGGACCGCTTCGTCCTTGTCCTTGCGGATGCCTTCAAGTTTCGCTTCGACTTCTTTTAAGTTCGGTGGTGCTGTGTATGAACGCAACCGAACTTTCGATGCCGCTTCGTCGATCAAATCGATCGCTTTATCCGGAAGGAAACGATCCGAAATGTATCGATCTGACAATGTGACGGCTTCTTGAATCGCTTCGTCTGTGATCGTCACACGGTGGTGTGCTTCATAACGATCGCGAAGACCAAATAGGATTTGTGTTGCTTCATCCGTTGTTGGCTCTGCGACTTGGATCGGTTGGAAACGACGTTCGAGTGCCGCGTCTTTCTCGATGTATTTCCGGTACTCATCAAGAGTCGTTGCTCCGATACACTGGAGCTCGCCTCGTGCGAGCGATGGTTTAAGGATGTTCGATGCATCGATCGCACCTTCTGCTCCACCCGCTCCGATCAATGTATGCAACTCATCAATGAAGAGAATGATGTTCCCCGCTTGACGAATCTCATCCATGACCTTTTTCAAACGATCTTCGAATTCACCACGGTATTTCGTACCAGCGACAAGTGTCCCCATGTCGAGTACCATAACACGTTTATTGCGTAACGTCTCCGGTACTTCATTGTTGATGATTTGTTGAGCGAGACCTTCGACGACAGCCGTTTTACCGACCCCTGGTTCCCCGATCAAGACCGGGTTATTTTTCGTCCGGCGGCTCAAGACTTCGATGACACGTTGAATTTCTTTCGCACGACCGATAACTGGATCAAGACGTGTTTCGCGCGCTTGTTGTGTCAAATCACGAGCAAGACCATCAAGTGTTGGTGTTGCGACACCTGAACCTGCTTGCGACGCGTTTGCTGTCGTTTCGCTGTTCCCGAGCAACTGGAGTACTTGCTGACGGGCTTTTGAAAGACTGATGCCCAAGTTATTCAAGACACGAGCAGCAACGCCCTCTCCTTCTCGAATCAATCCGAGCAAGAGGTGTTCTGTTCCAACGTAAGAGTGACCTAGTTTACGTGCCTCATCCATTGATAACTCGATGACTTTTTTCGCACGTGGTGTATAGTGAATCGTCGTTGCACCATCTTGTCCGCGACCGATTAATGCTTCGACTTCCATCTGAATTTTATCTGAACTGAGACCGAGTGCTGTTAAGGCTTTCGCAGCGATTCCGTCTCCTTCACGTACAAGTCCGAGTAAAATGTGTTCTGTTCCGATATTGTGGTGCCCCAACCGTACTGCCTCTTCTTGAGCAAGTGCCAATACACGTTGTGCACGTTCTGTGAATCGTCCAAACATCATTATGCAAAACCTCCTTGTGTGTGATCCCTGTTTGTCTGTTCGGTTAACATCGTCCGGATTCGTTTCGCCCGTTCGATGTCCCGTTCTCTAGATGTTAATTGTTTCCCGAAATGCTTTTGTAGAAAACCTGTTTGTAATGAAACGAGCAGTTGATGAAAAAGATTTGGAGGAAGATTGACCTCTAGTCCCAGACTGTCTGCTAAGCGAACATCCGATAGTCGTTCCGTTGCTTCCCGCGCTGTAATCAGTCGAGCTGATGTCAGGATACCGTAGGAACGATATAGTCTGTCCTCTAGTTCTTCTTGATACATCTCCAATAATCCTTTTCGTGCTGCCTGTTCTGCTTCAATTAATGCTTCGACGGCAAATTGATAGTCCGTGATCAGCATATCCTCACTTGCCCCAAGCGTCCGTTGGTTCGAAAGTTGGAACATGCGACCAGAGGCATCGCTTCCCTCGCCGTAACGCCCACGAATCGCGAATCCGAGCTGTCGTAAGTGTTTGATATAACCTTGAATCTGATTCGTCAGGACCAGTCCCGGTAAGTGCAACATCACGGAAGCACGAAGACCTGTTCCGACGTTACTCGGACACGTCGTTAAATAACCGAGCGTGTCATCAAAAGCAATTTTAAATCGTTCACTGATCAAGCGATCGACTTGTTTTGCGATCCGAAACGCTTCTTCAAGTTGAAGTCCCGGTAATAACGTCTGGATTCGGAAATGATCCTCTTCGTTTACCATGACACTGATCTGCTCATCCTCACTAATGAAGAGTCCTGTCCGCGGATGACTCGCTAACGCTGGACTGATTAGATGCTTTTCTACTAAAGCGGTTCGCGTCAGGACATCTGCTTGATCGACGCGACCAAACCGGAACCCTTTCATCCCGTTTAGTTGGCGTTCTGTCTCTTCAATGAGTGCATTGGCTTGTGCTTCTGACAACATCGTTGAGAACGGGTAACGTGTCGTATTACGCGCCAATCGGATCCGTGTCGAAACGACGATGTCGTCAAAAGGAGAAGATTGATTCATCGATTCGCTTAAAGGGTGTTGGAGCAACTCTTCAAACATGACGCAAATCCTCCTCGACACTCTCAATCTGTTGTTTTATGACTTCTGCTTCTTCATAATCTTCTGCTAAGATTTTGCGGTTGAGCTGTTCTTTGAGTCGACTGAGCTGCTGGTTCAATCGTTTTTCAACGGATTCCTCATCAGGCCGTGAGCCATAATGTTGCGTATGACCGTGTTGGAACTGACGAACCATACCGTCGACTTCGTCTTTAAAAAATGAATAACAAGTCGGGCAACCGACTTTACGAAGATGAAGCAATTGTTGACGAGTCATACCGCAAGACGGACACGCCGTCCCTTGATATTCACGTGCTAACTCCCGCACACAAACCGAGCATAAGAACTTCTCATCGGTTTCCGATTCTTGTGGAAGTTTGACACGGACGATTGCTTCTCGTTCGCCACATCGTTGACAACGCATCGTGCATTCCTCCAATGTCCGACGACTAGAGTCGCTTCATGGTTTGAAGAAGCGTCCGCATCAAGTGGGCACGCATCCGGTGTTGATCTTCGACCGCCATTGGCAAACTCTCTTTTTGCAACAGCGATTGAATCAAAATAGCTTCCCGCCGCGTCAGTAATTGTTCGTTCATCAAACGAATCAAATAATCTTCTGCAGCTTGTTCCGTCAAATGATCACCGATCCATGAACTGACTTCGTCTAATAGATCGTGACTATCGAGCACAACGATTTTTTGAATCCGAATGTATCCGCCGCCACCCCGTTTACTTTCAACGAAATAACCCTTTTCGACCGTAAAACGAGTATTAATGACATAGTTGATTTGTGATGGAACACAGTCAAAACGTTGTGCAATTTCTTGACGTTTGATTTCAATCGTCTTTTCGTCGTGTAAAATTTGCTTTAAATAGGCTTCGATGATATCTGTGATGTTTTGCATTGGCACCACCTCTCTGACCATCTTTGACTATTGTTTGATTTAATAGTAATCATCTAAAAAAAGAAATGCAACTGATAAGACTTTTTAGAAAACACAAAAAGACCGATCTGCAATCTGCAGATCGGTCAAGTGCCTGGCAACGTCCTATCCTCACAGGGGGAAGCCCCCAACTACTTTCGGCGTTCAAGTGCTTAAC
>NZ_JACSNH010000010.1:0-41528 GCF_018619045.1 Exiguobacterium sp. s161
GGGGGCTTCCCCCTGTGAGGATAGGACGTTGCCAGGCACTTGACCGATCTGCAGATTGCAGGTCGGTCTTTTTGTGTAATCATTTTAGAGGAAAAGGAGCTTTTTCATGAAACACGAACTTCCTATTGTACATGCACTTCAACGTCATTTAGATCGATCGCCCATCTCATGGCATGTTCCTGGTCATAAGAATGGGACATTGACGCCTCTTCCTGACTTCTTTAAATGGGACGTCACAGAATTACCTGGTCTAGATGATTTTCATCATCCGGAAGAGGCTATTGCTGACGCGATAGCTTTGTTGCAAAAAGTCTACGGTGCAAAAGCGAGTCATTTCCTTGTGAATGGTTCGACCGTTGGAAACTGGGCGATGCTTGCCGCTACAGCAGCAAGAGGAGAGCGTGTTTATGTACAGCGTAATTCGCATAAATCCGTGTTTAATGCACTAGAATGGTTAGGAATCGAACCGATCTTTCTTGAACCAGACATCCATAAGGAAACGGGAATCAGTGGACATGTTTCACGTGAAACATTAAAGGAAGCGTTTACGAAATATCCAGGAGGAGTCGGCGTGTTTATCACTTCACCGACCTATTACGGGGAAGCAGCTGATATCACGTCACTCGTTCAGCTCACAGCGTCGCACGGGCTCCCTTTATTAGTGGATGAAGCACATGGCGCACACTTCGGTGAAGCATTTGGTGTACGCTCTGCATTTGAATTAGGAGCAACTGCTGTTGTCCAGTCTGCCCATAAAACACTTCCAGCACTGACGATGGGAGCATGGATGCATGAGCGATTTTCAGAAAAGATGAGAAGGAAGTTACAGCGAGCGCTTCAAGCGTTTCAGACTTCGAGTCCTTCATATTTACTCTTGGCTTCATTAGATTACGCCCGTTCCTATCGTGAACAATGGACAGTTAAAGGGATGTCAGATGTTCAAGCTAGTCATGATGCATTCATCGAGGCACTTCAACGGTTCGATCATATGACGGTTCTGCGATTCGATGATTGGTCGCGGATGACATTAACGTATGAGGGATATCCAGGAGATGCGTTGTTGCACGCGTTACGAGCTGTTCAACTCGATGCGGAATTTGCTCTAGGAGATCACGTCGTCTGTATTTTGCCACTTCGTCCGCTAACAAAGTCTGAGCAGAATGACTGGGTCCACCGTGTCGAACGAGCCATTCAAATGATGAAATCAGAAGGAATTCCTTTGAAAAGGTATATCGAGCAACCAATTATGGGTAAAATACAGGTATCTGCTTTAGCTTGTTCTTATGAACAGTTAGAACAAGCAACAGGTATGTTCCGTCAGCTGGATGAGTGTATCGGTCATGTTTCACTCGAAACGATTGTTCCATACCCGCCAGGCATTCCGTTGATCGTCAGAGGCGAACGCATTACGGCGGAACAGGTACTACGTTTACGATATTATCAAACCGTAGCCGTTCATTTGCAAGGGGGCGAACAATTGCAACGAGGAGCGTTACGCGTCATAGAGGAAGGGTTTGAAGAATGAAAGGTACGTTCATTACTGTCGAAGGACCAGATGGTGCCGGTAAAACGACACAACTACAATTGCTTGGCGATGTGTTAAAAGAAAAGGGCTATAACGTCATGACGACCCGCGAGCCAGGTGGCACACGCGTTGGAAACGAAATTCGTTCGTTGATTTTGAATCCTGATTTTGAAGAGATGAAAGAGATGACGGAAATTCTGCTGTATGCAGCGTCTCGTGCCCAGCATGTCGAGGAATTGATTCGACCGGCGTTAGAGGCAGGCACAATAGTTTTATGTGACCGATTCGTTGATGCGTCACTTGCGTATCAAGGGTATGGTCTCGGACATCCGATTGATTTCGTGCGTCAAATCAATGATTCTGCAACAGGTGGGTTAGCGCCAGACCGAACGTATTTATTTGATTTAACAGTAACGGATTCTAAAAAACGAATGATGGACCGGGGAGCACTTGATCGAATCGAGCAGCGAGATGATGCGTTTCGTGCCCGCGTCTATGAAGGTTTCCAACAGATTGCAGCATCGGATCCGGAACGGGTGAAGATCGTACAAGCCAATCGATCGATTGAAGCGATTCATCAGGACTTAGTGGAAGATGTCATTACCTATTTAGAAGAAAAGGAGAGATTTTCATGAAAATGGTCATTACGATCGTTCAAGATAAAGATAGCTTACGTTTGGCGGAAGCACTTGTCGAGCATGATTTCCGAGCAACGAAACTGGCAACGACAGGTGGTTTTCTTAAAGAAGGGAACACGACGTTCATGATTGGTGTACAGAGTGAGCGTCTCGATGATTTGTTGCGATTGATCAAAAAGAACTGTTCAAGCCGCGAACAGATGGTTTCTCCAATCTCACCAATGGGTGGTCATGCCGATTCTTATATCCCTTACCCTGTTGAAGTCCAGGTAGGCGGGGCAACGGTCTTCGTCTTGCCAATCGAAGGGTTTCATCAATTCTGATGCAGACGTTTCATGAACTGGAACAGACACAATCGGTCATTTCGACGATTCTTCAAAATTCGTTACGAAACGATCGAATCAATCACGCTTATATCTTCACCGGAGACTATGAGCCGCTTCTACTTGAAGCGGCTCACTTGTTCGCGAAAAGCCTTTTTTGTGAGGACCCGGTCGATGTAGAACCGTGTGGTGTCTGTCGTAGCTGTCGGCGGATGGAAAGTGGCAACTTGGTCGATTATTATGAAATCGAACCAGATGGCGCGACCATCAAAAAAGAACAGATTCAACAATTGATGCATGATCTCTCACTCCGAGGACTTGAAGGCGATCGTCAGATTTATGTCATTACCCAGTCCCATAAGATGACTCCCCAGGCAGCAAACAGTTTGCTGAAGTTCTTTGAGGAACCAGGAGAAGGAAAAGTGGCTTTATTGTTGACGAATCAACCCCAGCTCCTTTTACCGACGATTCGATCGCGGGGACAGTTATTAAGTTTTCGTCCGGCGGATCGTCAAATGATTGGCGAGGTTTTATCTGAAAAAACGGGACGGGACCACGAGTTGACGCAATTGGCAGCGCGTGTCTATCCAAAAGTCGAGGATGCAGAAGAAGCATTACTCGAAGACTGGTTTGTAAATGCGCGAGCGTCAGTGTTACAATTGATGGAGGAATTAGCGAATCGTCCGGCTGATTTACCACTGTTCGTACAAGAGAAATGGATGGGACAATTCAAAAACCGTCAGGATGTCCGAATCGGTCTTGAACTCGTCACTTGTTTCTTCGAGGATGTCTTACGTCTGAAACTGAATCCGGCGTGGGAAGGTATGACCTATACGAATAGTAAACCCCAACTTGAACAGATGGGGTCCAAGAGCCAGACGACGATCACCCGCTGGTTGCAAGCTGTGCTTGCCGCAGTAAGACGGGTCGAAGCGAATGTTAATCCCCAATTAACAGTTGAGCGTCTCATGTTTGACTTACAGAAAGGGTAGAGCGACATGCTAGAAGTAGTAGGCGTTCGCTTTAAAGAAGCGGGCAAAATTTATTATTTTGCACCTGGACAAGAGTCATTATCACGAGGACAAGCAGTCATCGTTGAGACGGTACGGGGCATTGAATATGGCGAAGTGGTCATCGCCGATAAACAAATGGACGAAGAAGATGTGGTGTTGCCACTGAAATCCATTCTTCGGATTGCTGACGATAAGGATGCAATGATCGTCCGCGAAAATAAAGTCGCAGCGCTTGATGCGCATGCGGTATGTGTCGAAAAAATCCGTGAACATAAACTCGATATGAAATTGGTCGATGTCGAGTACACGTTTGATCGCAATAAGGTCATCTTCTACTTCACGGCAGAAGGACGTGTTGACTTCCGTGAGCTCGTCAAAGATTTAGCGGCGGTCTTCCGGACGCGTATCGAACTCCGTCAAATCGGTGTTCGGGATGAAGCGAAGTTACTAGGAGGCATCGGTCCGTGTGGTCGTGTCTTATGTTGTTCATCTTTCCTCGGTGAGTTCGAACCGGTTTCGATCAAGATGGCAAAAGATCAAAACCTGTCGTTGAATCCGACGAAGATTTCAGGAGTATGTGGTCGTTTGATGTGCTGCCTGAAATACGAGAACGATACGTATGAAGAAATGCGCCGTGATTTGCCGGACTACGGAAAACGTTTGACAGTACCTGAAGGCGAAGGACGCGTCGTTGGTTTGAACATCCTCGATCAAGTCGTTCAAATCGAACTGAAGGATCGTTCCCGCGTCTTGACGTATTCAATGGAAGAACTATTATCCGTTGGTGCCGTAAAACCAAAACGACCAAAAGAATAACGGGGTGCATACGCGTGGAGAGAGTCGATAAAAAAGAAATCATTACGCGTGTCGATGCGATTGAGCAACAGATTCATTTGCTGACTGAGCATCTGAGCGTGTTAAAGGATCAGCTGGCTTACATGATGGAAGAGAACCAACATCTGTACCTGGAGAATCATCATCTTCGAGAAAAAGTCGAACGCGATGAACAACAGCCGGTCACGGAAGCGGAAGAAGCGGAAGCAGGCGTCGGTGCGGGCTACGATAATCTCGGGCGATTGTACCAGGAAGGGTTCCACATCTGTAACTTGCATTATGGACAAGTACGAAAAGACGGCGATTGTCTCTTTTGCTTATCCATGTTAACGAAACATTGAGAGGCTGACTTCTACATGAGTCAGTCTTTTTTTCGGAAAGGAAGGCACGACATGTTTGAACTATTACCAGACGAACGACTTGATTATCTCTTAGGACAGGAAGGGAAAATCATTCAAAGTCCATCCGTCTTCTCGTATTCACTTGACGCGGCACTGCTCGCACGATTTGCGTGGGTCCCAATTCAACAGGGACGGATTGCCGATCTCTGTTCAGGAAACGGTGCAATTCCACTCTTTTTATCCTACCGGACGAAAGGGCAGATCACGGGTCTTGAAATCCAGCCACGACTAGCGGAGATGGCACGACGGAGCGTCACCTTGAATGAACTGAACGACCGGATTGAGATGATTGAAGGGGACGTCAAAGAGGCGGGAGCGCGTCTTGGATACGGCATCTATGATGCTGTCACCTGCAATCCGCCATATTTTTTAGCAAATGAGACATCGAACCAAAACCAAAGTGAACATTATACGATTGCAAGGCACGAAGTCCTCTGTACCCTTGAAGACTGTATTCGAGGTGCATCTGATTTGTTGAAACAAGGCGGAAAAGCAGCGTTCGTTCATCGACCGGAACGACTGCTCGATATCGTCACCTTGATGCGGACGTATCGCTTGGAACCGAAACGGATGCAGCTGATTTATCCGAAAGCAGAGAAGGAAGCAAACATGCTCTTGATCGAGGGGATCAAGGATGCAAAACCTGGACTAAAGGTGCTTCCCCCATTCATCGTCTATGAAGCGGACAACTCGTATGCGGCTCAGATGAAAGAACTGTTCGATGTCTGAGCATGCAGTCTATATCGTTCGGTGCCAAGATGATACGTATTATACGGGTTACGCCGTAGACGTCACACAACGCATTACGACACATAACGCAGGTAAGGGTGCGAAGTATACACGTGCCCGTCTGCCGGTCGTCCTCGTTCATCAGGAAGTTTTCGCGACGAAGTCAGAGGCAATGAAGCGGGAATATGCGATTAAACAATTAACCCGTTCACAAAAAGAACGGTTGATTCAAGGAGGAACCTCATGAAAGCGACGAGTAGCTATCAACAGCAAGGAGCCGGTCTCTATATCGTCCCGACACCAATCGGCAATTTAGAAGACATGACGTATCGGGCCGTACGGATTTTACAGGAATCCGATATCGTCGCAGCAGAAGATACGCGGCAGACGATGAAACTGTTTCGACACTTTTCGATTGAGTCGAAGCTTGTCAGTTACCATGAACACAATAAACAAACAAGCGGCGAACGACTCCTCGCTGATTTAGAGGCAGGAAAACAAATTGCCCTCGTCTCCGACGCCGGTATGCCTGGCATCTCGGACCCGGGAAGCGACTTGATCCGCCAAGCGATTGCAGCAGACATCCCTGTCATCGTTCTTCCGGGTGCGAACGCTGCGTTGACCGCTCTTGTCGCGTCCGGATTATCGACGGAACGCTTTTTATATTACGGCTTTTTGCCACGGAAGAAAAAAGAACGTCGCGAAGCGTTGGAGCAATTGAAATACGAAACCGGAACGCTCGTCTTTTATGAAGCACCACATCGTTTGAAAGAGATGTTGCAAGGGATCGAGGAAGTACTCGGTGATCGTCAGGTGACGTTAGCCCGGGAACTAACGAAACGGTATGAGGAATACATTCGGGGGAGCGTGAGTGAATTACGTGCTTGGGCAGCAGAAGACGTTCGGGGCGAGTTTGTCGTCCTCGTTGAAGGATCAAACGAAGAACGACCGGAAGCGGTCATCCAAGACAGTGATCCGCTCGAGCAAATCCGTCGGTATATCGAAGAAGGCGAAAAGCCGAACGCGGCATTGAAGCGTGTCGCCAAGGAACGGGGACTGGATCGTCAGGAACTATACCTTGCGTTTCACGAAGCAGATTAAAAAAAGAAGCCCCGTTAAGGAGCTTCCTTTTTTGTTTATTCGTTGCTTGCGTAATGACGATCGAGGAAATCTTTTAATTCAACGAGAACGCGTTGTGCGCCATCTGGTGAAAGAATCAATTTACCATCAGCCAATTTGAAGTTATCTTCTGATACTTCACCTGTCACTTGGCAAGTCATGTTTGGTTTATATTTTTTAAGGATGATCTGTTCGTTGTCGACATAGATCTCGAGGGCATCCTTTTCTGCGATTTGAAGTGTACGGCGTAATTCGATTGGAATTACGACACGACCGAGCTCGTCTACTTTACGTACAATACCTGTTGATTTCATTTTGTTGTTCCTCCTTTGATGTCATGGATCTCTTTTTCTTTTGAAAAATCGTCAAAATTCGACATCGTTTCTATAGAATGTAGAATACTAGACTTTCCAAAAGTAGTCAACCAATCTGAATAGCTTGAAATCAAAATGTCATTTATTTCTCAAAAAACCCATATTTGAAACGATTTATTAATATATTTTCCCTTTTTAAAGGAAATGAAACTATAGAGTGTGTTTTTTTGTAATTTGATGTCTGATGTCAAAAAATGTTTCGATTCGACAAAAAGTGAATTTCGACATCAGTCCCGTAACAGCGTATAATAGCCTATAATGAAGATGGAAATCAGAGAACGGAGGAATAACATGGCAAAGACATTTTATATCACGACCCCGATTTATTATCCAAGTGCAAAACTACATATCGGTCACGCGTACACGACGGTGGCTGGAGATGCGATGGCACGGTACAAAAGACTTCAAGGATTCGACGTCCGGTATTTGACAGGTAGCGATGAGCACGGTCAAAAGATCCAGGAAAAAGCAGCAGAAGCAGGGATTTCGGAACAGGCATTCGTCGACGGTGTCGTCGAACAGATTAAAGTCTTATGGGATCGTCTCGACATCTCGTACGATGATTATATCCGGACGACGGAACCACGTCACAAGAAAGTCGTCGAAAAAGTGTTCGAGACACTTCTTGAATCAGGCGATATCTATTTAGGTGAATACGAAGGTTGGTATTCGATTCCGGATGAGACGTACTATACGGAATCACAACTCGTCGACGGGAAGAGCCCTGACAGTGGACACCCGGTCGAACTCGTTCGCGAAGAATGTTACTTCTTCCGGATCAGTAAGTACGCGGACCGTCTGCTTGAGTACTTTGAAGCGAATCCGTCATTCATCTTGCCAGAATCACGTAAACACGAAATGATCAATAACTTCATTAAACCAGGTCTTCAAGACTTAGCGGTCTCACGGACGACATTCAACTGGGGTGTACAAGTCCCGTCGAATCCAAAACACGTCGTCTACGTCTGGATCGATGCGTTGACGAACTACATCTCGTCACTTGGTTATGGTACGGACGATCACGGTAACTTCGATAAGTACTGGCCAGCAGATGTCCATCTCGTCGGAAAAGAAATCGTTCGTTTCCACACGATCATTTGGCCGGCACTCTTGATGGCGCTTGACCTCCCATTACCGAAGAAAGTCTTCGCACATGGTTGGTTGTTGATGAAAGACGGAAAAATGTCGAAATCAAAAGGAAACGTCGTCGATCCGATTCCGTTGACGGATCGCTACGGTCTCGACGCCCTTCGTTACTACCTCTTACGGGAAGTGCCATTCGGTTCGGACGGTATGTTCACACCTGAAGCATTCGTTGAGCGGATGAACTATGATTTGGCGAACGATCTCGGGAACTTACTCAACCGGACGATCGCGATGGTCACGAAATACTTTGATGGTGAGATCCCAGCCTATACAGGTAACGTGACACCGTTTGATGCGACACTGTCGGATCTTGCAAAAGAAACGGTCACGAAAGTCGAAGCATCGATGGAACACATGGAATTCTCTGTCGTACTGTCGAACATTTGGCAATTGATCAGCCGTGCCAATAAATACATCGATGAGACACAACCGTGGGTGCTTGCAAAAGACGAATCCAAAACGGCGGAACTCGGTTCTGTCATGGTGCATCTCGTTGGCGTCTTGCGTCACGTGGCGATCATGTTGCAACCGTTCATGACGCGTTCACCAAAAGAGATCTTCGCGCAACTGGGTCTCTCTGGACAAGCGATGGACTGGGCAGCGCTCGAGAAATTCGCAGACATCGCACCAGGAACGAAAGTCGGTACAGCGACACCAATCTTCCCACGTCTCGACGTCAAAGAAGAAGTCGAAGCAATCGTCGACATGATGCGCCAAGCTTCTGCAGCACGTGTTGAGGAAGAGGAAGTTGAAGAAGACGAAGATATTCGTCCAGAAACGACAATCGATGTCTTTGACCAAATCGAACTCCGTGTCGGTGAAGTCGTGACGGCTGAAAAGATCAAAAAGGCGAAAAAACTATTGAAGTTACAAGTCGATATGGGCAAAGAAACACGCCAAATCGTCTCTGGTATCGCTCAGTGGTATGAGCCGGAAGATTTAGTCGGACGAAAAGTCATCGTCGTGGCGAACTTAAAACCGGTCACGTTACGTGGCGAACTCTCACAAGGAATGGTCCTTGCTGCTGAAAAAGCAGGAAAACTTGAACTGGCGACGGTTCCGTCAACGATGGCGAACGGCGCAAGCGTAAAATAAAACCGATGCCTGTGGACTCCATGTCACAGGCATTTTTTTAAAGAAGGAGTCGAACAGCTATGTTAATCGATACACACACTCACTTAAATGCAGACCAATTCGCGGACGACGTCCACGAGACGATTGAGCGGGCACGCGCGAACGGTGTCTCACCGATGATCGTCGTCGGATTTGATCATAAGACGATTGATCGTGCGATGGAACTCGTCGAAGCGTACGATGATCTTTATGCGGTCATCGGGTGGCATCCCGTCGACTCGATTGATTTTGATGAGGAGGCGTACCAAAAGGTCGAACGGTTGATGGATCACGAAAAAGTCGTTGCGCTTGGAGAAATTGGGCTCGACTATCACTGGGATACGTCACCGAAAGATGTGCAGCAGGAAGCTTTTCGTAAACAAATCCGGCTTGCGAAGCAGAAAAAGAAGCCGATCGTCATCCATAATCGGGAAGCGACAGAAGATACATTACGGATTCTTGAAGAAGAAGATGCGAAAGAAGTCGGTGGGATTCTGCATAGCTACAGCATGAGTGCGGAATTATTACCACGCTGCCTGGCGATGAACTTCTATATTTCACTCGGAGGTCCCGTCACGTTCAAGAATGCGAAGATGCCGAAGCGTGTTGCGCAGGAAGTCCCGCTCGATCGTCTACTCGTCGAGACGGATTGTCCGTATCTGACACCGACGCCACACCGCGGGAAACGCAACGAACCCGCTTATGTCCGGTTCGTCGCTGAAGAGATTGCGCAGCTCCGTGGCATGATGTATGCCGACGTCGAAGCAGCAACGACCGAAAATGCCAAACGGGTCTTCCGCTTGCCATGATGCGTTCGTTGACGTTTACTACGATTGGATTCAGCCTCTTACTTGTTGCTGCACTCATCTATGGAATGATGGATCATCCACAAACCGTGACCGTCTTGATTGATGGACAAGAGCAGCAAATTGAAACGACAGCCGATTCCGTTTATGGCGTACTTAAAGAAGCAGGCATCACGACGCGAACGAATGACATCATCGAACCAGCGCTCAGTGCTGATTTACCAGAAAAACGGTTGATCGTCATTCAGCGTGCGAAAGAGATCACACTGATCATGGGCTATGGTGAATCCCGTCGTGTTCGGACGCAGGCGCGCCAAGTGAAGGATTTGCTGGCAGAACGTGGTATCAAAAAAGCGGAGACGGATGATATCTATCCGTCCTCTGACGCTGTTCTGAAGAGTGGCATGACGGTGCGATACCGAGAAGCTTTTCCTGTTGATCTTGTCGTCGGTGGAAAAGCCCGACAACTCTACACATATGAGACGTCGGTCCGGGAATTGTTAGCGCGAGAAGGGATTCGCTTGCAAAAAGAAGATCGGGTCGCTCCAGATCCCGACACTCGCGTGACGGAAGGGACGTTGATTACGGTCAACACGACACGTCGTGCAACGTTGACGCAGGAACAGCTCGTCCCGTTTGAGATCGAAGAAGTCGAGGACCCAACTTTACCGGAAGGCGAACAACTCGTGACGGCATCTGGTCGTCCAGGTGTCCGAACGAAAAAGTATCAATTGACGCTTACTAACGGTTTGAGCAAAGAGAAAAAACTGATTGGTGATCAAGTGACGCAGACACCCGTCAAACAAGTCGTCAAAGTCGGAACCAAACCGGTCGAGACACCCGTCGAAGCGCCTGTCTTCAACGAAGAACAGGCGACGAATCCGTTAGCTGAAACACCGAAGGCCGATACGGATCTTGATTTTGCAAGTGCGAAGAGCTTGATGGTCGAAGCGACGGCGTATACGAACGATCCAGCTTCAAACGGCAGTCGTTTGTATAACGGTCGTGCCTTGACCGCGACCGGGTATGACGTGACGGATACGATCACCTATCAAGGGATGCCGATTATCGCGGTTGATCCGAAGGTCATTCCGCTTGGTACGAAGGTCTACGTCGAAGGAGTGGGGCTTGCGATCGCCCTCGATACCGGTGGCGCCATCAAAGGCAATAAGATTGATGTCTTGGTCGACGGAGAACAAAAAGCGAAGACGTTCGGTCGAAAACAACTGCAAGTCTGGGTCATTCCTAGTGCAACGGAAGCGGACACGTGACGCTTCCTTGTTTTTTTCGTGGAAACAGGTACAATTACGAGAGTGTTTGAAGAAGGTGGAGAGATCATGCGGAAACGCTTAAAAGAAGTCATCGTCGTCGAAGGACGGGATGATACGACACGATTACAAGAAGTCTTTGATGTCGATACAATTGAAACGAACGGCTCAGCCGTCAACGAACAAACGATGCAACGCATCGAGAAGGCGCTGGAACGGCGCGGTGTCATCATTTTCACGGATCCTGATTTTCCAGGAGATCGTATCCGTGCTCGAATCAATGAACGCGTACCAGGCTGTAAACATGCTTATCTTCCGCGTGCTCAAGCAAAAGACAAGCGAGGCAAAATCGGTGTGGAGCATGCCTCACCTGCCGCAATCGAAGAAGCGCTCGCTGCTGTCTATGAGACGGAAGAAGCACCGGTTGCTGAAGTGACACGTGAGATGATTCTGGCAGCTGATTTGATTGGTGGACCAGCAGCCTCGATCCGCCGTCGTCGTCTCGGTCAGATTCTTGCGATTGGTGAACCGAATGCAAAACAACTCGTCAAACGCGTCGCATCGATCCGAATCACGCGGGCGGAATGGGAAGCGGCATTGAAACAATTAGAGGAGGAAGAAGTTTGAAAGACATTGCTACATTGCATCGGACGAAAGAAATTTTAGCGAAACATGGCTTTTCGTTTAAAAAATCGTTGGGACAAAACTTTTTAATCGATTTAAACGTATTAGGAAACATCGTCGGGGCAGCTGGATTAACGCCTGAGAGCGGCGTACTCGAGATCGGACCAGGAATCGGCTCATTGACGGAACAATCGGCGAAACAGGCGAAAAAAGTCGTCGCTCTTGAAATCGATCAGCGGTTGCTACCGATTCTTGACGATACACTTTCACCGTATCCTCATACGAAGGTCATTCACGGCGATGCTCTTGAACTTGATCTTTCGACGATCGTCGCAGAAGAGTTCACGCAAGAAGGCATCACTGACATTGCCGTCGTCGCGAACCTCCCGTATTACGTCACGACACCGATCATCATGCGGATTCTCGAAGCGAAAGCACCGTTTCGGACGCTCGTCATGATGATTCAAAAGGAAGTCGCTGAACGAATCGGTGCAAAACCGGGCACGAAAGCATACGGTTCTCTATCGATCGCAATTCAGTATTATGCGGAAGCTGAAGTCTGCTTCACGGTTCCAAAACAAGTCTTCATTCCGGCACCAAATGTCGATTCAGCAGTCATCCGTTTGAACATTCGAAAAGAGCCGGCGGTACAGACACAGGATGAGGCATTATTCTTCGAAATCGTCCGAGCAAGTTTTGCACAACGCCGGAAAACGATTTTGAACAACTTGACGACACACTTCGGGAAGACGGAAAAGGCGGCGGTCGAAGCGGCATTGTTGGAAGCTGGAATCGAACCACGTCGTCGCGGAGAAACGCTCAGCCTGCAGGAATTCGCACAGTTAGCGGATGCACTTTTGCCAATTAAAAAACGTTGACGGATACGATTAGAACAGATATAATATTTCCCCTTTCTAATATTTATTTAATATGCTATAATAAATATTAGTGAGGTGAAGCGTATGCCAAAGACGTTGAACGAAATCAGACATGTTTTCGAAACACATGTTGGTGAAAGACTGACGCTAAAAGCAAGCGGCGGTCGTAAAAAGGTCGTAACCCGAATCGGAACGCTCGTTGAGACGTATCCTTCGGTGTTTGTAGTCAAGCTAGACGCAGAGCGCCACAATGTCGAGCGAGTTTCTTATAGCTACGCCGACGTGCTAACAGACTCCGTACAAATCGAATTTGCGAATTCGTAAACTTACCTTCCGAAGCGGACAAAATGTTCGCTTCTTTTTTTGTGGAAAGGTTGATACAATTCCTACAGGAAACGAACTAGAGGAGGAACGGCACGATGACGATTATTGTAAAGGCTCCGGCCAAGATCAACCTAGTCCTGGATGCGACGGCAAAGCGCCCGGACGGCTATCACGATGTACATATGGTGATGACGACAGTCGATTTGGCAGACCGTCTAGAATTGACGGAGCTGCCGTCAGGAGAAATTCGCATGAATGCCCAGCATGCTTACGTTCCAAACGACGAACGTAATCTTGCGTATAAAGCAGCAGCGATCTTAAAAGAAAAATACGACGTCAAGACGGGGGTCGAAATCTTTTTAGAGAAACACATCCCGGTCGCAGCGGGACTTGCTGGTGGTTCCAGTGACGCGGCAGCGACGTTACGCGGTTTGAATGAGTTATGGCAACTCGACTTGACGCTTGAAGAGTTGGCGGAAGTTGGCGCAGCGGTTGGATCTGATGTTCCGTTTTGTGTCATGGGTGGAACAGCGATTGCAACAGGTCGCGGAGAGAAGCTAGAAAAACTTGTCTCACCACCACCATGCTGGGTCGTTCTTGCCAAACCGACGATTGGTGTCTCGACGGCTGACGTCTATGGTGCCCTCGACTTGAACACGGCAAAACGTCCGAACGTCGAAGCGATGATCGATGCGGTGAAGGCGCAAGATTTCCAAGGCATTTGCCAGTCACTCGGGAACGTTCTCGAATCGGTCACGTTGCCGATGCACCCGGAAGTCGAGCAGATCAAGGAATTCATGGCGAGTTGTGGCGCAGAAGGCGTCTTGATGAGCGGAAGTGGTCCGACAGTCTTTGCGTTGACGGAACACGAGAATCGGGCACAACGTCTCTATAATGGATTACGTGGCTTTTGTAACGAAGTCTACGTCGTTCGTCTTTTAGGCGAAAACCATTGATAATATCCGTATGAAAATGATATATTCACTATTGAATATTCGGAATTACGGAGAGGTGGAACAAAACAAATGAAAATTCGGAGAAGTGGTCGATTGGTCGACATGACGCGGTACTTGCTTGACCATCCCCATCATCTCGTCTCATTGACGATTTTTGCAGAACGCTACAAATCGGCGAAATCGTCGATCAGTGAAGATTTAGATATCGTCAGCGAGATGTTAGAACATGAGGGAACGGGTCGTCTCGTCACGGTACCAGGTGCTGCGGGTGGCGTCATGTTCATCCCGACGTGGAGCAGTAAGAAGGCGTTACCGTTCATCGATGATCTATGTGAACGTGTCGCACGTCCAGATCGACTGTTACCGGGGGGATATCTCTATTTGACGGACTTACTCGGGGATCCGAAGATGGTCAAACAAATGGGGCAAGTGTTTGCATCTGTCTTTAGCCAAAAGAAAGTTGATGTCGTCATGACGATCGCGACGAAAGGGATTCCGCTTGCTTATGCGGTCGCTGAGCAACTGGGTGTGCCGTTCGTCATCGTGCGTTCAGATAGTCGTGTCACGGAAGGATCTACGGTCAGCATCAACTATGTTTCAGGGTCTTCAAAAGCGATCCGGACGATGGCACTTGCGCGTCGGAGCTTGCCACGTGGAGCGAACGTCTTATTGATCGATGACTTCATGAAAGCTGGCGGAACGATTCGTGGAATGATGAGTCTCTTGAGCGAGTTCGAAGCAAAGGTTGCAGGTGTTGGGGTCTTGATCGAGGCAGAGGGTGCTGAGAAGAAGATGGTCAACGAATACGTCAGCTTAATGAAATTAGCGGACGTCGACGTCGATCTCGGTCAAATCCAAGTCAAGCGTGGAAACGTCGATCACTATTTCTCGGAAGCCGAGACTACCTGAAATTGACAGCCGCATGGATTGTAACTATACTGTAATTATCAAACTTTTGGAAATTATGCGTAAAAAGATTGGGAAAGACTAAACCTTTATTTGTTTTAAGCCGTAAGTAGAAGTAGACAACGAAGAGTTGTGACAACGGTTAAAGGGGTGCGGACAAAATGAACGTTACGGACGTTAAAATTCGTCGCGTCGTGGCAGAGGGTCGAATGAAAGCACTTGCCTCTATTACGCTCGACCACGAATTCGTGGTACATGATTTGCGTGTCATCGAAGGGAATAGTGGTCTCTTCGTCGCCATGCCAAGCAAACGAACGCAAGAAGGTATCTTCCGGGATGTCGCTCATCCAATCAATGCATTAATGCGAAAAAAGGTCGAAGATTCAGTACTCGAAGCTTATGCGGCACGTGAGGAACAAGAAGAAGGCATCGGTTACGAAGTCGCTTCTGTTCAAACGACAGATCAAGTATAAGGAAAAAGACAGCTTTTCTCTTCTTGGGAAAAGCTGTCTTTTTTCTCGTTTTTTCCTCGATTCCGCTTCGTCCCATCATTGAATAACGGTGCCGTTTTCGTTATAGTTGGAACGAGTGTACTATTTCAGAACGAAATCAACACTAATTTACGTGGAGGAGCGACAAGGATGAATCATTTCGCGGTAATTCTAGCAGCGGGTAAAGGAACTCGGATGAAATCGAAGCTTTACAAAGTACTTCACCCAGTCGCTGGGAAACCTATGGTACAGCACGTCGTCGATCAATTAGCGACGCTCGGCGTCAAGCGACAGGTCGTCATCGTCGGTCACGGTGCGGAATCCGTCAAAGAAGTGCTTGGCACATCGGTGGAATACGCACTTCAAAGTGAGCAGCTTGGCACAGGACATGCTGTTCAAATGGCAGAACCCGTACTTGGGAACGAACAGGGAGCGACACTCGTCGTCTGCGGCGATACACCGCTCTTGACGAGCGAGACATTAGCTTCATTGTTACAACATCATACGGAGACGAACGCAAAAGTGACTGTCTTGACGGCACTCGCTGACGATCCGACTGGTTACGGACGAATCGTACGCAGTGAAGACGGAAACGTCTCGAAAATCGTCGAGCATAAGGATGCGAATGCAGAAGAACTCGCGATTCGTGAAATCAATACTGGTACGTATGTCTTTGATAATGAGATGTTGTTCGCGACGCTGAAGCAGGTCAAGAACGATAACGCGCAAGGTGAGTATTACTTACCAGACGTGATTGAGATTGCAAAGGCAGCAGGCGAAACAATCGCAGCGTATGCGGCACCTACGTTCGAAGAGACAATTGGTGTCAACGATCGCGTCGCACTTGCGCAAGCGGAAACATCGATGCGCAAGCGGACGAACGAGTACTGGATGCGTCAAGGTGTCACGTTCGTTGATCCGTCTTCGACGTATATCGGACCGGATGTCACGATTGGTTCAGATACTGTTCTTTATCCGGGAACGCAATTACTCGGTCAGACGGTCATTGGTTCAGAATGTACGATTGGTCCGAACTCGGATATCCGTAACAGTGAAGTGGCAGATGGTGCCATTGTTCGTCAATCCGTCGTCACGGACAGCAAAATTGGTCCAGCAGCGCAAGTCGGTCCATTCGCGCATTTACGTCAACAAGCAGTTCTCGGGGCGAACACACGCGTCGGAAACTTCGTTGAGATCAAGAAATCAACATTCGGTGAAGGTAGCAAATCAGCCCACCTGAGCTATGTCGGAGATGCGACGATCGGAGAGAACGTCAATCTCGGTTGTGGATCGATCACGGTCAACTACGATGGAAAAAATAAATTCCAGACGATCATTGAGGACGATGCCTTCATCGGCTGTAACGTCAACTTGATCGCACCGGTCACGGTCGGAAAGAACGCCCTTGTTGCTGCCGGATCAACCGTCACGGATGATGTGCCGGAAAACGGTCTCGCGATCGCACGGGAACGTCAAACGACGAAACCCGATTATCGTTAATTCATTACTTGTCGCTCTACTCGTCTAAACCCAAACAAATGGAGGCCACCTACACATGTCTACTGTCTTAGAACATGAAATTCGTATTTTCGCACTCAACTCGAACAAACCACTGGCAGAGGAAATCGCTAAAGTCATCGGAATCCCAGTCAGCGAAAGTTCAGTCAAACACTTCAGTGATGGCGAAATTTCGATGAACATCGAAGAAAGTGTCCGAGGGGATGATATTTACATCATTCAATCGACAAGCCAACCAGTCAACGAAAACCTGATGGAACTTCTCATCATGATCGATGCACTGAAACGGGCGTCTGCACGGACAATCAACGTCGTCATTCCGTATTACGGTTATGCGCGTCAAGACCGCAAAGCACGTTCACGTGAGCCAATCACGGCGAAACTCGTTGCGAACTTGCTTGAAGTAGCAGGGGCGACACGCGTCGTGACGATGGATCTCCATGCAGCACAAATCCAAGGGTTCTTCGATATTCCAGTAGATCAATTGATGGGTGTACCGCTTCTCGCTTCATACTTCGAGAAAAAGAACATCGATCCAAACGAACTCGTCATCGTTTCTCCAGACCATGGCGGTGTCACACGGGCACGTAAATTAGCAGAACAATTAAAAGCACCGATCGCGATCATCGACAAACGCCGTCCGAAACCGAACGTCGCAGAAGTCATGAACATCGTCGGTCAAGTCGATGGCAAGATTGCCATCATCATCGATGACATCATCGATACAGCGGGTACGATCACACTTGCAGCGAACGCTTTGATCGAAAACGGAGCGAAACAAGTCTATGCATGTTGTACACACCCTGTTCTTTCGGGTCCAGCAATGGAACGGATCGAGAACTCAGCGATCGAAGAACTCGTCGTCTTGAACACGATCGACTTGACACAACGCGAATGTGCAAGCAAAATCAAACAAATCTCTGTAGCACGCTTGCTTGCAGAAGCAATCATCCGTGTACACGAACAGAAATCAATCAGCCCGCTCTTCAGCTGATTGCTTGATGCATACGAACGACGTGGTCCGGTTTATTGAAATCGGACCCTTGTTCGTTTACTTTTTTAAATAGAAATGAGGAATCGATATGAAATGTATCGTCGGATTAGGGAATCCTGGAGCGAAGTATGCGAATACGCGCCACAACATCGGTTTTCTTGCGATTGATGCCTTAGCGGAGAAGCACGGGATCAAGCTTTCAGAATCGAAGTTTAAAGCCCTCTTCGGAACGGGAATGATAAACGGAGAACGTGTCGTGCTCGTCAAGCCATTGACGTATATGAACTTATCAGGTGAAGCGGTGCGACCGTTACTTGATTTCTATAAAATTGCGGTCGAAGATGTGCTCGTCATCTATGACGATCTGGACTTGCCGCTTGAGAAACTACGGTTGCGTTCAAAAGGCAGTGCAGGCGGTCATAACGGCGTCAAGTCGTTGATCCAGCACCTCGGTACGCAGGAGATCAAGCGTCTTAAGCTCGGCGTCGGTCGACCACCGACACCCATCCAAGTCATTGACTGGGTATTAATGAATTTTTCGAAGGCAGAACAAGGAAGTTTGCAACACGTACTCAATGCGTCTGTCGATGTAGCGACAGACTTCATAGACACACCGTTTCTCGCTTTGATGAATCGGTATAACTGAACGCAACGCTTTGGGGTTCCAAAGCGTTTTTGCTGTCGTGTTTTAGGAGGAAGAAGATGAAACAATTACAAGAACTCTTACTAGCGATTCCTGAAATCAAGACGGTTCGGGAACGCTTCCGGGACGGTGTTAACGCTCAGTTGATCACCGGTCTGATGAACAGTGGGAAAGCATTGTTCGTCGCCGGGATTTATCAGGAGACGAAACGTCGATTCGTACTCGTGACACATAATATGTTCCAAGCACAAAAACTGTACGATGATTTGATTGAACTTGTACCGGAAGAAGACGTCATGCTCTATCCGGTCGATGAGACGTTAGCAGCAGAACTTTCTTATGGCGCAAGTCCAGAACTGCGGGCGACGCGGATCGAGACCCGTCATCGTTTACTGACGACGGACGACGGAATTTTGATCATTCCGCTCGTCGGTTTACGCCGATATGTTCCGGATGCACAGACGTTCCTGTCACACGTCAAACAAGTGAAGCCGGGCGACATCTTATCGATTCCGGACTTCGTCCAAGATTTAGTCGATGCGGGGTACGAACGGACAGCGACCGTGACGACACCTGGTGAGTTTGCTGTTCGCGGAAGTATCATCGATATTTATCCGCTCACGGTCGAACGTCCATACCGGCTGGATCTATTCGACGAGGAAGTCGACTCGATCTATACATTCGATGCGGAGACACAACGCTCACTCGGTGTCGTCGCAGAAGCATGTTTGATGCCAGCGGCGGAACATTTCGCGACGAAGGATCAGTTGAAGGACGCGGGTGAAAAAGTCCGTCGTCTTTATGAGGCGACGAAAGAGCGCGTCCAAAGTACGGAAGTCCTCGCGGCACTTGAAGAGGGAATTGCTTATGACGTCGAGTTGCTAGAAAACGGCGATCGTCCGAAACAGTTCGCGAAGTATGCACCGATCCTCTACACGTCGACGTTACGTCAAGACGTGACGGGAAGCGTCTTGATCGTCGATGAAGTCGCACGGGTCGAAGAAGCGGCGGAAGTCCAGGATGCAGAGGAAGCAGAATGGATGGCGTCTCTCATTGAACGCGGACAAAGCGTCAGTGATTACGTCCTGTCCGTTCCGATGGCACATGTCTTTGAAGGACAACCATTGTTGTATCTCTCGCTCCTACCGACTCGTCGGAGCGGGGTACCGGAAAGTGCGGCAATCCATTTCAGCATCAAACCGATTGCACCGTTCCATGGTCAGATGGAACGCCTGAAGCAAGAAGTCGAGCGATATCGTCGCGCTGACATGTGGATGGTTTTCTTAGCGAGTAACCGAGAACGTGCCGAGCGGATGCGTCAGACGTTATCCGATTATGGGGTCGAAGCCTCGATCGTAACGAAAGAAGGCATCACTCGTGGTCAACCAGCAATCCTGATTGGGGGAATTCATGGTGGATTCGAGATGACGAATGCGCGTCTCGTCGTCATCACGGAAGAAGAAGTCTTCAAGCAACCAGCGCGTCGCCGGAAGCAAACGACGAAGCTGACGAACGCTGAACGGATTAAGAGCTACCAAGAATTGAAGACAGGCGATTACGTCGTTCATATTCATCATGGGATTGGTCGGTACCACGGCATCAAGACGATTGATGTAGCCGGTAATCATCAGGACTATCTCCATCTCGTTTACGCGGGAGAGGACTCGTTGTATGTTCCTGTCGATCAGATCGACTTGATTCAAAAGTATGTCGGGGCTGAAGGGAAAGAGCCGAAGATCTATAAACTCGGCGGGACGGAATGGAAAAAGGTCAAAGCGAAAGTCCAGAAATCGGTCGAGGATATTGCTGATGAGTTAATCAAGCTCTATGCGGCTCGCGAGGCTGCCGTCGGTTTTGCGTTCCCAGAGGACGACGATAACATGCAAGCATTCGAGGCTTCGTTCCCGTATGAGGAAACGGTCGATCAATTACGATCGATTGCCGAGATCAAGAAGGATATGGAACGTCCGCGTCCGATGGATCGTCTATTATGTGGCGACGTTGGATACGGGAAAACGGAAGTTGCGATTCGAGCAGCGTTCAAAGCGGTCATGTCTGGAAAACAAGTCGCGTTACTCGTACCAACAACTGTCCTTGCACAACAACACTACGAAACGATGCTTGAGCGATTCAGTGAATGGCCGATTCGTGTGTCGGTCATGAGCCGGTTCCGTTCGCCAGCAGAATTAAAGGCGACGAAACAAGGTCTAAAAGAGGGAACGATCGATGTCGTCGTCGGGACACACCGTGTGCTGTCGAAAGACGTCCAGTTTGCTGATATCGGATTATTGATCATTGATGAAGAGCAACGATTCGGTGTAAAACACAAAGAACGTCTGAAACAGTTGAAGACGAACGTTGACGTCTTGACGTTGACAGCGACACCGATTCCGCGGACATTGCACATGTCGATGATCGGGATCCGTGATCTCTCGGTCCTTGAGACACCGCCGGAAAACCGGTATCCGGTTCAGACATACGTCATGGAATACGACGGAATCGTCATGCGAGAAGCGCTCGAACGAGAACTCGGCCGGGGTGGACAAGCGTTCTTCTTGTATAACCGGGTCGAAGGCATCGAGCGAAAGGCAGAAGAGATTCGCGCGCTCGTACCGGAAGCGAGGATCGTCACGGCGCACGGTCGGATGACGGAAACCGAACTCGAAAGTCAGTTGATCGCGTTCTTCGAAGGGGATGCAGATGTTCTTGTCAGTACGACGATCATCGAGACAGGAATCGATATTCCGAACGTCAATACGTTGATCGTTCATGACGCGGATCAAATGGGACTATCCCAACTGTATCAATTGCGCGGTCGTGTCGGTCGATCAAGTCGCGTCGCCTATTCGTACTTTACGTACCGTCCGCAAAAACGATTGACGGAAGTCGCAGAAAGTCGACTGCAAGCGATCAAGGAATTCACGGAGCTCGGTAGCGGCTTTAAAATTGCGATGCGTGACTTATCGATTCGTGGCGCCGGGAACTTACTCGGTTCCCAACAATCGGGCTTCATCGACTCTGTTGGTTTCGATCTTTATTCGCAGATGCTGGCAGAAGCGGTTGAAGAACGGAAAGAACGGATGAAGGGCAAAAAACGCGTCCAGAAATTCGTACCTGAGTTCACGTTCAGTCTTGATGCGTATATTCCATCGCACTACATGACGGACTCCGAGCTGAAAATCGAATTTTATAAACGTTTGAAATATGTCGATACCGTCGATAGTCTCGAACAACTTGAAACAGAGATGCTCGAACGATTCGGTGAGTTCCCGGATGAGGTTGCTCGTTTGATCCAACTGACGCGGATGCGGATTTTTGCTGAACGAGCGCGTGTCGAGCGCGTCAAACAAACCGATCCGAAAATCGAGATCGTCTTGTCACTTCAATCAACACAGCAGTTGGATGTGGCGGATTTCGTCAAATGGACCGTTCCGCTTGGACGTGGTCTAGGGATGGGGCAACAAGAACAGAAACTCGTCTTGACGCTCAACCGCAACAAGCAGTCGACGCAACAGATGACGATGCAAGCAGAACAGTTGCTAGCAGAGCTTGATCGTCGGCTCGTCGCACGATGAATAGACGAACGATTGCGCAAGGCGCAGCACTGCTTGCGATCTCTAGTTATATCTCGAAACTGCTCAGCTTCTTTTACCGGATTCCGTATCAGAACCTTGCAGGTGACTTCGGACTGTACGTCTATCAGACGGTCTATCCCTTATTCGCGATAGCGGCAGCGCTAGGTATTTATGCGCTGCCCGTCATCGTGGCGAAGTTGACGCTCCATCATCCAGATGAAAAACGAGAAGTTTTATGGTCGATTTTGTACGTCTTACTTGCGATGACGGTCTTCTTTGGTCTGTTCGGATGGTGGATTGCCCCGACACTGGCGGGTTGGTTTGGAGACGATAAACTCGTTGTTCCGTTGCGAGCCGTCACGTGTACGTTTTATTTACTACCTGTGATTGCCGTTCTTAGAGGCATGTTTCAAGCAGATCTCGAGATGCGACCGACGGCTGTATCCCAAGTCTCTGAAAATGCCGTCCGTGTCGGACTCTTGTTGCTCGTGACCTATATCGGCGTCTCGATGCAGGCGGACCCTTACTGGATTGGTGCCAGTGCCCATCTGACAGCGATCGGTGGCAGCATCGTTTCGTTATTCGTCCTGTTACGTTTTGCGAAAGGGAAGATCGGTCGTCCTGTGTTTTCAGGTATTCACGTACGTCGGGTCGGGAAAGTGCTCGTGACAAGCGGGGTGGCGGTCAGTATCGCCTCACTTGCCTTGTTACTGATGCAATTGATCGATGGATTGACGTTCGTCAATCTACTTGGCAATACGACGGAGACGAAAATTGAAAAAGGGGTGCTCGACCGTGGGTATCCGTTACTGCAATTCGCGATTCTCTTTGCGACATCGATGAGTCTTGCGAGTGTTCCATCCTTATCAACCGCATATCGAAAGCATGATCCGCAGATGATGCGTCAACAACTCGAGACATTACTCCGTTCCGGTCTATTGATTGCCGCTGCAGCGACAATCGGACTAATGGGTGTGATGCGTCCGCTCAATATTGCGTTGTATCAAGATGACCAGGGAACAGCAGGGTTGATTTGGCTCGCGGCGACGGCATTTGCCGCTTCGATTGCGATGATGATCATCTCTTGTCTCCAGTCGGTCGATGCTGAAAAATATGCGCTCGTTGGTGTTCTTGTCGGATTAGGGGCGAAGCTCGTTCTGAATCTCTATTTCATTCCCCGATATGGTATGATCGGGGCGGGTATGGCGACATTTGGCGGTTTTGCCGTCATGGCGACAGCACAATGGATTTTATTGAACCGGAAATTCGGTCGCGTATCGGCAGGAAACGCGTTCTACCGACGACTGGTCTTACCTGTGCTCGCCATGAGTGTGTTTCTGTACCTGATCGAAACGTTCTTCCGGCTGTTTGAGCTTGAGACACGAATCGGTGCGGCACTCGAAGTCGGCGTCCTTGTCGTCGGTGGTGCCATCATTTATGGCAGTATGGCATTACGCGTTCGTGCATTAACAGCACAAGAGTGGGCGCTATTGCCTTTAGGAGATAAGTTATATCAGATGTACCAACGTAGGAGGAGTATATGACACACCGAATCACGATCGTCGGCCTTGGCGTCGGCGAACTCGAACAATTGCCGTTTGGCATCTATCGATTATTAAAAAACACGACACAGCCTGTCTATTTACGGACAATGGATCATCCAGTCGTTTCAGAACTCGCGGCAGAGGGAATGAACTTTACATCATTTGACTCGGTTTACGAACGACATAGTCGGTTTGAAGACGTATACACAGAAATCGTTGAGGAATTGCTTCGCCTCTCAAAGACGACGGACATCATCTATGCCGTCCCAGGTCATCCACTGGTCGCTGAGAGTACCGTCCAGCAGTTATTAGAGCGGACGGACGCGGTCGACGTTGTAGGCGGACAAAGTTTTCTTGATCCGATGTTCGCGGCGCTTGGCGTGGATCCGATTGAAGGATTTCAGTTGCTTGATGCGACGGCGTTTACCGTCGATGAAGCGCAGATCCGTCAACATTTGCTGATTGGACAAGTCTATGATGCGCTCGTCGCCGGTGATTTAAAGGTTCAGCTGATGGAACGTTATCCGGACGAACATCTCGTCACTCTGGTCACAGCAGCGGGTACAAGCAAACAAACTGTCCAAAGCGTGCCGTTGTATGAACTCGATCATGTGACGACGCTCAGTAACTTGACGACAGTCTACGTGCCACCTGTTACGGATGAGCAGACGCTGAACCGTGACTTCGCGACATTAAAAGAGATTGTCGCACGGTTACGTGGTGAAGGCGGTTGCCCATGGGATCAAGAGCAGACACATGAGTCCTTAAAACGTCATTTAATCGAAGAATCTTATGAATTACTGGAAGCAATCGACCTTCAGGACGATAACTTAATGATAGAAGAGCTAGGAGACGTCCTTTTACAGGTCATGCTCCATGCACAAATTGGTCTAGATGAAGGGTATTTCGACATTCGAGATGTCATCGGAAGCGTCAGTGATAAGATGATTCGTCGCCATCCACATGTGTTCGGAGAAACGATTGTCGATTCTTCGGCAGACGTCGTTTCGAACTGGCAAGACATCAAAGCACAAGAGAAACCGGAGCGGACTTCCTTGCTCGATGGCGTAACTAAAGGGGCACCTGCCTTGATGCGCGCAGAAGACATTCAAAAGAAAGTGGCGAAAGTCGGTTTTGAATGGAGTGACGTCGAGGGTGCACTTGAAAAAGTAATCGAAGAGTTACGTGAATTGAAGGAAGCCGCACCAGAAGAACGACTAGGTGAATTCGGAGACGTTCTGTTTTCGATAACACTCGTTGGGAAATACCTTGGTCTCTCGGCAGAAGAGGGGCTACAACAGACGAACGATAAATTCATCCGTCGCTTTACGCGAATGGAACAGCTAGCGGATCGACCGCTCGTTGAGATGACGCTTGAAGAGCAAGATTCACTCTGGCATCAAGCGAAGCAGGAGGAACAGTCATGAGACTTGATAAATTTTTAAAAGTATCGCGTCTGATCAAACGACGGACGCTTGCGAAAGAAGTAGCCGATCAAGGTCGGATTACAATCAATGGTAATGTGGCGAAAGCAAGTAGCACGGTAGCAGCAGGTGATGAGATGACGATTCGGTTCGGAAACAAGATCGTCACGGTTGCGATTTCGAGCATTAAAGAACATGCCAAAAAAGAAGAAGCATCTGATATGTATGAGATCATCCGTGAAGAAAAGGTGAATTCCGAAGAATCAATGTAATTTACCGGAAAAAGGAAGTATACTAAAGAGTGTCAGGGGTGACCACTCAGAAAGAGGAGGGATGATATGCCAACACCGCTCGAATCAGGGCGTCCTGCGCCAAAGATCAAGCCGCTCAATGACCGTAAAAAGCAGTTGAGTCAGAATGCCATCGAAAACCGTCGACGTCTCAAAAATCGCTTTTTCCTGTGTCTGACCGTCTTTTTACTCATCTTTTCCCTCATGGGGTGGTCATACATGGAGAAACGGCAATTGATCGCTGAACAAAAGCAGTCGTTTCAAGTCGCCGAACAAGAGCAGACGAAAGCAAAAAAAGAGACCGCCCGTCTGAAGGAAGAAATCAATCGTCTCAATGATAAAGAGTATGTAGCGAACTTAGCTCGAAGCGAGTTGCTCTATTCGAAAAAAGGGGAAACGATCTTCTACTTTTCACCGGAAGACTAATTGAAGGTTGCCGATTGATTGAAAAAAGAATGAATCACTCGTATAATAAGAAACGAATCAACTAAAAAGGAGCAATACAATTTATGTCGATTGAAGTAGGCAGCAAAGTGCAAGGGAAAGTAACAGGCATCACGAATTTCGGAGCGTTCGTTGAGTTACCAACAGGGAAAACTGGTCTTGTTCACATCAGTGAAGTGGCAGATTCTTACGTTAAAGACATCAATGATGTGTTGACGGTTGGTCAAGAAATCACCGTCAAAGTCTTAAGTGTTGAAAACGATGGTAAGATCGGTCTTTCCATCAAAAAAGCCGTCGATCGTCCAGAAGGCGAACGTCCTCGTCCTGCACGTCAGTTCGACCGTGGACCACGTCCAGCAGGACAAGATCGTGGACCACGTTCGTTCGATAACAAAGGACCACGTGGAGGCGGTAACCGTGGAGGCTTCAACAAAGGCGGCCGTGGTACACCACCACCGCGCAAAGAACAATCGTTCGATACGCTGATGTCTAGTTTCCTGAAAGATAGTGAAGATCGTCTTGCTACATTGAAACGTCAAACGGATTCAAAACGTGGCGGACGCGGCGCAAAACGTCAATAACTTGCTGACCTGTTCTTTATAAGAATAGAGATGGAATGACGCCGTTCATTCCATCTCTTATTTTTTTGAAATTATTTTTAGAAAAAGCGTTGACTTTCATTTGACCTGCCCGTATTATAGAAAATGTGCTTAAGACGCACGAGTTAAAAATATGGCGGTGTAGCTCAGCTGGCTAGAGCGTACGGTTCATACCCGTGAGGTCGTGGGTTCGACTCCCTCCGCCGCTACCATATTTTTTTGGCCCGTTGGTCAAGCGGTTAAGACACCGCCCTTTCACGGCGGTAACACGGGTTCGAATCCCGTACGGGTCATTCTCAAAAGCTATCTCTATTATATAGAGATAGCTTTTTTTAGGTTTTAACGGAAAGGGGGAAATCGTTATGGAAGGTGTGCCGTTCGAACCACTTTTAGTAGGTGTTTCGGGAGGTTGTGATTCGATGGTACTCGTCGATCGGTTGTACAAAGAGGGCTACGATATCGCGATTGCGCATGTGCATCATGGATTACGAGAGGCGTCCGACGAAGAAGCGTGCTTTATTAAGGAGTGGGCAACGGCCCGAAAGATATCTTTTTTCATGACGCGTTTAGAATGGACAGGACGTACGAGCTCTCAAGCAGCTTGTCGCGAAGAGAGATATGCGTTTTTTGAACGAATCATGGAAGAGACCGGGCGCTCGCGTCTGATTCTCGCCCATCATCAAGACGATCAAATTGAGACGCTACTCATTCAGCTCATTCGTGGAGAAGCGCAGGTTGATGGTATTCCCGTCGTTCGTCCGTTTGGTAACGGTTGGTTGCATCGACCGTTGCTACATGAATCGAAGCAAACATTACGCGAGTATGCGTTGCAACATGAAGTTCCATGGCGAGAAGATGCGTCAAATGCAGAAACTACTTATTTGCGTAATCAAATCCGGCATACGATTGTTCCATCACTCCGAGACATGCGTCCTGAGTTTGAACAGGCAACGGCAGCGGCAGCACATGCGCGACAGCAAATCATCCGTGAACAGGCGGCATTCGTCGCGACCTATCTCGAACGGTGTAAGGAAGCGAACGGAATTCCGGTCGCACGTATTTTAGAATTACCGACGGATTTACAGCGGCTTGTTTTGCCGGCATTAACGGGAGAAATGTTTTCTTCGGATGTGATTCGTCACTTTGTTACATGGCTTCGGGTGGATAAGGGCTCAGACGAAGTGTATTATGGAAACTGGAGGATGCGACGTGCATATGGCTTTTTGATGCAGGATCGTGTGATACGGTCAATGAATGACGATTTATCGTTTCAAGTAGGGGAGAATTTGGGAACGTATCATTATGGTGAACAAATGGTTCGCTTCTTAATCGGAAATCAAGGTATCCCGCTGGACGCGATTGCGTTCCCATTGACGGTACGTCCGCCACGTCCAGGAGATCGGATTCAGCTTGCTGTGGGTTCGAAAAAAGTCAGTCGAATTCTGATTGATGCTAAGGTTCCGCGTTATCTTCGGGAACAGGTTCCGGTCGTCGTCGATGCAAATGGAGTGATTTTAGCCGTCATTGGACATCGAATTGCAATATTCGGGTCATTTGAACTCCTCGCAAAATCTTATTTAATGATAGAATGGTAATGTAGTGTTTATTATGGAGGAGGAATACCTAGCATGACCTTGATGAACGATATGGAAAAAGTACTGATTTCAGAAGAAGAGATCCAAAATAAAGTGGGCGAACTCGCCGGCGAATTGACAGCGGATTATCACGATCGTTTTCCGTTGCTTGTGTGCGTCTTAAAAGGCGCAATGCCGTTCATGTCTGATCTTGTGAAAAAGATGGATATGCATCTTGAAATGGACTTCATGGACGTTTCAACGTATCACGGTGGGACAACATCAACAGGTGAAGTCAAGATTGAAAAAGATTTGAACACATCGGTAGAAGGACGCGACATCTTGATTGTCGAAGATATCATCGACAGCGGATTGACGCTTGGTTACCTTGTCGATCTCTTCAAGTACCGGAAAGCGAAGTCCGTTAAGATCGTGACGTTGCTCGACAAACCAACAGGACGGAAGAATGACTTGCACGCAGATTACAGCGGCTTCGTCATTCCACACGAATTCGTTGTCGGTTATGGTCTGGATTACGAAGAGAAGTATCGTAACCTTCCATACGTAGGTGTCTTGAAACCTGCAGTCTACGGTGGCTAATTATTTTTAATCTCGTCTGTCCCATGATAAGATGAAACCAATTACAAAGCGCGCCCTGTCGCGCCAGGATTCGTATTCATCCACTAGAAAAACGAGATGGATGCGGAGAGGAGGCATAAGATGAACCGAGCAGTGAAGAATACCCTCGTGTTTGGGGTCATTTTTCTAGCTTTGATCTTGTTTCTGCAATACTTGCAGAGTCCAGTGAACAAAAGCAAAGAAATCAATTACACACAGTTTGTCGAGTCTGTTGAAAAAGGTGAAATCAAGACGGCTACCTTCCAATATGAAGGGCAGACGTATAATGTGACAGGAGATTTGCGTGAAAAAGATTCAACGTATGAGACGGTCGTACCGGCTGTTGATACGGAACTAACGGATCTTTATACGCAATTGAAAAGCCAAGGAGTCAAATTGGACTTTAAGGCAGCAGAAACGAATGGTGGTTGGATCGCGTTACTGACGACGATCGTTCCATTCATCATCATCTTCATCCTCTTCTTCTTCTTGATTAATCAAGCACAAGGTGGCGGTGGTGGCGGTCGCGTCATGAACTTCGGGAAATCGAAGGCACGCCTCTATGACACAGAGAAGAAAAAGATTACGTTTGATGATGTAGCCGGCGCAGACGAAGAGAAACAAGAACTCGTCGAAGTCGTTGAATTCTTGAAAGATCCGCGTAAATTCGCGAAACTCGGTGCCCGTATTCCGAAAGGGGTCCTCCTCGTAGGTCCTCCAGGTACAGGTAAGACGTTGCTCGCGCGTGCCGCAGCTGGTGAAGCTGGCGTACCATTCTTCTCGATTTCAGGTTCTGACTTCGTTGAGATGTTCGTCGGTGTCGGGGCATCACGTGTCCGTGACTTGTTCGAAAACGCGAAGAAAAATGCACCATGTATCATCTTCATCGATGAAATCGATGCTGTCGGTCGTCAACGGGGCGCAGGTCTCGGTGGTGGACACGATGAGCGTGAGCAGACATTGAACCAACTTCTCGTCGAGATGGATGGATTCAGTGAAAACGAAGGCATCATCATGATCGCAGCAACGAACCGTGCTGATATTCTTGACCCAGCCTTACTCCGTCCAGGTCGTTTTGACCGTCAAATCACGGTTGACCGTCCAGATGTCATCGGTCGTGAAGCAGTCTTGAAAGTTCACGCACGGAACAAACCGCTCGATTCAACGGTTGATTTAAAAGCGATCGCACAACGAACACCTGGATTCTCAGGTGCGGATCTTGAAAACCTTCTAAACGAAGCAGCACTTGTTGCCGCTCGGGCAGACCGTGATAAAGTCTCGATCGTTGACCTCGAAGAAGCGATTGACCGCGTCATCGCTGGACCAGCGAAGAAGAGCCGGATCATCTCGCCGAAAGAGAAAAAGATCGTCGCATGGCACGAAGCTGGACATACGATCATCGGTGTCACGCTCGACGATGCGGATGAAGTACACAAGGTAACGATCGTTCCTCGCGGAAACGCGGGCGGATATGTCGTCATGTTGCCAAAAGAAGATCGTTACTTCATGACGAAGCCGGAACTCGAAGATAAGATTACTGGATTGCTCGGTGGTCGCGTCGCAGAGGACATCGTCTTCGGAGAAGTCTCGACTGGGGCAAGCAATGACTTCCAGCGTGCGACAGGTCTTGCACGGAAAATGGTCATGGAGTTCGGGATGAGTGAAAAACTCGGACCGCTTCAATTCGGATCAGGTCAAAGCGGTAACGTCTTCCTCGGCCGTGATTTCCAAAACGAACAGAACTACTCGGATGCAATCGCACACGAGATCGATACGGAAATCCAAGCGATCATCAACCGCTGTTACCAAAAAGCGAAAGATATCCTGACTGAGAAGCGCGATCAGCTCGACTTGATTGCAACGACATTGCTTGAAGTCGAAACACTCGATCAAAAACAAATTCACCATCTCCTAGAGACGGGCGAATACAAAAAACATGAACCAGAAGCAACGACTCCAAAAGCAGAAGAGAAAGCACCGGAATCGACAGATGCAACTGTTGATCAACCGACAGAGTCTCCAACGCAAATGGGTTCAGTCGTTGACGAAGGGAAAAATGTAGATACGGATACACCAGATACGCCGCGTCGCGATGATCAAGTGTAAACGGATGGAACGGATTCGATTGATATCGAATCCGTTCTTTTTTGTGGCAGACCTAGCGAATACACATCGGTAGGTGTGACTATACGAGCATGGTATAATCACAACGTATATAGTTCCGATCGTAAAACAACGGAATACAATCGAAGCATGAAAATTGAGAAGAAGCGGGGAAATAAGCAAATGATTTTAGTCATCGATGTCGGAAATACGAATATCGTCTTAGGTGTCTATCAAGGACAAGAGTTGATTGAGCATTGGCGGATTGCGACAGACCGAACACGGACGACGGACGAATACGGTATGCTCGTCAAAGCGTTGTTCCGTGACGCAGAGCTAAACGTGGAAGAAATCGAGGGAATCGTGTTATCATCTGTCGTACCCCCCGTCGTGTTTCCGCTAGAAAATATGTGTGTGCGTTACTTTAAACGCCGTCCGTTCTTGATTGGACCAGGAATTAAGACAGGACTGGATTTAAAAGTCGATAATCCACGGGAAGTGGGAGCCGATCGAATCGTCAACGCAGTAGCGGCGACGGCGAAATACGAGGGACCGATGATCATCGTCGATTTCGGAACAGCGACGACGTATTGTTACATCGATGCACAAAAACGGTATTACGGCGGCATCATCTCACCCGGTGTGATGGTTGCAACCGAGGCACTCTATAATAAGGCAGCAAAATTGCCACGAATCGAAATCGCGAAACCGCAGTCAGCCATCGGACGGAATACGATCCATGCGATGCAGTCGGGGACCTATTTCGGATATGTGGCACAGGTGGACGGACTCGTTCACCGGATGAAAGAAGAAATGGGAGAAGCGAAGGTCATTGCGACCGGCGGCTTAGCCCGATTAATCAGCGAGGAATCCACGATGATTGAGATCGTCGATCCATTCTTGACGTTAGATGGATTACGGATTATCTACGAACGAAATAAGTGAGGGAATCAAGATGAAACGTGAAGAATTATTAGCACAATTAAAAGATGACTATTTAGTACGGGCGTTAGGCTTCAATGGAGAAGTCCGTGCGTTTGCAATCCGTTCGACGAAGACGGTCTATGAAGCACAACTTCGCCACCAGACGACACCTGTCGTCACAGCAGCGCTCGGTCGGACACTGACGATCGGTGCAATGATGGGTACGATGCAAAAAGGCGATACACGTGTCACATTAAAAGTCGAAGGCGATGGACCGATTGGGAAAATCATCGTCGATGCCGATGCAAAAGGTGTCGTACGTGGATATGTGAGTCGTCCCCGCGTCGAGATGGATACGTATGTCAATGCAGATGGTCTGACGAAACTAAAAGTCGGTGAAGCGGTCGGTCGCGGAAACATCTCTGTCATCAAAGACCTCGGGTTGCGTGACTTCGTCGGTGGTCAATCGCCGATTCAAACAGGTGAGATCAGCGAAGACTTCACGTATTACTTCGCTGTATCGGAACAAAGCCCATCGGTCGTTGGGGCTGGCGTTCTCGTTTATCCAGAAGACGAATCAGTCATCGCAGCAGGTGGCTTGATCGTTCAATTGATGCCAGGTGCATCGGAAGAGACGATTGCAGCACTCGAAAAACGTGTTGGAGCCCTTAAACCGATCTCGATTCTCGTCGGTGAGGAAAAAACACCAGAAGAAATGTTAGAACTCGTTCTCGGTGACTACGAACATCTTGATACGATTCCAGTATCATTCGAATGTACGTGTGACCGTGACAAATTAGCGACAGCGATCATTGCCCTTGGACCAGATGAGATTCAAGCGATGATTGATGAAGATGGTGGTGCGGAAGCTGTTTGTCACTTCTGTTCAGAGCATTATCACTATGATGTTCCAGAATTAGAGGAACTTCGCGAAAAATCACTCGAAAGAGCATAAGAGGGATCGAATATGGGGAATGTACAACCTAAGTACTTGTGGATGTTGATCTTCATCTTAATGTTGACGAATTTCATGACCGGTGCTTACGCCTTCATGGGTGAGCTCCCAAAGGTCGATTCTCCTAAAATCGTTCAAGACAGCATCGGTGGTCCGCTCGAGGATGTCGTCGCCGAAGTCGGTGATGAGAAAATCACGCGCGCGATGGTCTATCAGACGATGCGAACGGAACAGGAAAAACAGACGATTGATCGTTTGATTCAAGAAGCGGTCGAACGCCAGACGAAGGATGGAAAAAAGCCGGAAGTCAAACGCTTTGATTGACAGATTTCATCCAGTCCGCTGATAATTAGTTTATCGGATTACTTGGAATTCAAGCGGTTCACTAATGAGGAGGAATGGTCATGCGTATTGCGAATTCAGTATTAGATTTAGTCGGTCGCACCCCGATCGTCAAGTTACATCATCTAACGGGTCCTGAGGATGCAGATGTGTATCTAAAATTGGAGTACATGAACCCTGGATCAAGCGTAAAAGACCGGATCGCGCTATCTATGATTGAGGCCGCAGAAGAAGCGGGTCAACTCAAAGAAGGAGACACAATCATCGAGCCGACGAGTGGAAACACAGGGATCGGACTCGCGATGGTCGCTTCGGCGAAAGGATACCGTGCCATCCTCGTCATGCCGGAAACGATGAGCATGGAGCGCCGGACGTTGCTTCGCGCCTATGGTGCGGAATTGATTCTGACTCCGGGTCCTGAAGGGATGAAGGGTGCGATCGCTCGCGCGACAGCGGAAGCGGAAGAACACGGTTACTTCATGCCGCAACAATTCAATAACGGTGCTAATCCAGTCGTCCATGAAAAAACGACAGGTCCTGAAATCGTCGAAGCGTTCGAAGGCATGCAACTCGATGCGTTCATCGCGGGAATTGGAACGGGCGGAACGATCACCGGTGCTGGTAAAGTGTTACGCGATGCTTTCCAAGGTATTGAAATCATTGCCGTCGAACCAACGGATTCACCGGTCTTATCAGGTGGTAAACCGGGACCACACAAACTGCAAGGAATCGGTGCTGGGTTCGTGCCGTCGATTCTCGATACAGAGATTTATGATGGTGTTGAGCAAATCACGACGGAAGAAGCATTCGATCACGCACGCCGAGCAGCGAAGACGAATGGTGTCTTAGGTGGTATCTCGTCAGGTGCTGCGATTGCAGCGGCGCTCAAGACAGCGAAACGTCTCGGCAAAGGGAAAAACGTTCTCGCAATCATTCCTTCGAATGGGGAGCGGTACTTAAGTACACCGCTGTATCAAATCGAGGAAGAAGCAGACCAATCGAAGTAATCAACTGGACGTACACGGAAGTCATTCGGCTTCCGTGTACTTTTTTGCGTATAATGAGAGCAGAATAGTGTGAAGTGGGGGACGCGTATGCGACAGACGAAATACAAAGCAGTACCATGGACGAAAGAACAATTCTACAATCGATATGTTGAACAGACGAATGGCACAACGGGACACGTCTGGCTCGAAAGCGGTCGAATCGGCCGGTATACGATGGCGGCGACTCGTCCTGTCGGATACGTCCGGACAAAGGACGGAATGACGACGATCGAGACAGAGGGAAAAGTCGAGACGTCGACGGCGAATCCATTTGATGTACTCGAACAGCTCCGCGTCGAACGTGAATCGATCCGACCGGATGGAATGCCACCGTTCTTTGGTGGATTTGCCGGTTACGTCAGTTATGATGCCGTCCGTTATTTAGAAAAGTTACCGGAGCGAGCGATGGATGATTTGCAAACACCCGATCTGTCATTTTACTGGTACGATGAAGTCGCCGTGTTTGATGAGGAGACGAAGCAGTTGTTCATTGCCGTGACGCGAGACACGGCAGAGGAAGCGGAGCGGATCCTTGAAGAAGAAGTCGCGCGCTGGTGCATCGAGACGACCGCACCTCAGTTTACAGCGACCGGTTCATCCGGTGAGCGGGAACGAGCCTTCGGACAGGAGGCGTTCATGACAGCGGCACACCGGATTAAATCCTATATTGAGGACGGTGACGTTTTCCAAGTTAATTTGTCCGTCCGTCAACAGGAACTGCTTGGGACGACAGCGGAACATTTGTATGATGTATTACGACAAGTCAATCCTTCTCCATACATGGGTTACTTTGCGGATGAAGATTTAACACTCGTGTCCGCCTCACCCGAGTTGCTCGTCGAAAAAATCGGTGATGCGTTAGCGACACGTCCGATTGCCGGAACACGGCCGCGCGGGAAGGATGAAGCGGAGGATTTACGACTTGCGAAAACCTTACTCGATAATGAAAAAGAACGGGCAGAGCATGTGATGCTTGTTGATTTAGAGCGGAATGATTTAGGACGCGTCAGTCGTTATGGTACGGTTCATGTCGATGAGCTGATGGTGATCGAGAAATACTCGCACGTACAACACATCGTCTCAAACGTCAGAGGGGAAGTAACTCCGGAACACTCTGGGAGTCAGGTGCTCGCTGCGATGTTCCCAGGTGGTACGATCACTGGCGCACCAAAAATCCGGACGATGGAAATCATTGAAGAACTGGAACCGGTCCGGCGCGGTATCTATACTGGGTCGCTTGGCTTCATCAGTTGGGCGGATGATGTCATTTTCAACATCTTGATCCGGACACTCGTCGCAAAAGACGGGATGGCATATGTCCAAGCAGGTGCTGGAGTCGTCACAGATTCGGACGCAGCACGTGAATACGAAGAGTCACTCAGTAAAGCCAAAGCGTTATGGGTGACAAAAGAAACAGCGGAGGGAACGCAATGATTGTATTGATTGATAACTATGATTCCTTTACGTACAACTTAGTCCAGTATTTCGGCGAACTTGGGCAAGACATCCGGGTATTTCGCAACGACGCGATCACGCTTGCGGAAATCGAAGCGTTGCAACCGGATCATCTGGTCATCTCACCGGGCCCCTGTACACCGAATGAAGCGGGGATCAGTCTAGAAGCGATTGCTTATTTTGCTGGGAAGGTGCCGATACTAGGGGTCTGCTTAGGTCATCAAGCGATTGGACAAGTATTCGGTGGTAAAGTCGTCCGCGCGAAGGAATTGATGCACGGAAAAGTCTCGCCACTGACGCATGACGGACAAGGCATCTTTGAACGAATCCCACAAGCGACGCCGGTGACACGTTATCACTCGCTCGTCGTTGAACGCGAGACATTCCCGGAAGTGCTCGAAGTGACGGCGGAAGCCGGTGGAGAGATCATGGCACTCCGTCACCGGACGTTGCCGATTCTCGGTGTCCAGTTCCATCCGGAAGCGATTTTGACGCGAGACGGGAAGCAGATGTTAAAAAATTTCTTGGAGTTGACGCATTATGTATCTCTGGCATGACGGAACCATTAAACGAGAAGAAGAAGTACGCATCTCCCCGCTCGATCACGGATTCGTCTACGGGATGGGTGTATTCGAGACGTTTCGGACCTATAACGGACATCCGTTTTTGTTCGATGATCATATTGAACGCTTACGGATGAGTTGTGTCGCACTCGGAATCCAGCTAGCATATGATCGGGAAGCCTTACGGCAAGCGATCCAAGATTTATATGCAGCATATGGGGCGAACGATTTATACATTCGGTTGAACGTCTCTGCCGGTCCACGTGAGATCGGTTTATCAATCGATCCTTACGACACGCCGACCGTGTTGATCTATGCGAAACCAATCGCTCCGCGAAAACGGGCGGAACGTGCACTCGAGACGATTCGTTTACCGCGCAGTACACCGGAGACGACTTACCGCTTGAAGTCACATCATTACATGAACAATCTAGTGGCGAAACGCCAATTGTTCAATCCGGAAGCAGAAGGGTTGTTTTTGACGAAGGAAGGTCATGTCTGTGAGGGCATTACGTCAAACATCTTTTGGCGTTACGGAAGTACATGGTATACGTCACCGCTTGAAACCGGTGCACTGAACGGGATTACCCGTCAGTTCCTCATGCAACATGTACCGGTCGAAGAACGCCTGGCGTATTTACCGCAACTTGAAGAAGCAGATGAGATCATCTATACGAATTCCGTTCAGGAAGCGGTCGCCATTTCGTCACTTGACGGACGCCCTTTCCCTGGAATCAACGGAACAGGATATGCACAAATCATGACGCTGTTCGATCAATCCGTCGAACAGGTGACGACAAGGAGAGAACAACGATGACCTACATCATGGGTATCTTGAACGTGACACCGGACTCCTTTTCGGACGGTGGACAATATGTCAATGTCGAGCAAGCGATGCGGCAAGCGCGTCAGCTCGTCGCGGATGGAGCAGATGCGATCGATGTCGGTGGAGAATCGACACGACCGGGTGCAGCATTCGTATCAGTCGAAGAAGAACTCACCCGTGTTTTACCGATCATCAAGCGCATCAAACGAGAGCTGAACGTCCTCGTGTCGATCGATACGTACAAACCGGTCGTCGCAGAGGCTGCTATTGAAGCAGGAGCAGATATCATCAACGATGTTTGGGGCTCGAAGTGGGGCGACCGTTCGATGGTCAACGTTGCTGCGCAGTATAAAGTACCCATCATTTTGATGCATAACCGGGAGACGGCGCATGGGACAGATATGCTGGCAGAAGTCCGGGCTGACCTTGAGGAATCGATTCGGTTAGCAAAACAGGCAGGCGTAGCGGAAGAGCATATTTGGCTCGACCCTGGGATTGGATTCATGAAGACGCATGAAGAGAACTTGTACCTGATGCGTCATCTATCGATCGTAACGGACTTCGGGTATCCGGTTTTACTCGGAACGTCCCGTAAATCGATGATCGGACTTGCGCTCGGATTACCGACAGAAGAACGACTCGAAGGAACGATTGCGACGGTGTGTTACGGAATTCAACAAGGATGTGACTGGATGCGTGTGCATGACGTCAAAGAAGTCAAACGGGCAGCGCAGATGATGGACATCATGTTGGCTGCGACGAAGGGGGAATAACGGTGGATCGAATTCATGTAACAGGAATGCGTTTTTATGGGTACCACGGTGTATTCGCAGAAGAGACGAAACTCGGTCAACGCTTCAATGTCGACTTATCGATCGGACTTGCATTGGCAGAAGCCGGTCGGACGGATGATTTGACGAAAAGTGTCAATTACGCCGAATTGTATGAAGCGGCGAAACGTGTCGTCGAAGGAGAACCGCTCCAACTCGTCGAAGCCTTGGCGGACCGTATTGCAAAAGCAGTATTTGCGTTAGACGAACGAATTCAAGAAGCGTCGATCAAGGTCATCAAACCGGATCCGCCGATTGCCGGTCATTATGAACATGTGGCGGTCGAGATCAATCGCCTTCGGGAGGACTATGCATGAAGGAAGCTTACATTGCACTCGGCTCGAACATCGGCGATAAAGCGGCTCACTTAAGAGCAGCGATTGCTCGCCTGAGAGCATTACCGTCCGTTCATGACGTAAAGACCTCTTCCATTTATGAGACGGTACCTGTCGGGTATCTCGAGCAGGATTTATTCTATAATATGGTCGTCGCGATTCAAACGACGGATGAGGCATCTGTCTTACTTGGGCGACTGCAGGAAATTGAACAGCTAGAAGGACGCGAGCGTTTGTTCAAAAATGGACCACGAACGCTTGACTTAGATATTTTGCTATATGAGGAAGAACGCATTGACCTCGAAGGATTAACCGTTCCGCATCCGCGGATGCAAGAGCGGGCATTCGTCCTCGCACCATTACGTGAACTCGCAGCAACATGCGTCATACCCGGTCTTGAGCAAAGTGTCGAGCAGTTGTATCAGCAGTTACCAGAGACAGAACGAAACGGTGTACGACGGTTAGGTGGGCTTTTAGAAGCGGAGGAACAATAATGGAATTTAACATTGGTGATGTCAAACTGAAGAATCAAGTCATCTTGGCACCGATGGCAGGCGTCTGTAATCCGGCGTTTCGGTTAATCGCAAAGGAGTTTGGTGCAGGACTCGTCTGTGCGGAGATGGTCAGCGATAAAGGGATCTTGTACGAAAACGAACGGACGCTTCAGATGCTGTACGTGGATGAGCGGGAAAAACCGCTCAGTCTTCAAATCTATGGCGGTTCAAAAGAGACACTCGTTCAAGCGGCACGATATGTCGAAGCGAACACGAATGCCGACATCATTGACATCAACATGGGCTGTCCCGTCCCGAAAGTCACGAAAAGTGATGCTGGAGCGAAATGGTTGCTTGATCCGGATAAGGTATATGAGATGGTCCATGCGGTGACGCAAGCGATCGATAAACCCGTTACTGTTAAGATGCGGACCGGCTGGGACAGTCATCACATCTATTGTGTCGATAATGTCAAAGCGGCAGAAGCGGGTGGTGCGAAAGCCGTTGCCATCCACGGGCGGACACGTTCGCAAAAGTATGAAGGGGTCGCAGACTGGAACATCATTGGCGAAGCGAAAAAAGCGGTCAACATCCCAATCATCGGAAATGGAGATGTTCAGACGCCGCAAGATGCAAAACGGATGATTGATGAGATCGGCGTCGACGGTGTCATGATCGGACGGGCAGCTCTCGGGAACCCGTGGATGTTGTATCAGACGATCCAGTATCTCGAATCAGGAACGCTTCCGGCAGAACCGACGGCGCGTGAGAAGATTGATATCTGTCTCTTACACGCCACACGACTAGTCGCGCTAAAGGGAGAAGAACTCGCCGTACGCGAAATGCGGACACATGTCGCCTGGTATTTGAAAGGAATGAAGGGGAACGGTCGCGTTCGCAATGCGTTATTCAATATCGACACACACGCAGGACTCGTCGAACTGTTACAGCAGTACTTGCAGACACTCGAAGAAGACGTAGCATATGCCTAACAGGTAAAGTATAGTCGGACAGCGTCGTTTTGTGGTACGCTAGTTGCATTGAAGATGAGCGTATCGGTTTTCTAAAAGGGCTGTCGGTCATTCCGACAGCTTTTTATTCGAGAGAATCGTCGTGAACCATTATTAAAAGGAGTGAAGACAGTGAGTCAGGATATGGAAATGAACGATCAAATGCAGGTGCGTCTCGGTAAGATGAACGCCATGCGTGAACAAGGTCTCGATCCATTCGGCGCACGTTTTGAACGTTCGACGGATACTGCGAGCATTCGTGCATCATTTGGTGAACATACAAAAGAAGAGTTGGCTGAACTAAAACCGGAAGTTGCGATCGCGGGTCGTGTCATGACGACACGTCGTAAAGGGAAGGTTGGCTTTACGAATGTTCAGGATGTACAAGGTCAAATTCAGTTGTATGTCCGTAAAGATGATGTCGGTGAAGAGGCGTACGAGATTTATAAGACATGTGACTTAGGTGACATCGTTGGAATTCAAGGATATGTGTTCAAAACGAATGTTGGTGAACTGTCTGTTCACGTTACAGCATTTACGTTATTAACAAAATCGTTACGTCCGCTTCCGGATAAATATCACGGATTAAAAGATATCGAACAACGCTACCGTCAGCGTTACCTCGACCTCATTACGAACCAAGAATCACGTGAGACATTCATCGCGCGGAGTAAAGTCATTCGTGGAATTCGTCAATATCTCGATAACCTCGGATACTTGGAAGTCGAAACACCAATGTTGCATACGATTGCGGGTGGAGCATCGGCTCGTCCGTTCATCACGCATCATAATGCACTCGACATGACGCTTTACATGCGGATTGCGATCGAGCTCCATTTGAAACGTTTGATCGTCGGTGGACTTGAGAAAGTCTACGAAATCGGTCGTGTGTTCCGTAATGAAGGAATCTCAACACGCCATAACCCAGAGTTTACGATGATCGAACTCTATGAAGCGTATGCGGATTATAAAGACATCATGAACTTAACAGAGAACCTGATCGCTCACGTCGCACAAGAAGTACTCGGTACGACACAAGTCACTTACGGAGAAGACGTCATCGACCTATCTGTCGGTTGGAAACGAGCACACATGGTCGATCTCGTTAAAGAAGCGACAGGTGTCGACTTCTTTGAACAGATTTCAAACGAACGTGCTCTCGAACTAGCGCATGAACACGGTGTTGAAGTCCAGTCGCACATGACGACGGGACATATCTTGAATGAGTTCTTCGAACAAAAAGTAGAAGAGACACTCGTTCAACCAACATTCGTCTATGGTCATCCTGTTGAAGTATCGCCACTTGCGAAGAAAAATCCAGAGGATCCACGCTTTACGGATCGCTTTGAATTATTCATCGTCCGTCGTGAACATGCGAATGCCTTCACGGAATTGAACGATCCAATCGATCAACGTGAACGTTTCGAAGCACAACTCGTCGAAAAAGAAGCAGGAAACGACGAAGCACATGAAATGGATACAGACTTCATTGAAGCACTCGAGTACGGTATGCCGCCAACGGGTGGTCTTGGCATCGGGATCGATCGTCTCGTCATGTTGTTGACGAATGCGCCATCGATTCGTGATGTATTACTCTTCCCAACGATGCGTCACCAACAAAATTAATGAGTAGAGCTCCGTTTCTTCTATAAGCTATAGAAGAAACGGAGCGTTCTTTTTGAAGTCAATGTAGGGATAAACGAGTCAAAAAACGGGTAAATAAAAGTTTTTAAATGTTTTTCTAATAAAATGCTTGTACGATTCGAAAAGCCATGGTATATTACTTCTTGTGCCGCGAATGGTCGTGACACACAAAAATAAATATCAAAAAAGTTGTTGACAATCGGGTTGATAACTTGTTAAGATATTAAAGTCGCTGAAAACGACACGACGAACTTTGAAAACTGAACGATGAGGCAAAAATCGTATTCTACGGAATACAAAAACGAATGAA